>JBNQGE010000001.1:0-150939 GCA_050436805.1 Candidatus Saccharimonadota bacterium
TGTCACTGATACTTTAGCGGCGAGGTCAGTTGTCAAGTTTGTTACTTGACTTTCTGTAATAGTCAGCTGTGTTGGGTCAACATCAATTGTCGGATTTCCGCTAGCTCCCGAGCCATTCGATACGGTTATCTTGCTTGATCCAGCGGTAAGCGTGCGCTTGGTAAACGTGTCGGCTGCGGTTTCCACGACAATCCCAGCGGTAGCATCGAGACCTGCCAATGCGGTAAGTGTTGCGTCAGCCGCCTGTTTAGCGGCGAGGTCAGTTGTCAAGTTGGTGATTTTAGACTCAGAGATGGCGGATACATCAGCATCGACGATGGTCAGAGAGGCTAGTTTACTTTTTGCAATTCCCGCACCTGCTGCCACCTGACTGTCTGTGATTGCCAAGGCAAGCTTAGTCTGTGCTATGGCTGCCGTTCCAGAAATATTCGTATCAATAATGGTGCCTGATGCTATCTTTGCGCTTGTAATAGCACCATTGGTAATGACTGGAGCAGTTGCGGTGGTGCCTGCCCCACCTAAGTCACCTGCAAGTTGGACGAGACCCGGTGTGCTGGTAGTGGCATTGCTTGCTGCTTGGGATGTGGCCGCGATTGTAACGTTAACCCGGTTGTTAACGCTATCATCAGTGGGAGTAATGGTTAGGTTGCTACCGGCTACTAAATTTACTTCCTGTCTGGTTCCTACTAAAGTGCCACTATTGCTGACGCGAATTCGTTGCGTTGTGGTGTCGGCAACCACGGATAGTGTACGATCGGCGGACAGGTCTCCGCCACCAGTCAGACCAGTGCCTGCAGTAATGTTCCGAGTGGTCGGCGCTTTGGCCGCGAGGTCAGTTGTCAAGTTGGTAATCTTGCTTTCAGAAATAGCAGAGATGTTGGTGTCGGTAATTGTACCGTTTGCAATCTTGCTACTCGTAATGGCCCCGGCGGCTACTGTCGGGTTGGGATATGTGCCCGTAAGATCTCCGCCTGCGGTTCCGCTCGGCGGAAGACTTGTTGCGGGCGCTGCCCATTTTATTCCAGTGGCTTGCGTAGAGTCTGCGGTGAGCACTTGTGTGTCGCTGCCTACTCCGAGCCGCGTAATTGTTGCGCTGGCAGTAGCCGCCAGGAGGTCACCCTTGGTCGTTGCGGTACTGGCCTGAACTGCTCCTGTGATACGTGCATCGTTCCCTGCAGCTACCGTTGTGCCGGTTGCTCCGACGGGTAGATTAGCGATGGGAACTTGGCTCGATGCATTGAGTGGCGCATAACCATTGACGGCACCCTTGTTGGCGGTCTTTTCGGTGGCCGCGAGGTCAGTCGTTAAGTTGGTGATTTTAGACTCAGAGAGGGCGGATACATCAGCATCGACAATGTTGAGTGCTGCAAGCTTTGACTTGGCAATGGCCGCCGACACAGAAATATCAGTATTGGTAATCGTGCCGTCAGCAATCTCGTTTGTTGTAACTGACCCAGCTGCCAGTTTACCTGTACTGACCGATCCGTTAGCAATCTTGCTATTGGTAATAGCCCCGTCACTAATAACGGGAGCAGCGGCAGTAGTCCCTGCCCCACCTAAGTCACCTGCAAGCTGCACAATGCCCTTGGTTGTTGGGGTTGCATCTGGAGCGCCGGCGCCAGCTACCGAGTCTACGTATGTTTTATTGGCAGCCTGCCCACCGAGTGTAGGTGTGGGCACGATTGGCGAGGCGCTAAACGTCTTGGTTCCCGCAATAATTTCGCCGCCGGTATTATGAACGACCGCAGAATCAGAAGCTGCTCCGGCTGCTGTTACGGCGCTGCTTTTAAGCGTGCCATCACTGGCATGCGAGACGTCCAAAAAATCATTGAGCACCGTGCCCCATGATCCGTCATCTGAGCCAGGAATAGGAAGGCGTGACATAGTTTATGTTCTCGGGTCTATAATCTCATACGGTTATTATTTTCTTATAGTGCTACTGTTTATGATATCACAAAACGACGGGCGAATGCGTGGCTTGTAAAGCTTATGTTTTTCCGTTATAAAAGTAGGAGACACGCCATGACAATGCCGCAGCCTCAGCCAGTTCAGGTGGAAGATCGCACGCTCATTGATAACGTGCTGTATTTGGCTTCGTTGGCGTCCGAACCAGCAAAGGTTGATCCCCTCCTCGATCAGTTACGAATCATTACGTCACAATGGGTCCCTGGGACGGCACTTCAACCGGCAGCCCGAAGTGATCTCGAGGAGCTTTCGCGCCAAATCAAGCAGTATCTTGTCACCGACGATCCCTTGCGGAACTTTTCTCCGGAGACTCTGGAAGCGCGTATTGAATCCAAGAATCAGCCACCCAAAAAGACTGCCAGTTACTGGCTGATCGTGGTTGCCTGCTTGGCTTTGGCTGGCATCGTTCTGCTTGTGCCGGCTACTTCGCTCAGCGTTAGATTTTCGCTGGCAATACCGGTATTTTTGCTTGTTGTTGCCCTGGCGACAACCTGGTTCTATCTCACCTCTTTGAGCAGTTTTAAACCTGAGCTCAAGCGAGCGTTCTTGTACCTATGCGCTGGAAACATTGGCCTTGGTTTGCAGTACATTGCATTTTCGGCAATAGCACTACTTAAAATTGGCGATCGGCCGGCGCTTCGCTATGCCGGTATGCCCGTCATCGCTGCTGTGTCTTATTTTTGGATTTACTTTGGCATTCGCGCGTATGCCCGCACATTGCAAATACGCACTCGTTTTACGTCACTCCAGTTGTTATTCGCGATTTCCACGGGCCTGCTGGCCGTTGTCTCTGCCCTGGCTTACGTTTCGCACACGGCCAATGCAATTTGGTTTGTGCTTTCGGAACTGGACATCATCGTAATTGGCATCAGTGCCTTGTTTGGTGCAAGGCTAGCTCAGATAATTTCGGCCGGGTTAAACACTGCATATGCCCGATCGGTGCGGTGTCTCTACTATTTCCTGGGCATCGTTGCACTCGTGGCACCACCATTTTCGATCATTATGTACTCGCATGGTAGCCTTACGGGCGATCTTTTGGGTGCGCTGCTCGGCGCGTTTGGCGCACCACCGATGTTGCTGGTATTGTATTCTGGTTGGTCCTTCAAACGAGAAACCAGCCGGTAAATACACTGCACTGCGCAGCCACACAATTATTTGATATACTGAATATAACGTAAGCAGGATAAGTCAGGATGGCTCGGTTACCAACCCCTGGGCAAGATAGCGGTAGTTGGGGAAGCGTACTTAACGACTTCCTAGATGTTGAGCACAACTCTGACGGTACGCTTCGTGCAAATGGCACGCTCAGCAATTACTACATCAAACCGAGTACGGGTATTCCTAAGACCGATCTTGCTCCTGCTGTACAAACATCTCTCGGCGCAGCCGATACGGCCTTGCAACCAAGTATCGCGACTACGAAAGGCGACCTAATCGCAGCCTCTGGATCCGCCACGGTTACTCGATTGGGCGCTGGCAGTAATGGTCAGACACTCGTCGCAGACTCAACGCAAGCTACGGGGCTCGCTTGGAAAAGGAATATGGCCGGAATGGCCACTAATGTGATGGATTATGGCGCAACTGGCAACGGTAGCACGGATGATACAGCTGCGATTCAAAGTGCAATAACCGCCGCCAAAACGAGTACGCAAGCTCTCTTCTTCCCTCCTGGAAATTATCTGATTTCAAGCACGCTCAACGTGGGCGGTGGTTTCCCCGGCGGGCTCTGTATTTTTGGCAGTGGCTGGAATAGCCAGATATCACTCGCAAACAACGCAAATTGCTACATTTTTAGTTTAGGAAACGTCTATACGCCCGGGCTTATTATTCGTGACATTTTCCTGTCGTGTAACGGCAGCAACCAGACGAGCGACAGTGGTGGTATCGACGCATACGGTGCCGTATCCTGCTTATTCGAGAACATTCAAATCGATACACCGTTCTACGATGGAATTTACCTGCACAAAGATGGTACGGGTGGTTTTGGTCACGACAATACGATTAGCTCCTGCTTGTTTAATAATGGCAAGAACGCTGGCACTGGCTTGGGACAAGCGCTTGAGATTTTTGAATCTGACGAAAATTATGTCGTTAACTGCACCTTTGGTGATAACGGTAATCCCAACTACACGTATTCGCTCCATAATGGCGGCCAGCCAGGTGGAACGGTATACCAAGTGTTTGAATCTGCCGGATTGCAACATTTTCTCAATAATTCGTTTGTCAATGGTGGCCAGGGTGTGACTATGATGCGCGTGAACGGAAGTCGATGTACGATTGCAAACAATATTTTTGATGGCGGGAGTGGCCAACAATTGCATATTAATGGCAACGCAAATACGGTTATGGGCAATATCTTCTGCAATATTGGAAGTGCCGCAACTTCAGGAAATCAAAAAGCCGGCGTATATCTTGATAGTAAGCCACGTAACATGATTTCCGGCAATGTTTTTAGCCCGATTGCTAGTGGCCAAGGCTACGCAACGGCTGGCATATGGACGGACTTCGGAGCCGATAGTAACGACATTGTCAACAATGAGTTTAGCCTCGATGGGATAACTGGCGTATGGCAATATGGGCCAGTACGTCTTAACAACGGCGGCGGCCATAATAATATCGCAGGTAATAACGGATTTACCACAGTGGCCGTGGGCTCGGCAAGTATCACGAATGTCCAAACATCGGTAGTAGTCTCGCACGGACTTGCCCTTACGCCGACCAATGTAGTCGTTACGCCGCAAAGTAGCCTCGCGGGACTCTCCTATTGGGTAAGTGGCGTTGGCGCCACGCAGTTTACGATCAATGTCTCTGCTACACCCGGGAGCACGACGACGTTTTACTGGCAGACACAAGTACTCCAGGGCTAGTCCATTGCATTCAAGCAGGCGTACATTCGTCGATCCCTTACTCTCCTATTGGGAATAACCAAAGAAAAACGCCCATCCTGCGATGAGCGCCTTTCTTTGGTGAACTCATTGGGTAAAAGGTGGAACACCTTTGAGCAAGATTTACTACTCTTATACACCAAATTAGTGGATCTTGGCGTAGGGTGCCGTGATGGTGAAGCTCACCTAGCAGATTTGGAAAAATGAGGTCTTGATTGAAGTTACGGCATGTATGTGAATTTCGACTCCTTACTGCTACCATAATTTCAGATGCCTCATGTTAATTTTATCGAAACCAGTCCTGCAAATAATCTTGCAGAATACGTCGAAGCTTTTTGGCATTGCCAAATTACGGAAACGGGTGTGCTGCGTTTAATGCCGACGGCTTCGTGCGATCTTATGATTCATAGTTCTAGCGAGGATATGAAAGTTGTGCTGATCGGACCAATGATGACCGCACAAACAACCTTGCTTAGACCGGGTGATCTATTTATTGGTGCTAGATTTCGCCCTGGCTGTCGGGTAACTCTGACGAAAGAATCTTTTGCCCTGCTGAGGGACTCTAAGGTCTCAGATTTCTCGAAGGAGCTTGTGCAACTCGGTTATTTCGAAAAGAGTATTCAGGGCGACACATATACTGTAATTCTCTCAAAACTACCGCACCTTATAGAAGCATGTATAAAAGAAGGTGTTATCACCCGTGACCCTATTGTTGATATGTTTTTGGATCAAGTAGAAGAGAGATCAGATATGCAGAAAATCGCAGACATTCTTGAGAATCTTCCGATCAGTTCACGCCAATTTCGACGGCGCTTTAAACAGTTCACCTGTCTTACACCTAAAGAATTTCTTCGTTTGCATAGGCAGAAGTATGCGACGGAAGATATTAAGCAGTCCGGTATGACTATCACGAATATTGCCTCTTTGCATGGCTATGCAGATCACGCTCACTTCTCTCACGAGTTTCAAAGCTTAGTAGGTGTATCACCCAGTGATCTCGAAAAAGAGTTGACGCTCAAATAGATTGTCCATTTTTTACAAGCCTATTAAACTTTATGGGACTATAGTGGACGGATATGAACAGAGTAATCACAGAGACGCCTAAAAGAGTATCGAAGACTGGGGTGGTGCTTATCGCTGGTGCGGGTTTGGGCACATGGGTTTGGGACGATATGGTTACGGCACTAGAGACACCATCACTTGCTATCTCATTTCCAGATGCTGCATCTAAAAAATCTATGAGCTTGGAAGATTATACCAAAACTGCATTAGAGCAAGTCAAAGCTTGGCAAGGCGTAGATAGATACGTTATTGTTGGACATTCAATTGGCGCCATAATTGCCTTGCAGCTCGCCGACTTATTAAAAGATCGAGTTGCGGGTTTGATTGCTATTAGTGCAGTTATTCCCAAAAATGGCGGTTCTTTCTTTTCGGGGCAGCCATTTCCGCAAAAAGTCATCATACCATTACTTACGCGTCTAGCGGGTACTCGACCACCAGATAGTGCAATAAAAAAGTCATATTGTAATGACCTTTCTGCCGCACAGACAGCAGAAGTGCTACGACGCTTTCAGCCAGAGTCGGTTGCTTTATACGGAGATAAGTCTGTAGTTGCGGTTCCGGACATACCACGACTCTACATTATGTTATCAAGAGACCAGAATCTTAGCCCAACATCTCAAACTACCATGGCTATAAACCTAAAGGCTGGCACGGTTACGCTCGAAACAGGTCATCTTCCAATGGTAAGTAAGCCGACTGAGCTCGCTCATGTATTTGAGGATTTCATTAGCCACATTCAATAGCTCGGTAAGCTGAAAGTGCCTATTCTTCTTTAACGGCATATTCCGATGAAGCTAACCGAACATTAGCACTCTTAACTCAGAGGAATCGAACTCGATTTAGCAGAGGTGAAGTAAAAACAAAAGAGTTCCAGAAAATAAATTCTGGAACTCTTTTGTATCTGTAATTTCAACTTGGTGACCTCATGGAGAATCGAACTCCAATTGCCGGGATGAGAACCCGGCGTCCTAACCGTTAGACGATGAGGCCGTAAGTGAGTAAGGCACAAATTGTGCTTGCACAATTTTAGCTTGCGAGCGCACGGCCGTCATACCGAAGGTATGGGCCAAACCCGAGAAACTAGGGTTCATATACGAAGCATATGAGACTTTGCCAAAAGTATGCGTACGCCCGTCAGGTCCTAAAACCTGACCGCTTTATACTAGCATAACAGAGACAATATTTCAATAACACGCTCACTCTACAATCGATAATTGTAGATATGTCTAAATTATTGTATAGTGCGATCAGTTTTGTTGAGCCATTGCTTGGTTCCAAAGCACTTTGACAAAGCAAGAACAACCAAGATGAGCCACGGAAGCGTAACCAAGCGTCGTACTTCCCTGGCTCATCTTGTGTGCGAAAACACATATTCTCGGTTCACCATTGAACCCCGAATAGCATCCTGCCAAGATCGGTAGAAAGGTAGTACCATGACCAGCCCGACTGACTTCGTCAAGCCGGAGATGCGGCCCACACTCACCCCTGACGAGGCGCGGACCATCCAGCTCTTCGTCGCGGTCCTGCCGGACAACGGCATCGATGCCGCGCTGTCTCTCGAGGTGGTGGACAGTACCCCTTCCGGCAGTTCCAGTGCAGCCGTCACCCAGAGACTCGCTGCCGCCCAGAAGGCCCTCGAGGACGTTGTCGACACCTTCAGGGACGACGACCCGGAGTCTATCTTCGGCGCGGCCCCGTCGCTCAAGATCATCACGATGTTCATGAGGCAGACGACCTTCTTCGCCTTCCCCCTCGGCTTCATCCCCACAGAGTCGCTGGTCAAGAAGTGTCTCGATGGCTACTACGCCGTGGTGCTGGACAACAACAGCTGACCTTCGTCGCTCACGCGACTGGCACTGGGCTAGTCTGAAATACCGCTCGCTCTAGAGCATCACGCACCACCCCGAAGAATCGCTAAGCAGCGGCAAGACTCCAATCAGATTGCCGCTGCTTATGCGACTCCATCTCCCTCGTTTTCCACCCCTGTTCTTTCTTTGTCTCACCCCGTTCCACGAAATGTAACTCCTACCGAAGGTATAAGTTTCCCCTACGGGGAAATAGCTACCATAAGGTTTTCTTGGCAAAGCCAAGGGACCGACAGGTTTCCCTGCAAGAGTGAGACTACTGATAGGTACGAGTCTGTAGACAGCGAAAACGGGATTTGCCTGAACCTTATGAATATGATACGGTGTTCAACGATGTTTGAGCGATAGCTCCAAGCACATCAACAGAAAGATTGCGCGCGAGTTAGCACGTCCCGAATCGTACGAGAAAGGCTTGCCATGCCCGAAGACTCAAAAGTATTCAGCACGGATGAAGTGGAGAGGATCCAGAAGTTCGTGCGCGTGGTCTGTGATGCACAGATGCTCGACCTCCTGACGGACGTCTCGACCCTGTCCCGCGATGACCTCCACTGCGTTCTCGGTGAACTTGGTGCTGCGTACAGCACCTTCACGGAGGACTCGCACCGTCATGCCCCGCAGCTGATGCTGGCTGTTCGTCTGGTGCGCCGCACGGAACTCATCAGCAACACGTTCATTCCGCCCGACAACATACTCCGCAAGTGCTTCGCCCGGTACGTCAGGCAGATCAAGGCGCCTGCGCCCCTCCCCACCCTCGGCGGGGCCCTCGGCAAGAAGTAGTCCAAAAACCGCTCGGCGCGGCAATGCTTCCACCTAGATTGCCGCGCCCTTCGGCGTCCTCCCACACTCCCCGCAATCTTTCTGGTCTACCCCACATTCGGAATTATTTCACCACAACATTGTTGCAAACGTATTTACATGGTACTATACGCCTGTTTTGTTGAGCCATACTGCTGGATCCAAGCACCTTAAGAGAGAACGCAAGATGAGTTAGAGCTGCGTGGCTGCATGCCCGCGCACCGCTATCTCATCTTGTGTGACAAGAAACACACAACTCACGGTTTACGAGTGAGCGGCACCCGACACAGCTAGACCGCCGAAGATGAGAGAAAGGTACATTCCATGACCCAGGTCCAGGAAACCCCGACGATCACTGGCGTACCCGACGGATCCGTTCCGTACTACTTCCACCTGAGCAGCGCCCTGTGGGGCAAGCACGGTGGCAAGCAGGCCTACATCACCTCGCTCATCGAGAGTGCCCTCCGGAACGAGAACGGTGTCAACGACGTCAGCGCGGAGCGTCACCGCATCGTGGTTCTGTACTCGCCCCTCGCCGTCGACTTCAGTGCGCTGACGGAGGCAGTCCAGGGCGTCATGGGGACACTCGTCGAGGATCGCTCCGACTGGTGCGCCTTCCCCTTCATCGAGGCGGGAAAGCTCCCGGTCATCATCGGTTCCGATGACCCGGTGGCACCGACCTCCCCGACCAGGCAGCTCCTGCCGCTCCCGACCACCCAGTCGACCTGCGTGTACTACTTCAACCACGCGGACGGCATCCTGCCGCTGGTGGATGGTGAGTTCGACAAGGATGTCTTCGCCACTCTGGTGAAGCCGTTGGTGGACCAGTTCTACGCGCGTCACGGCATCCTGCGAGCGTACGTGGCTCGTTGCCAGATCCGCATCACCTACGACACCACCAAGCTGGGCGCCGACGAACTCTACGACTTCGTCAACGACGTCATGCAGCGGTTCTTCACCGAGACACCGACTGCCTTCACGGGTCTCAAGCTCGAGGGTGGTAGCCTCCAGCTGCACTCCGAAGTCCTCCCCGACTAGTAGGTACTCAGGCACGCGGCGCGGTCATCGCATTACGTGGGTTGCGGCAATGCTTCCACCTAGATTGCCGCGCCTATGCGCCGTTTCTTGCCCACCGTTCTCTCTCCCCCGTTCCACGAATGGTGACCACTAAAGGCCACAAGTTGTGCTGATGAGTACATTTCGAAGGAGTGTCCGAGAAATGTAACTCCTACCGATAGGTACGAGTCTGTAGACAGCGAAAACGGGAATCTCATCTTTTTAAATACCTATAGCTAATCCCAGGTATTTTATTTTTGGTATTAAAAAAAACAGCCGAAGCTGCGTGTATTATGCGTGGGTTGTTTTCGGAAAGGAGACTGCTATGTGGGGTTGTTCGCACGAATGCGATCACATAGCAGCTCCCTCCGGAACCATTCGATGACTTTTGGTCATCAGGGCATGGTATCTATCCCTGTGGTTTCTGGACGTACCTTACTGTCAGTTGTTTTGGCTGTTGCTCCTACTTCTGGTGGTCGGGGTGCACGCACTGCGGGTCGTTGCCGTAGACCATGCAGTTCGGAGTGTGACTGATCGTCGGCTCCTCGGGGGTCTCGGCCGGGACTGTCGCGGCGAGCTCCTGCGAAGCGACGTTGACCACCTCGTCGAATCCAGCCAGGGTGGCGGCGTAGCCCTCCGGACCGGTCACACCGTCAGTCAGGTGCAGGTCCTTCTCGGTGGGCGGGATGTAGGGCTGCGCGTGGCCTCCCTGGTTTGCATACATGTACGCCGACCCGAGGTCGGGGATCTGGAGGCTGGGCTTCATGTAGCGGAACGGTTCGTGGCCGCCTCGTGCGAGTGCTCCCAGTGCCCTGACCGTCTCTTCGAAGCCTTTTGGCTGTGGCGGGTAGATCTCGGCCAGTGCGGTGGGGTTGTCGGCGAAGCGTGCCAGGTTCTTCTGGTAGCCCTCCTCCGTCACCGCATCCAGCAGGAACGCCAGGTGGATGAGTTCCGGAATGGCCGGCATGCCGTCCTGGTTGAAGGCGTGAACAGCGTAGGGCTTGACCCGGATGTCGGTGTTCGAGTCCGCGGTGAGTCCGTACTTGTACGGAGCCGCGAGTTGCATGGTCATCGTGAGGTTCAGCCCACCGATGACGAAGTGTCGGCCGATGACCGTGCCCTTGTTGTAGGCGCGGATAACTGCCAGGGGCGCCTCCAGGAAGCCGCTGAGAATTGCCTCGAGCATGAGAATGCGCTCGGCGGTTTCGGCGCGGACCGTGAGACGGTTGAGCTGGGCGGTGTTCTCCTTGCTTGCAGCGAGGAGACTGTCGATGCCCTTCTGGGCCTGCTCGTTCCCCTGTCGAACTTCCTCGAGCTCTCGCTGCAGACGGACGGCCTCGGCCTCGTTCTCGGCCAGCTGGCCTTCGAGAGACTTGAGCTGCTCGATCTGGGCGCGGGCGTCCGCGAGTTCCTGCTCGAGTTCCGCGATGCGGACCGACGGCTCGTTCTCGGCGACCTTGGTCCGGAGATCGGTGATCTCCTTCTCCAGCGCGTTGGTGTAGCGCAGGAGCGCCCGGCCGAAGTTGCCAACGTTGCCGTTGGTGTCGGCGGTGGGCCGCTTCAGCACCAGGTTTCCGTGCTCGTCGCGCTCGGGCTGCCAGTGGTAGAGCGCGTTGGCGCGACTCTTCTGGGTTGCCGCCTGTCGACCGGGCCCGTTGTTGGGCTTGGAGGCTGTACCGGACTCGTCGCGCTGGGCGGGAATCTGGGGTTTGGCTGCTTCGTTTTCCTGGGACATGATGTCCTCCAGTCGATTCGGTGCCACCAGAGCTGTTGTCTCCAACAGAAAGGTATCCATGAATTTAATTTCGTGGATCTTCACCTTGTGGTGAGGGCTGCCAGAAGTCTGACGCGCAAACTGCTGTCAGCCCTGCGCAAGGAAGATCAAACACGAGTACCTTCACCGAAGTGATGAACAATATTATTTTACAACATAATGACAATTTATCCAATTATATTATCTGACTCCCCTGGGTGCGCCATTTTTTGGTATTAAAAAACAGCCGAAGCTGCATATGTGGTGGTGCGGAGGAGAGTGTGCGGGCTGTTTGGTTAATTGTATCGCGAATAGCGACACACCAACAGACGGCAACACTCCCCTCCTCCGACGTTCACGCTGGATGCGTGTTTCGGTTGAATTATTTCAGTGGATCGGTTAGGCCTGGTTGAAGCGCTCGGCGAGCGTCATGACCCGGGTGATCGGACGGTGGCGCTTGTCGCCGGCGAGCACGAGGCTCATGGCGGCCACTGCAAGCAGCGGGAGCGGAACGAACTCGCTCGTCTTCGGGTTGGCGGCCCAGGCCAGGATGGCGTGCATCTCGTGGGGGGTGATTACAAGCCCGGTGGGCTGGTTGCTCATGGTCATTATGGCTCATGCTCCTTGATGGTGACGAACGTATGTACGTGAGACTGCCGACTTAGATCAGGCGGAGCCGAGCGGGTTGTCGATGCTGATGACCTCCGCGAGTGCGTTGTGCTCCTGGTCGTTGGTGACCGTGGCACGCGGGGTGAACTCCAGGACGATGCCTGCGTTCGCGGGGTCGTCGGTCAGGACACCGGTCGCGTGGCAAGTGTCACCCGCGAGCTTCTCGGTGGAGAAGTTGGCGAGCCACTCGGCGTCGTAGTAGCGATCCAGCTGCAGCCTTCCCTTGCAGAAGTTCTCCCAGTTGATGGTCCATCCCGCCTGCGAGGCATCGAAGTTGATGCGCTTGAGCTCGATCAGGTTGTTCGGCTGGAAGTTCTTGAAGACGTACAGCACGATGATGTACTCGGTGTTCGACCAGACTTCGAGCTTGTTCCTGAAGTGGTCGTACTCGAACATCAGATTTCCGGCGGCGAACTGGACGACCGTGTCGGAGATCGTGACGGGCACGCTGGTGCGGCCGAGGATCTCCGTGATGAGGAGACGGAACTCGGTCACACGGGTGGTGATCTCGTACGCCTCGGTCGCCTCCATGAGGGCGTTCTTGACCTCGCCGAGCTCGGTTTCCTGCTCGTCGTTCCGCCGGTTGGCAGTGGCGAGCTTGGTCTTGAGCTTGGCGATTTCCGCCAGGGCGGTTCGTGCAAGCACGAAGAGCGCGGCGACGTAGACCTGCTTGATCGTCTTGCTGATGGGAAGCGCGATGCTGTCCGGCAGGCTGACGTCGTTGTCGTGGGGCACAGGCAGCAGCGCAGCTACCTCGGGGGTGACCAGCTTGAGGTCGTTCTCCTTGATTCCGGTGGGCGGACCGCTGAAGGCCTTGATAAGTCGGATGAGCCGGGGTTCCCTGCTGCTGGTGTCGGACATAGGACCCTCCCAGAAAAGTCGGGTGCTACTGCGCGCGGCAGTAATCCACTGAAATGTTAAAAATTCCGTGGATCTTCACCTTGTGGTGAGGCTGTCAGTTGTCGCGGACGCAACAACTGACAGCCCCCGCCAAAGGAAGGTCAACACGGTCTTCGCTTACCACAGTAAACGAATCACGTTATTTTACCATATTTAGGCAATTTAAGCAAAGATTTTATGCTTTGTGATAGGGATGCCCGGCGCCAATAGTGCTGGCGCGATATAGCGCCTCGGCGAGCACCACCATAGCTAAATCGTGCGGAAAGGTCAGTTTGGAAAAGCTCCATGCAATATCCATGGCTTTTTGGACGTCGAGCGGTAAACCTTCGGGCCCACCAATAACAAAACAAACTTCGCGACCTTCCATGGCCCGCTTGTCGAGGAAGTCGCTGAGACCAGGGCTCGAAAACTCAGTACCTTCGATAATAAGCCCTACTTTGTAGGCGTTGCCGGTGGCCTGCAAAATATGAACAGCATCATACGCCCATTTATCGGCCAGATGCGTAACACGCACGGCGTGATAGCGTTGCAGGCGCTTAATGTACTCTTCCCACCCCTGTTTGGCGTAGCGCAACTTTGGTTCGCCGACAGTTATAATATGCAATTTCATAGTTCAATAATGGCGATATTATGCTCTGCGCGCAACTGTTTGATTGGTTTGCCCTGGAAAAAATCGCGAATTGCCCGCTCAACGCCCGGCAATGTTTCCCGCTTGTAATCATCGATGAGGATGATGCCACCCTCGGCCATGCGTGGCCAAACGAGCCGAAGTGAATCGATAATCGACTGATAAAAGTCCCCATCCAAAAATGCAAAAGCGATTGAATCGGGAATGTCAGCAAGCGCCAGTTCGTGAAACCAGCCCTTGTGAATAGTTGGTAGCTCCAGACGAGCGCCACGAAATACCTTGATAAAATCAGCTTTAGACACAAATAATTTGCCGGCCTCAAAATCGACGCCTGCTGCATTCTGGTCTTGGCGACTTTTTTCGGGTAAGCCTGCAAACGAATCATACACGTGAAATTCACGTATTCCGGACTGATGGTGTGTATCCAACAAGCGTCGAATAAACAGGCTGCTTGTCCCAGCGTAGCACCCAAACTCTACGACGGCGCCATCGACCTTGGCTTGTAGAGTTTTTTCGAGTTGGTGCCACACAACGCCCAAGCCTTCTCGGGTGATTTGATCAGAAATAATTGGCTCACCCATAAACTGGTTGCGCGGATTGTTGGTTTTGAGTTGGTGATCTTTAAACGAATCTTTCACAATATCTCTAGTATACTATGCGCACTGTTGGTAATTCGTCCCACTGCGAAACGTACCGCGGCGAGCGGATAATATGTTTGGGTTGCCAAGTTTTGCTAAGATCTTCAGCAGCGTAGTAAATCTTGCCCTTGCCGAGCTTTTTGTTGATGTGGTCGAGCGCGATCATGCGAGCCTTGGCTTTGTCATGTCCAGCGGTGTCGACGTGGCCAAGAAGATCAGTCTGCAAGGCGCCTTCTGGCGTGAAGTCTTCCAGGTATACGCCCAGTCGGTGGTAGGCCTGGCCCGGATTATAGACCTCGCTGAGCTCTTCCACGAGTTTGCCAATAACTTCACCGGTGTCGTTGGTTGGCGTGCCCAGACTAATCTCGCGGTTCCAGCGGCGAAAGCCGGGCTTGTGACGGTTGGTCATAGTGAACACGCCGATTTTGCGTGCCAGCAAATGGTGCTGACGCAAACCAAACGTGGCACTGGCTGTCAGTGATGCAATGGCCGCTTCTAGCACATATGCCTGATTGGTGTCTTCACCAAATGTACGAGAGCGCATGATGCTTTTGGCGATCCGACCGGTAGGTTCCAGCTCATGGCACGAGATGTTGTTTAGCTCGCTAACGAGCTGTCGCCCATGCACGCCCATGAGCTGCTGGGCGTATTGTGGCCGCATGCGAGCGACATGCAATGCGGTGCTGACGCCCTCAGCCTTGAGCTTGGGTGCCAGTTGTCTGCCGATGCCCCAAATATCTTTGATTGGCGTTTGGTGGAGAGCCTCATCCAAAACGTTTTGCGGCGCGTCTGCTAGGTTGACAACTCCGCCGTAGTCTGGCTGTTTTTTAGCGAGTTCGGTCCCAAGCTTGGCGAGAGTTTTGCTGCCCGCAATGCCAATTGACACTGGTATACCCACTTCGTGCCAGATACGTTCGCAGATTGCTTTGCCCCATGCCACGTAGTCGTCGATACGCAATTCGCGCAAGTCCAGGAACGATTCATCGACCGAGTACACTTCGATGCGCGGTGTAATTTCAGTGAGGATATCAGTAATCCGCTTGCTGATATTGCCGTACAGCTCGAAGTTGGCCGAGAATTGGGTGATATGTTTTTCGCGGAATAGGTAGCGGAATTTGAATGCTGGCGCACCCATTGGAATGCCAATGAGTTTTGATTCGTTACTACGTGCCACCACGCAGCCATCGTTGCTGGATAGCACAACAACCGGCTTGCCTTCTAACTCTGGCCTGAATACGCGTTCGCAGCTTACAAAGAAGTTATTGCAGTCGATAAGGGCGTACAATGGTTTCATTAGGAAGTCCTAAATTGGTGCACGGTAGATGTGACGATGCCCCACATACGAGCTTCCGGCGGCATCTTTTTGAAATGCGAGATAGAAAACTCACCCACCTCTTCGTGCCACCAGACGACCAGATCACGCTCGTGAGCATCGAGTGCTCGGTCGATCACTGCGATGTCGCCATTAAAGATGCCCATGTCCTGCCATTGGTCGCCAGCAATACGGAACAAGAAGGTGCTGGCTGGCCGCGGCACTAACAGCTGGTGAATATCCAAATTGCCCAACGACTTATCGGCCGCGGGGTTAGGAAATCCGGCGTGTACCGACACGCCTTCGTGGGTCTGCTCCTCGTTCATAACTCTAGTATACCCTACCGCATCTGGTATGTTTGGCATAAAAAATACCCGGCGATGCGGGTGGCTAAAGATTCAAATTGGGTGGGTCGGAAGCGGTAGTCGTGGGGTTGTATGAAGCAGATGCTCCATCATTTCCACGATTACCGCCTCCTTTTGTGCGATTATCCGCACTGTCCCAGGGTGTTCGCTACTTCCTTGGCGCTGGTGACCTGGTCACCGTCCATGGCGCTGCTGTCGATCACGACCTTGTAGGTGTGGCCCACCTTGAAGGTCGCGGCAGCCGCGGCACTGGTGGGCTCGAAGATGGTCGTTGTGGTGCCGATCTGGCCGTTCTGTGTGACGTCGTAGCGGCCATCGGAGATGTAGTACTGGTCGCCACTCTGGGTGGTGAGGACGCTATTCGCACTGCTCGTGACCTTGCAGGCGAGGATCGTCTTGTCCGTGATGGTGTGCTGGCTGACCGCTCCGAAGAAGTTCGCGAGGCCGTAGAACACCATCATGGCGATGCAGAGTCCACTGAGCCAGGCGCTGATCTGCGACGACGGATCCGTTCCGGTTTCCTTTCCGGACTCGTCGATGCTGCAGATGAGTGCCACGCCGGCGAAGATGATAACGCCGATGAGCCACCAGTTCCAGTTTTGCCAGAAAACCAACAGACTCAGAGTTGCGATGGCGATGATGCCGAACACCGGGCCCATTGTGACATCGGCGATCCGGAGCCACTTGGCGTTGCGGCGCTCGCGCTGGCTCAGCTTGGCGTTGGCTCGCCCCTCGATGGTGAGGTGCTTGCGCATCTCGCTGACCTCAATCATGTGGGACAGATTGTTGGCCTGCGAAACGAGGAAGTACTCGCGCCCGGTGGTGTCGGTGCCCACGACGCCGACCAGCAGCAGTGCGCTGTTGTCGGGCGTGGCCCAGATCTCCAGGTCGGCGAAGAGCTTCTTGCCCTTGCTGTTGGTGGCCTCGTCGGCCTTTGCCATGTCGGGCAGCAGGTCGTCGACGGGTACCGTGAGCGTCTTGCGGTCGGGCGTCTCGCTGAAGTACCTACGGAAGGTATCCAGGTCGGCTCGCATCGACGGGTAGCGAGTGGTGGTCACGAGTTCTGCGCGGGCTGCGAGGGTCTCGTAGCCGTACTTCGCGAGCAGTTCGCGCTGAGCTTCCGGCTCGTCCATCCTCTCCATGATCGGAACGTCCGGGCGGTCGTCGGAGTCGGTGCCATAGGAATGTACTTGCATGTCGCCTACTTTCGGGTCGTAGCGAACAGGACTAGAAAATTATACAATTATTTCAGTTGTTTTACAAACTATGCGTAAGACAAGTGGCTAGAGCGCTAAACCATCCAAGAATTCAACGAGTTCGTGGGGTGTGATTTCGGCTTTAACGATATAGCCGTCGGCCTGTTTTTCGATGTCAGCTCGAATATCTTCGCGCTGCTCCAAGTTGGTTGTGATAATAATTTTCGATTTGAGATGCGGCGTTTCAGTGGTGTTTCGTAAATGGCGCAGTACTTCGATGCCAGTAATGGTTGGGATCATCAGATCAAGCAAAATAATGTCGTACTGGTTGGTTTGTGCGAGGCCAAGACCCTTTTGGCCATCAACTTCGACGGTAACGTCGTAGCCAGCTTTGGTTAGTGCGCGGACGTATAGCTCGCTAATAAAATGTTCATCCTCGATGCAAAGAATCTTTTTGCCAATGGGGTGTTCTGCGGTGACGGTATGTGGGTCCATGTGTATTTATCTCCGATACATTGAGTGATTTTTGATCCAGCCATGGGCGCTTCGGACAATGTCCGCACTGCCATTATCGCTGGTTTTAGTACTATCGGCAACTTGAGCAAACGGTATAACGGTAAAGCCGAAGGTACTGCCTTCACCTTCCTGTGAGCGGATCCAGATATTACCGCCATGAGCGGTAGTTATGACTTTGGCTAGATATAAGCCGAGCCCGGTGCCGCCAATCTGGGCGCGGTTACGATGGTTACGATAGAATTTGTCGAACAGATACGGCACAGCCGACTGAGGAATGCCCACGCCAAAGTCTTTAACGGTAGTTTCGACGTTGCCATCGTTTGTCTTGTAGGCATGCACCATGATCTTGTCGCTCGTGCCGCTGTATTTAATGGCATTATCGATAAGGTTATTGAGGACTTCGGTGATGCTTACGCGATCGACTCCTACCTCTGGCAAGTCGGGGTCGATTTCTAAGGCTAGATGAATGCCGCGAACTTCGGCACGCGGCTGCATGGTGCTAATCGCGCTTTGCAAAATATCGGCCCATGATTCTTTGTGTAGCTGCAATTCCAGCTGGTTGTTTTCGATGCGTGATACATTGAGGATGGTATTCACAAACGAGGATAGTTGGCTCGCGGCGACGGCCATCTTCTTCATGAACCCATCGAGTTCTGGGTCGACCTTGCCGCCCAATTCTTCCTGGAAGGCTTCGATATACCCACGCAGTAATGTCAAAGGTGTGCGCAGTTCGTGCACGGCAATGGCTACAAAACTCATGGCCTGGTCATCTTGGGCGTACTGATTGGTGTGGTCAAACATCACGACCATTGTTTCGAAGCCGTTGGGATTATCACGATTGTAGTATGCTGCTAGGTCAAACTGTGGTTGCGCACTTGGGTCTTCATCAGCTTGACCCGCTATATTAAGGCGCACACGCTCCCATGTTTGGCTTGCTACGGCTTTGTTGGCCTTGGCTTCTTGCAACCAGGCGTCCAAAGTGTGCTCATTGGTGAATGCCATGTCTACCTTGGAATAGAAGTTTTGCCCGACAATATCTTCGCGCGTTTGTTTGAGGTAGCTCGCCGTGGCCTGGTTGGCAAAAACAATTACATTTTGCTTGTCGAGGATCATCAGAGGCAACGGCAGACTATTAGCGACGAATTCATGATTGATGTCAGCTTGGTCCTTTTCGGCCGTCTTGCTAACAGTTTCGGCAACGCTTGCCAGTTGGTACACGTGCGAAACCAAACTCATGACGAGTTCCTTGCCAAGATGTGCTGTCTTGAGGTCGGGTGCTGGCACGCTGCTGGTGTCAGGTGCCAAATGCAATATGGCTTGCCAAATAAGTTTAGTCGGCTGGGTGATGTATCGTGTCCCGATCCAAGGAATGATAGTTACGGACAGGAGTGGCACAATGATCAACGAAGCGAAAAACCAGTAACCTGTCAGGTCAAACACTTTGCTGACCAACCACCAATCGGCAATGAACAAAAGATTGTTCAGCAGCACCATCAAAACAATTTGAATGCGAATCTGCGAGGTAAATTTCTGGAAGTTATTCATTAATTACTTGTAGCTTATCGAGCTAGCCGCGCCAAGCGCAGTTAGCCAGGTTTGACCGGGGTCGAATTTGAGCGGTGCACCGTTAGCGTCGGTGAAGGTGAAGTTGGTTTTACTGTCGGCCTTGTGCCAGGTTCCAACGGTTAAGATTCCGTCCTGGAACACGTACGCCTGCCCACTGCCTATGGTGTTATAGCTGCTGTGCAGGTCATCGGACTCAATCCCCTTTTGCATCACCAAACCGACCACGACTTTAGGAGTAATTTGGGTTTGCACTCCCGATTCGTCAACGACCATATGTGGTTTACCGCCCTCGGACCGCTTGTAGCTATTGGAAGCTTTATCGTAGTCGTAATGGACATTATAATCTGCACTGGAAATTGCAAAATCAATGCTGCTGGCAGTGGGACTTGCGCTCGGTGTGGCAGTCTTGCGGGCAAAACCAGTATAGGCTGATTTGCCGTAGCCTAATTTTGCCTCTAGCGCGTTCAGATTAGCGAGACTGGTATAGACATTGTGTGGCGCAACGCGTGCAGTAATGCGATGGAAGTAGCTGCCATTGGTAAATTGATCGAGGTTTTTAGTGCCCCAACTTTTAATATCGTTGAGTGCCTCGGGACTGCCGCCAACATGAGCCACGCTTGCGTCAAAGCCCATCAGCCACTGCAAGTAGTATGGCCGAACTGAGCGAACTGGACCGATGTACGTTGGTGCAGTGTCCTGGTAGAGTGCCACAAATCGAGTGATACCGCCTTCGGCAACGGCCTCAAAAACAACGCCAGCCTGGTCGAGACCAGATTGAGGACGTGCAAACGTGCTGTTTTCGATCATCACTGCTGTAACCGGTCGGTCGTTGATACTTGCGTCAGCAACCGGCATGCCGGTTAGCGTTGATGTTAGAACAACGGGTGCTGGCTTGGTAACAACCGGAGCCTTTTTGACAGTTGTGGTGTGTACAACTGGCTTGGGTTTGGACATCATGGCGTAGGCGGTGATGCCGCCACCGATTACTACTACGGCGACTACGGCCACAATAATCCATTGCTTTTTGCTGAGCTGAGGCCAATGCGGTGGCCACCATTTTTTGTGACCCTGCTTGCCGTGATGACTCACGAATGATGATCCTGGACCAGCTGACTCACTCCACTGTTTAATAGGTGAATGGTGCTGTCCGTTGTTTGTTTTTGGTGACGTGTGTATATCGTCCTGCATGGTACCTATTGTAGCAGCGCTTACGCTTAAAGTTCAAAGAAAAACAAAAAAGTCCGCCCAGTCTCTTTGGGCGGACTCTCAATAATGCTGTTCGTGCCCCGCCCTGATGTTCTTCTTGTAAGAAGGCCCGTGTGAACGGACAAAACATCAGAGCGAGGACTGACCGAAGGCTACTCGGTGGCGGTCATCGGTACGGTCAGCTCCGGCAGGATGTTGCACTGCCTCATGGTGATCGCGTCACGGATGTAGACACCGAGGTGTCGGGCTCCGTAGAACGCGGAGATCAGCGGATCGTCACCTTCACTTCCTGGCCGACCAATCGGCTCGGGCAACATGAAGCAGACGGTGTCTCCCTTCAGGTAGTGGCGGAATGCGTCACGGTCGTAGCTCTTGGACTCCCCCAGCATGGGCTTGCCCTGCTGGACGGTGATGGCAACCTCGGTGTTGGCGTAGCTGCCATCGTAGAAGATCTGCGTTGCGGTCGCGGACCCGATGGCGCGGAAACGCACCTTGGCAATGTCTTGCAGGCGGTCCATCTCGTCACTCCTGAACACGTGGTGCTCGAGCTCGAGACCCATGACGAAGACCTTCCTGAAACCATTGTCGTGGCTGGTCAGCCTCGTCTCGTTGTAGGTGATCTGGGCGCCAGCAAGAGCCACCCGGATGTTCTGGGCGGTCTGAGCCATGGCGTCGAAATCGCTTCCATCACAGAAGAACAAATCGAGACCCTGCGACTGGAACACCATCGCGTATGGCCTGGTCGTGTTGTCGTCCACGAGTTTCCTTCGGTTGGTGGGTCGGCTTACTGCCGATGTCTCTCTGAGACAGAAATATGGTATCGCATTCCTGCGTGTACAACAATAATATGATGATGTGTTCGTGCCGCGTGCTCATGTTCTTCTATATAAGAAGGCCCGTGTGAACGGACAAAACATGAGCACGCGGGCTTACCGAAGGATGATCCCCCTACTCGGTGCAGACGTGCAGTTCACCTACCAGATAGGCGTCGCCGCAGGCTGCGACCTCTTTGGCTTTGAGCCAGATGGACCTGGAGTTGCCTGCATTCGCCCAGAATTCGACTCGGTTGGCACTGAGGTGGTAGCCGTCGTTTGCCGCGACACTGAGCTCTGCCTGGTCGAAGGTTGTGTTCTGGGGCAGCACGACGGTGATACGGGTGGTCGCCGGGTAGACGATGGCCGAAGCCGTAGCAGCGCGACGGAACTTCGGCGCCACCAGATGATGAAGTTCGCGTCGGCGCTGTTCGTTGAACCGGCACACGTCGGTAAGCGTCACGCGCATGTCGATGCAGTCGTCGACTGCGGGAACGGATCCACCGATGAAGGCGACATCCTTCACTTCGTAGCCCCACGAGGTCAGCTGTCGCTTGACGGCGTCTTCCCAGGCGAGCAACTGCCGCGCACCTGCCGGGCGCATGATGATCGACATCCTTCCCGTGAAGGTGCGCAGACACAGCGCCTCGGGCATGCCATCCTGGCGAAATACCATTGGATTTCCTTCGGTTGGTGGGTTCGGTGTATACCGAATTGCCTCGGTTGAGACTAATGTACCATACAATAAAACAAGGTTTTTAACAAGTTATAGACTGGCGATTGTGGCTTCGATGCGACGAAGTGATGTCTCGCGGCCCAAGACAGCTAAGGTGTCAGCAAGGCCTGGGCTGGATGGCGCTTGTGTGCTGGCGATGCGGATCAGGCTAAACAAAACGCCTGGCTTTTGACCAGTAGTTTCCAAAAGCGTATTCAAGTTTTCGGTAAGATTTGCGGCTGTGAAGTCGCTGGTTTCCAGGCTGGTGCGCGCCTGTTCAAGCAGCGTTTTCAATTCACTGTGCTCGAACTTTTTGAGCTGCTTGTTGGTGCTAATAAGGTCCATGTTTACCGGCAAATCGGTAAAGAAGAAATTGGTAAGGCCGGGAATTTCACCCAAGAACTTCAAACGTTCCTGAATCAAACTTAGCACGGATTTTTTGAATTCATCAGAGGCGCTAGCGGCTTCAGGACCCCAGAAATTGCGGCTTCGCTGGAACAAATCATCCAACGAGAGTGCACGCATGTAGTGGCCACTCATCCACAGCAGGCGTTGCTCGTCAAACCGCGCCCCACTTTTTTGTACACGGTCCAGGCTAAACTTTTCGATAAGCTCTTCGCGGCTAAAGATTTCTTGTTCAGTACCGTCATTCCAGCCAAGCGAGGCAATAAAATTGATCATCGTTTCTGGCAAAAATCCTTGGTCACGATATTCCAGAACGGGCTTGGCGCCGAGTCGCTTGCTAAGTTTGCGCTTGCCGGTCTCGTCTAGTACGGGCGGCGTAGTCGCATTGATGGGCATTTCCCAGCCCAGAACTTCGTGGGCGGCAATAAATTTCGGAATGCTCGACAAAAACTCTTGGGCGCGCAAGACGTGCGTGATACCCATCAGGTGGTCGTCAATAATATGGCAGAAATTGTACGTGGGAAATCCGTCAGACTTCATGATAATATAGTCGTCGATCATTTCGGGCCCCATGTTTATGGTGCCCATAATCGCATCGTCCCAACTGTGGGACTTGGGCTCAAGCCGAATGCGGAGCGGCTGGCTGCCATCCCATTCGATTACGTGGTCCGGACGGTGATCGCGATATAGAAATGGTCGTTTCTCGGCCTTAGCTTGCGCACGAAATGCCTCAACTTCCTCGGGGGTATATGGGTCGGCGTATGCAAGTCCCTTTTTGTACAAATCTTGCGCGTATTTTTTGTAGATATCGAGTCGTTCGGACTGGATATATGGTGCGTGGGGGCCACCAATCTCAGGGCCTTCATCCCAATTAAGCCCGAGCCATCGCAAGGCTTCCTGAATATTTTGCGTACCACCTTCGACTTCTCGTTTTTGGTCGGTATCTTCTATGCGTAGCAGAAATTGGCCTTGTTTTTGGGCGAGCAGCCATGCAAAGAGCGCAGTGCGGACGACGCCACAATGTAAAGCGCCGGTTGGACTTGGGGCAAAACGAGTTCGGATAGGTTTCATAAGAAGTAATTATATAAGAAAACCGCGCAGTTGGGAATGCGCGGCTGATAATTCATGAACGTGTTGAGCTACATGCTAGTAGCGATTGACAGGATTTCCTGGTTATTGATGTTGCCATCGGACGATAAGTTGTACAAAACTCCGCCGTTCACCCATGCAGCTTTATCGCCGTAGATGTATACGGTACGACCCTGACTTTGGACGGTCTGGTGTTTATCGCTACTAACGGCAACGACGTTATCGTACAGGGTTTGACTATCCCAACTTGAGGATTGCTGCTGCAACGTGTATGAGCTATCGCCAGAGCGATAGGTTGTGGCGACAACGCCTGGTGCTGCCTTGATGCCGCCATTGAGCGCGTATCCATTGGGCGCATAGCCAGGAAGCTGAGCGCTAAATCCAGCGCGAACTGATGCCACTCGCATCTCGATTGACGACATATTCATGTAGCCAATAAAACCAGCAATAATAACGACTGCCGCCAGGCTGGCAGAGATGCTAATGAGTTTTTGTCGTCCACTTCTTTTGACCTTGTGTTCGGGCTGTTCGTGGCTACGTGCGTTAGCGACTGCCGCCTGGAATAGATCTGCCGAACGTTGCGTGTGATGACTGCTCTGCTGTGGCTGTTTGGTGTGTGCTGTATTGTGTGCAGGTTGTACTACATGGTGAACGGGGGTTGCACGGGTTTCCGCGACTGCAGTTCGGCGTGCGACCGGGTGATTTTGCTGGAGTGTCGTAAAACGAGTAATACGAGCATTCTGCATGGCTTGCCGAGCCCGTGCAAGACGGCGGGCATCTACATTGTGAGCTGATAATTTAAGTGTTGGTACCAAATCCGAGACAGGAGCGGCAGCAACTTCGCTTGAACCCTGAGCCTTGATAGGTGGTTTAACCGAAATTTTTGGCTTGTGCACCACTGTTCGCATAAGCGTTTTGGCTTTTTCGGGCTGGTGCGCGCTTGCGCTAACGCCCGGTGCCCGCTTTGTGGTGGGCTTTTTGGCCTTAATTGGTTCCATTGCTTTTGGTTGGCCAATTTTAGCAGCAGTGCCTACGGTTTTGGTGTGATTCGGCGCAACTTTTGCACTAAAAGCCGCCGGCTTCAATGCAGTAGACTGGATGCCATTCGGCTTAACAAAGCCGTCGATGACTCGACCGCGATGCTGTGTTGTGCGCTGACGCTGAATGGCTGTTTTTACCCCGTCCCCGAGATAGTTGCCGCTACGTGCATCATAACGCTTGCCGTTAATTTCGATAATGTTGTTGCCCACGACGTTGTTACCCTTTTGTGTCTTTACGCGTACGTTACTACGTATAGTACCGCTCCTACAGCGCGCTTGCAACCAAAAAATGTATTCAATAGGGCTGGTTTATTCTATGAGTCGTTATATAATAGGACCTGATATATGGATTTTCTTGATCCCAAAAAACAAAGAGCTCACACTATCCGGATTTTGGTCGGCTACGTTCTAATTGCTATCGCTCTTGTTCTGACAACCATTATTTTGCTCTACCAGGCCTACGGTTTTGGTGTAGACAGTAGTGGCAAGGTCATCCAAAATGGCCTGGTGTTTATGTCGTCGACGCCAAACCCTGCAACCATCTATGTAAACGGCAAGCAAAACCCCAACAACACCAATGCGCGATTACTTCTGACATCGGGTCAATATACCTTCAGTTTGCAACGTACTGGCTACCGAGAGTGGAAGCGCGCCGTTACGGTTGAGGGTGGCAGCGTTGAGCGCTTTGACTATCCGTTCCTGATCCCCAACTCGTTGCAGACAAGTTCGGTCAAATCATATGACAAGCCAGTTCAGCTGGCCACCGAAAGTCCTGACCGGCGTTGGCTATTGGCCCAAAATGCAAGCGCCGAAAACAAATTTGATATATATGACCTCAGCAAACCAAAAGATGTTACCAAAACGATAAAAACCATCACAATTCCTGACAATGCTTTTACAGCAACTGATGCTGGTGCGGCGCAAGGTTGGCAACTGGCGCAGTGGTCTACCGATAATCGCCACGTAGTGCTCAAGCACACATTCCAAAAAGCTGGTCAGTCGAGTAGTGAATACGTGCTTCTAGACACGCAGGATACGACCAAATCACTTAATCTAACGACCGAATGGGGTACCAACCCTACGAGCATTGAGCTGCGCAACCAAGCTTATGACCAGTATTATTTGTACGACCAAGCTAGCGGCGCATTGACGACTGCGAGTCTCAAGGACCCTGTACCCCAACCGTATCTGACCAATGTGTTGGCTTCTAAATCATATGGCACTGATGTTATGTTGTATGTTACGACGCAGGGCGCGCCCGCCGGCAAAGCGCTTGTTAAATGGCACCAGGGCACCGATACCTACACTATCCGAACAATCCCAACCAGTTCACAATATTTGGTGAACCTCACACAGTACAGTGGTGACTGGTATGTCGCGGCCGGTTCCTCTTCCGAGGGCAAAGTATATGTCTATAAAAATCCTGTCGATATGCTCAAGAATCAGCAGATTACGGTGCCAGTTCGTGTACTTAAAGTTGCCGACCCTAATTACGTAGCGTTTTCAAGCAATGCTCGATTTATTATGACCGAAAATGCTAACCACTTCTCGGTGTACGACGTCCAAAATGATAAGGGTTACACATATACGTCTCCAGCAACCATGGACGCCCCGCAAGTTCATGCTACATGGATGGACGGCGATCGAATCACGTACATTTCTGATGGTAAAGTTGTAATCGCCGATTTTGACGGCACCAATCGCCAGACGCTTGTCGCGGGCAGTGCAAGCTTCTTGCCGTTCTTCGATCGCGGCTACACCTATTTGTACACGATTGACAGCCCAACTGCTGCCGGTGATGTACTCGTCCAAAAGACTGCCCTGCGCACACCAAACGACCTCTAGCCATTAGTCCGCTGAGGTTCCCAAAATAGCAAAAATGTAAATATAACTACGAAGTTATTGACATTTCATAGGCACTCGAAGAAGTGTGATTTACACTGTGGTTATGAACGCAAATAGTCACGACCACCCAGATTATATCAAAGCTCTTAAGGCACACTACGGCGCAGTTGGTGAACTGGAGCATTACCTCGTAAGGCGATCTGCCGCTGCCAATACATCTACTGGCCATATGCTCAATCCCGTCTTGACAACTCTCGAACGTAACGTCACGGAAACCAAGCGTAGACTTGATGAGCTTCACGAGCACTATTTTGGTAGATAGTGCAAGGTAGGTCAAAGCTATGGCTACAGCCAGCCGGTGAGGCGCTTCCAGAGCGTGGGGCCGTTGCCGTTGATTGTCTTTGGCGCCACGGTTGTGGTGGTTGGTGCGGCTACGGTTGCGCCGCTTGGGTCAGGGCTAATCTGTTCGCCCCATACAACTAAACGGTTCAGCGAAGTGCCTGGCGGATCGCACGTGATCAGCGTTGCGGTCGCGGTTTTGCCGTCCACATTATTCAGCACGGAAACGTTGCTTGGGCTGACAATTTGCTTGTCGTACACGCGGTACGTGTAGACCTTGTTGTTGTATGTCAGGTAGAAAATATCGCCGGGCACCAAGGTATGTAGCATTACGAATGCGAACTTGTATTTGCCAGGGTTAAAAATGTTATTACTAGAGTGTCCAAAGAATGCGGCGTTGCCCTGCTCGCCCGGTTTAACAGTGCTTGGATAGTGCACAACGCCGCTCTCTAGAGCGTTTTCGATGCCGTTTTCGTCGTTGCTGGTAAGCGAATAATCGACAGGAATTTCGACACTAATTTTTGGAATAATAACTTCGGGCGTGGCGCTTGGTGCGACATCGTTGGAACTGAGGATAATTGGCGTGGCGCTGGCGTGGCTGCTCGGCTGAATAAATGGTGCGATGACCATTTCGTTGAATAATCCAAACAGCACCACAATTAACACCAGTGCCCCACTGCCGATGCCGAACAACAACGATTTGATGTGTTGCGCAGCCTTGGCTTGCGCTGCAGCGCTCATATTAACACGCTTTAGTACCTTGCTCTTGATGGCCTTGGCGCTTTTGGCAGCCTTGGCTTGTGCCGCCTTGGCTTGTGCCGCCTTGGATTTTGCTAGGCTCGCAGCCTTCTTGGACAGCGGCTTGGACTGTTCCATGGGTGCTTGCGGGGTGTGGTCGGCCACAGTAATCATCGACTGAATTGGATTGACTGGGCTCACCGCGGACGCAAGCGGTAATGCAGATTGAAGCGTTGGGATTGGTGCTGGCTGGAACTGCTGCGCGGCTTGCGCTGGTGTTGCTGGGCGATGAGGCAGTTGTGCGGCTGCAGGATGAGGAACATGTGCTGTTTGTGCTACCTGCGCCACCTGGCCGCCAAATGCACCCTGCCGACTATTGTTATTGGCGTAGAACTCTTGCCATACCTGGTGCTTTTCGGCATCCGGTAAGTGAATGTAGTAGTTGTGCCATTCGGTTTGAATTTGGGCGAGCGACTTGCCGGACGTGCTCAAGTCATACATAAATTGCTGATGTTTACTGCGCTGTGGCTGATGAATGGCAGCAACCTCGTGGATCTCTTTGTCGGTATCTGGCTCGGCCGTGTAGAGTGTTTCGAGTTTGCGTCGAATAAGCTCAACGGCCGGATTGGCAACTTTGGCGGGCTTCTGTTTTGGGGCGGCACCCGTTGGGCTCGATGTATCGGCACTGACCGTCGAAGATTGGTGCTTCATACTGTCAAAAGGCGAGGCGGGCATTGGTGCTGGCGCAAAGTCTGCATGAGTTTCAGGCTGAATACCGTCATGTAATGGCTGAATTTTTCGCCCATGACGATTCGGCAGCACGTACCCTGGGTCGTCCTTTGCTGGCTTGTTGTCGTCATCGTCGGAGGCAAATAATGGATTCATCATATTTTATGAGCATAGGGCTCGATTTATCCTTATAAGTATAGTACAATAGCCCTGTTCCTACCAATTATGGACCTGGGCGGGTGGCGGAATTGGTAGACGCGCTGGACTCAAAATCCTGTGAGCGCAAGCTCGTGAGGGTTCGATTCCCTCCTCGCCCACCAAAAGAAAACAACCAACTTTCGAGTTGGTTGTTTTCTTTTCTTGAGTTAGCAGTGGAATCGAATGAATATCGGCAAATTTGCAGTCAAACAGAAGCGATTCCCTCCCGCTGCGTCCTGCGCAGACGATTCCCTCCCCCGCCCACACGCAAGCATAAAAGCTATTACGAAGCATATCGTATGCAAAAACAAGGTTACCTACACTTATTATGTGTAGTAAACTTGCTCTTTAGACATAAGGGGAAAGGACAGTATAGTGGGTAGCATACTATTAGCCTGCATTGGCGCAGGTATTTCTTTGGTTGGTGCTTTTAAATATCTTCTGAGTATTCAGCGGGGCGAAACGAGGCCGCGAATGGCGTCATGGATTGCTTGGTTCACGGCCAATGCCACGTTCACTGTTTTGGCGGTGATGAGTCATTCGTATCTGGCAGCGTCTATCAACGGTGCGGCTGCCGGTATGAACGCGGCGATTATTTTGGTAAGCATCAGACGCAAGCAGGCGGATAGGCCCACGGGCACCACGGATTGGATCTGCCTTGTTTCTGCTCTGCTCTGCCTGGTAATGGTTATAGCTTTCCCAGAGAATAAACCGTTGAGTGCATTTATGGCCATGGCTGCCAATGCTGTCGCTACCTGGCCTACCTTGGCACACGCGTGGCATAGGCCGCGTGAAGAGGCCTGGCAACTGTTCGCTGCGAATGCGGCAGCTGGCGGCCTGGGTTTTGGCGCCGTCGCCGCAACGAGTGGGATGCATCTGGCCACAATCGCAGGACCGATGATGGCAACCATAGGCAATGTTAGTCTTACTCTCATCACTGCTGGGCGTGGCTGGCTTACTCGTGCCGAGGAAACGGTGGAGGCTGAGATTCGCGCCGTGGAAGATTTGCTAGAAGAAAACCTGAGTGCTACCGAACAGTCTATCGATTAGCACGACCTCACTGACATGTTCGAATCTTTGTAGTTTTTGGTTTTTGATGCGCAAACCGTACAATGGTACAGATGAAGATTAGCTCTGTTCACAAAATCTATGCCAGCAATTTCCTGACGGGGCTGGTTTTTTGGTACAGCATCGAAAAATTATTTATGCGCAGTATCGATATCGGTGCCGTGGGCGTTGGTGTGCTGACGGCCATATTTATCGTGTTCTTGGTAATATTCGACATCCCCGCTGGAATGCTGGCTGACAAATGGAGCCGCAAGGGCATGCTTTTGGTCGCTGCGCTGGGACTTGCGCTGAGCTCACTGGTCTTTGGCAAAAGCCACAGTGCCAGCGTGTATCTTATTGGCGAGTTGTTGTATGGGCTGTATATTGTGAGCGCCGGCGGCACTTACCAAGCGATTATGTACGATACGCTGCACGAAGATGGTAAAGCGGCGCAGTACAGTCGCATAAACGGTCGAGCCTATGCGCTCTTCTTGTTGGCAGCTGGGATTGGCGACCTTGCCGGTGGTTTTGTGGTGCACCACTACGGGTATCGAATGGCATTTTATGCCACAATTGGCTCATGTTTACTCAATGTGCTTGTCATTTTGAGCATGCATGAGCCAAGGTTTCACAAGGCTCTCGACAAAGATCGCCCCTTGCAGCAAGTGGGCCAGGCTGCTATGACCATTGCCCGTATGCGGCTTTTGCAGGGGCTGGTTGTGGTGATGACGATGTTTGCAGTTATTGAATTATTCAAACTTGATTTTGGCCAGCTGTACATACTCCGATATGTGACCGCGCCGCAAGTTATCGGAATTTTGTGGGCGGTGTATGCTTTTGCGATGTCGCTCGGCAGTTTGATCGCCCATCGATTTAGAGCGCGTTTGCATACGCTGATTGCCTGCTCGGTTGTGCCACTTGTGCTGATGGCGTTCATTGATAACCGCTTCAGTATCGTGCTATTTATGATCCAGGCAGTGGCAAGTAGTGCGCTGCTTAACCAGATCGAAACGCGCATCCAAGAAAGCACGCCGTCCCATGCGCGCACTGCTGTTTTGTCGGTTGTGTCCACGATGGGACGACTCGCTACCATTCCGGCGAGCCTTCTGTTGGGCTGGTTATTCCAAAAGTACAACGCGCTGGTGGCAATTCGCTGTGTGGCCGCCTTTGCCGTTTGCATCCTGCTGTATTGGATATGGGTTAGTCGGAACATGCCGGTTGCCAATGAACCGACTATTGCAGACTAGGCTCTGCGGTTTATCGCTGGTGTGATACTATTGCTCAATGACGAAAACACTCGAGCTGTCTGATTACATCGCTGTCGTATCGGACTTTGACGACACTATTTTGGATAATGGCACACTTGCTGGCACTGGTTTGCACGAGCGTTCGCGTTTGGATGCTATTCGCGCGATTGGTGCCGAGCGCGACATGCCAGCTCTCGCTGAGTTACCTGCTGAACTGAACACGGTAGCATTTGTAAATGCATCTGTGCATAGCGTAGAGGGTGCGTTCTGGTGGTTGCTTGTCCAACGTGGAATCGTGCGCAACGACACGCCCTTTGACACCCAACACCCAATTATTCGTGAGTTAGTTGCAGCCAAAGACGTTTCATACCGCCACTTACTGGAAACCGACGCCCGCGAAGTTCCTGGCGCCAACGCCTTTTTTGGCAAGCTGTACGCGCATGGTTTTGCGGGTAAATTAGCTATCGCTAGCACCGGCCAGCGCGCCGACATTCTTCGATTTTTGGATGTGCATGGATTTAACGAGTATTTTCCACCCAAAAATATCATCGCCAAAGAAGATTCGCGGCTGCCTAAGCCAGACCCTGACTCCTTCCGCCGGGCAATTGAATCTTTGGGAATTTCTGTCGCCGATGCGCCCCAGATTTTAGCATTCGAAGATGACCCACGTGGCATCGAGGCTGCCAAGGCGCTCGGCATGTATACTTGTGCCGTAACGACGCGCTTTACGGCCGCCGAATTGCTCGCCCGCCCCGTGAGACCCGATATCATCGCTGCCGATTTCAACGAATACCTCGATATTTTTGGCTTGTAAGCTGGTTGTTTTGCATAAAAATACTCCGTAAAACTACGGAGCAAACGTGATGATAATTTGTTGTGCGATTGAGGTGGCGAGAGTTTGGCTGTGTGCCAATTTCCCGCCACCCCGGCAGATTTTCCCGCAAATAGCGGAGTTTTATATCTGCAGAACCATCACACTGTTAGCTGACGTATCGCATCAACACCTGAGCGATCATGCCGATCATGGCGTGGTCGACGAGGTTGCCCGCGAGGATTTCGCGCCAGGTCATGACTTCCACGTAGGTGCGTTCGGAGTCGACTTCGACACCACGGACGACACCCTTCTGGGAACGAAGCCAGGCGATCTCCTCGTCGGTGATCGGAGCGCTGAACAGGTCAGCCTTGTGAGTGCTGAAGGTTGCGACGACCTGCCTGGCACCGTGATATGTGAGCCGGGTGCTTTCGACCATCAAGCCAGTCTCCTCGCTGATCTCATCTGCCGCTACCTCGAGCGGGTTTTGGTTGGGCTTGAAGCTGGAGCCGCCGGGAAGTTCCCAGACGTTTCCCGTCGGATTGGACACCGGGCTACGGAACTCTCGAACCAGGATGATCTCGGTGTCGAGCAGATCCTTGGCTGGACGGTAGAGCACCACGCTCGAAATGTCGGTGCGCGACAGGACGAATTCGTTGGTCTTGCTGCGCCCTTCCTTGGTGATGTAGACCACCGGCTGGATTATCCAGAGGAACGCGAACGTTCGATTCCCGGCTGGCCGAAACGTCGAGACAACGCGGGCGCTTTCCAGCACGTTGCCTGCTTGCACGAGTGACCGGTACCACTGCTGAAAGTGCCCGAGGCGCCAGATGAACAGCGGGATGCTGCGTTCGCCCCGAGAGCGCAGAGCGCCTTCTCCGAGGAGGTCCAGCGCTTGGCTGATCGTGTCTTCGAGCGTTGCGGCCGTGGGCGCCTTGAGCTTTTCGGCGTATCGCTTGAGATAGCGCGTTTTCCAGGCGTCTTCCGGTGCTCCGAATACGACCTTGCCGGAATCTTGCCAGGCGCCCCACTCTGCGTTGGTTGTGATACCGGGCAGGCTTTTGCGATTGCGTGGCACCCAGAAGACGATCACGTCGGCCATGTTCAGGCACTGCTCTTCCCACTCGACCTGCTCGATGTAGTCGACCTCGAAGCGAGTGTTGCCGCGCTCGTCTGGCCGACTCTCGGGGATGAACACGACGCCGTCGTAGCCCATCTTCTCGAGAATTTCCACAGCGCGAACGCGCCAGGAAATCACACCGTTTTCGGAGGGCGACGGCCCGGCCAGGAAAATGGATTTTTCCCAGGCAGCCGGCACCGCTTCGCGGGCGTAGACGACGGTCATCCGCTTGATACTGCGGACGTTATCAACTTCGGGCTGCATGTGCAGCTCCCTCTTGTGGTGATGGTTCTTCAGCAATCTGCTGACTTAGTATCTATACCACATAACTGACCACACCGCCAAATACATGCGCTACTAATTCTAATGTTGCCTATTCCTTAGCATATGTTTGCTCGAGGACTTTTATGAGCGCCCGTATGCACTCCCAAGCATCAGCTCGCCACTCTTTCGACCCGTCGGAAGTTTCAACTATGCAGCTCAAATATGATTGAGTAAGCCGGATGCGAGTCTGATCCACGGTACCATAGATCATCGTGCTTATTTCCAACCACGGCCACAATCGCGCTTGCTACGAGCTTATCGTCGGGAGTTTTCTGCAATTGCGTAGCGCAGTCGCTCCAATAACGAGTGACATCTTCCATATTTTGCAGTTGATTGGGATTGGGTTGATTCATGATGTGGTTGACTCACGCCATTAAGGTAAACAAGGTTCCCGCCAATGTCAACAACGGTGTATTAAAAGTCAGTTGCGTTTGACTTGGGAGACGGTCAGGAGATATTCCCGGTCGTCGGTTTGGCTGGAGTGGAGCGTGTAAAAGCCGTTTCGGTTGAATTGTTCGTAGACCAATGGCGCGGTCATTTGCCATGAGCGCCATAATAAAATTGCGTCGCCCTTCTCGAATTCAACCACGCGTTCACCTTCGTCGAATAAAAATTTAAGAGTGAGAGCTACCTTTAAGCGAGTCTTCGTGTAGCGTTGTCGGGTACGTTCATTAAAACCCATCTCTACGTCGTAGAATGAGTCATCGATGTTCAACAGGTCGAATACGACACGATGAATAGGGGCGAGCTCTAACTTGCCCGGCTTTGCTGAATATTGAAACCATTGCGGACTCATTTCTTCGGTCTCGAGTTTGTCCGAATATATCAGCAGATCGTTGGTGTTCATACTTTCATTAATGGTTCGGAAGGCGTCATCGGGGTTCCTAAAATTATCTGCAGTACCACCGAAAAATAGTACTAAGTTGGCAGTGTCATTAGTACTACTCAAATAGCCTTCGGCCAATATGTTCGTGAACCGCTCGTGGGTAATGTCCATTTCGTATTTTTCGATGACAATTTTATCGCCGAACCATTGCTTAACATTGCGTTCGGCAATATCAAGCATTTCGGGGCTGATATCGATGGCAATATAGCGGCCTAAACGCTTCTCTTGTATCAGATGTGCGAGTAGCCCCTTCGATGGCAAGGCATTGCCGACGCCGATATCAACCACATTGACCCGATCGTATTTTGCCAAGCGCTTATCGAGATAGTTTTGACTTTCAGCTAGGAGTTCGGCGGTTTTAGTTAGAAGACTCGGAGTCTTTTCTTTAGCAAGCTCTTGTGTGTATTGGTCCCACTCAGTTGCTCCACCGTCAAAATAATTGTACTGGCGTGGAATTTCGTGGTGCATTTCCAGGTTGCGAACGATGTCGTAAATTTGGGATTGCGTAAAAAGTCGATAGAACTCAGGCCGCGGCGTAACTATTTTGTGAGCATTGCGGGGGCGGTGCTTCTTGAATTTTGCAACGTGCTTCTCGATGATCAGTATGTTTCCGGAAGTTTTGGCGAGATAGGACTTATCGCCTTCAGTATGGAGGGCTAGATCTAACTTGCCTTCTTTGGCTAGTTGAATCCAATATCGGACCGTTCTATCAGACACATGGTATGTGTCGGCTAGCTCGGAATTCTTGAAATAAGACATATACTTGCACGCATCCCTACATTTAAATTATAGTTGCATCTCTCCGGATTCGGCGGTAAGATACATATGAGCAGCTGCTGAACCACTTTAAACAAGCATTTCAGTTACTAACCGTAACATCTCTTCGGTCATTCTTCAAGTCCGAACAACTTGATTAATCACCTCTGTTTCCTGATATTTTAGGGAACCTGTAGCTACCAAATGTGCGAAGGTATCCATCCCTCATTATAGGATAAATACCCCTTACCGCAAGGATAGTAACTACGCTCTTATGAAAGCTAATCGCTGCCTGGTCTCCGTTTGGTCCGGAAAAGCACCAACAGAGATGCGGGAAACCAGCATGTGATTTGCATACCTGACTTAACTCAATAAGCTGTCGGAGGCGCGAAACCCGCGCTCCGGACGAGAGAAAGGATGCCCACACGCCATGCGCGAGCATACAATGCGCGAATCGTACCCTGACGATTTTTACAAACCCGTCACGAGAAAAATTATTAGTATAGACCCCGGGACCAGCCGAGTGGTTGGCCTTGGTGCCTACCCAAACACCGAGCGTGAGCCGGACTTTGATTTTGTTTTTTCGCCCGATATGGAGGACGAGATTGGTATTTCGCTGGAGCGCCTCGATTTGCCCGACGAAACGCAGTATCTCGTTCTGTACATGTTCCATAACTATGGCGATGTACCCTGCACTATTGCGATTCGTCGTGTCAATAACCAGCGCAAATAGACGGTATCATGTCAGTTATATATTTGTCGGGCGATGCCATAAACACCGACGATTCGCAGTGTAGTATTTGCCGAAAATACCTACCGCTTAGTCAGCTGAGCGTCGGCATGTGCGACACCCAAAACGACCAGACGTTTCTTTGTGATGCGCATTATACTGATTTGCCTACATTAATTGTGGGCTGGGCGGACTACATGGTCGCCGAGCGCCAGCGCCAGATAATCGACATGGAGTTGTTCATGGAGCTGTATGGTGGATAGCCTGTACGTCGAACACCGGGTTATCTGCCGTGGTTCGCTCTCACAAGATATTGCCAGTCATTTATATGCTCGCCAGTGGCATGGAACAGCGATTGTCGTCAGCGATAAGCCCAAAGTGTTGCTGTCTTCGGTGATGAAACAATGGGTCGAGCTTAGTCGCAAGGTCCAGCGCGAACGTGCCAGCACCCTAAACGCTGGCCGTATCCAGGAGCTGTCGCATGGTCTGAGTCACATGGAGCATTTGCGTATGGCCGCCAAAAGTTCGGTTAAGCAGGCTGAATGGGACGTGCTTTTTGTGCTGCCCAGCGAACTTCACAGCCTACCCGAAGACTGTTGTACGGTATATGTGGCATGTGCAGATTCCGAAGCTGCCGTAGAAGACTGCAAACAAATGTTGGTTCGTGGCGTTGTTGTTTGGTACTAAAGAATTTCGTGTACAGCTGTGCTCAGTGCGGCATAGGATTTAGCAGGATTCTGTGTCCACCATACGCTGGCGTGCGCCGCGGTTTTGAGCCGCCAGGCTGGCATGTCTGCGAGCAATTTTGTCGTGCTCACCTGCCCGTTAACGGCAACAAAAATCGTATCCAAATGTTTAACGACGATATGCGGCGCAAACCGAGTGGTAAACACATGCAACCACTCCACTAATTTAAGAAGCCCCATGCTAAACGTGATGGCGTGTTCAAAGCGCGCCGCGATTCCCAGGCGTTGCAGCTGTGACAAGCTCAAAACCAAGGTGGTTTGTTCGCGGTGCAACACCGACTGTGGCGCCGAGGTGCAATAGTCGACAGCATCCTTGGTGACAGTGACCGGTAGCGGACATTTTGCCAAAAACGTTTCGACTACAATTGCCGTTTCCGAATTTCGCCCCAGATCACCGGCCAGGAGTACACTGTCAGCCCACATACTTGCTGTCAAAAATTCCGCCAGAGCTTTTTGCGAAAAACTACCGCTCGGTGTGTTTGGCGCAAAATCCGCATCCTCGATAATAATGCCCACAATTTTTTGGATCGACTGAGGCAAAAGCGCTCGGGCAGTGCCAATACCGGCCTTCATACTTTCGGCATAGGCCTCTGCTGGCGCCGAAAAGCCAAAACTATTCCCGCCAATAATCAGCAATTTGCCGGCGTGCATTTTGTTTTCGGGGCGACTCCATTCTAGCTCCGGAAACAGTGGTGTGGCCTTGGTCTGTTTATCCCAATGTGACTGGTCCATGCCCACATTGTATCGCTAATTGCTATACTATGGCCATGAATATCGAGCATGACCCCACGGAATTATTGGCAAGCAGCGTTACGGCGCACGGTTCTGGCGACATGATGGCTGCCGCCGAACTGCGCATGGAGGCGCTGGAATACCTGGCCGAGGATGACCCGCGGCGCCCTGGTGTTCAGGCGGCCTATGCTTTCACGCGACGCCTCACCAAGGATCCCATCGAGGATTTAGTAATGTTCGCGCAAACTGCCTACGATACTGGTAAGCGAATGTCTCGCGACCCCGCCAGCACCGACCAGGACCGCGTGATTGCGCTGGAAGAATTGAGTACTTCGGCGTTGCACCTTGGTGTGCTCTGTGCTCGACAAGCCATTAGCTACCATGAGGCAGGTCGTGATGCCGATGCCGAACAAGAATACGAGTATGCTACCGGCAAAATTTTTGAGGCTTCGGCACGTGCCAAACGCGTAAGTAGCGACAGACGCCAAGGATCACAGTTTTTGCACCAGTGGCAGATCAACACAGCTCGCCGGGAAGCTGCGATTGCAGCCCTCAACCCACAGATTTCGTCGTGGGGCGGACTAGGCTTGGCTGTCAAAGCTGTGGCCATGAGCCCCTTTTCTGAATCGCAGCGATTTGTTGCCGGAGCCAACCCCAACTCGCACCCCTCGCACCGTGCGCGCGCCAAAGCCAAAGCATTCGTTGGCGGATTAGCAGCCGGTGCAGTGTGCGGTCTCACGCTCCTGCCCGGGCAAAAAGGCCTGGCACGCGCCCAAGCCCTCGCCAAAAATAAACTCGTTTTCTAAACTCTTACACGGTCGGGACGACGGAGATTTGAGCAGATAGAATGTCGTCATGCTCGTCAAAGGTAAAGGTGGATTTGACCTTTTTGCCCTGCAGGCTCAGCGGTAGCCACATTTGATCGTCTTGCCACATGGTGGCGTAGGGAATCTCGGCAACCGCGTACCACTTTGGTGCCATTTCTTCAGACTCTGTGGGCTCGCCGGTCCAATCAGTACAAAAGTATACATGCACAATCATGCGCCACGGCTCGCGCGCGGCATCGTTGATAAAATCGCGCTCGGCAATCTTGGTAAAACTCGTGGGCGTAACGCTGATTTCTTCTTGGCATTCACGAATCATGGCTTGTTCGATGGTCTCGTCGGCGTCGACTTTACCGCCCACGCCATTCCACAGCCCTTCGCCAAAGCCACGTTTTTTCATGGCCAGCAGAATCTGGTCGTCTCGGCGCAAAAATACCAGTGTGCAGACTTTTGCCACCTACAAACTCTCTTTTTTGTAGTTACGCTTGGCGGTCATCCAAGCTTCGTGCATCTCGGCGCTATCCTTATTCTTGAAGGCTTCGGCCGGATATTTTTTGGCAGTTTTCTCGAGCTTATTCAAGATAGCCTGTGCGATGTCGATGTTATTGGTATGCGCAAATTGAAAGGCATATATCATGATGTCCGCCAGCTCAGCACCAACTTCTTCTATGCTACCAACTGGTTTGTCGGACCATTGGTAATGTTCGAGTAGCTCGCCTGCTTCGAGCACAATTGATGTTGCGATGCTGCGCGATGGGTTGTCAAGCCAGTCGCGAGCGGCCAAATACTCCGAAATAATTGTTTCAATTTCAGCGAACGTTGTTGTGCCTTGCACATTTGGAATGTCTGACATAGTTACCCCTGTTAAATATCTAAAGTGATGCTAATTGGACAGTGGTCGGAGCCCATGACATTGGCATGGATCTCGGCATTTTTAACGTGCTTTTTGAGTGATTCCGAGATAAGCATATAGTCGATGCGCCAGCCAACGTTGCGCTCGCGAGCCTTGGCAAAGTGTGACCACCAGGTGTAGTAGCCGTTGCCCTGCTTGAACATGCGTAAACTGTCGGTAAATCCGGCGTCCAAGAACTTCTGAAAGCCTTGGCGCTCTTCGGTGGTGAAGCCTTTTTTGCCGCGATTTGGCTTGGGATTGGCCAAGTCAAGCTCGGTATGGGCGACATTTAGGTCGCCACAAAATACCACTGGCTTGGTTTTTTCCAGACGTTTGCAGTAGGCCAAAAATGCGGGATCCCAGTGCTTTTCACGCAAGGGGATGCGACTTAAGTCATCCTTGGCATTTGGCGTGTACACTGTGACCACGTAGAATTTTTCGAACTCGGCGGCAATAACGCGACCTTCGGCATTCGGGTCGCCGTAGGTGTCTCCAGTTACCTTATATTCGTCGATGATGTCTTCAGGGAAGCCATTCATAATCGTTAAGGGCTTAATTTTGCTAAAAATTGCCGTGCCAGAATAGCCCGGTTTTTCGGCCGAGTTCCAGTATTCCTCATAGCCGGTCAGATCGATCTCGGCCTGCCCTTGCTTGGCCTTAGTTTCTTGCAAGCAGATGATATCTGGCTTTTCGGCAGTAATAAATGGCACAAATAGCTCTTTGCGTACCACCGCGCGAATGCCATTGACGTTCCATGAATAAATCTTAATCATAATTCCCTCGTCGTTACTGTTACTTATTGTATAGTATCCGTTGCCGAAATAGCCAGCTCTTCGGTGACGCATGGTATGTGTCAAAAAAGAGTTGCGTATGTTGGGAGGGTTTGATACGTTAGGGGCAATGTATACACGCGCACTACTGAAGTTCTCAGGTGAGCAGCTTTCCGGAAAGCACGAGTTTGGTATTGATCCAAATGTTGCCCGATATATCGCACAAGAGTGCAAAAAAATTGTTGAAGCTGGCACGCAGCTCGTGCTGGTCATTGGTGGCGGAAATTTAGTACGTGGAGCTCAGGTTGCCACAGAAGGCAGTGGCATCAAGCGCGTTACTGCCGACCAAATGGGCATGTTGTCGACCCTCATGAACGCCATGGCGCTCACCGATATTTTTGAATCTGAAGGTGTCAAAACACGCTGCATGAGCAATGTCTATGCCACGCAAATTGCCGAGTCATTCTCGTTCCGCCTTGCCGAAAAGCACTTGCAGCGCGGTCGCGTGGTTATTGTGGCTGGCGGCTTGGGCCGACCATTCTTTACAACCGATACAGCCGCAATAAGTATCGCCCTCGAGCTGGGCTGTAACGTTGTGCTCAAGGCTACCAAAGTTGATGGTGTATACGACAAAGATCCGAACAAATTCGACGATGCCGTCAAGTTCGATAAGCTTGATTACCAACGGGCGCTCGAAACAGATGCTATCAAGGTTATGGACAAGGCTGCCTTGGGGCTGGCCATGGAACAGCACATGCCAGTGATTGTTCTTGATGCCCTTACCGATGACAATGCCCTGCATGTTATTCAGGGCAACACCACCATCGGCACCTATATCAGCTAGATTTCAATCGCATCGCCAACTGCAAGATGGCGATAAACTCCGCCAAATGTGCTGCTGTATTGTGTCAGCCAATCTTCGGTAATCGTTTCGCCAACCGGTGTCAACAAGCCGTCGTGGGCAGGAACACTCAAGGCTGGTTTGACGGCAACCATAAAATCAACCGCTTCACCAATTTTGAGCCACGGCCCACTCACTGGCACGGCTAAGGTTTTAACGGGAACTCCGGGTTGTGCCAGCGAATCACCAGGATAGTACAAATTGTCGTTCACCAGCACGCCAACGTTTTGCTCGTCAGGGGTCGTGTCGTGAATATAGGCGTGTTTTCCGCCAAAAAACTCTAGTTTGAATGGTCCAACCGTAATCGTCTGACCGGGGCTGACAACCGTAACGGGCCTGCCCTGTAATTTTCCGGCAACCGTTTGTGTGCTCAAAATTTGCGCACCAGGACTAGCGGCCATAATTGCTACAATATTATCAGCGTTCAGGTGGTCAAAATGGCTGTGCGTGATTACCACGGCAACCACGTTTGTAATATCGCCCAAATCGTTCGAAAACTTACCTGGGTCGATAATGAGCTTACTGCCCTGCTCCTCGAGTGCTAAATATGCGTGTTCGTGCTTGGTTAGTTTCATGGCGATTCCCTGCTTACCTATCTAGTATAGCCTAAACGTCTGCCTGGGCCAGCGCGCAGGCAATAAAAAACCACCGAGGGCGGTGGCGAACATTCTTTTTCTAGGGGTGGTGCACGTGCGATAACTGTGGTGTGTGGGTATGAGCCACAGTTATCGCACGCTTGTGCATGGTAGAAGGGATGGTTTGGCAGGCGATCATTCGATCAGATCTGAGATCGGCCTGGACGGGGTCGTACGGTGAAGCATTTCCTACTTGGTCGGCATCGGCGGTTCCGAGCGCTTCCGGGCGAACCAGGGCTGGCTGTCCGGCGGGGTGCTCTGGTCGAAGGCGACGCCGCGCATGTAGAAGACGGCGCACAGACCGGCGATGGGCCAGACGATGGACGCTGCTCCGTAGGCCAGGATCGGCCAGAAGAGCTTGATGGCGCCCAGGCGGAACTTCAGTCGGTTCAGGATGAAGTTGATCACCGGGTTCATCCACTTGAGGTGGACGTGGAAGTACCGCCTCGGCGTGCGCGACGAGTTCGTCTGCCGGCTGCTGAGCGCCCACGCGAAGTGGTGTCGGATGATCTGCCCGGCACTGTAGCGGTAGGGGATGACCTGGATCGTCGGGTTCTTCCGGGTGCCGTAGCCGACCACGTAGATGCCGTTCATCAGTTCGTCCACGCCGACCGCGATCTCGTCGTCGACGATCTTGCGGTTGATCTTGCAGGTCACGACGACCGTCCAGATGTACCGCAGCGGGGTGCTGAGGAACCAGGCGGCGGCGCCGATGGCGTAGGGACCCCAGGCGTAGAAGCTCCAGTGCGATGCCTGGTGCCAGCTGTAGGCCATCCCACCCAACACGAGCAGCCCGAGGGGGATGCACATGCGGGCTACGGCGTACTGCTGGATGCGAGCCCGGGCCCAGTTGACCTTGACCGGACGCTCTCCGTCGGCTTCGTACTTGGCGTTGACCTTGGCGAGCTTGCCGGTGGAGGTACGGTCCCAGCGCCAGTCGACGAGCTGCGCGATGTAGCTGCGCGTGTCGAAGATGGCGGCGCCGAGGAGCACCAGGGCGGCAAGGCCGTAGAACGATGCTACGAACCAGTACACGGTGGTTCCCTTCTAGATTTGTGTGCTTTTTGGAAGCACTCCCATGTCTAACGAGGGTAATTATACTATATTTACACCATATTGCAATTTTATTGCGGAATAAGTAACAGAGGCGAAAAGCATAAGAATCATGCTGTGTATTGCTTTTATTACCATTTTATGGTATAATTTGCGAATCAAATACAGTTATTGTGTTTGATGCAATTTGACAAAAATATGTGTTGAATACGTTGTATGTTTATATGACGCCGGATGCTCGATCACGCAATGCGCGTTTGGGCACCCGGTCTCATATAGACTAGGATTGAATTGCTGTTTTCGGATCGTCCGGAAACAGATTGCACAGAAGTGGAGAACGCCATGTCCAAGCTTCCTTCGGGACCGCTCAACCAGCGCCGTCCGCAGGGCAGCCACACGAAGTCCGGGAGCATCGCGGCCCTCGTCGTCATCGCCCTCGTCTTCGTGGCCCTCGCTCTCTGGCACCCCAGCAATGGCGGCGGCCACAAGCCCGGAACGACCTCGTCCTCGGCGGCCCAGAGCACCAACGGTGCTGCCCCGAACGACTGCGTCGCCCCGAACAAGCCCGGCCAGACCTGCGACCAGACCACCACGATCGGCGACCTCACGGTCACCAACCACGTGATGATGATCAGTGACAGTGTCACCGGGCAGTTGTTCGCCGATCGGTATACCTACCCGACGGTTACCGTCAACGGCACCCCGACCGTCGCCAACATGTGCGCCGCTGCGGCCAAGACCATGGCCTACACCGGCGACTACAGCTACGAGCAGGAACTCAAATTCCTGAACTACGGCACGATGTCCGGCACCCCGTCGGTCACCGACTCCCAGAGCGCGTACTGTGGCCTCGCCACCGCTGCCTACACCGGCGGAGACAACGCGGGCTGCTACCAGAACCTGGAGTTCGTCTACCTGACCGTCAACAGCCCCAACCTGGGCACTCTGTTCACCAAGCGGAACGTCGGTATCGCCTGTGGCGAGCCCAACTACCCCGGAGAGGACACCAGCCAGCAAGTCACTCCCCTGTTCTACCCGTCCATCTGACCTTTCGAGGTCAACGTAGCACGAGCAACGCTTGACCCTGTATGACGCCTGCGTGTGGCCGGCATGAGACATTCGTCTCGTGAGTGATGCATCGAATCCATCGACGCGTCCCCGGCCCCGCGGCCCATTTCAATCCCAACCCCTACAACCAGTTCCACATATTTTTGCACCACCTCTACGAATGACAGCTTGCGCTGTAAGTCGTACTGATGAGTCGTAAACGACGAAAGGTGTTTATTTACCTGGTAAGTAGAGTCTTTGCGCTGCTAGTTCGCTAGCGCGATCACGAACGGCCGAGTCAAACACGCTAAGGGGTATGATGACGGCCGTTTCACCATCGGCCACTCCTACATCGTCCTGGGATTGGGATAGTATGTCTATGATATCGTCCCCGACGATTTTGCCGATGACGATGGCAAAATCACGAGTTGTGATGGCTGGTACGAGCAGACCATCTTTTGTCCGAAAATATCCCTTGTCACCTTCGCCGAAGCTTGTAATCAAAATGTCTGCGCTCATAGTTGCCTCATGGTAGCGTGGTTTGATGAGTATTTCAATGGAAGCTTGCGGGTGGGGACTCGGCAGTCATCACATGATTCGTTCGAATCCCCACATTCCAAACAGAAACTAAAAATACCAGCTTGGGCTGGTATTTTTAGTTTGGCGGAGAGATGGGGATTCGAACCCCAGATACGGTTGCCCGCATACACACTTTCCAGGCGTGCTCCTTCAACCACTCGGACACCTCTCCTTATCGACTTCAGGCAGATCCAAACGGATCTCTGAAATCTGGTCTAGCTGCTATTATAGCAAATCTCATAGGAATTTCGGTAGCCGCCTGCCCGCATTCTATGTACACGCGGCGTACATGACTACGAAATTACTACGAAAAACACCTTGGCAAGAGGGCGACATCGAGGTTACACTAAGGTAAATGCCAATTATCCAATTAGAAGACGTCAGTAAACTGTACGGCTTCGGCGATGCCACCAACGTAGCACTCGACGAAGTAACTCTTACTATTGATGAAGGCGAATTCGTAGCAGTAATGGGCCCGAGCGGTTGCGGCAAATCAACGCTCATGAATATTATTGGCCTGCTTGATCGGCCAACACACGGTTTGTATACCTTGCAGGATCGTGCGGTTGCTAAACTGCGCACCACACAACGTGCCAAAGCCCGTCGTGATACGGTTGGTTTTGTGTTTCAATCGTTTAACTTGCTACCCCGCTTAACCGTGCTCGAAAATGTTGCATTGCCACTGGCTTATAAAGGCGTTGGTTCATCACAGCGCATCAAGCGCGCCCGTAACATGTTGGAGCGCGTTGGCTTGCACGACCGCGCCTACTATTTCCCTAATCAGCTCAGCGGCGGTCAGGCGCAATGCACCGCTATCGCACGAGCCCTTATCAATGATCCCAAGATCATTATCGCCGACGAGCCTACGGGTAATCTCGACAGTGCGAGTAGTCGTTTGGTTATGGAGCTTTTGAGCGAAATCCACAAAACCGGCAACACAATTTTATTTGTGACGCACAATCCGGAGCTTACCCGTTACGCTACGCGTGTGGTTTACATGCACGACGGCACGATTGTGCATGACGAAGAAACCGAGATTGGCCAGGTGGCGGCCACGGCGCGCAAGGCACTGTATACTGTGCCCAAAAAGACAGTTGATGACGATCTTGCCGGAGTTTCAGTGCTTATGAAGGCTGTTCCGCACAATGAACCTGCCAAGAAAAAACAAACCAAAAAGAGTACCAAAAATGGCAAAGGCCGTCGACCTAAGGGGGCTAAAAAATGAGTGCTTCCCGCGGTAATCTCAAAATGGCTATGACGAGCTTACACAAAGCTAAATGGCGCAGTGTGCTCACGATGCTGGGCATTATTATTGGTATCGTGGCGGTTGTTACGATTATCGGTATCGGCGATGGCATGAAGCAGCAGGTTGCTGGACAGATTAGTCAGTTCGGCAAAGATCTGATCACCATTCGTCCTGGTCGTGTCCAACAGGCCAGCTCCAAGCAAATGCTCGCTAACAGTGATCTCCTGTTTGGGCGTACCTCGCTCACCGGCCTGAGCGAGCAAGATTTCACTACTGTTAAAAATAGTTCAAACGTTAACCAAGCAGCACCCCTGGGCATGATTACCGGGAGTGTTACTTCGTCGGACAATATCACGATGAGCAATACCACCATTATTGCTACAAGCCCTGATCTGCCTGGTGTGCTTAGCCAGAACGTGCATTACGGCAGTTTCTTTGATGATAATTCCGACCTGAGTAACGCAGTTATCGGTCAGCAAGTGGCCTATGACCTGTTTGGCCAAGTCGCACCGCTGGGCAAGACTTTCACGCTGCGCAACCAGAGTTTTACGGTGCGCGGCGTATTTTCCGACTTTAATGCCCCGCCACTCTCGGCGACCGCCAACTTTGACCATGCAATTTTTATCCCGTATCAGATGGCCGACCAGCTCACTTCCAATGCAACGCAATATTATGCAATCTTAGCCAAGCCGACCAGCCTCAAACAGCTCCATCCGGCAATTGCCCAAATCAACAGGAATCTTCGCCAACAGGACGGTGGTGAGCAAGATTTCACGGTTCTTGACGAACAACAGAGTATTAGCATGAGTAGCGGTATCATCGACCTGCTGACGACATTTATCACTGCGGTGGCCGCAATTTCGTTAGTTGTTGGGGGGATCGGTATTATGAACATTATGCTCGTTTCGGTAACCGAGCGCATGCACGAAATCGGTATTCGCAAGGCCGTAGGCGCTACAAATCAGCAGATCTTGAGCCAGTTTATGCTCGAGAGTACGGTGTTAAGTGCCGCTGGTGGCGTCTTGGGCATATTAATCTCGCTACTCCTTAACCTTGCACTGCATGCCTATACGTCCTACAAGCCGGTTATTTCTTGGAGTGCTATTGTTCTTGCTACCGTTGTATCGATTATCGTTGGCGTCGTGTTCGGTACGGCGCCGGCCATCAAAGCTGCTCGCAAAGACCCTATCGAAGCCCTCCGTCACGAATAGTGTTTTTAGCTTCCCCGCCACATTCTGGCCCTTTGACTGCAGCTAAGCCAGTGGAGCTGCATGTCTTCATGTAATTGCACCCGGAATGTGTGAGGTATATAAAGAAGAGCATACCAAGGAGCCGAGAGCAATGGAAGGAAGATGTGTTAGCGGAGCGGGTTGTGTCGGGCATTTAGACATAGATCGAGATGATTGTGCCGGCGCCAGCGAAAAGCATCAGCAAAAAGGTCAACCAGCCGATGATAGTAACTGGTTTTTTGTTGACCCAATGCCCCATGATCTTCTTGTTGCTACTAATCAGAACAATCAGTAGCAAGATAAGCGGTGCGACAAGTCCGTTGGCAACAGCTGAATAAATCAAGGCCTTAATAGGGTCGATGCCAATAAAATTCATGCCCAAGCCTACGAGCATTGATATGATAATCATGCCGTAAAACGCGTAAGCTTGCTGTAGATTTTGGTAGAGCCCTTCTTTCCAGCGGAAGCTCTCGGCGATTGCATAGGAACTGGCACCGGCCAATACCGGAATTGCCAACAAGCCGGTGCCGATGAGTCCTATGGCAAATAAAAAGTATGTAGCGTTGCCAGCAAATGGTCGCAATGCCTCGGCTGCCTGAGCGGCCGTTTGGATGTGCGTAATGCCATGCGGAAACAAAATGCCACCGCATGCCGCGATGATAAAGAACATCACGATGTTCGACAAAATCATACCAGACCACACGTCGATGCGCATACTGCGAATATCAGACGTATCGGTATGCCTACGGGCGCGGATAGTAGTCTTTCCCTGCATAATCTGCTCTTCAACTTCTTGGGACGTCTGCCAGAAGAACAGATATGGCGAAATGGTCGTACCCAAAATAGCGCACAACAGCAAAATTTCATCTTTGCTGAAATGGAGCGACGGAATGTACGAATGCTGCAAAACTTGATGCCAGTTGAGGTGTGCCAGGACCGACGACATAATGTACGACAGTAAGATCATGGCCAGCCATTTTAGGTATCTGGCGTAACGCGCATACGGCGTGAAGATCTGGAGCATCAAGCTAAAAACGGTAAACCCAATAACCAAAAAGGCGAAGTTGAGATGCGGGCTGAGTAGCTGTACTCCCTTGGCCATAGCACCCAGGTCGGCTCCAATGTTAATGGCATTTGCGATAAAAAGGAAAAGTGTGCAAGCATATAGAATGCGCTTAGAGAAGTGCACACGAATATTTCCAGCCAGTCCCCTCCCCGTTACGATGCCAATGCGCGCACACATTTCCTGAACCATCGCCATAAGCGGGAAGGTCCAAACGGCGAGCCACAACATGTGAAAGCCAAACTGAGCGCCCGTCTGTGAATAGGTGGCGATGCCCGATGGATCGTCGTCGGAGGCGCCTGTGGTCAGACCTGGCCCAAGCATATGCCAGTAGTCCTGCGTTTTACGGAGCACACGACCGTCACGAACCCTAGAACCGACCTGTCGTGTCAGGGACACAGTCCGAGCCAACGTGATGGCGGGCGCTTCGGCGGTTTTTGTAAGTAGGTTTTTTTGTTTCTTGGCCATGATTTTCTAGGCTAGCGACTCATTTTAGTATAGCAAACATTTGTAAAAATAATGCAAATGATAGCGGCTACAAGTTGTGGCCGTAATAATACCAGAAGTGCTTCAAGATAAAGCCAGCGATTATAAGCAACCACAAAATCAGAATATCAAGATGATGGCGCTGCAAAAATGCGGCAATTGTCTGCATGCGATCTGGTAGATGATTGAATCGCAGGCGCAAATTATAGAGCGACGTATACCAAAACGTCGAAATTGTTACAATCCACACTACCATGCAATATGGGCAGAGCGAATGAATGGTGTAAACACTCTGATAAAACAACCAATGCACAAAAATAACTGCCAAAAATGAGCCAATTTCGAGCCCCATCCAGTACCATTTCTTGAGCTTAACACCGCTAAAAAGTAGCACGCCAGTTGTGATAAGTACCGGAAAAGCCATGAGGCCAATAATTGGATTTGGGAACCCAAACAGATGCGACTGGTTCGATACCATAACCGACCCACAGCTAATAATTGGATTAAGATTGCACGATGGTACGTAATGCGGATTTTGCAGGAGCTGAAGTTTTTCGTAGGTGATGATAAAAGCACAGATAAGCCCGATGGTACCGCCGACAACGAGTAACCAGGGTAGAAATCGCTCGAGCGTTCCGGACTTTTTAGCTATCGCAGATGTATATCTTGCAGACATAACAAGTAGTATACACCTTTTTGGCTACTCGGCGCAGCTGCCAGTAGCGACCGGTTCAATATTCTGTTTTGCTTGATTAAATTCGGTGATAACTTGGGGCATAGTTAGTGCATAGCCAACGTTTTGGTAGGTTACTGAGTGTGCAAAGACGATCCCGATGACTGTTCCGGATTTATCAACCAGCGGACCACCAGAATTGCCCGAAATGACGTCGGCTTTCATGGAATAGATTTGGCGTGTGGCCGTATCCTGGTTATAAATATTGCGCCCGGTTGCGGTAAACGCATCGATGATAGCTGCGGGATCGGCCTGGAAATTGCCCCCGCCTGGATAGCCCATCACGGCTGCTGCGGTCCCGGAAATAACGGTATTATTGGCAAGCGGCAATGGTTTGCCATTCAGTCCAAGTGAACGCAAAACTGCCAGGTCGAGATCTGGATTAAACCAGATAACGGTTGTTTTGTGGCTGCCGTTTTTGTCGATGACATGGGGGCTGCCTACACCAGCGATAACATGCGCATTGGTAATAACCAGCCCATCGCTTGCTACAAATCCAGAGCCTTCAACGATGCCACCGCATCCCTCACCCTCAATCTTAACCACGGATGCCTGATCTTTGGCAACGGCCGCTGCCAATTGCCCCATATTTGGAACGTTGACAGCACTTTGAACGGGGTCCGGCTCGGCACCGGTAAACACCTGTGGAAATCCGTTTGGTGTAATAAGGTGGCCGAGTTTGGCGATGACGTCTGGGGCTGGTGGCATCGCCCTATTGAGCGTCATGACAATTGCTGAATCACGAATTTGGCGCTGAAGTCCGGTAAACGGTGTGTTGGTAAAAATGCTGGCACCCAGCCATACCGTGACCAACATGGCCATGGCGGCGACAACCGATCCAAACGAGCGATCGACTTTGTCGATGCGAGTGAACGCCATACGTGACTTGAGTCGATCGGCCAGCAATTCGCCCAAGCCAAGGAATACTAAACCCAAACCGAGGGTGATGACCATCGAAAGAACGGTTCGTGATGTAGTTGTGTGTAGTGAACGAATGAGCTTATCTTCGATACTGGCGCCCAAAAATAAGCCGCCAAAAAAACCGCAGGCCGAGAATAGTTGTCGGGCAAAGCCCATATCGACGCCACGGACAATTGCAGCAAGCAAAACAATGATAATTATCCCATCAAGCCAGTCCATGCATACTCACTTCTATGGTATGTATTGTATCTTGTTACGCTACGAAGCGCTACTGCTTAGTTGCGAGCAGGCTACGTTACTTCTGGGCTTCTTCGGCTGCCATTTGTCTGAGTTTGAACTTCTTGCCAGCGTGCAAGCTTAGTACTACGACAAATAGGAGTCCCAGGAATACGAGGTATGCAGCGCGGTCGATGACGTTGGCGGTTACGATCACGTTGTTGCTGATATGGTGCAGGTTGTGTGTGAAGACTAAAAATGCTTCGCGGATACCGATGGCGCCCGGCGTAAGGGCCGCAAACAATGCAAAATTGGCTGCACCGGTGTATGTCACGATTTGCCCGAACGACACATGACTGGTTATGGCGTGAATTTCGACGAAATAAATAGCCACCTGTGCTAGTAGCTGACCAAGTGTTGCCAAGAACATCCAGCCACCAAACCGCATAATGGCAGATCGTTCATGCAATTTTGATTTACGTGCATACCACCCAAGGATAAGGGCGCTTCCCCCGCCTACCGCCAGTACAAATAGCGTTGTCTGCCACCACGATCGACTGCCGATAAACATCATGCAGGCACTAATAACTGCGTAGCAGGCATAATAGAGCAATGTCGCAAAAATGTATTGCTTGATGCCTAAATTATGACGTCTTTTGAGATAAATCGCCCGCAAGCCCGGCCCGCTCTGCCCTGGCCCAAAGAAGTTAATAAGCGAGGAATAAGCACTAAGGAGAAAATTCTCTTTAATAGATATGTTTTTCTGATACATGCGCACAGAGACCTGTAAGATGGCGACCAGCGCCGCAAAGAAAACGGCGTATAAGCCAAGTAGCACGACAAGTGTTATCGACTTGACCTGCTTAAGTTGCCGTAGAATTTCGGGATGAGCATGCATATACCAGGCAAAAACTGCAATGGTTGCCGCGAGCAAAATAAAGCCCAATACCATGCGAATTTGTTTTTTCATACCTGAAGTATACCGCATGGACGCCTGTTATTGCACGGAATGGGGCCTTTAAGCCTTTCTAAAGGCGGCCCTGTATAATAAAGTGTAATCGTGTCTGTAAAACAAATTTCACTCCGTCTTACAACGTTTTTTGCCTCACCGGGTTTTTTCTGGGCCATCATCGTGTTCTTCTTCGTCGAAGCGTTATGGATAGCGTTATCGGCGGTCTATCCGCTACCCTTTGATGAAGATTTTCATTTTGGACTGATCAAGTTGTACTCGACACACTGGTCACCATTCCTAACGAGTCAGCCGCCTAACGCTGATGCGTTTGGGGCGGTTGCCCGTGACCCGTCTTACCTGTACCACTACCTGATGAGCTTCCCCTACCGGTTACTGACGCATATCGTTTCCAACCAGACAACGCAAATTATCGTTTTGCGGGTCATGAATATTGCGTTGTTTACCGGTAGCTTGTATCTGTTCCGCAAGCTTTTACTGCGACTCACTCGATCGGGTGCGTTTACAAATATTACGTTGGCAATTTTTGTTCTGATTCCTATCGTTCCGCAACTTGCCGCGCACATTAACTACGACAACTTGCTTATGGTACTCGTGGCCTGGGTTTGCTTACTTGTTACCGATGTACACCAACAATTTGCAGCTGGCCGCCTGCGGGTGCAAACACTGCTAACGTTGCTCGCTCTTAGTTTGATCGCGAGCATCGTCAAGTACTCGTTCTTGCCTATTTTTGGTGCGGTTGTGGTTTTTGTTGTGTGCGATGCCTGGGTGTCGTTCCGCAACTTGCCGCGCTTGTGGACAGCGATAGTGAACAGTTGGCGAACGCTTTCGACTAAAGCTCGGTGGGTTTCAGTATTGTTTGTTCTGCTTGCGAGCGTCCTGTTTTTCCAGCGTTTTGGCGTTAATACGATCAAATATCATACACCAGTGCCGGAGTGTGGGCAGGTGCTGAGCGTCGACCACTGTAGTGCCTATGGCCCGTGGGATCGCGACTATCAAAATATCCAGCAGAAGTCATTTGATCTCGACGTCAACCCTATAAAGTACACCTATCAATGGCTGCGCGGCTTGTGGTGGCGCCTGTTTTTTGCCATCAACAGCTCAACGCGTAATTACACAAATTATCCACCCTTGCCTTTTCCTTCGACTACTGCCGTTGTGCTGGCAATTGTCATGGGGCTGCTTATTATTATCTTCGCTAGACGAATTTTTACCCGGCCATTGCTCACGTTTTGTGGGCTTGTTGTGTTCTTTTACTGCGGTGCATTATGGCTCGATAACTACAAAATGTTTGCCGAAACTGGGCAGCCGGTTGCTATCAACGGGCGCTACTTAATCCCCGTTCTACCCTTGATCGCTGCCGTTGCTTGGCGTGGTTTTAATCTTATTGCGCGCCGTCTGAATCAAGTCTGGCTCAAGCCTGCATTAGCAAGCGTTGTATTGCTCCTGTTCCTGCAGGGCGGCGGGCTCATAACCTTTATTATGCGCAGCGATGAGTCATGGTATTGGTCGAATAACACTGTGATAAAGGTTAACAACACGGCACGTAGTGTGCTCGATCCATTTATTATCCAGGGTAGCAAGCAAACAAAAGCAGTTCTCTGAGATTTCTGAGAACTGCTTTTAGTACGGGAGGTTGATTATTTGTTGAAGCGAGTGCGCTTGATTTGCTCAAGCATATCTTCGTTCAGCGACCGGTTAATGCGGGTGAGGTCGGCAATAATACCGAGCGTGAACGCGATAAATGATGCAACCAGCAGCACGCTACCACCAATGAGTGATTGTAAATGATGCGCACCGTGTGCGTTGTCAAACACGACGAAATATAGATAGCGTGCGAATGGGATTGCGCCCGCAACCAACAGCACCCCGCCGAGCGTGTTAAATACAACGTACGGGCGGTACATGATAAATGCCCGCGCTATTGCGACCCCCGACTTGATCACGTGCTCGCGTGACGACTTGAACAATCGAGACTCGCGTGTTTTGGGGTTGGTTTTGATAGTAATTGTAGCGATAGCGAGCCGCTTGTTGCCTGCCTGAATCAAGGTTTCCATAGCATAACTGAACTGTGTCACGACGTTAAGCTGTATGGCTGCATCGCGTGAATACGCACGGAAACCGCTCGGTGCATCTGGTACCTGAGTGCCAGCAGCAGCATTCAGAATGCGCGTCCCCCATGCTTGCATCAACTTTTTACTGCGTGAAAAATGCTCAATAGACTGTACTTGACGATCGGCAATAACCATATCAGCGGTACCCTCCAGGATTGGTTTAATGAGGTCGCCAATTCGTTCTTGGGGATATTGGTTGTCGCCATCGGTATGTACGATGATATCTGCGCCCAACTCCAGGGACTTTAAGAGGCCATGCTTAAAACCCGTGCCGAGGCCTTTGTTGCGGCGGTGAACAACGAAATTCTTGACACCGTGCTTGCGAGCAACGCCTACAGTGTTGTCGGTGCAGCCGTCGTCGATGATAAGCACTTCAATTGAGTCGATACCGGGAATCTTTTTAGGGATGCTTTTTAGGACAAGTGGCAGTGTCTCTTCTTCGTTTAGACAGGACACTTGGACGACTAATTTCACAGGGAAAACCTCTTCTTTACTGACTCAAGTATAACTCCTTTGCATTAATTTTTCCTGAGAACTCGCTGCGGGGTACAAGAAATAGTATTTGTGAGCACGCGGCCGACACGGTACTATAGCTGCATGAGACGTCTTCACTTGTCTACCTCCGCCGGGTTTACGCTTCCGGAATTGCTTGTGGCCGTGGTGCTGTTTTTTGGTGTCGGGGTGGCCGCTCTGGTGCTGCTTCATCCTAACCCGCAAACTGTTGCTCGTAATAATGCCTTGCGTAAATTGGACGAGGCAGCACTTATGCAAGGTATTGCCCGCTACTATTACATCAAGGGTTCTTTGCCGGCTGGCATAACGACCAGTTATCAGGGTATTGGCTCCGAAACTGGTGAACTTGACCTCTGTAAGCAGCTCGTCCCAACCTATATCCCTGACCTCGTTTATGACCCAACGACGGGGCTGGTTACGCAAGATGGCAACTGTGCCGTTAGCGGCCAGAAATACCACACAGGATTCAATATCAAAAAAAGTAGTGATGATCGCACGGTGAGTATTACGGCAACCACCTCCGAAGGCGGGGTGGCATACACTTTTACGAAGCATTTCCTGTAGTCGTTCATGCTTGATGTGAAATAGCTTACTGCAGGCCTGGCGCTTCTGTGCCATAGTGCTAGTACTGTCATTTGATGGTAAAGGAGACGAAACCATGGAAAAGGAACCAAACCCTTTCGATAAGACTCCTGGCACAAAAGCCCGTTCTTTCAACCACGAATCACGCTTGAACGTACGTCGCCGCAGAGCAATTGTAGAATGGTACGAGGCCCGTCGTATCTGGGCACGCGAACGCTACAAGCAGTGGGTGCGTCGCCGTACCTATGAAAACAGAGGTGGCATGATTACATTCGACATGATGGGCCGGGTTGCAGTTAATAGCGCTGCTCACGCCGAATCTGACCCGGTAGTTCGAAATCGCCGCCGCGCATATCTTATGCGTAAATGGCAGCAATTTATGCGAAATGCCCTCTAAATTTCCACACTAAGTACTCGCATTGCGTATCTGTAAAATACATCGTACAGGTGCTTTTATCTCTCCCTGAAGCTGAGGATTAGCATAAAAACAATAATATGTCCGAGAGTCTGGTATTTGTCAAAGCAATGTGCTATAATAAGTATATTGTTTCGATGAATCGTGGGCTTAGTAGGTATTTTTGCTCGATTCAAATCACAACAATCAGCAATAATAACCTGTTAAGATCCCAAAGGATTCATCTTTTTATGCCTTATAACACTAAATCTTCATACAACTCTTCGAGGTCTCAAAGTCGTAGCGGCGGTGGTCGCTCATTCGGCTCTGGTGGCTCGAGCTTCGGCGGCCGTGGTGGCCGCTCAGGTGGTGGCGGCGGCGGACGTCGCAAACCACAAAAACAGTACATCGACCCACGTCGTTTCGTGCGTGCCGCAACTCCCCGCGAGGAAGTTCAGTACACGCCAACTCATTCATTTGAGGATTTTGCTGTTGACGAAATTATCAAAAACAACCTAACCATCAAGGGTTTCGTACAACCTTCACCTATTCAAGACCAGGCTATCCCTGTTGGCTTGGAAGGTAAAGACATTGTTGGTATCGCTAACACCGGTACTGGTAAGACGGCCGCCTTTGCTATCCCTGTTATCGATCGCTTGATGCACGACGAGAATTCCAAGGCTATTATCTTGGCACCTACTCGTGAACTTGCACAACAGATCGAAGACGAATGTCGCGAAATCGGTAAGCGCAGCGGTGTCTTTGGCGCCTTGCTTATCGGTGGTTCACCAATGGGCCAACAGCTTCGTGATCTTCGTGCCAACCCACGTATCGTTATCGGTACGCCGGGCCGAATCAAGGACCACATCGAACGCGGTACCCTTGACCTTCGTGGTTTCAACATCGCCGTTTTGGACGAAGTTGACCGTATGCTCGACATGGGCTTTATCGAAGACATGCGCTTCATTTTGGACATTCTAAACCCTGAGCGCCAGTCATTCTTCTTCTCTGCGACACTTGACCACAAGATCGACGCATTGATTCACACCTTCTTGAAGGATCCTGTGACCATCTCTGTTAAGACTGGTGACACAAGTGAAAACGTTGAGCAAGACGTTGTTCGTTACGCACACCGTGACGAAAAGCTCGAAAAGTTGCACGGCATCTTGAACCAAGAAGCTGTTGCTAAAGTTCTGATCTTTGATGAGACGCAGCGCAGTGTTGAAGCTTTGAGCCGTGAGCTACAGAACCGTGGTTTTGGTGCTGACGCCATTCATGGTGGTAAGAGCCAAGGTCAACGTGAACGCGCACTTCGCCGCTTCAAAAAGAACGATATTACCATCTTGGTTGCAACCGACGTTGCAGCTCGTGGTATTGATGTTGCTGACATCACCCATGTTATCAACTACACGACTCCACAAGCCTACGAAGACTACGTGCACCGTATTGGTCGCGCCGGTCGCGCAGGCCGCATGGGTCACGCTCTGACATTTGTCGACAACCGCGACTTCTAGTCTCAGTTGATTGATATAAAAATACCCGCTGGAGAAATCTGAGCGGGTATTTTTATGGATGGGATTCAACGAGGTCAGGTTGGGACGAACTGCCCCATGCGGGGCTTCCCGCGCATTGCAAACTCCCCCACTACATTATATAGCTTCAAAAGGCTCCCAGGTGGCCCTCCGTGCATTAGGCAACAAAAAACAGCCCCTTTACAGAGGCTGTTTTGGTCTTTGGAAGACGGGGTTTAGTAGCGACGACCGCCACCGTTACCACCGAAGCTGTCACGACGACCGCCACCAAAACCACCACGGTCACCACCGCCGTAAGCGGGGCGTTCGCGACGTTCTTGTGGACGTGCTTCGTTAACGGCGATTTTACGGCCGCCAACTTCTTTATCGTGCAATTCGGCGATAGCTGCTTTAGCTTCATCGTCGTTATCCATCTCGACAAATCCAAAACCTTTAGAACGGTTGGTGTCTCGGTCGATGATGACCTTTGCAGAAGTTACGCTACCAAATGGTGCGAAGAGCTCTTGCAACTCGTCATCTGTTACGCTGTAGGGCAATCCGCCTACGAATAGTTTTGTTGCCACGTCAGTGGTCTCCTTATGAAAAATTGAAACCCGAGGTAACTACTGAGCAACTTTGACGCATCATCCAGTTAGCTACACGCCCCAAGCGATTGTTAACGATGTTAGAACTTGTGACTGTGCAGCTAATCTTCTAACAGATTGCAGTATACCACAAAGTTTCTGCTCCGTGCGGTAATCTTTTCGTGAAAGATTAAATAATACCGCAAAAGTATTTATTACTACTGTTAAACTGATGTATATTTTACCATCTAATAGGCTTGTGGGCAATGGTTAAGCAGGCCTATAATCATAAGTGGCAATGTGTGTGCTGGCTCTCGGCCTTCCTACATACAGGCTTAAGATGCATATTTGGGAAGTATACACACCGGATTTTGGTCCAGGCGTCCCTGCAATCCCTCCAAAATTTCAAGCAGTTTTCCGTTAGATGCAAAAGATCATGCCTGGACGGCGCATCATCTTTGGCGGAATACTTCTCCTCACTGTCGTTCACTGTTGCCTAACCCGCACAGTCTCTCTTCAACTAAAACTATAGGAGCTTGAACTATGGCTAACCAACGTGTATCTGTTAACAAAGAAGTTGCTATTACGGCAGTTTACTTCCGCAATAACGCGCAACTTAAGAGCTTCCCGAAGCGGATGGAATTTGACGGCCAGGAATACACATTCCTGGAATCGGGTATCCGTTACCTCGTCGAAAAAGGTCAGAACTTAATTCAGTTATTTGATATGACTGATGGTGCTGCCGACTACCGCCTCAAGTTTGACACAAACCAGTCAACCTGGACGCTCGTAAATATCAGTGATACGCCTCGCGCCCTCGCGTAAAGGCAAGCCATTTCCAAAAAGACCCTTCGATCCGAGGGGTCTTTTTGCTTAAGCTTTTGTTCACCTTGGTTTGATATCATGGATACATGAATATAACGATTATTGGTACAGGGTACGTTGGACTTGTTTCGGGGGTTTGTTTTGCTGAAATCGGTAATACGGTTACGTGCTTAGATATTGACGATCAAAAGATTAAACGCCTGCAAGATGGCGAGTCCCCATCTACGAATCAGGCTTAGAGGAGCTGATGCACCAGAACCAAGGCCGGGGCCGCCTGCACTTTACGACTGATCTCCAGGCCGCAATCGCTGACGCCCAGGCAGTTTTCCTGGCGTTGCCGACGCCTCCTGGCGCTGACGGATCCGCCGATTTGAGCGCCGTTTTGGCGGTTGCTGACCAATTGGGCGAACACTTGGGTGATCAGTACGTCGTTATTAATAAGAGCACCGTGCCTGTTGGGACGGCCGACAAAGTGCGAGCACGTATTGCCGTCAATCATCCTGCTGATTTTGATGTGGTTTCCAACCCGGAGTTTTTGCGCGAAGGTGTTGCGGTGCGTGATTTTCTGGAGCCAGATCGAGTCGTTATTGGTACTGAATCCAAAAAGGCAGAGAAAATGATGCGTGAATTGTACACGCCACTGGTCGATGAACGGCATCCGCTCTTAGTTATGGATGAATATTCAGCCGAATTGTCCAAGTACGCGAGTAACGCCTTTTTGGCGACCAAAATCTCGTTTATTAACGAAATCGCCAATCTTGCGGATAGCTTGAGTGCCGATGTGGAGGCGGTGGCTCGAGCGGTGGGCGCCGATCCGCGTATTGGCTCGCAGTTTTTGCAGGCTGGTATCGGGTACGGTGGCAGCTGCTTCCCCAAAGATGTGCTGGCGGCCAACCAGGCACAGCGCACGGTCTTTGTCGATAAAATCCTTGCGCATTACGATGGTAATATTGCGGGCAAACATTTTGCCGTATGGGGTTTGGCGTTTAAACCAGATACTGATGACATTCGTGAGGCCCCTGCCCTGGATGTTATTGACGCACTGCTGGCATCTGGTGCTCGCGTAACGGCGTATGATCCCGAAGCAATGCCGAATGTTCATCGACACTACGAATCCAAACAAATGAAGCCGGAGTTTGCCGCCGACGCCTTTTCTGCTCTCGATGGTGTCGATGCTCTAGTTATCGCTACCGACTGGAAAATTTTCCGATTAGCCGCTCCTGCCGAAATTAGACAACGGCTAGCAACGCCCGTTATATTCGACGGACGCAACATTTTCGATCCACAAACAATGCACGCCGCTGGCATTATATATAAGAGTGTAGGCAGGCCACGATAAAAAGATACTTGCAATATACACACAATATGAGTATATTAGAGTAGTACCACTAAGGCGACGGGGTTAGTTCCTCGTTTCTTTAATTTTTATCGTGAGGTCCACCCATGAGTACTGCTGCCGCTGAATCGATGTTTCAATCTGCGGAACTGTATGATCTCGTGCATGACGTCAACGATGTGCTCGACGAAGCTGGTATTAATCGAGCGATTATGTCTGGGTTGCATGCTGTGGCACTTCAAGAAGCAGCTACTGGAGTGCCACATCGTGTGACTCAGGATGGTGACTTTTGGTTACCGGATGCCGATATCGATCGCGCTGCCGAAATACTTGATGCTAATACCTCACACGGTTTTGGCGTTAGCTATTTCCGCGGTACCGACCGCAGTATCATTACCGTATCGCGTGATGCGGAGGTCGAACTTATGGCCAATATGGACGTCGCTACCACAAGCGGCGTTTTTGCATTTCGGATGACACCGACCGTACTGTCACGTGCGTGCGCTGGCCTCGGCAACTGGCATGTCCCATTTGTTGACCCAGTGGACAGTATAATTCTCAAGGCACTATTGCAGCGCAGTGAGGGCAAGCATGATGCTGTTGATATTCAGGCTATGAGTTTTTGCGGCCGTATTGATCGCGCCTATTTATGGGATCGCCTCGACGAGATCAATGATAAAACCCAAGAATTGAGTTTACCGGGTACCGGAGTTGAGATGCGAGTCATCCCCTATTTGGGCATTATTGGAACGCTCGGCGAAGCAGCTCACGCATCGTAAAAGACCCGCGCGGATAATGGGCGGGTCTTTTGATGGTAGGTTGCTATTAGTTGGTCGTGGTATCGAGTGAGCTGCCATTGGTGGTGCTCGGCCCACTCTGGCTCGGCCCACTGAACGTTGGGTTAAGCTCGATGCTTTCTGCCGCGGTAGCCGTGCTGCTTGCTCGAGTGATCATCACCGTGTCGCCTGTGGCGATATCAGTGATAGCCGCTGTCGCACCATTGTTTATGACAGTAGTGTTTGAGCTGATGCTTAGCGTTGTGCTTGTTCCCTGGCGCGTACTAACTGTAATGCTTGTTGAGCTGACCGCAGCAACTTGGCCAAACACACGAGTACTATCACGCATGCGCCCGCCAAAACCACCAACTGTTCCGCCAAAACCACCGTTTTGAGCAGCAACGGCTTTGGTGGTACCGTGTGCTTTCTGAAACTGCACGCCAGCTACAAAACTTGCTGACAGGCCGACAATTGCGACTATTACGATGGCGACAATCTTAGTTGTAGAATCGTTCTTTTTGGCGTGCTTGGCACGTGGTTTTTTATCGGGGGTAAATTCTTCCATGCTTATTCCTCTCGCAAGATGCCGTCTTCCAGCTTGAAGGTTTTGTCGGTTTTGCCCGCAATAGACAAGTCGTGCGTGACAGCCAAGATGGTGGTATTTTCGGTCTTGGCCAAATTGTGCAATAGATCGAAGATCATCTTGCCTGTCTGGCTATCGAGGTTGCCAGTAGGTTCGTCTGCTAAGATCAATTTTGGTTGGTTAGCAAGCGCCCGGGCGATGGCCACACGCTGTTGCTGACCGCCACTAAGGTGCCCCGGCTTACGCTGCTGCTGTGCGTCTTCTAGCCCAACCTGTGTGAGCAATGCCTTGGCTCGTTCAATTCGCTGTGCTTTCGGAACTTTAGCGAACTCCATGGGCAACATGACATTCTCGAGGGCGGTCAGATTTGGCACCAAATTGTAGCTTTGGAATACAAAGCCAATCTTTTGTCCGCGATATTTTATGAGATCGTGATCGTGCAACTTGACGATATCTTTGCCATCGACTTCGATACTGCCGCTGGTTGGCTTGTCGAGCGCACCGAGGATACTGAGCAAGGTTGACTTACCTGACCCGCTGCGCCCGATAATTGAGGCGAACTGCCCATCGGGCACGGTGAACGAAACATCGCTCACCGCATTCACCTTGGTATCGCCCGATGAAAATACTTTTGAAATTTTACTAACTTTTAACATTATTCTGCCCTCATTACTTCTGCAGGTCGGACTTTGGCGATGAAGTAGGACGCGATGGTACTGCCGACAACTGCGATTATGATTGCTGCACCCAGGCCGTAGAGGATGATATCCCAACCGACGTTCGCAGTAATATTAGTGACACTGTGGCGAAGCCCGCCACCGAAGCTGCGCATGACACGCCCGGTGCCCATTCCGCCCTGCATGCTGGTGGTCGTATCATTGCTTGTACTGACGAGCATCTTGGTGATTGGATTGCCCGCAGCTACTCCAAGGGCGATGCCGATGACGGCGCCCAAGATAGTGAGTGTGACCGCTTCGGTCATGAACTGGAGCATGATTGTGGCATTGCTGGCGCCAATCGCCTTGACGACACCAATCTCCCGGCGACGTTCGCGAACGATCATGATCATGGTTAGCAGGATGATAACACTACCGGCAATGACGGCGCCGATGAGGCTATAGAGTGAAATGGTCTGAATGTTCTGCAAAGGTTGGATGGTTGTTTTAGCTTCTGCGGCTGCGTTGGTTACGTCTGCAGCGCTACCAAGAGCTTTGCTGGCGGCGGTAGTAACGCTATCGACATTGCCGATCGAGTCAACAGTGACCGTGGCACTTGTGATGTCACCGGTTTGGCCAGACAAGGTCTGTACGGTTGCGAGTGGCATGATCAACTGGCTGTTGCTGAAGCTGTTGCCAGCGTCAAAGATTGCAACAACGGTGATTGTTTTGCCGTAGGCGGTAAATGTCGAACCAATCTTGAGGTTATTCTTTGCGGCCAGAGCTGTGCCAACGATGGCTACGTTATCGGAGCTGTTGCCGGCAAATACGGTGCCGCTTTTGAGGGTGAAGGTTCCACCGCCCTGAGTTGCCGATAAATCAGTTGGACTGGTTGTGCCGAGTACGGTAACGGGAGGTGTAAAGTCTGTAACAAATCCACCGTTACCTCCGCTAGCATCCGTCGAAGCGCTACCATCAAGTTTTGCTGATGGCGGTAAGACGGTGACACTTTGACCGCTATTTTGCGAAAAGCGCTTACCTAAACTGCCAGCCGTAATAGATGACTGCAAGGTAGTATTGCTACTCGTTAGGCGGTCACTCAACGTTTCGCTCACGCTAGTGACGTGCGAGAGTTTCTTGATGCTTGCAAGCTGGGTTTCAGTGAGTGCGTTGCCGCCACCCTCGAAGCCGCGAACACCGGCTGGAGAAATGCTCACCGTGTTGCCGACCGAACTCTCAACGGATTTAATTTTGGTGCCGACAGCCTGATGGGCGATTAACATGGCTAATGCTAAGGCGATGCTAAGTCCCAGAATGACGACAATGGAAAAGGTGCGGATCACGTTACGAAACGCGTTCCGGATGCCCCTGGTTACTACGTTCATAGTCTTCCTTTATGGTTAGTTATGCTCATAGTCTACCTGGCAATCATGAGAGCCACCTTAAGCCGACCTCTAGCAAAATAAAACACGCCAGCGTGTTACTGACGTGTTCGAAGACGAGGTTGGGAGTGAGATTAGGGAGTGATAGGGATTGTGTCTGGCGACTGGACACGAGATTTGGCATATGCTGCCATTGTCCTTCTCGCATCCAGTCCCGAGGTGTAAAGTGCTTGCCGTTATGCCTTCAGTCCGTCCCGAATGGCGCTGAGCATGGTCAGTAGCTCGTTCTTTGCCAGCAGGAATCCTGCCTGTACGTGCTTCTGAGCGGTCTCGTCGGTGGCTTCTTCGTCGACTGAGGCGGCAGGGCTTTCCACCAGGCTGAGGAGCAGCATCTGACCGGGTTCACCGGAGGGCTTCAGCTGCAGGCCGACGGTCTTGAGCGCCTTCTCGGTCTCTGCCAACGATCCCTGACCGAAGTTGCGCAAATCGAGGAGCTCAGCCGCGGTGAAGGTGCAGAGCTTGCCGAGCGTGTGGATGCCTTCGCGCTTCAGGGTGTTGTAAGAGCGCACGCTGAGCTGCAGCGCTTCGATCGGTGTCTCCTGCGGAGGGATTTGCGACGGGTTCACCGGAGGCAGTATGTCACGAACCTGAGCGGTGAGCTTCTCGATGACTGCCTCGATACCCCTGGCCCGGCCGGCCCGAAAGCCAGTATCGTACCGTTCCTCCAGGGCGCCCATCAGCATTGCGTAGTTGGATTTGGACAAAACCACTCCCTAATCTCATACGTCAAAATAATGACGTGGGTGCAATTCGTGCTGGATGCACAAATGTCACTATGATTTATATCATTATAATGACTTCAAGGCAAAAATATTGTAACTAGTTTTTGTCTGGTGCGTTTCTGGGCGGTTCGGCGAGTGGTAATTTGATGGTGAACGTTGATCCGTGGCCTAGCGCACTGGTGACGCTAATGGTGCCGCCGTGCTGCTTGATGATTTTGTAAGCAATCGATAAGCCAAGTCCGTAGCCACTGGTATCTTGGCTGGAACGCGCGCTGTCGGCACGGTAGAATCGATCAAAAATACGAGGTAAGTTTTCGCTTGCGATGCCTCGCCCTTCATCCTGAACGCTCAAGGTCACGAACTTACCTTTTTGCTCGGCGGTTACAAAAATATGCTGTTTTTCGCGGCTGTATTTAATGGCATTGTCTAGCAGTACCGACACGATTTGTACCAGGCTGGGCTGGTCACCGATCATGCTGAGGTGCGCTGGAACGGTATCGGTTATATCAATGTGCTTTGCTTGGGCGGTTTTGAGGACACGGTTCATGGCCTCGGTGGTGATTTCGGATGCGGCAACAGGCTTCATAGTGAGCTCGTGGTTGTCTTCACGTGCCAAGCGCAAAAGCCCGTCAGCTAATTCGCGTAACTTTATGACTTCTTCGAGGTTGCTTTGAATAAGTTTGCGGGCGCGTGCTTCGCTGAGAGTGCCTTTGCGCAGGGCGACTTCGTTTTCGGCCTGGATTGCGGCGAGTGGCGTGCGTAATTCATGACTGGCATCTGAGGCAAAACGAGCCTGTGCCTCCATCGCTTCCTCGATGGGTTCTAGTGTGCGTTCGGCAAGCAGGTAGCTTACGTAGCTACCTGCAACCAGCGCCAAAAAGTTCAACAAGATGAGGTTGGTAAACAGGTGCTGCCGCCCTTGTGCTACGCGGCTTTCGACGTAGCTACTGTATCCAGACGGTGCGTTGTCTTGGTACTGGCTAAAGAAGGATGATGGAGGCAATCGGCGGCCGAGTTCGCTAGCGGAGGTGTTATAGAAAACCACACTAAAACCAATACTCATCACCATAATGATGGCAAGATACGATACTGCCAACCGAGCAATTCTCGATTTGGCAAAAGCTATGAGTGGCGCAGTGTCGAATTCCATGGTCGGGTACCTATTCTCCTATTTTATAGCCAAAGCCACGAACTGTCTGTAGCAAGCTCGCACCATTGAATGGTTTGTCGATCTTTGCGCGCAAATAAGCTACAAAAACTTCAACAGTGTTTGGCAAAATATCGGCATCAAAATCCCAAACGTGCGTGATGATATTATTTTTACTGAGCACCTTGTTTTTGTTGCGCATGAGATATTCAAGGAGCGCATATTCTTTGCTGGAAAGTGAGATATCCTTGCCTTCTCGACGGATTTCGTGCGTCACGGTATTGAGTGTGAGGTCGCCAACCCGTAGTTCTTCGCCCAGGGTTTCGTGCGGGCGACGCAGCAATGCCTTGACGCGGGCCAGGAGCTCCTCAAACGAAAATGGTTTAACAAGATAATCATCAGCCCCGGAGTTTAACCCCTGAACGCGGTCACGTACGTTATCACGAGCGGTCAAAATAAGAATTGGCGTGTGGTTACCTTCGCGACGTAAGGTCTCGCAAATTTCGGTACCGTCCATGCCGCCAGGCAACATGCGGTCCAAGATAATAAGGTCGTATTCTTCGTAACGCGCCGCATTTAAGCCCTCTTGTCCATCAAAGGAAATATCAGCTGCGTAGGATTCTTCCTCGAGCCCATCTTTAATAGCCCGTGCAATTTTGTGTTCGTCTTCGATAATTAAAATTCTCATAATACTATTGTATGTCTCCTTGTTGAAAGAAAGCTGAGAATTTGCCTACTTGGTACTCATATAGGTAATAGCAGCCGCGGCAATATCATGGAAAACGGTGGTACGAGCGGCGTAATCACTCAGATCAACACCTTTGGTGTAGACAGACAATGCAATATGGTGCCCCTTGTAGATGATGATGCTGGTGTCGTGCAGCTCGCCATCCAGTTCACCGTATTTGTGATACACCGTGGCGTCACTTGGCAGATTGGCCGGAATCAGGTCTTCGTTGCTGGTATGCTGCATGAATGAATAGAGCAATTGTGTGTGGGCACTGTTGATGAGCTGTCCCTTGTACAATTTGGCCAAAAGCTGTGCATCATTGTGGGCCGTAATGTAGTTATTGGTGGCGTCGTACGAGGTCAAACCCAGGCTATCGGCATATGCTTGTAGCGCATCGTGGCCCATATAGTCGTTCAAGTCATGCCAGGCATCATTGTCGCTGACGTTGATCATTTTTTGCATAAGTGTTTGTGCGTCGGTGCCGTCAATAGTGGTGTCTAGTGATGTATTCCCCTGCTCCACCTGATGCAAATAGAGTATTGCGGTCAGAACTTTAGCGGTGCTGGCGGCGGTGAATACTGCGGATTCGCCAACATCAATCTGTGAATTGTTGTCAATGTCGACCATCGAGACACCAATATCAGCGCCGTCATAATTAGTGATGGTGCTTTTGGTGCTTGCCAAGAATGTCGCTTTGGCGGCAGCCTCCTTGGCGGCATTGGCTGTGTCGGCGATGGTTTTGAGCTCCTGGGATTCGTTGGTATTTTGCGCATGACTGCTGTGCGCCGACGTTTTCCGAGCGACAAAATAGCCCGAGGCAATGATAGTCGCCACGACAAGGAGCATAAACACAAACGAGTGACGAGCACGACGAGAACGCCGCGGTGGTTGTGGGGGTTGCGGATACATAACTGACATCACTATAGGCTGTTTACTTTAAGGCACGCTGAATGCATGACGACTTCTAAAATGTTATACGGCATGTTGCTTGGTCTCGCTGAGTAAAACACGTACAGCAACAAGCAGCCCGAGCGTAATCACGAGCACGACAAGTGCGGTCAGCTGGTACTTAAAAAATAAGAATACTTGCGTCACGAAAATATTGAGTAAGAGTGCTGTTTCAAAGCGTTGTAGCGCTCGGTGTATTCGGCCCAGCTGCATGTTCCAGGCACCACGTACGATATACCACGCAGAGGCTATGACAGAAAGAGTGGCAATAGTATTCGTACGTCCGCCCGCGCTGATGAGCGCAAAAACTGAATCGCCAAAGTGGTCGTTGAATAGCGAAATAATCAGCACCGTAACAACGCCCGCACCATACATGTAGAACAGTGTGAGTAATGCTCTTCTGAACCATGACCAGGCCACGAGCTGCCTAAATGGTCCGTGCAAATATGCGAGCCAACGGTTCAAAACAAATGGCCGATAATCTTTGGTGGGTTTGGCATGTTCTATCAACGCTGCCACCGACTTGTAGAGAGGATGCGCCGGGTCGGACATCGCCAGTAGCTCTTTGGCACGTGCATATTCACGCGGATCAAGCTCGCCGATAATACCCTCGGCCGCCAAATTTGCGGCATTCGCTAGATAATCCTGGGAGTGATAGGTTCGCCGAATAATGTATCGTGTTATCAGATAGAGCGCTACAAAAAACACGTACATAATTCCGACTGCTGGTTTGAAGAAATAATTGTTATCTTTCGTGATAAATTTACCAAGTTCATCCCAAAACAGCCCAAAGCCAACGCCGCCAATGTAGGCGGATACGTCTCGCCCACTTCGGTTAATCGACCCCATCATGGTGAAGAGTGCGACCAACATCAGGAGGCCACCCGGTAACAAATGTGCGATATGCAAGCCGTCACCGCCAATTTGTGGGTAGCCCGACAAGCGTAGATAGAGCCGAGTGACGAGCACAGTAACCACCGATGTCACCAAAAACGTATCAAACAATCGACCGGCATCGATATTGCGTACCAAGCGGACGAATCCCACGGGGCTGCGCATCCTACGCCCCCACAATCCGATTGGTGGCGGCATCGAGAACGTCAGAGGTAAAGGTGTTTTGGGAATGTTGCAAAAACTGCCAAAGTACGTGCGCATCGTCGTAGGCGCGGTGGCGAGCAGCATATGTAAAACCGTGGCGTTCGATCAAATTGGCCAATTTGTGGCTGGCATGCTGTGGGTATAATGCTCGCGACAATCGCATCGTGCACAGCAATTTCGGGTCAAAATTCTTGCCAACTCTACTGAATTCGTGCTGCAAAAATGAGTGGTCAAAGCGCACATTATGCGCCACAAAAATTGCACCATCCATGATGCGGTATAGCTCGTCCGCAATGTCCGCAAATACTGGTGCATCATATAAATCATCGGCACTGATACCCGTCAAACGCGAAATAAAATACGGTAGTTCGGTTTCGGGATCAATCAATTGATTGAACTCTTCGACAACGACGCCTTGCTCCACCCGAATTGCTGCAACTTCAATAACGCGCGCCTTGGTCGGGCTCAGGCCAGTGGTTTCTATGTCTACAAAGACAAGTGGTTTATCGAGTGCCCTCATGTCCTTTTAGTATAAGCCGCAATCGGGGTGAGTCACAAGGCATGGTGCGACATTTTTCACATCTTACGCTAGCGCCCGGCGCCTATACTAGTACGTGGAGGACGAGTAATATGGACAATAATCTAACACAAGACGAAGATTGGCAAAACGATAACCGCGAGCAGGATGGTCTGTTCAATCCACAGATAGACCAGGAAAAATTGGACGAAGATAATGCCTCGCCAGCTGCACCACCGCAGTTTGAGGATGACGAGCACATGCCGATTGACCACCCAAATACGGATACTGATATGGACGAAGGTGGTGTGTATTTGGGCGGTCGGGCTGATGAAGCGGGTTACGCACCAACCCCCGAAGATCATGACACCGACATGGACCGCGCTGATTTGCTGCCCGATGACAACGAAGATGCCGATAGGTATTAAATAAGAATCGTTTCAAAAAAAGTAGTTGTCGTTGAGAGAAGTTTTGGTGGAGGCAGGATGGGTGTAGGTGCGTCGGACGGCAGCCAGAGCGAGGAAGTACCCCCTTGACGGCTGCCGCTCGACTATCTGCTTATACTAGAACTTCTTTGACGGGTTTCACGTCAGACCGCTGGTGTGTCCAGCTTGTCCTGGGTGTTGTTGAACATCCACGGTGGGATAGTGTAATTAAACTCTATTATTGTAATTTCGTCAATATTTGTGCATGATCTACATTACTCTATACAAAATCTAGGCATAACCAGTATACTATAGGGTATCATGTCCGTTCAGCCGCAACCCTCTTTTACATTTATCAAACTGTTTATCCGCGCGCTCATGCCATCCTCGGCGAGCATCATCACTGCGATGCTTCTGGCGCTTACTATCATCGGTGGCCATATGCTGCTCGTAACCCTTAACGGCGATGTGCAGCCAAGTACGCTCGATCCGCAGGCCCTAAACACCTACAATACCGCGATTATCGACCCGCTTTTGCGCCTCACGAACAGCACCACACTCAATAACGGTCTCGGTGTTGTGATGTGGGGATTGTTTGGGTGGGTATTATATGAATTGGTTTCACTTGCCGCATCGGCAATTAGCAATTGGCGCATGGCCAAGAGTGAAGTACGGATTGCCCGCGGCACCATCGTGAGTAGTCCCATGCAACGCACTCTGTTTGTGCGTTTTGCCTGGCGTTTTGCCGTGGCTGTTGGCTTGTCGGCATTTACTATTGCGATGTTGCCGGTAATGCACTACTGTTTGGCAAACGATTATCACGCACTATCGGCGTCTCGATTTGCGACGAGCTGGCCATATGCCCTTCGCTCACTTGGCACTTGGATTCTTGTATTTCACGGCTATCTCATACTTTTGCGCTTGTACATGCAACGCACACGTGTTTTCGGCGAAATTATTTATTAGATTGTTTCTTAGGCCGGAGGTGCGGTCAGCTCGATTTTCATCTCGCTTTTAGCTTCGGCTTTGCCGTCAGTTGTAACTTTGTAATCCAGAATCGTACCAAACGCCATCTCTACGCGCGCGACATTCTCGTCACTAATGCTCTCGAGATACTTAATAAGTGCGCGTAGTGCGTTGCCGTGTGATACAACTAGAACAGTTTCGCCTGCCTCGAGCCGCGGCAAAATAACTTGTAAATAGAATGGTATTGTTCGTTCGTAGACATCTTTGAGTGTTTCGCCATTTGGCACGGGATGATCCCAATCACGTCGAATGCTGTTGAACTCTACCTCACCAACTTTGTCGCGCACTTCCCATTTGTTCATGCCAGTAAAGTCGCCGTAGTCGCGTTCATTGAGGTCACTGCTGCGATCATAGGGTACGCTAATTTGGCCACTGCCGTCCAAAATGCCCTCCAATGTTTCTTTGGTGCGCATTTGTAGCGAGCAAAAAGCGTGGTCAATTTTGATCCCCTTGAGTGCTTCGCCAATTTCTGCTGCTTGTTTGAACCCATTGGCCGACAAATGCACATCAGTGATGCCTGTCCATTTACCAAGTGCGTTCCACTCCGATTCAGTGTGCCGAGAAAGTAATAATTGTCCCATTGCCATGTCTATTTCCTAACGATATTTGGCGTAGCGCCATCATAAAAATCAATAATATTTTGTACGGTAGTTTGGCGAATTCGATCAACAGCCTCACTGGTATTAAACGCGACATGTGGCGTCAGAATAACGTTCGGCATGGCTTTAAGCGCCAAAATGTCAACGATTGCTTGCGCTGTCTTAACCGATAGTTCTGCCTGAATTGCCTCAGCAGTTTCGTGCAGCAGAGTCTCGCGTTCCATGACATCGAGTGCTGCACCAGCGAGTTTGTGGCTACCGAGTGCCTGCACGAGCGCTGTCGTGTCAACCAGCTCGCCGCGTGCCGTATTGATCAGTACGCACCGGGATTTTACGCGCTCCAGGAACGCTTTGTCAACCAAATGGTGCGTTTCGGGAGTGCTTGGTGTGTGCAAGGAAATAATATCGCTCTGCGCTGCAAGCTCATGCAGAGAAACGTATCCAAAGCCAATCTCCTTGGCGGCTGCATCGTTTGGATATGCATCATGGGCGATGATTTTCATGCCAAAACCGCGCGCAATTTCGGCAACATGCTGACCAATGTGCCCGGTGCCGATAATACCAAACGTCTTACCAAACAGGTCAAATCCCTGCAGTTCCTGAATATCGATATGGCCATCGAGCGCACTCTGGCGAGCACTGACAAGTTTGCGCGACAATCCAAGCAACAGTGCAAAGGTAAACTCGGCAACCGTTTGCTCACCATATCGAGGAACGGTTACCACGCTAATGTCGTGGTCCTCCGCTGCCTGGAGATCTATGTGGTCAAAACCGGTCGAGCGGGTTGCAATAAGTTTGAGCTTAGGCATGTGCTCGATGAGCGCCCGTGTTACGTTATTGCTCGCGAATATTGAAATTACCTCCGCATCGGGGTTACTATTCGTTAGGCTAAGCGGTTCGGCAAATAGTTCATAGGTATGCTTCGTTTTTGCGAGCATCTCCGTAAATCGTTGCCGATCAGTTTCATCAATACCATAGAATGTAAGCATAGCCATAATAAAGAGTATAAGGGGCAATCATGAAAATCAAAACTATTCACGCACGTCAGATTTTTGACTCACGCGGATTTCCAACCGTGGAATGTGATGTAACACTGGAAGATGGCAGCGTGGGCCGTGCAGCGGTACCGTCTGGCGCATCGACGGGTGCTGGTGAGGCCCTGGAGCTTCGTGACGGTGGTCAGGCCTTTAATGGTAAGGGTGTCTCAAAGGCGGTTGCCAATGTGAATGACATCATCGCCCCAGCATTTGTTGGCAAAGATGTCGAAGACCAGTTTGCACTTGATGATGCGCTGATTACGCTTGATGGCACCGAAAACAAAAGTAAACTGGGCGCAAATGCCACCTTGGCCGCTTCACTGGCATTTGCACGCGCTGCCAGCGTGTCTCAGGACAAACCACTCTACCGTTATATTGGCGAACTAACTGGCAACACTACCTTCACCTTGCCTTTGCCGATGCTCAATATTATGAATGGCGGCAAGCACGCGGCTGGTTCAACGGACATTCAAGAGTTCATGATTATGCCTGTTGGCGCTCGCGACTTTGCGCACGCCATGCAGATTGCCAGCGAAATTTATCATGCGCTCGGCAAAGTTTTGGCGGCCAAGGGCTATGCTACAACCGTTGGCGACGAAGGTGGTTATGCGCCAAGTGTCAAGGGTGGCTCCGGTGAGGCGCTAGAACTCATCGAAGAAGCTGTTGCCGAGGCCGGCTATCAGATGGGGACCGATGTAAAATTGGCGCTCGATGTTGCCTCGAGCGAACTCGTCGAGAATGGTGCCTATAACTTTGCACGCGAAGGCAAGGTGTTTACTACGAGTGGACTTATCGACTTCTATAAAGATTTGGCTGACACATTCCCGCTTATTTCTATCGAAGATGGTTTGGGCGAAGACGACTGGGACGGCTGGAGACAGCAGACCGCAACTTTGGGTGATCGCTTGCAGTTGGTTGGCGACGACCTTTTGGTTACAAACACTAAACTTCTGGAACGTGCCATTGCCGAAAAATCTGCCAATGCAATTTTGATCAAACCGAACCAAATTGGCACCTTGTCCGAGACGATTCGCGCCGTCCAAATGGCCCAAAAGGCTGGCTGGAGCACGGTGATGTCACACCGCTCTGGCGAAACCGAGGACGCAACGATTGCCCACCTAGCAGTCGGCCTCAACACTGGTCAGATCAAGACCGGATCGTTCTCGCGTTCCGATCGTATTGCTAAATACAACGAGCTGTTACGCATTTCCGAAACACTCGACAACCCGCAACTCGCTCGCCCGTTCTAACGCAAACGGTGGAATTAAAAAGCGCTTCCTGTGGCGGGGAGGCGCTTTTTTGTAAAATAATACTTGTGTTGCCAGTAGGTGAGATGAGGATGATGAACGCTTGAAGCGCCCTCACCCTAGTGTTACCAGAGGTGTAATGGTAGAATGAAGGTTCTATGATACTCTCTGTTGATATTTCCGAAAAATCGTTTGGCGACAAGGTCCTGTACCACGACCTGCATCTGACCGTGCAGCCGCACGAAAAAGTTGGCCTTATTGGCCGTAACGGTACCGGCAAGTCGACACTTTTGAACCTTATATCTGGTGAAGACACCGACTTTGAGGGCGACGTGCACGTAAAGCGCGGCTCAATCATGGTTTCGAGCCGCCAGGAGCACCACGGATTCGACAGCAAAACGGTGTTGGAATATATCCAAGGTGATCTGCCGGAATTTGCGCGGCTGAGCCATATTATCAATACCTACCCCGAACACATGGGCGACAGCAACCACAAAATGCAACAATACGCCGATGCGCTCGAGCGTTTTGGACAACTTGGCTACTATCAGGTTGAGGACGAGATTCGCCAGATGTTTGTCGAATATCAGTTGGACGAATCACGGCTGCAAGCCAAACTTGGTGACCTAAGCGGTGGCCAAAAACGATTGGCGGAACTTATAAAAGTGCAACGTTCACGAGCCGACATCGCGCTAATCGACGAGCCGACCAACCACATGGACTATATTGCCAAAGAAGCATTTATTGGCTGGCTGAAGGGCTCACAGGAAGCAGTTGTGGTCATCACACACGATCGTGATGTGCTCAAAACGGTTGATCGAATTATCGAAATCCGTGACGGCCAAGCCTACCCATTCCGCGGTAACTACGATGTTTACTTGCGCACCAACAAGAGCCAAATCGTCTCACAGGTTAATGAATATGACGTGACGCAACGCCGTATCGAGAATCTCAAATCAGACATCGTGCGCTTCCGTCGTATGAAAGAAAAAGCCCGCGATCCAGGTACTATCCATCGCTTTAAGGGCCAACAAGAACGCGCCGAAAAAGAACTGGCACAGCTGTCTAACCTCGAAAAACCATCGTTTTGGATCGACCGCGAGTCAACCGAAACCATGAACGACAACCTGGTGGCTGCCTACGAAAAGCACAAAGCGCGTACCATTCGGGTCCGCACCAAATTAGCGCAGACCAATTCGCATCGCAAGCTGGTTGAGGTTTCTAAACTGAGTCTTGGTTACGACGATACTATATTGTTCGATGACGTTTCATTTGCCCTGCACGAAGGCGAACGTATCCGTTTGCATGGTCGCAACGGTGCCGGTAAAACCACCCTGGTGCGCGCGATTATGTCACGCGTCAATGATCAACCCCTGGCCTGCACCAAATTTGCTGGTACCGTTTCCACCGAAAAAGAGCTCAACCTCGGCTATTACGAGCAAGAAATTGATGCTGAATTTTTGCCTCTTACCCTACACGACGCCATCGAAAAAGTCTACGCCGACAAAGATCTGGCAATTTCCGAACAGCGTATCAAACAACTTTTGAGTGACTATCTATTTAACCCAGGATCTGATGGTGACGTGCCCCTCGCCCGCTTGAGTGGTGGTCAAAAAGCTCGCTTCCAACTGATTGCAATGCTCGCCAATGATCCGCACATTCTCATCCTCGATGAGCCAACTAACCACCTTGATCTTCCGAGTATCGAAGAGTTAGAAGATGCGCTCAGGGCCTACCACGGTGCCATTATTTATATCTCGCATGATAGCTACTTCGCTGAAAAACTTGGTGGTGACACCATTACCATCGGCAATTAGGCGTTGAGCCGCGCTGTACACTCCTGTACTATAGATTAAAGATTAGGAGGGACCCCATGTCTGATACGCTCGCGCAAAATAGCGAAAATTTGGCCGAAGGCCAGCAGGTATTTACTGCTTGCGCACTGATTCACCACAAATTTGACGGAGTCGAGAAGGTGTTTCTGGCCAAGCGCGCTGCTACCAAAAAGTTCCTGCCAAGCGTCTACGAAATCCCTGGCGGTCACGTTGATTACGGCGAAGATATGGTTGCGGGCCTCAAGCGTGAAATCCAGGAAGAGTTCGGCATGCACGTTATCGTGGGCGATCCGTTCGCGGTGTTTACCTACCTCAATGAGGTCAAGCGCTCACATTCTATAGAAGTTGTGTACTTTGCGACATTCGCAGACCCACTCGAAAATATTACGCTTCACCCCGAAGATCATTCTGCGTTTGGTTGGTTCTCGAAAGATGATTTTTACCAAGCCTATACCGACCACAAAGGCGCGGATGATAGTGAGTTCAAAGTTGTCGAACGTGCCTTTGAATTGTTGAATGGTTCAATGTTAGACTTCGCAACCGAGTAGGCATGGAATCGCCGAAGCCTTATTATCCTCCTTGGAATCGCCGCATTCCCGAACGGGGTGCCAGCGACCTTGCCGATATGGCAATCGAAGCGGGTAATCCGGGTATTTTCGAAGAAGATGGAATTGCCTTCGTTGAACGTCCTGACGACCGAAAACTTGCTATCCATACTGCCGGTAAAAAAACGGGCGCGCCTGTTTTTTTATTGCACGGCACGCCGGGTAGCCGGCTGTATCCGATCATGCGGACGGGTGAGCTATATCGAAGCGGTATATGTCAGATCACGTTCGACCGTCCGGGTTTTGGCGATTCAGACCCACACCCTGGGCGGACGCTTGCCGACGGTGCAGCAGACGTAGAGGCGGTGGCTAATGCGCTTGGTATCGATGAATTTGTTGTGATCGGTAGGTCTGGCGGAAGCGCCTATGCTCTCGAGGCCAAGGCGCGTATGGGTAGACGAGTCCGTGCCGCAGTAGTTTTGGCGGGAATGGCACCGCACTACGCGAATATCAATCTCGACAAACTTGTCAGTGACAACCAGCAAGCTCATGCCGAAACGCCCGAAGAACTTTGGGAAAGTCGCAGCAGACTCGCCAAAGATCCTGATGGCTTTTTGGATTTTATTAGTGATGGTTTCCATGTGTCCGATCATCTGGTTATGCTGGATGCTGGCATTAGGGGTGCACTTAAAAAATCATATCGACAAGGATTTGCGCAGGGTGCCGTGGGCTGGGTTGAGGATATCCTGGCCTACCGAAGGTGGAAATTGCGCCCGATTGAGGACGGAGAAAATGTACTGTTGTGGAGTGGGCTTGGCGATCCGTTTTCCCTGACAGACCAATCACGGTGGCTTCGTGATCAAATCCCTGGTTCCACGCTTGTGACGCACCCGAGGTTGTCGCATTTTGCCGCACTCGCAATGACGAAGTCCGCATCAGTTTGGGCCCTAAGCGATTCTCCGGAACAACGCCAGAGGGTAGAACGTTACATGGCCACGATGACTACGAACGGTCTTCGTGGCGGAAGCACACACCTTTAAACCTTAGCGACGAAGTACGGTTTTTTGAGGTACAGCGCGGCTTTGGCGTGTGTAGTGTCTGTTTTGATGAGGTGCGTGTGCTGGTGGAGTGGCACGGTGCGTTGTACGCTGCTGCTCGAGCGAGCATAGATATCAAAATTCCGACCTTCGTATTCGGCGAGAACTTTCATAATGTCTGTTTGCTCCTCGGGTGTTAGGTCTGACAGACTTTTGACGTGCCGCTTGGGTACAATCATATAATGCTCGGTTACATTTCTAAATTCCCACAAATCGTAGGGGAAGGTATTTTTGAGAACCGAACTAAATTCTGTTTGCGATACGATGTTGTGCGCTGGAGGGTGGCAAAACGGACACCGTTCGTCATGATGATTTTCACGTTGCTTAGTTGATTTTCTGTACCTGAACATTCTTGGCCTTATCATACTTAAACTGCTGCTCCGCGCCTGCGGCAGTTCGCCCACTCTGCAAGAGAGATCGCTTTTACGTACCTATGGTAGCAGAAGCTCCTTCAAAAATAAAACACAAACGTTATCAGGGGTCAGAACTTGCTATAGTGACATCAATATTGTATAATTTGTACTAATACGTGTAATATCGCGTACCTTAACAGTGTGAATCAACACTTTCGTTAAGGGGTAAGCGCCTAGGGCATTGTTTTGACCATGCTCCGGGCGCTTACTCTTTGCGAGAGTTATGCATCCCATCCGTTCCAAAGCTCTTTGAAAGGAGCTGTACGCATATGTTCGCGAAGTACAGGAAGATGTTTCGCCCGCACTTCATCGTGCTCGCCATGGCCTCGGTGATCCTGAGCCTCGTGCTCCAGAACTGGTTGTACCTGTTCCTGACGCCGGCTCTCTCGGTCGTGGAGATCTCCCTGTCGTTCGACAACGCGGTCGTCAATGCCCTGATCCTGAAGAAGCTCAATGCCAAGTGGCAGCGGCGCTTCATCAAGTGGGGCATCTGGATCGGTGTCCTTGTCGTGCGGTTCCTGCTGCCGGTGCTCCTGGTCGAGTTGACCGCGCACCTCGGCTTCTTCGAGGTCATCCAGCAGGCCGTGACCAAGCCCAATCAGTACGCCAACGAACTCGATGCGGCCCAGCCGATCCTCGACATGTTCGCGGGCGTGTACCTCCTCCAGATCGCCCTCGGCTTCTTCCTGGACGAGTCCGACACCAACTGGATCAACTTCATCGAGGCCTCCGGGACCTGGATCGGCAAGCTCAAGACCCTCAAGGTCATCATTCCGCTGGCCGCCACCCTCCTCATCGCACACGCATCTGGCAGCAAGCAGAACACTCTGCTGGTGGCAGGCGCCCTGGGCATCATCGTCTTCCTGGCCGTGAGCGGTCTGGCCGAGATGTTCGAGGAGGTCAAGACCTGGCAGCGCTTCGGTCCCTTCTTCCTGTTCCTCTACCTCGAGGTCCAGGACGCATCGTTCAGTTTCGACGGAGTCTCCGGTGCGTTCGCACTGACGACCAACATCTTCGCGATCACCGTCGCTCTGGGCATCGGTGCCTGGATCATCCGGACGCTGACCGTCGACTTCGTGCAGACCAAGCAGCTCGACAAGCTGCCCTACCTGGAGCATGGCGCATACTACGCGATCATCTCGCTGTCCGGCCTCATGCTCCTGCAGGAGTTCGTGCACATCAACCAGACTCTGCGCTTCGCGCTCGGACTGGTCAGTGTTGCCTTCATCGTCGCGGCCGTGGTCCACAGTCTCATCGTCGGAACCGAGAAGGAACTCGACGAGGACGACAACAACGAGACCAACGAGCTCACGGAAGGAGAACCGGCACCCGCGCAGGCGGTGTGAAGTCTGACATGATGTCTGGCTGAACGCCTAGGTTTGATCCAAGATGCAGTGGCCACGGCGAGTGATCAAACAATTCCGGATTCCGGAAGATCACTCGCCGTCCGGCCGCCAAACCCCTGATTCACACTGTTATACCAACCCCCCAAAAAAAATGTACGTTCGCACCCAAAGCTCGCTGAGGGTGTTTTTTGTTACACAATATAATGATGCAATAGCACGATCAGATGATTGTAGTGGCTGGCACAGAACCAGATATCCAATGCAATCAGGCCTGGGAAAATCACGAACATTTCACCGAGTTTGCCGGTAGCAATACGTAATCGCCGAAGTGGTGGAAACCCAAATTTAATGGGAATTGGTAGCAGCCACGGCACGCCCTCTTTGGTGAATGAATCCATAACCAAGTGCGATAGCATGCCGATCATAAAAGCCCACCACACCATACCGGTGTCAACATGCGGCATAATTGGTGTTAGTGTCACGAGCAGCAGATGTAGTAGTAGCCCAAAAAGTGCCAAACCCAGAATCGAATGGGTGATAAATCGGTGCCCACCCAACAGTTTATCGAACACTTTGCCGATGGGGCCACCAATGGGCAAATTTCGCCAGAATGGCGCCGTTGGCTGATCGATGTCGGGTGCGATGCCGCCAATTTGATTGGCCAAAATTGCTACCAAGGCCGTAGCGAGTGTAATGGTGCGGGCTGGCCCAAAAATAACCACTGCCCCAAGCGCGGTTGCGGCTGCAACATCGTGAGTTCTACCTATCATGGCGTTAGTATACTCGCTTATGGTTCAAGCCCAAAACAAAAATACCCCGAGGTTGTCTGGGGTATTTTGCCCTTCGGAGCGTAGAGCTAGTCAGTAACGGTGACTGTTCCGTGCATGTCTGAGTGGAATGTGCAGTGGTATGCGAAGGTTCCGGCTTTGGAAAACGTGTGGCTGTAGCTTTGGCCGGTTGCCAATGTACCACTGTCGAAGGCGTCTGCCGCACCACTGTCTGCGGTCACAGTGTGGCTCGTGGAATCTTTGTTGGTCCAAGTAACTTTGGTACCAACTTTGACGGTAATTGCCATCGGGCTAAACGAGAAATTCTGGATGGCTACGGTGCTTGTGGCTACTGCTTTATTTACAGACTGACCATTCATATTCATCGATTGGGATGAATTGGTGTAGTTAGGCTTATTATTGTTGTGTACGGCGAAAAACGTTATAGCGCCCGCGAGTACAATAACTAAGACTACGATGATAATTGCTTGCTTGTTCCGCATAATGCATCCTCTGTTAAGCTTATGTCTTAACCATACCATTGCCCGGATTTTTTAACAATAAACTACCTGAGCACGCGATTAAAATTCCCCTTAAAAAGCAAAAACCCAAGGACACACATTCAAAATTGTACATGGGTTACCATGGAATTGTGTGTGCCTTGGGCGTGCCCCGGAGAGATGAGCGTTGGCTCGATGATGCTCTCCGGGGCTCTTCCAGTCAGACCATTCTGGCCTTTTTGTTCACCGTGTGACGTGCGGACTTACTCGGGTTGAGCGGGACCGGTGTGGCCTTAGTTCTACTCGGAGGCGAGCTTCTTGGCGGCCCGTGTGAGCAGCCCGCTGAGCCTGAGCTTGCCGGCGTCGACCGTGTCGAGGACCGCATCCACACCGTCCTCGAGCATGCTGCTCGCGGTGTAGAGGCCCTCGTCGACCGCATCCATCATCTCGGAGAGACGGGTCTTGGCGGCGGTGATCAGGTCGGTGTCGTCGTCGTTGGCGCCGTTGCAGCCGAGGTCGTTCTCGAGCATGTCGATCGGGTCGCCGACGAAGCCGAAGACCAGCAGGAGCCTGTCGAGGTCGACCTTGGGCAGCTTGATGTTGATGCTCGTGGTGTGCACGCTGAACGCGGCCTTCAGGACCGTACGGGTGGCGACCTCCAGGGTCTTGTGGGCGGCCGCGAGCTCGTTGCTCACGTAGTCCGTGGCGCGCTGGCGGTTGCCGGCGGTGTTGTCGGCGAACGTGACCAGAATGAGCTGGCTGTGCTCGGCGTGCGCGCGGTCGTGGTTGGCCTTGGCCTCGAGGTAGGACTTGAGGAGCTCGAAGAGCGCCGGGTCCAGCTTGCTGGTGTCGAACGCGTTGATGCTTTCGGTGCAGGTCGGCTGGGACATGGTGGTCACCTTTCGGTGGTTGTGACTGGGGAAGATCATCTCAGGGATGAGACTTGGTAATTATACCATAATTTATGGTATGTGCAACTTCACCAAGTGATCACTCCCCTAAAACGCGAAAAACCCAAGACTACACATTCAAAATTGTACATGGCAGTGCCATGGAATGTGTTGTCTTGGGCGTGCCCCGGAGAGATGAGCGTTGGCTCGATGATGCTCTCCGGGACTCCCAGTCAGATCGACGATTGGTCGGTTGGAACGGTCCGATTCCTGCAGTTTACGTACCAACAGGTACGAGGTGTAGTCAGTCCTTGCTGTCCATGCCCTTGTCGAACAGGTCGCCGATGAGCTCCACCAGGTGGCTGATGGTGTCGGGTTCCACACCGATGGCGGTGAGAACCAGCGGCAGGTTGACGTGTCCGAGGACACCCATCAGGATCGCCGGCAGGAGCATCGGCAGCTGGGACTTGAGCCCTTCGAGGTCGAAGGCCTCCTTGAACAGCGGCAGGCTGAGCTCGCTCATGTGCAAGCGCAGCGGGGCGACGATCGTCGACGAGTAGTCCTCGACGGCGGTGACGTTGCTGAGACTGGGGTTGCTGATGGCCGTGACGCGGAGGTTGGTCAGCTTCGCGGCCGCTTCCTGGTACTCGGCACGAGCGCGCATGAGCTCCACGAGCTGGGCGCGGGTGCCGTCGTCGAGGTTCTTGAAGCTCGGGTCCTGGCCGAGCAGCTGGTTGAGCATGGTGGTTCCACCTAACTGTGTTGGTGTGACTGGGGAAGATCATCTCAGGGATGAGACTTGGTAATTATACCATAATTTATGATATGTGCAATATTCCACGCAATAGCTTAGGGGTTGCTTAGTCCTGTTTGGTATACTGAGATATATATGGAATCAGAACGCTTCCCCGCCGATGGCATGCCCCCAATGTTTCCGAACGGACCTCAACCGGAGGGTGGCAAAGAGTCGGCTAAGGACAAGAAGACGACTCGCGCCGAAAAAGAACTAGCCCAGGCTGCGATTAAGGATGTCAAAAAGCCCGAGAATCCCACTCCTCCATCAACTGAGGGCGAACAATCTACACACGAATCATGGCTCGGATCTGATAAAGACAAAACTCCCGAGACCGATTCGGAACCAAAGTCGGCCGAAGAATCGGAACACATTACTAGCCAAGAGGCGCGCCAGTTGGTTACGGAATATGTCGACCAGCGCTTGCCTATTGTCGAGCAGGAGCACGCTGAGGCGGCTGGGCAGCCCGCCGAAGTTGCTGCAGTTGTCGCCAACAAGGCGTTTTTGGAGCACATGCGTGACGAGGCTGGCGAGGAATCAGATGAAGAAACGCCCGCCGAAGTGCTCATCGACCAGGCAGTGAATGACGTTCTGCTGGAATTGGGCTTGGAAGATTCGGTAGCGAACCGTGAAGCTGAGCCAGTGGACGGCACCACTGAGCCCGAAGGTGCAGCCTTGCCTGACCCAAAAAGCACGGAGCGTCGGCCGTATTATCCACTTCATGCCAGCTATGAAGATGAGGCTGCAGTTGCCGACCAAGATCTGTATGCCGACAAAGCAAGTGATGCTTGGGTTCATCCTGCCGACGCACATGCCGCTCATATAGAAGAAGCCACAGTTGAATCGAATTCTGACGGCGGAGACGCTGGCTCTGGTGGTGATGGTCCGCGCTATCCAGAGGGCGCCCCAGTCGATGACTATGATTCTGGCTCTGGTGGTATTCCAGGATATTTTGGTGGCGGATCGGCTGAGGCTGAGCCACCCCATCCTGCGATCGTTCCTAATGCCCCTAGTCCTCGAGTGGAACGCGGGCGTGCTGATTCCGAACGCCAGCAGGATATGCTCAAAGGCCTACTTGTCGGCGGCGTTATCGGTTATATTGTTGGCCGCCGCCGCGGCCGAATTACCACCGAAAAGAAGTTCAAGCCTATCCAGGAACAACTGCAAAAAGAGGCCGATACATTGCGCCAAACTATCGCTAACAAAGAACAGCATATTCGTATCTTGGCCCGCGAAAAAGCAACCGTGGAATTGGCCGCGCAACATACTGCCGCTAAACGCGAGCGCCTGCTTACTGCACCAACCAAATTAGAACAAAGCCCCGCCGAAATTCGTGACGACACCATTGCCACTATTTTGGAAGTACCCGTAGTTAACGTAGAGCGACCGAGTGAAGATCGCCCTCCTGTTGCCCTGCGCGAGGTTCGCGCACGTTCGCCCCAAAATCGTCTCGAGACCATGAAAACTACTCCGACTAAACAGACCGAACACCTTATTACGCCAAAAGCAATCGAGCAACTGCCCTTGCCGGCGGTCGTAAAAGCTGCCGAATCAGTGGTTGTAGGCGGCAAGACGCTCAAGAGTTTTTACGAGTCCGGCCGAATTGAGGAGCCAGCCCTGCGCCGAATCTTGACTGAACATTTGCGCACTGGACGCACCGAACAGGCCTTGAACGTAGCCCTGCTAAGCCAGGAGCATCGCCGCACGCAATCGTTCGAGCGAATGGACCGAGCGACCACCAATGACAAGGGTGTTACGGCTCAGCGCCAGGCGGCTATCGAGCACCATGCTGAGCAGTTCCAGAGTTTGCCAGGTAATACAACTGTTGCCCCCACCAAGGACCCAATCGATCAGTATGAGCAGAGTGAATCAGCGCTCGATGTTCGCACCACGCAGCGCAATATCGGCATCGTAGCTGGCGTAGCAATTATCGTCGCTGTCGTGCTGTTTATTCTGCTCAAATAGCGGATTTTTGACCTCATATAAAATTGTTGCAAAATTTACTTGACACTCCGGCAAATTGTCGGTATATTACATCACGGCTTACCACAGCGTGTGGTATAGTTGTTCAACCAGTGAGCATTCCCTAACCAGGAATCTCCGACCGGAAGGTATTCCCATCATGGGTGTTTCTCTGACCAAGGGCGGCAACGTCTCCCTCAGCAAGAACAGCGTGGCCTCGATCGCGGCGCAGAACCCGGGTGACACGGCGCTCGCCTCCCTCGCGGCCTCCGTCGCGGAGACCGGCCTCGACGAGATCATCATCGGCCTCGGCTGGGACGTCCGTACCACCACTGGCACCGACTTCGACCTGGACGCCTCGGCGATCCTCGTGAACTCCGCCGGCAAGGTCGCCGACGACAAGGACTTCGTGTTCTACGGCAACCTCCGGACCGCCAACGACGCGGTCGTGCACAGTGGTGACAACCTCACCGGCCAGGGCGACGGCGATGACGAGCAGATCGAGATCCACCTGAGCCGCGTGCCGGCCGAGGTCGACAAGATCGTCTTCCCGGTCAACGTCTACGACGCGGTCAACCGCTCGCAGAACTTCGGCCAGGTCAGGGGCGCCTACATCCGCGTCGTCGACAAGACCAGCGGCACCGAGCTCGCCCGCTACGACCTCACCGAGGACGCCGCCACCGAGACCGCCATGGTCTTCGGCGAGCTGTACCGCAACGGTGCCGAGTGGAAATTCCGCGCTGTCGGCCAGGGCTACGCCTCCGGCATCGAGGGCATCGCCCGCGACTTCGGCGTCAACGTCTAGTAGCCTCGCCCTAGTGGCGAACGGCCGCAAGGCTGATGTTCGACAGCGCGGCCGTGTAACACTGGTTGAACACTGTGGTTTGAACCGCATACGCTAAGACTCTCGTCTTGCTTTGCATTCATCCACGCATGGGGTGGTCTCTTATTTTGGCAACTGCCAAGCACCATTAAGAGACCACCCTGTTCAACCCCAACGATTATCCACCTCCACGCGGAGGATTTTTTATGCCAAAAACAAAGGCCGTCTTCCGGACTAAGAAGACGGCCTTTCGCTGTGATGCCGTTATGTTATGACTGCGAGTAGCAAGCCACCCAGTCTTCGTCGAGTTGCGCCGTAGCGCTAGCCTTGGCGTAAGGCCCTTCGATGGAAGATTCGTTCTGCAAAGCCCATGACATTTTGAGGTGTGGAATGTTTTTGGTGGCTGTGCCAATGAGCTTGCCATCCATGTAAAATTTGATCGAACTTGCTGTCCACTGAATCGTGGTGGTGTGCCAGCCACTTGTCCATGCTACCCCACTGTTAAAGCTTTCGCCACCAGGGTGCGTGTAGGCGTATATTGTATTGCCGTAGTCGTTTTCGGGGTAGTCCATTTCGTAGCCATTTTCGTAGAATAAATGTGCGCTCTTGAATCCTGGATCAGATTTTACCTTAAGGCGTTCAGTATAGAGACCGTATTCTTGGTCCATGCATGCACGAGGCACGACGGTGGCAACGATGTTAGTTCCGCTTGTTGGGTGAGACATGACAATGTGCATCGCACCCCCGCTAACAGACACGGCTTTTTGGGGCTCATAGGTGCCACCACTTGGGATTTTGAGTGAAGGCTCAGGGCATGCACTTTGTTTTAAGATACATTCTTCGGAAGTGTCTGGCCAGCCACTTGGGTACGCCCACCAGTTAGTGTAGTAGCTACCGTAATTTTTGAGTCCACCGCAATATGCTTGTGGCGTGTCGGTATTGTGGTTGCAGTCGCTGAATGCGCCAACGGGCACGGTGCCCGTGAAATCGTCGGCAAATACCTGATGCCAGCCCGTTAGGTCGCCAACGGGCATTGCCTGACCAGATGGATCGGTCCTACTTGGTGGTGTTGGCGTGGGAGTGGGTATCGGGGTGGGCGTGCTCGGGATTTTGATGGTCCATTTTTGAGCGGCCGTGCTATTGCACGTGTACATCCAGATTTGGTTGCCATTGGTACCAGCGGAGTATTTATCGTCCAGGCAGAGTGCCGAATGCGGGTTAACGATACTGCCATTACTCTTGATCGACCACTGTTGAGCTACGGTGCCATTGCATGTGTATAATTGCACGATCGTTCCTTTGACAGTTCCGGCGCCTTTTACGTCCAAACAATAGTCGTTGGCATTGGTTATGGTGCCGTTACTATTGGCTGTCCACTGCTGCGCGGCCGTACCGTTGCACGTGTAGAGCTGGATTTTATTGCCGTTGATTTTGTTATTTTGGTTGTTGTCGAGACATTTGCTGGCTACGCCCATGATAGGACCACCAGCTGTTGACGCAGCGTTGGTCAAAAAGAGTGTGATGGCACCGCCAATAGCAGCGAACGCTACGATAAATACAAGGGGCATGGCGTAACGCTGGGCAGCAAACCGCCCTATCCATGAACGTTGTTTGCGGTGAACTGATGGTGTCTGAGTTTTGCGGCTCGTGCGAGCGGTGGCCATGTGAGAATCCTTTTTGGTTATGCCTTTTACGCGCATTATAACGTCGTATTCAGGATCTACCAAGTTAGTCTTCAATAACAATGCCGAGCTCTAGTGCGAGCTGGGGAGCTACCCCAATAAGCTGGGTGGACGTAAGCTTTATACCCTTCAGGTATTGCCATCCACGAATGTCAAGTAGCTGGGATGTACGGGCATCTACCCGGTGCGCTGACACGTGGTCAAAGGCTACTTTTTGCAGCGTTGATGAGTCGAACGATATGTCGTCCAAGCTAGCGTTCTGAAAATCGGTCTCGGTAAGCATGCAGTCAATAAAGCTGACTCGCTTGAGGGTGCAGGCCCTGAAGTTGGCCATGTCGAGTTTACATCCTTCGAATACGACATCCTTAAGTGTTGCGCGGCTAAAATCTGCGCCCGTCAGTCGCCCGCCAATAATTCGCACACGAATCAGCGATGAACCGGAACAACGTGTGCCTGATATGTCACATGCTTTGAGCTCGCTGTCGCTGATGCGCAAGCGCTCGAACGTGCTGCCGGCAAGTGATACTTTCTCGAGTACCGATTCGTCGATTGTCACACTTGGTGCTACCACACCAACAGCTTCCCCGCCGTGAACGTGCACTGCTTCCAGTGACGCGTCACCAACAATATCGCCCACTGTTGCTGGTTCGAGTGTAGCAAGTGGAGGTAGTTTGGGCGCTTGATATTTCATGTGCTCATTGTAGCATCCGAAATGGCCGGATTACCTATACGCTAAAGCGCGAGTCGTTGCTGTTGCTTTTTGTATTCAAGAACGCCGAATAATGCCAAACTCGCCAAGTTGTCGGCCATAAAGACCGGCAACTCTGGGAAATCTTCACGCAAGCGCTTGATGTGCTCGATGGCCAGGGTGCGCGTACGATTCGTTGGCGTCTTGGGGTCATCACCGCGCATCTCTATATATAAACCGGTTGATTGGCCCGCCAAATGAGCGTGCAGCAAGCGTGGCCCGATCTCGGCTAACGCACCAAAACTGTCAGTTTCGTCGGTGATGGCAATAAGTTGTACGGCGTCGTTCAATTTACGATCGAGTTCTGAAGCAATCATCGATGCATCCCACTGTTCATGGTAGCTGTGCTCCACCTGCGCCTCAACGTTACATATGCCGCCAAGCTGCTGGATGGTTTCACTTACGGAGTCAATCCAGGCTGGTTTTTCCTCTCCTGAGGTTCCCGAGAGATAGATCTGTTGGTTAAGATCTTGACGTCTCGATGGGAGACGATACTCAGTCTGAGCACTTATGCCTGCTTCTTTTTGGAGTACCATTCGCTCCAGGAGGCCACCGGCCTGGTGTGCCATTTGTTCGACAGTATTTGCGATTGAAAAGATTGGATAGGTTTGGGCGGTTGCGTCCAGTGCTGTTCGCGCAAGTCTGCGTGCTACTGAGGTGGAATTGGGGTTCTCAGCTTGTTCGTTCATGCACACGATAATGTGTTGCCCTCGTAGGATGCTGCCGTAGGCCAACAGTCCGGCTTCCATAATGCTAGTGGGACTTTCTTTGCCTGGGTCGATGTGCACCATAACGATAGCTGCGCGCGCCGCCATAATACTTTCGATGCGGGCGCATGATGGGTCCCATTCACGAACCACCGGGCTCCAAACTTTGCCACCAACATTGTATTGGACGGCGATGGGCTCAACTTCGTTTTCGCGCCACGGTATGTAATCCGCTGCCTCAGGGTCGCCACAGGTGCCCATGGCAGCGATTTCCAGTATTCGTTGATTGCCCAATCGGTTGGTTACGAGTTGGCCCTGCTCTAGTAACCGAAGTGGTGTATATGATAACTCAACAGGCTCGATACCGGCCTGCGAAGCAGATAGTTCGTGATTCATGTGGTCTCTCTACAAAATGGCGAGTTCCTGACGAGGAACCTTGCGCATTTTGCTAAATATGGTGATAGTACTTACATAGGTAACGTTAATACATAATATGTATGCTGTAAAGAGCCAATTTGTAACGTGCCAATTGGTAATGGTCAACAGCGTAACGGACATGCTTATTATCGAGAGTGCATATGCTGTGGGGTGCTCTGTCTCTGGCGATTGATAGGATTTGATGATCGTTGGTACGCTGCTGAAAATATCAGCAAGGATGCTCATGAATAATGCAGTGAGTGGATTTTTGCTGATCAGCCACAGCAGAATGCCAATAACAGTGAGGGCAATGCAGATCTTGTCGGTTTTTGTGAAGCTTGCATGGTAGGCATTTTTGTAGATTGCAATTGCACACACTGCAACGGGGCTAACGCCAATAGCTAGCGTCACGAATACCTCAGGACCACCGCCCCTAATAAGCTGTACAGCGAATGCGACCATAGCCGTCAGACTCCAAAATGACCAGCTAATAATGCTCGGCTGGGCTCTGCCTTGCCATGTAGCTCGCAGGTAGCTGGCCCCCGAACCAAGTCGTAGTAAAATCGCAACAGCAATAAAGCCAGTTGGCAGCATAGTTCATCCTCTACATGTAATTAGTTTGCTATGGGTACCGCGAACGCAGCATAAATTGCTAGTATAACCCACGTGCGCTTGTCGTGCGTAGTTAATTTCGATTTTTGTGACGGATATTTAATCGTCGATAAAACGCCAGAGTTGGTCGAACAGGAGTCGCTGCATTGAAGCGCCGCCGGCGTCTTCTATGACCACACCGTACGGAGTGTTGTCTGCGGCAATGGAAATAATTGCAACCTTATTGCCGTAGATGATGGTGTAGCTCGAAACCTGGGACTCGTTGGAGCCGTGGAGCCACTTACGTTCAGAATAATCGGCCACTTCACCACCGTCGCCCACGGCAATAACTTTCACCGTGATACGCTCAGCAATTCGCCGTTTGGTAAACAACGGAAACTTGCGGTACAAATACTGGCGCACAAGGCTGGAAGAATAGGCGCAATATTCGGGTATATCTAAGTCGCGGCAGGTTTGCAAGACGTCCTTCAGAATTGTCACGACCCCTTCGTCGTCTTCGTAATAGCGTACCAGGGGCCGACCGGTGACGTTTGTTTTTCTGGCCGTAAGATCAGGGACGATTTTTTTGGCTTCGGCTGCGGTTTCGAGCAAATCACGCCGCTTTTCCCGAATGATATTAAAGATCGTGTCGGGCGGTTCAGCCGTGTAATGTTCGCGCGTTCCCTGTTGTTTAACACTGGCAAGTCCGAGCGTTATAAGACGCTTGAGCGCCTCGTGGGTTGTGCCTCTGTTGATGCCTGTGTGAGCGGCGATTTTTCGAATAGAAACTGACTCTAGTTCCAGTAATGCCAGGTAGGTTAGTGTTTCGGTTCGAGCGATGCCTAACGTTGCAAGCAGTGCAATAGTGGATTGATTGTCATACTTCATATGCCATTTAGTATGAATGATCTGGAGATGTTGTCAATAAAATGTTGCCATTTGTGATGGCAATGCACCTCCAGAGCGATTAGAATAAATGTTTACATCCCACATGGAGGAATTTTTATGCCCGAACGCTTTCCAGAGCAGCAGTATCCCGAAGACCCGACCATCGTTGTTATTGGGGGCGGTAGTGGCACCGCTGCAATTTATCCTGAACTTGTCGAAATGACACCCAATGCCGTGGCAATTGTCGGTATGAGCGATAGTGGTGGTTCGACGGGCATTATTTCTAAGGAACTTAATATGCTGCCCGTTGGTGACTTGCGTAAAGTGATGCTTTCGGCCAGTGGCAGCCCTGATGCGCGTAGTTTACAGCAACAAAAGCTTGGGGGTGAAGGATCGCTTGCGGGCCATAGCGCCGCCAACGTGGTGGTTGCAGCGTTTATCGAAAATCTTGGTGTAGCCGAAGGGGTCCGTGCAGCTTCACGTCTGTTTCGGGTTCCGGGTCGCGTGTTGCCCGTAACGCTCGATCGTCACGATCTCATGATGCAAGATGGGCCGGGTCTGACATTGCGTGGTGAGCATATTATTGACGAACACGCCATTCAATCCCCTACCCCAAGTATTTGGCTGGATCCACCAGTTGGTATTAATCCCGAGGCGGCCGAAGTGCTCGATCAGGCCGATCTCATTGTCGTGGCGGCAGGTAGCGTCTACACCTCGCAGCTGGCGGCGCTGAGTGTTAGTGGTGTTCGCGAAGCACTGGAGGCATCACGTGCACCAAAAGTTTTGCTGGCGAATTTGGCCACCGAACAAGACCAAACAGATTGTTGGCACGTTGTTGATTATGCGCATGCGCTCGCTCGCCACGGCATTGACATTGATTACCTGCTCTACAATAATGGCCAGCCAACCGAAGAGATGCTGGTTAACTACAAGCGCGAAGGCCAGGAACCCGTGGATATTTCGCCGGAACGATTTGCTGAATTGCCGGCTCATGTGCGCGTGATGGCCGCTGATATTTTGGCTCGGTCGTGTCGTGTGGCAGATCCGAACGATCTAATCAAAAAGCGTGGTATTATGTTTCATAACGCGTCAGCTGTAGGTGATGAATTGCGCAAAATTTTGGCCGCAACCACTGCACTGTCAGGAGTATAATATGACCACCAACGAGACATCCTGCCCCGTCGCTCTCGACCTCGACCTTCCCCACATCACCGTTCCAGAAGTATGGGCGCTCGATTATGACGAAACGTTAGGCATCGGCCGACTTGCAAGCGCACACTTAGTGATGGTAGCTGGCCGCTTCGGTATTTTGCCCTATGAGCTGAGGGCGCATCAACGAGAAGTTGAGGCCCAGCATCGATCGTTTAACGCGTTTCCATATATTAAAGCTCGGCTCGAAGAGATGCCTGATGGCGACGCCCGATTTGACGCCTTTGGCCAGACATTCTTGGACGAGCCTCACTCAGACTTTATGTTCCACGATGCGGACCCACTTTTGGCGAAGCTCAATGAGGGAAAGGTATCGCCCTACACTGTTCTCACCTACGGCGAGGGTACGTGTCGCGCTGACCTGTTGTATCAAGCGACGAAACTTGCAGCTTCGGGCTACTATGGCAACGCCGAGCTAACGACCAATCGTGACAAAGGCCCGCAGATGGATCAATGGGTTGGCCCTAATGGCACCTATGATTTTATCGGCCGCGATGTGGCCGGTGACCCAATTGCAGTATTCCATGCACGCAACGCAGCGCTTGTCGACGACAAAGCGAGTTCACTTGCTAACTTACAGCGCCAGGCTAAAGGTGCTCTTTTGATACGCCCTGGCGAGCCACGAACAGAAAAACAAGGCTACGAACTTCCTGCATCGGTGGCTAACCGATCGCGTATTGTGAGCAGCTTGGGCGAGCTGACTATCGAAAAATCTTATGAGAACGCAGCATGCACCACAGTAGAGCCAACCGCTCACCTACTTTCGCAGATTGTGGCTTTTGAGCCGGCCGCCGCGTCCCCCGATAATCTTAACCTGTATATTCACCCAGGTATGTCGTTTGGAGAGATCCGTGAGGCTGTTGAGCAATCTCCAGCCATCTATGCGGTAATTACTCGCCCAAAAATGCTAGCGCGAGTGCCATTAAGGCCAGACCAACATCACGGAACGTAATGACGAGCTGGCTCAGGTCCATGACCACAATGCCCGCAAGTGTAGCTGCGGCCAAAAGTGCAGCGTACCGGAGGTATTTACCGACCAATAACCATGCGGAAAGTGCGATTTCGTAGGCCGAAAAGAGGTGTATGAGTGTGTGCCCATCCACGGTCTTGGTCATGAACGTTGGCAAAAATCCAATCCACTCCACAGGGTGCTGCAACGACGAAAGAGCCGCGTACAAAAAGACGTACACGAGTCCGATTCGTAAGCACCAGCTCGCTGCTTTGGTCCTATCGATCTGCTTGATATTCATCGTCTGCACCTCCGTTTATTGGTTGGCCACCACAAAGTAGTTTTTTGTACGTTACCTATATACCAGTATGGCGTAAACGTATACGATTTGGTAGCAGAACATACAATATGTATGGCATAAAAATAGCCCAAGAAAATTGGGCGTGCAGTGTTTGCGGAGTTTGGGTGGTGCAGGTGCAGGTATGGTCGGATGTGCGGAGCGTGTGCTCTGCGAGTCCGTGCCATGCCTGCACCCATGTTTTTGTCCGATCCTGCCAGCTCGTTGCTAGCAGATGTTGCTGCGTGTGCTGGTCACCTTCTCGGCGCCGGTGGCGTAGTAGTTGATGTGTCCGTGGAGTGTGAAGATGTACGTGTCTTCGGGGTTGATCTGCTTAGCAGCCGCCTGGCCGTCGAGCTTGACCCCGTTGTATGTGCCGCCCTGAATGCTGACGATGGTGCCGTTGCTGAGGCGAACATCCCGGCCGTTGACGGTGCACACGAGAGCTCGCTCGGTGCGCGGTGTCGTCATGTAGTGCTCGACACCGTGTACAACGGAGATCAATGATGTCATGAAGCTGATCACCGCCACCACCAACACCACGGCCGAGCGAACCTTGCGCTTGCGCATCTTCGCCGGCAGGGTGACGAGTGCGACCGCGTACAGGACCGCTGCGACAGGCAGCAGGATGGCCAGCCAGACCTGGTGCAGGATCCCCACGCCGACGAGCAACATGACCGCCACACCAGTACTTGCGATGACTGGCCAGTAGGTCCGGCGGAACTGCGCGAGACGCTTCTTGACGTCATCGAGGACCTTGCGGCTGCGCAGTTCCTCCGGCGTGGTGGCGTGATCGCCCCACTGGCCCAACAGGAAATACTGCTTGCTGCCCTCCAGGTTCAGGACGCCGATGATCAGCGTCTCGGTTGCCTCGGCGTTGCTCCAGAGCTTGATCTTGTCGAAGACCTCGTGCTCCAGGGCCTTGATGATCGTGGCCAGGGCTTCTGGCGGCGTGGACAGATCCGTGTTGTCGGTGTGGTTCTTCTGGGTCGGGAAACGCTCAGCCCAGAGTGACGTGTTGTCACCCAGCGCCAGTGCGTACTCCTCGGCCCGCTCTGCGCGAGCTGCGGCTTGCCTGGCTGACGCGGCTTTCTTGCCCAGTTCGGGCATGCCGGCGTCGATGAACTGCTTGGTCCGGTCATCCGGATCCATATCCGCGATGTTGGCCAGGCCATCCATGTCTTTGACATGCGAAACGAACATGTTCTTCTCTTCTCACTCGGAGTGATCGGGACGTATCATATTATATGAACTTCGGCCTATATTTGCAATAATTTATTTTTCATGGTAAAAAAGTACTATCTTTACGTGTGTTATTTGGTGTAGACATACGCGGTAATCCTTCGATCACGGTGCAGAAGCTGCTTCGTGGTGGGAGGATCCCCTCTCAGACGCAACGCAGATCACGCGGCATGCCCAGGCTCAGCTTCGGAACTCACTCATCTTGATCACGCAAGTGGTCAATGCTGAGGTCTTGATTCCGGAAACTGACGCCGCAGCCCGGACGTTTCTGGCGCAAGCCAGTACCACCCAGCTGACGCCCGCGCAGTTGCTCGTCACAGCCCGTGACCTGCTGGCGCGCGTTGAGGCACAGGATGAGGTCCAGGTTGCTCTTGGGAGCGTCCTGATCGACAAGATCCGCGACTGGCTGGCCGACTACCGCAAGGAGTCCTAGCCATGAGCCTTCGGCGATTTCTCAGCTGGCGCCGTATTCTCGTAGCCTTCGCGGTTGCGACGATTGCGGTCGTTGGGGCGAACATCGTTCACAACCTGAACGCACCTTCGTCGCAGCCCACAGCGTCGGTCTCCTTGCCTGCGGCTCAACAGCAGCAGCCTGGAACCACCGACTTGCAGAAGGCCACGGCGGCTCTCGGCCCGTTCGTCACCTTGTCCACTTCTGACAGCTCCACGCCCGATACCCAGTATCCGGCGGTATTGCTCGTTGGTGGTGACGGCACGGTGGCGGCTTCACAGACCTGGCAGGTACCGTTCTCGGCAACTACCTGGTCAAAGCAGGATGCCCCGCAGATCACTGCAGCCACCTTCACGGGTGACTACGTGACCTTTCGGCTCAGCACAAGCACCGTATTTGCCTACACCGTAAGGTTGGGGCAGCCGTTCGTGTTGCAGTCCGTTCCGCAGTACGTCATGTGCTTCGGCCCGGATCACCAGCAGTACTCCACCAGAATCGCGGTCGCAGAACTTCTGCGTCGTCACATCTAGTAGAAAAAGGAGGCGGTGTCCCATGTGGGGCCTCGCAATGTTGTTCGGTCTGATCTTCGGATTGGGCGGTGGCGTGCTGGACTTGGTTTCGACCAAGCTCCGTCCCGTCGCCTCGTGCATCGGCGCCATCGTGACCTTCGGGTTGGTGACGCTCTTCACGGAGTGGATGTTCTTCGTCAATACGCCCAGCTTCGCTGGTGCGAACTGGTGGTGGATCATCGTCTTGCCGGACCTGTTCATCACACTCCTGGTCTTCCTTGCCGCGTCCTTCGACGGTGATGAGAACAACCTGGACTTCCGTGGTTCACTGTCGTGGGCCGGAAGCCTGCTGTGCATCATCGTACTCGTCTGCGGCTTCGCATTCGTCAACCAGTGGCCGCTCAAGGGTGCTTCCAGCACCTACGGTCACCAGTTGACGGTGGTCGACGATCAGTCCAAGGTTGGCCCCTACCCGCCGACCAGCAACCAGCACATTGTCACGGTCAGCGACCAGAACGCGCTGTACAACGCCGACAAGATCCTCGGCCAGAACATCCCCGGCAGCACCGCCACCCTCGGCAGTCGCTACGTCATGAACAAATGCGATCTGCAGAGTGTCGACGGCAGCATGTACTACATCTGCAGTCTCAAGCTCAGCGGCAGTGCCAACAACAGCGCCGACAAGGGCCTGATCCCCGGCTACATCGTGGTCGACGCCCAGAACCCCAACGCCACGGCGACGTTCCGCAGCAAGGACAGCTCCGGCCACCCCTTCGCTCTCAAGTACACCATCGGCGCGCCGTATGGTGGCAGCCTTGACCGGCTGACCTACAAGAGCCTCAAGGACTACTACGTCGACGATCCCACCCTCGAGGTGAACGACCAGTGGCAGCCGTTCTACACGGCTTCCATCGACCAGCCTGGAGCTCGTCTCCAGCAGTCGGTTCCGGTTGGCTTCGTCACGGTCGATCCGCAGACCGGCACGATCATCCGCTACGACCTCAACCACATCCCCGCATGGGTTGACCGTGTCTACTCGGCCGCCATGGCCAAGGACATGCTCAACTGGTGGGGTGAATGGGGTGTTGTGCCATGGAGTACACAGGGGTCTGGCGGTCGCTATCAGGTTGACCAGGACGTCACCCTCGTCTACACAGACCAGGGCCCGGCCTGGCAGGCGCGTATGACGAGCATGAACAATGACTCGTCGGTGGCCTACATCGCCCTGATGAGCACCACCAGCAAGACCGCTCGGATGTACAAGGCGCCCACTGGCGTTGCGACTCAGAGCGCCACGGAACATGTCATCGCGAATGCCGCTACCAGCAACAAGAAGTTCGACGCGGTGAACATGGCCATCCATGAGATCGACGGAGAACTGGTCGTCGTTGCGCCGCTCGTGCCCCAGGGTACGGCTGGCAGCGGACCGGAGAGTTCTTCGGGAATCGCCCTGCTCAATGCAACCGACAGTCAGTCGAGTGATGTGATCATCGCCGATGACATGTCTGGCGCCTTGCAACAGCTCGATGCGCAGATCGCGGGTGGCAACACCAACGCTGCGCCCGGTGCGACCAGTCGCAACAAGACCACCTCTGGGGTCATTGACCGAATCGGTCAGTACAACCCACAGAGCGGCCCGACGCAGGTGATCCTGACGCTCAAGGGCGACACGACACACACCTTCGCCGGCCAGGTCACGGACAAGTTGGTTGAGCTGAGCATCGCTCACCCGGGCGACACGGTCACACTGACCTACGTCGACAACGGTGGCGCCAAGCTCAACATCAGCGGGTTCACCGACAGTACCCTCACCACCCCCGCACTCGTTCACTGATCGAAGGATACAACCTTCACAAGCACCTTGTTGGCTTAGGCCAACGTGATGCAAGACGTATGCGACGTCTATAAAAATCCCTCTGGGAAATCGTTACGTGCGGGTTAATCCCCAAGCGGCATGGCAAGGAGGCCGGGTGGTTTCGAATGGCGGCAGTCAGCAATGACTTCCCTTCACCAGAAACCCCCGCCTCCGACCCATGTAAGCACTCCACGAATGACAGCGTAATGCTGTAAGTCATGCCGACGAGTCGTAAACGACGAAAGTGCTTCTAAAAACAATTGACTAGAGTTTGTCAGTGGGCCACGAAAGCGTAATTGGGTTCGTGCTGTTTAGATCGAGCGTGGGTACTTGGCCGCCAAAGCTGTACTCTACGTGACGATAATCGTATGTTGCTTGACTCCAGACTTTGCCGTTGGATTCGATCTGGCCGGTCGTATTTAGCTGCGTGTATGCAGGAAGCTGTGTGCTTGGGTCAACATAATATGCAAGATGCGCACCATCACTTACGGCGCCCAGATAACTGTAGGGCTGTGTGCTTGGGTCAAGTCCGGTATCCTTGAATGACCACATAAAATTTTGCATGCCGTAGTAGCCATCGCCCATTTTTACAGCGTTGATTGTGACGTCAAAACGAATGTATTGTTTGCCATCGTGTGTTGCAAGTGTTGCGCTGTTGACCTTGACAAGGTTCTTCACCAATCGTAGTGAACTAACAAACGTATCGGCTTGCGTGCTGGTAAGACCGCCGGTATTGAGCCCATCGTTAGCATGAAAAGTGCCCACCGACTCCAACGAACAGTCGCGGCTATCATCGGATTTTTGCCAGCCAAGGTCTGGATAGAACCCATCAAAATAATATTGTTGTGCACCGATACAGCGGTTAAAAGTTGGCCCAAATCCATCGGCATTTGCTTGGGTGCTGTCGTAGCTGTATTGTTTGGTCCCATAGTCCATGCTGGTGACGTCCATGTCGCCTGCCGTTTGGTAATCGTGTGGCTTGCTACTGAAATAGTAGGCGTTTTTTGTGGTTACAACTTTCTGCTCGGCGGCATGTTTAAAAACACCAAAAAACAGATCAGTTTTGTTGAGCTTGGCGAGACTGGCATTTGTGAGCGTACTACCTTTTGCAAGTGATGTCAGTTGCTTGTTCTCGGCCGAATTGGTTTTAATTTTGAGTAATTTTGGTACGTATACGTGCCACGCAAAAGCGAGGAGCCCAAGGATAACCAGGCCCAGAAACCCCAATGCTATGCGCTTTAGCCAGCGAAATTTTTTGTGAGGTTTTTGTTGGCTGGCGGCAGTGAATGTCTGCGGTTGCAGCGGTGGCTGCCCGCCACCTATTACAACGGGTTGACCCGACGGAGTGATTGGCTCAGACGGTACTGGTGCCATTGGCTGGGGTTGCGCTGGCGGTTGAGCTACGGGAGTCTGCATTGGTTGCACGGGAGGTTGCGCCACAGTGGGCTGCGGCTGATACGGCTGGCTATATGGTGGCTGTTGATCGCTGTTTTGTTGTGGGTTTTCAGGCTGCATTTCGCCTCCAATGCGTTTTTGCTTAATCTACCCTTAAGTATACCAGACCATGGCATGCCGATTTATGGAAAGAGACCGCTTTTCGTCCTGTGATTTGCAAAAATCCTTGCATATGCAAGTGGACTCGTCAGCACGAACCTAATTCGTGGAAGCAGAAATGACAAGCAGACAGATAAAAAGGGTATGAGGTCCGTAAAACGGACGATCACAGTCAAAGCTTCCCTTGTCTGTCTACTCATCACTTCCGCGGCCGTTATGGCTTTGGTATCTTTTTGGTTATATCACATCCTTTAGGGTCGGCGTTTAGGGTTAGAGGTAATCAGCCGCGCTTGGCGAGGACGAACTGGACGTAGGCCCCTGCAACGGTCATGCTGATGCCGACGAAGACGAGGAGGCCGAGGCCGATCTTCATTCGCAGCGAAGGACGCTTGGTGCCGAGCAGGCTGTTGGCTCGAACTTCGTTGTAGCGGGCCTGCCAGGTCGGCGGCATGAAGACCTTGAAGGCCTTGCCGTAGGCGATGACGAGCTCGACGATGTAGAGCTGAATGTCGTCGTAGACGCCCATGAGCGGCAACCGACCCCAGAAGTGCTGCGCGAACAGACCGACGATCTTTGCGGCCAGGCCGACCAGGGCGAAGCCCCAGAAGGTGGTCGCGGCCGGCAGCCCGTTGGTGTAGTCCATCATGGCGCGAGTGACGATGTGCGAGTTGAGCACGTGGTAGTGGAACAGTGCCACGACACCGATGCCGACGAGTCCACCGGGGAGCAAGAACTGCGGAACCCAGCGGAGCAGCGCGGCGACCTGCCTGCCGGACAACGGATCGTCGTCGTAGCAGGTGGCGGCGTTGTGGTCGAGCAAGTACTGGTTGAACCTGCCGGGCACAGCACTGTAGGGCTTGTAGTGGTTGTACACCACGAGCGCTGCACCACTGCCGGCGAAGACACCTTCCATGACCGCACGGAACAGGTGGCGCCAGTAGTCCGACGGGACGAAGGCGTGCCAGGCGTGCGTCATGAACGGAAAGGTCTCGAAGAACCCGTAGTACAGGGCCGAGGCCATCAGCATGCCGATGTAGCCGGCCACGAAGATCCAGCCCAGGGTCTGGGCGGTGTTCCACAGCTTGAGGACCCACGTACGGGGGTGCAGGCTGAGGGCGACCAGGGGGCTGGGCAGAACGGCGGGCCTGATCTTGGTCTTGCCACGCTTGGTGACGGTGACCCAGCCCGAAGGCGGGGTGATTGCTGCTGCTGTTGCAGTTGCCACGGGACACCTCCAAACATCTCACCTTAGCGGTGATGCTCCGAACGAATTCGGCGTGTTTTCCCTGAATGGATCACACAAAGTGAGCTGCAAAAGCGGCGTGGCTGCCCTTGCAGCTCACTTTGTGGGGTTGTGATATATGTCTGCTTGTCAAAGTACTTTTTTGGCACGACAAAAGCCGCCCTATAAAAGTAACCATACAATACCATAAAATAGGTCAAATTACAATTACTCCTAAAGAGTGTGCATGTGCTACTACACTGCGGTGAGGATGTGGTTTTGTGAGTCACGGAATCTAAAAAGTGGCTAAAATGCGAAAGGGCGGCGAAGATCTGGAGTTTGGTTGATAATGGCAGATGCCATAACTCGCAGATTTCGCCGCCCGGCAGGTGATTATTTGTTCAAAGCCGAGGCTCTGAGCTGTCATCTTTCGCGCCCTGCACGCTTATATTTCAAAACGCTTTTTGCGCGTCCCCTTGGTTTTCCGCAGTGCGGTTGCAAGCTGCCTGACGGCAGATTTTATACTCCGGGAAGGAGTTGTTGTTCGGGTGGGGTTGTTCAGCTCTCGCCGTGGTTCGTGCCCAGCCGGGTGGTGGGGTTGTCCTCGGTGAGACCCAGCTGGCGCGCGATGTGCTGACTCTTCTCGGAAGCGGCCTGGTCGACACCGGTGACGGTCTCCTCGACGTCGACGACCGGACTGGCCGGGGTCTTCGAGGGGTTGGGGCTGGTGCGTCGGGTGCCGAGCAGGCCACTGTGGTCGAACGGCTCCGTGAAGAACGGGTCGTCGAACGGGTTGTCCTTGGTGACGGCCTCGTACGCGACCTTGCCGGCGTGCAGCTGGGTGCGGATGGACTTCACGAGCAGGTAGCCCAGCAGCAGGATCGTGACGCCGATGGTGGCGAGCGCGGCCTGCCAGCCGACGAAGATGCCGAGCAGGATGGCCGTCCCGGCTCCCCCGAAGAGGACCGCGATGAACGTGATGATCGTCTTGACGACGGTCCTGCCGTCCTGCTTGAGCTGGTCGAAGGTGTCCATGGAACTGTTCCTTCCGAACTTCGCGAGGTAGCGCTGACGAATGTCAGGCCTCACTTCCAGGGATGAGCCCTAGCAACTCACACAATGAGGTTGGTGTGGCAAAGCCACGCGCATCGGATGACACGAAAACCATCAAAGGTAATGTAATTATACAACTTTATCCGTAAAAATCAACTCTCTCAAACTTTAGTTCTAGTAGTTGGCCTCGGTGTAGTTTGGGAAGAAATCTTGCTTGAGTTGTTGTGGCGCCAAGCCATGCGCTTTAAGCTGATCGCCAAGCGTCTCGACCAACGGCTCTGGGCCCGAGAGGTATACTAACGAATCCATGAGCCCTGGTTGCAGTTCGGTCAGATTTTCCACAGTAAGCGGCTGGTCGGGAATGTAATAAATCCTAAAGCTGGGATCATTTTTGGCCCATTGATTGAACTCGGTCTTAAACGGTACATCGGCGGTCCGGCTACCGTAAATTAGAGAGACATTCAGCGGTAACCGCTGGTGTGCTCGCTGTTTGATAATGCTGTAGAACGGCGTAACACCAATGCCGCCGGCAATGAAGACCACGGGCATGTCGGATGCCTCCCACACAAAATCGCCAGCTGGCTTGTCAAGCAATTGCAGATCGTCGCCAACTTTAAGCGCGGCAAGGTCCTGTTTGAAAGTACTGTCGGTAACGCGCGTTGTGATTTGCATGATGCCTTCATAAGGCGCGGACGATACGGTAAACCAGCGCTTGGTCCCCTGTCCGTCGGGTGCGTCTCGCGGCAATTCTACGCGGATGAATTGCCCTGCAATCCAGGTTAGCGGCTCGCTGGGTTCAAAACGAAATGCCCACACGTTATCGATGAGATGCTCTTTGTTCTTAAGCGTGAGTACCATTAGTATCCCCCAATCTGTTAATCAGCCGGAGGCACTGCGGTTGCAGCGCCTCAGTCGTGTATACCTTCATCATAGCAAGAACGGACTGAAACAGAAATGCTATTCCAGACTTGTAAAACCTGAACCAAAATATCGGGCAAGACGCTGAATATGTTTTTGTTGGTCGCAGATTATTTGAGTTGCTTGAGGTGGCTCAGTCCCAATAGTACCAGTATGGTCATAACGACTGCTCCAGCGAGTGCTGCAACTGAAGCATAGAAGGCCATCATTCCGAATGTCCAATACGAGTAGCCGTCGCCAAGAAGCAAACCACGAAGTGTTTCGCCTTGGAATAGGGTTGCCTTTTGTTGTTGCAGTGCTACGTTGGTTGGGTCTTTCATAGCAAGCGCGCTAACTTCGGCATACGTCTTGCCGCCTGCTACCTTTTGGAGATGTCGGTTTATGAATCCGTCGGCATACGCCTTGGCCTTGGGGCCGTTATCGACAAGTTGCCCAGCATATTTTTGGAGGTCAGGAAATTCCTTGGGGTCGAGTGCTGCGCTGCCCTTGGCTGGGAAATAGACTTTTTGCGCTGAAAGTTCGGTACGTACTTCGCCGGTTGCAAATTTGTAGCCGTAAAAGGCCATGCCACTTGCGCCCAGCAGCACGATGATAGCCATAATTCCTAGTAAAATGAAAACTTTATCGATAGCTCTTCGTTCAGTGTTTTTTGCCATAATTAAAATTTTCTGTTGTTAATCACTCTACAATATAAGCGTAAGCCTAAAGTTCCTAATTAGCAATATGACCTACAGGGCGGCCTTAATCTTGTCGATAAATTCAGAGGTAAGCAGCTGGTTCCAGGGCAAAAAGAGCGGTGTTGGCAGACTGTCGAATGTGTACCAAGCCTGCGCCAGACATTTGTCAGGTTCGGTGATGCGTTCTTGTCCGGTCGCCCAGTCGCTCAGCATCCAGATCGTTACGTAGTGTTTGTCCTCGTCTGGAAAGTAATCGTTGGTTACGGCGCCAAAGCGCACGTTTGTGATAGCAAGCCCGGTTTCCTCAAGCACTTCCCGTGTAGCAGTTTGTTCAAACGATTCACCAAATTCCAGATGGCCGCCAGGAACCGACCAGGACCCAGCGCCATGCGCGCCCAGCCGCTGCATCATCAGAAACTTCCCATTCTTAAAAATGAAGACGCCCACACCCACTCGAACATTGTTTTCTTGCATAGGTTCACTATACCGCACGTTGCGTCAGAAATGCTCGCCCCCGCCGGGGTGATCGCAGAATTACGACATTCTTTGTCTGATTGTAGTTTTGGAGCATGGCTCGAATGCGGCGCGCGTCAACGCGATTGAACATGAGGATAAATGTGAAGAAATTCCAGCCCAATGATTCTCGCCAGTTTGCAGGCATATCTGGCCGAAGCTTTCCGTGGAGTTTAATGCGTCGCTTGACTGCTCGCCAGGCCGAGACATAGGTTGGATAATCCAAGAATATGATTGTGTCTGATGCTGGCATGCGAATATCGAAAGTGGACTTGTAATTGCCATCGATTATCCAGGTGTCGCCTGCGACGAGTTCTTGGACCGCTGCCCGCCAAGCATCTTTGTTGTCTTTGTAGTCGAAGTGCGTGTCGTGATACAAGCGGTCGAGGTGAATGAGCGGAAGTTCAAGCGCAGCGCTTAAGTCCCTACAGAAGCGCGTCTTGCCTGCACCTGGACAGCCAATGACCGATATTCGTTGCATACGACAAGTATAGCAAATAATTTCAGGCTGTTTTTGGTGGTGGTGCGTGGTGTTCTCAACCTAAAATCTGAATACTTTCAGGGCTTAGGTTGGGTGGCAGAGTAGTGTTCTTTTGGGGTCTTGTGGTGGGCTGCCTTCTGGCGGCAAGGTTGGAATTGCCTACTCACGGGTAGACGCTTAATTCCTGAGACACCGATGGCGTCGAACCTTACCGCGCTACGATTGATGGATCGTCAGGGTCTAGCTGCGGGCGACCGCCGAGTCGATCTGGATGATCGATCCGTCGACACGTACCGTGGCGCAGATGAAGTCGAACCTGTTGAGCTCGTCTTCCGTGAAGAAGCGCATGGTGATGGTCTTGCCGTGGATGGCCGGGTGGTACTGGTAGGGCTCGCCGGTTTCTTCGTCGGGAAGGTCGAAGCGGACCTCGAACCAGTCGATGAGCAGCGGCTGGATTTCGTCGTCGAGAGCGGTGGCCTGGTCCTTCGAGAGATCTTTGCCACTGTCGGTGGCAGCGTCGGCCAGCCTCTGCGCCAGTTTGGCGAGTTGCTCAGGCGACACGACACGTCCAGCGATCAAGGCGTATCCCCCGAACTCCGGGTGGATGATGACCGCGTTGTCGGGCTGGCTGAGGCCGAGGGCTTCATCCAGCGCCAGCACGCCGGCGATGTAGCTGAGCGGATCACCGTCGTCGCGGTACCCGCCCGGGAACCCGGCATCGATCTGCTCGAGCATCTCCTGGGGTACACGTGGACCACGAGTGAGGTCATTGTCAGTTGCCATGGTACTCTCTTCCGGTACTCAACTGTTTGCACAGCGAGATCAATGACTCAAAACACTTCAGTCATCAATTTCGCTGTGCAATTGAACACTACTCTGTCAATGTGCGCGCATGCAAAATGCTCACGAACATATACTATAAAATAAAACTTTATATAAAGCTAGTTTTCTACAGGCTAGAAGTCGGCGATGACAAGTTTCTTCATCTGCATCATGTGCGCGAATGCATCCGGACGTTGCATAAGATCGGCCATATTTTCGGGCACAACTTGCCAGCTCAAACCAAACTGATCTTTGCACCAACCGCACTGCTCGGCCTGAGCGACGGTGGACAGTTTTGACCAGTAGTAGTCAATTTCTTCCTGATCCTTACACGAAATCACAAATGAAACTGCTTCGTTAAACTTGAACTGAGGACCGGCGTTAATAGCCGTAAAACGCTGTCCGCTGAGCGCAAAATCGATCGTTAGCTCTTTGCCAGCCATGTCCTTTTGAAAATCGGCCAGACCTTGGTCGGTGCTGTCGGGATAGTGCGAGGTAAACACTACTTCACTGTCCGGGAATACCGAAACATAGTAATCAACAGCCTCCTTGGCATTGCCATCAAACCACAAATTCGGTGTAATTTTTTGTTGCATACGGTGCCCTTTCATCTACTTTATTCTTTTAATAGTAACAGACGTTCTTGAACCTTGTCGTGTCTTAGCTTACAATGTAAATATAACAATAAGCGTTATGGCAAAAAACACAAACAAAAAACCTCAGTTTTATCGTAGAAAGTGGTTCTTGTGGACCGCAGCGAGCTTGGTGATGCTCATACTGCTTATCTCTATTGCCTTTCGGGTAAGCCCATGGCCCGGCGCACTGGTTGTCCGTTCGGTTTTTAACCGTGGCGGCCATAAAACGCTTATAGGTTTGCAACAAAGTATCCCCGTGCAGCCAGTAACAGTCGTGGCGAATCAGCGGTACGGCACGAGTAGCAGCAAAGAATTCCTGGATGCCTACATCCCAAATTCGGCAATCCAGGCACATAAAATGCTGCCAGTCGTTATATGGACGCATGGCGGCGCCTGGCTTTCTGGCGACAAAAAAGACTCTGCTCCCTACTATAATTTGTTGGCCGCTCAAGGTTTTGTGGTGGTGTCACTCAACTATTCATTGGCACCTGAACAGACCTACCCTACGCCACTACACCAACTGAATGACGCCTACGCGTATCTGCAGGCAAACGCGGTACGCCTCCATGCAAATGTGGGCAAAATTGTGCTCGCTGGTGACTCCGCGGGCGCGCAGCTTTCCAGCCAAATGGCAGCCATTATTACAAACCCTGCGTATGCCAACCAGTTGGGCATAAAGCCAGCATTGAACCCATCACAACTAGCTGGCGTTGTGCTTTTTTGTGGCATTTATAAGATGGAGGGATTGACCGAGCCGAGCCCTACACTGCCCAAGATTGTTAGCTGGGGGAGTGACGTTTCGGTGTGGGCATATCTTGGTACGCGAGATAAAACGAGCCCACTCGTTCGCCAAGCTTCAACCTATTATCACGTGACCAAGAACTTCCCCACAACCTTTATTAGCGGTGGCAACGGCGACACGCTTACCACTGCGCAATCAGTTCCTCTCGCCCACGAACTGACATCGCTCGGTGTCCCAGTAACTTCCCTTTTCTATCCGCAAAACCACACACCAAGCTTGCCGCATGAATATCAATTTACGCTTAATAGCGACGGCAAAAACGCATTTACTCAGATGACGCAATTCCTGACGGCCAAGACACAGTAAATTTGCTCCAGAAGTTCTAATGTTATCGTTGGTCTGCGGTGGACGGCTGCAATAAAACGCCGTTTTTGGACACCTCAGGTACGGTGCATAGATTGCGATTCCAGCAACACGGTCTTCGCTCTCCTGCTTTGAGCTTGGAGATTGCTACGTCAACTCGCCGTTTGCGTGTTTCTGACTTGCCTGTTGCTCGTGCCCAGCGAATCCACTCCCACCGTGCCATTGGTGTGATGCGTTGCCAGAGGGCATGGACGTCTGGGTTGGCGGTGAGTGCACGCTGCAAATCAGCGGGTATTTCCGGCTCGGGCCATTGTCTAACGGGGGTAATTACTAGCTCTACGATGCTGCCAGCAGTTGCATGAGCTGCTTTTTGCATGTCGGCATCAACAATGAGCCAGTGGCTAAATCTGCCGTCAGGCTCTAGTGGCGTCCGAAGTGCAACTCCATTGAGTGTGCCCTCGACCATTGCTTGGCCGCGTGACGGAAGTTTTGAACTGGCGCTCTCGGGTAGTCGCGCGATGGTCGTTGCGCCAATCGTAAATAATCTAGTTTTAAAGGTGATTATTCGTGCGGCTTCCTGTGTTTTTGACATAGCTTAATAGTAGCAGGAAAAAGCCTGGGTATCAGATTTTTTTGCCCTTCTTCGCTGTGGGGACTTGAACGGATACCGGAGTTGCTTGCCTTGGTTTTACATTTTTTTGCCCGATATGGGAGAGCGCAGTTGTCGCAACACGCATACGCTCAAGCTCTTCGTCATCACTCGTGTCGCGATAGTAATAATAGGCTACACTGGCTGGAAGGCTAACGACAAACGCTGCAATCATAGTACTAAAATAGAGCTTCACTTTGCCTACTTCCCCGGCTAGACCGTAGGGGATCATTCGCGATATGCTGAGTACCATACCCACCGCACAGATTACGCATATGGTGCCCGAAAGATACTGCTTGGTAGTTCTTCTCATTATCCTTATTTTATCATTTGGCGAGGCCTATGATGTACTGTTTTGGCGCTCGTAACAATTACTCGTCGCGCATATCTTTGATAGGACTGCGCCGAATGTTACGGACTAGGGGTAGTACTATACTGGCTAGTCCAGCCCCGACTGTGGCGAGGAGCACCCAGAACACTTTTACATTTGGCTGGAAGAGATGAAATTGCAAAGATAGATTTGAGCCACCAAAAGCGAGCTGTGCCTGTACTGTCGCCATCTGCCAATAGTACCAGTCTATGCCCCGAGCAATCAGTATTCCGAGCACGAGTGCGAAGATAGCGACGAGTAGTGAAAGCATTACAACATACAGGGTATATACGCTAGCGATATCGAGACGGTCGGCACCTACGGCGCGGAAGACGGCCGTCTCACGTCTACTGTCGGCAATCATTCGGCCAATAGTGCCCGTCATGGTAACAATAGCGATGAGTATAATGGCCAATGTTGCAAGCTCGAAAAAGCGACTGAATTTTCGTTGTAGGTCATGCAATGCAATGCTGTTGCTGCCAAAGGCGCTGAGCGTGAACGGTTTGCTTGTGCTGGAGCAGCCACTATTTGTTTGAACGCACGACCGGTTATTAATAAAATTACGAGCATCAATGTCGTTAGTAAATTCGGCATATTCGGTCACTGGATTAGAAAATGTTATCGATCCCTGTGCGTCAAATATAGCCTTGTAGCGGACGGCGCTCGGTAAGGTGTCGTACATACTTTGTGGCACTGTAATCACGTCAGATAGCGAAGACTGGACGAGACCCTGTAAGATTCCGGCGGCGCTATTGCTTGGGGCACCGTTCTGAGCATCCGGCGTAAGACCCACAATTCGGAACTCCACCTTTTGCTGATCGGGCTCTACTGCCACCCCAAACATTGCATCGAATTGTTTTTGCTTGGCGGCCTGAGATTTTTCGCCGGCAGTACGAACATCTCGAAGCACGGTCGCCGCACCACATGAATTGGCGGCAGGTAGTCCGTAAATAAGCTCAGGTTTCTGGTAGTCTTTATTATTGGCATTTTTAGCGATGTCTGCGGCAGTTGTGATGGCATCTTGTATCTCTTGGCTTGACGCGTCGTTACGATAACACGCGGAGAATGTACCCGACTGAGCCGTACTGTACAACCTGCGGATACGAGCAAGCTTTTGAGCTGCAGGAGCGCCTTTTGGTAACGCAGACATGCCTAGAATTTGCTCGGCCGTAGAATACGAAACAATAATTGGAATAGCATCTGGATGACTAACGCTATGGCTGGTACCCGCCAACATAAACGGCTGAGTTATAGCGGTTGGTGCAGTCTGCAAAGGGTATTTAAGCAAAATGTCGGTCTGATATCGTGTGCCAATGTCAGGCTGGTTGGACGAAAAATTTTCCACCCCTTTTTCCATAGTAGTAATGGCGCCCTTGCCAGGAGCTAGAATAGTAGTCGTAAATAAATCTTTAGGATGGTACGGCGTGGCAATATGCTGAAGATCGACCATATTTGGTAGTGGATGTGCCTGCATATATTCATTGACAGCCTGCTGTGCGGCTGGTGTTGAGGTATCGAGGAAGGTATCAGTAGCCTGACCATCTGGACTGATGACCGGCGGCCTATCTATAGTCGAATCGTAGGTAAGTCCTAGTCTTTTTGCTGCTGCTTTTTTGTTGGTTATGAGTTGGTTATAGATTTCAAGTGCCCGAGCCTGGATATCTTTATTTTGGGTAATAGAACCTACTGACGGATCTGCCTTGGCCTGCACTATAAATCGTGAGCCGAACCCCTGCGTATTGAACTGATCGATGCTGTGAAATGTACCCTCGGCAATAAATAGGGTGGCAACCAAACAACCAAACAGCAATCCGGACACAACTACGGTGATTCCGGTGCGAATGTACCGTGTGCGTAGTTTGGTGATTGCCAAAATAAGGATGTCTGCCAGATGCATCATGACGTTAGCACTCCGTCACTCAAGGCAATGTGTCGGTCGGCACGCTGTGCGATAGCGTAATCATGAGTAACGATAACGATTGTAGTGCCGTAATCCTTGCGAATTTTTTCAAACAACTCAATAATGGCCGCCCCGTTTTTACTGTCGAGGTTGCCGGTCGGTTCGTCGGCTAAAATGACCTTTGGCCGATTGAGCAATGCGCGAGCAACAGCTGCACGCTGCACTTGCCCACCAGAAAGTTCCCTCGGTAGATGCTGTAAACGTTCGGAAAGGCCGACTGCTGCTGCAAGTTCATGTACACGCTCTCGACGTTCGTGGCGCTTGATATGGGCGAACATGCCTGGAACTTCCAGATTGCGTTCCAAGTTTAAAAAAGGTTGCAAATAAAAGAACTGAAATACAAAGCCGATAGTTTGGCCTCGAAAACGTGACAACTTACGATCGCTCATTTGGCTCAAGTTTGTGCCCGCGATAGTTATCGTGCCATCTGTAGGCTTATCGAGGCCGCCCATAAGTTGGAGTAACGTGCTCTTGCCGCTACCACTTGAGCCAGTAATCGCCACGAATTCACCTTCGTATATCTGGAGCGAAACACCTCTAAGCGCCGATACTTTCTGGCGGCTAACCTGGTACTCTTTGACCACATTATCCACAACAATAAGAGGCTCTCCACTTTGCCTAGCTATATTGCCGGGTGATTGGAGGCTACTTTCTAGCTTGTATGGCTGCATAGCACCAATAGCAGCTTCGACGTCGTTGTCGAATAGGCTAAGGTACTCTTTAATTTGTTTCGCGCTCGCTCGCTTATTCATCTGTTGCTCATTATACACAAGCGTAATACACTAATCTATTAGACTGACGAATGTATGGACACGGCACGCTTGATTTGCACACGCGTCAATACAGTCTGTGCGGTTCTCTACTATCTGGGATAAGTTCGTCGGCGATTTGTTTGGTGGATTGATTGAATTCTGAAGTCATAGTGGCAGCATACCAAAATGAAGCCGTAGAACGGCTTCATTATTTGCTTTGGATTGATATATTGGTGGACAATTCCCTGGCTCCGGGGACTGGATTCGAACCAGCGACCTAGTGGTTAACAGCCACCCGCTCTACCGCTGAGCTACCCCGGAATAATGACCAGGGAGTTATTCACCAATAATATCAAAGTACGATTGAGTAGTTCAATCTAAAGTAACAAGGGTGATTATAGCGAATTATCTCCTCGATGACAATCCTAAAAGCAACTTGCTCAAGCGTCGGTTAGCTCTTCGGAGCCGGAGCCACTAATTTCTTGTACGATTTCTTGAAATTCACGCTCAAGTTCCTTTTGAGTGGCCTTAGCTTTAACGGGTAATGCGTCCTTGAGTTTTTGCGGAATAGAGACACGCTTGAGCTTCTTGACTACGCCCTTACCGCGCTGTGCTGGTGTTTGAGTCTTGCGATGCAGGCGAATCGCCTCCTCGAAGGCCTGTTCGTAGGCATCAACCATTCGGTCAATCGAGAACATTGATTTTACATGATCGCGACAGTCAGCTCGTTTGATGGTGTCAATTTTGTCGACAGCAGCAACCATTTCGGCAATGCTGTCCACCAAAAAACCAGTCTTACCGTCGACAATAATCTCCGGTGCAGCACCGCGCCGGAGCGAAATGGTCGGCGTGCCACAAGCCATGGCCTCGATGGTCGTCAGGCCAAATGGCTCTTCCCATTGCACGGGTGTTAGGAAGGCCTTGGCCTTTTGATAGTAGCGCCACATTTGGTCGTATTCAACGTAGCCCAGGTACAAAATCTGGTCGCTTAGCTGTGGCTTAATGTACTGGTCAAAGTAATCTTGCGTGTCGGGGTATGTTGGGCCGATGATCAGCAGGCGCTTGCCTGTTTGCTTGGCGACTTGGATGGCTTCCTTGAAGCCTTTCTCGGGCACGATACGCCCTGCAATTAGTAAGTAATCCTCTGGGTCATCACAAAATGGAAAATGCTGGACGTCGACGCCGTTATAGGCGGTTTTGATGTAGGGCAAATCGGGCGCGTCACGGCGCTGGTTGTTGGAAATGGCGACAAAAAACTGATTAGAGCTGTGGTAGAGCTCGAACAATTCGCGGTACCACGGGAAAATTGGGTCATGCAATGTGTGAACAACGGGAATATCAGGGTTGGTAACCCCTTCGGCCAAAGCAACCTCGGGATGGTGAAAGTGGAGAATATCGTACTTACCCTGTTTGGCGCGCTTGAACATGTCGGATACTAGATATTTATCCCAAAGCTCAGGCACGTAATGCGACATGCGTGCGGTATCGGAAAAAAGGTCGCGGATTTCTTGCTGGTTGTGAACAAGCGGTCGTAGATTGCGCGTGCGTACCGTAACGCCCTCACCCACTTCAGAGCCTAGCGGCCCGTAGAAGTCAACGGTGTGTCCTCGTTTGGATAGTCCTTCGCTAATTGCAATGGCCAGATCCACGGGAGCATAAATAATATCTTTAGGACGCGGCGCGGGCAAATAGCCGCGCACCATCATAGCAATGTTCATTAAGTACAACCTAGCTAACCTAAGCATTTAAGCACGAACTGGGTGCGCAGTAAATGTGTATATACTTAATATAGCGTTTTGACTGAAGATTCAAACACTAAATAATTAAAATGTAATTAACGGGCGATTTGAAGCACACGGCGCTCGGCGTCGCGGCGTTTGAGTGTTTCGCGCTTGTCGTAGTTCTTTTTGCCGCGACCAATAGCGATGCGAATTTTGATGTAGCGACCTTGGGTGATGATTTCCAGTGGTACGATAGTCTTGCCTTGCTGCTTGGCTTCGATAAGTGCGTCAATTTGTCGACGCTTTGCCAGGAGCTTGCGGCTGCGGGCTTGGTCGGTTTCGGAAATAGGAATCCCCGAGGTGCCGTTAATGGTGGCGTTGAATAGCCATAGCTCGTCATTTTTAACCGTGACGTAGGCACCGCGGAGTTGGCCATGTCCCATGCGTAAGGCCTTGGCCTCTGCTCCACTTAGCTGGATTCCGGCAACCATGCTATCGCCAAGCTCGTAATCGTGGCGAGCACGGCGGTTGAGGATATGTTTGGTCTGGGCTGGTTTTTTCTTAGCCATAATCAGTTCATTATATCAGAGGTGTGCCAGTTGCTGAAATGATGTAAATATTATATTATTAGTATGACTGTTCACGCTGTGGATAGATGGCTCCTCTCTAGTTTTGGAGGTTTGCGGTGCGAACTGCAGACAAGATCGGTTTGTTGCCTGGCTTTGGCTGGATTGCGGATCACAGCTGGTGGAGGACGTTGCTCATTACTTGGGCGATTGCCCCTTTCGGGGTCTGGTTTGTCCAGCTCGTCTTCGAGTGGCGTCCGATCAGCCTGAAACGCGAAGACAACTACCTGTCGTTCTTCCCTGGGGACTTGTTCCTGGGCATGATGCTGACGGGCCTGTTGCTTCTCGCGCGTTATCTGCCCGCCGAACACCGCTGGTACAACAGCACGCTGACGCATGTTGTCGCCCTGGGGTTTACGGTTTCGGTAGCCATCTTCATGACCTGGCTCGATGCGCATGGCGGCGGCTACACCTGGAGAGAAATCTTCCAGCCAGCCAAGCTGTATCACAATCTCGTGCTCTACGGGCCGTACGCCTACCTGATTCTGGTGACACTACTGGCTGTTTGTGCGGGTAGCGCCTGGAGCGCCAAGCTGGTGATGCTGCTCACGCTCTGCCTGCTTCCCGGTGTCGTCTGGGTTGCACTGGTCGCGGTGGACAGCTCGTTCTCGCAAGCCGTGAGCAACTCCACCCCAGCTCCAGCCAAGACGCCTCCAGCCACGCCCCGCTAGCAACTCCATTCCCCCACGCAACTCCTACAAAATGAGGTGAACCATTCGCCGCCCTAACCCTTTTCGCCCTCCAGGCGAGATAACGGAAACGGGCGGCTTTTACATTGGGGCAATCGGCAAATTGTAAAGATCGCAAGTTCATGGCATTATTATCCAATGAAACTTGAAACATTGCCTGACTTAGGACTGACCCCCGACCTCCAAACCGTGTGGGATGCCACCCCCAATTTACAAGAAAAACACGAAGCGTTGCGTGCGACAACGCTTGGCCAGTATCGCCAAACTATGCCTGAAATGCAGAGTTTTGATCCGGATACTACTATCCGTTTCGTAGACATGCATCCTGATAGTGCCGACAGTGCTACGGCAATTGTGGTCCCTTTTCCGTTTGCGACGGGGATTGTCCCACACATGGTGGCGCGTATGGACATGATCCAGGCTGCATCAGAAAAACCACTGCGATTAATTGCCTTGCCCAATTCTGCGCTGGGTGTGCAAACCATTTCATTGACCCGGCAGGAACGTGGCCAGATTGCCTCGGGCGACTTTACACCGTATACCGATCGAGCATTGCGCACCCTTGATCATCTGGGAGTTACGCGTGCTCATGTGATGGGCTATTCGCAAGGCGGGGCGATTGGTGCACACTTGCTTGGTCGTTTGCCTCGAACGTTAGACGGATTGGCGTCAGGGCTGTTCGACCCGCCAAATATGGCACGTCAACCGCTTGCTCACCTCACGAGAGGTTTCGTGGCGACGGGCATTCGTGCTGTTCACCGTGCGATGACTGCCGCGCAAGTACCAATGATTTTGGAATCGGTGCGCGCCGAAAGTCGTCGTCAGTCTACGGCTGACCTATTGCACTACGCGCATGCTGCAACCACGGGCATAAACAATGCATTGGCGCGAGGCATGGCCCGGCATGCAATAGCAGATGACCTGTATGCCGCGGCCGATCACGGTACCCCACTAACACTCATGAGGGGCGAAAAAAGCACCGTTACACCCGCCGAGCCATTCTATGATGTTGTCGAGAGGTTGGTGGCCGATTACCCTGATTACATCCATCATTTTGAAGTACCTGAGGTTGGCCATGAGGTTGGCGATAATATCGTCATACATGGCATAATGGCGGTCATTGCACTTCGCAACGGCGCCTAATTATTTGTTATTGAAGGTTTGCTCGGCGACGTTCCAAAGACTTGGATCGTGTAAAACAGTCAAGCGGTAGTACCAGTATTCGCTGCCCCACAAATAGATTTGACGCATGCCGGTAGCTTTGCCGTACTCGACACGGTTCTTGAATATGGCAGCATCGAACGACTTATTTTGTTCGGCTAGGCTTGTTTGTGGTATGCTCTCGCCGTCGGGCGTCCAGGCCTCGGCTTGCAACTCATGAATCACCATATCTTTGCCTGTGGTAATCTTTTGGACACCAGCCAAAAAGGCGTAATACCACGCCGGGAACGGGTATTCCAGATAGCGCTTAACTGGTACAAACCAGACTCGTTTGTAGATAGAAATGCCAAACTCATCGGGTGTCGGGGCGCCGAGTGGCGTGCCCAGCGCGTTATTGCTACGGGCTAAAATAATTGGATGCTGCGGGTCGGCTTTTTTAACAAGGTTATATTCGCTAACTAATCGATCACGGCTAAAATTAGTGCACTGGCCAAATCCCTTCAAAAAGTACTCGTTTTCGAGCTGGTAACTGCCCAAACTTGGAGAATTTTTGTAGCGATTGACCACGGTCTGGATAAAATCGTTGAGCTGTGGTTGCCAGACGCTTGTTGGCTCGGTGGTCGCCCAAACTGGGGCATGGCATTCCGGCCAGCGTGGTTGCCGCAAGCCTAAACTCAATGTAACTTTGGCGTGAGCGGCTTCAGCTTTCTTGAACTGCCAGTCGAGTTGCGTAAAATCGTACACGCCTTTGGTTGGTTCTAGCTGATCCCAATAGCTCACAAGCCGCAGATTGCGAACGTGGAGGTCGTTTAGGATTGCGTCTAAGGTCTGTTCGGGATCGACGCCCAGGCTTTGAGCGTATGCTGGAATAAAGGTTGTACCCATGACCAGTGGCTTGCTTTGTTCGCTGGCGATGTACCAACGCGCGATGCCGTACATCGTGCCGAGACCCAGAATAAGTAGCCCACAACATGCAAGCACAAGCTTGTGCCACCAGTTTTTACGCCAGTAGTTTTTGAGACATTGCCAACGGCGCTTTGGCACCTGCCGAAGATATGCTGAAGATTTTGCAAGGTGAGAGGATAAATGGTGTGACATAGGTTACAATGATTACTGTGAGCAGCCAAATGTGCTGCTTTATTTATAGCGGTTTATGCTGCTACTATACTATGATTTCCCAGAATTCTCCTCATAAAAAGCATTTACGTATCGGATTGTTTACTGACACGTTTCGTCCTACCACCAACGGCATATCAGTGGTGGTTGACACATTGCGCACGCACATGGAAGCTCGCGGCCATGAGGTATTTGTTGTTTGCTCCGCAACGCGTACGGCAGTCCCGCTCCTTGACTCTGACGACCACATTCTGCACGTACCGAGCATCAAAGGCTGGCCATACCGCGAGTACGATATTTCGTTTTTTGTGCCACCACGCTTGCGAAAACGACTCCTTGCTCTTAACCTTGATGTAATTATCTTTTTTACGCCTGGGCAACTGGGACTGATGGCTATGGACGTGGCACGACATGCCAACATTCCCGTGATTGCGCAGCACTCTACGGACTTACCCGAATACGTTACGCAATATGCGAGCGGCGCACTTGCCGCTGTGGGCGTAGCTGTTGGGCTGCCTTTTTTCGCTGGGTTCAAGGTGATTAACCGGCGTGCTTTGCTTGCTGCAATACGACCAAAGTTCCCTATTACTGCCTGGGGGCGCCAGATGATCGAAGAAGGGTTAGCTGTATGGTATGGTGCCACCGATGCCACAATTGCGCTATCGCGTAAATCTAAGCGACAGATTGAGGTCATGACCCCCCCACGCGCAAAACCCTACCGCATCGAAACAATCCCTGTTGGTCTAGATGCTCTGCCGTTGGTTGGCCATTCGGATTTTCGCCAGGTACACAACATTCCCGCTGGTGCACCCATGCTGATGTACGTTGGCCGCATCAGTCGTGAGAAAAATCTCGCTACTATTATTCCGATGATGGAGCGCGTGCTAAGGGTAATGCCGGCTGCTTACTTTGTGTTTGTTGGGGATTTTGATTATCGTCCAACGCTCGAAGCTATGGCGGCAAAGTCACGCGCAGCTGGCCATATTGTATTTGTTGGTAAATTGCCACGAGTGGAGCTTGGCGTTGCCTATGCGGCTGCCGACGTTTTTGTATTCCCCTCCATAACCGATACGCAAGGTCTAGTGCTACACGAAGCGGCCCAGGCTGGCCTGCCGATCGTAGCCGTTGATGGCGAAGTGACCGAAGTTGTCAAGGATGGTGAAAACGGATTTATATCTGAAAATACTGCTGATGCGTTGGCCACTGGCGTGCTGGCCATCCTGAGTGACACCAAGCTTCGCCAGCGTTTCGCTGCTCACAGCAAGCGCATTGCCCGGCGGTATTCCGAGGCAGCACAAACTGACAAATTACTTGCGGTTATGTACGACGTGATCGCGCAAAAAAGTGCAAAAAAGCAGCACGACAGCTAGGTCGCGGTATTACTCTGCCAGCGTCCGTTGCTTTCCTGATATGGTTTGCAACTTCCCCACAAACCTTTGCTCATAGCTTTAGCGCTGTCCTCATCACGCACAAATGCTGCTGATTTGGTGAATGGGAATTGCGTATATGCAAAGCCGTAGCCTTCGGTCACCAATTTTTCATCGAGCAATTCGCCGTTCGGTAGATAGACGTACCGAAGTAAGCGGTTATAGCGATCACGATTGGTACTTTCGGAATCGGATTTCAGCCGAACGGAACCACTGCCAATCTGCTGCTTGGTGAAGGCTGCGGCCGCCTCGCCGTAGCATTGCACGGGTGTGTTTGGCTTGTGCGTTTCGGGGGTATCAACGCCGATAAAGCGTACTGATTCGACGGTGCCATTCATGTTTACGGCGATAGTGTCGCCATCAATAAAGTGATCGATCGGATACAAACCTGGCTGATTTTGGCTGGCTGAGCTAGCGATAGTACTTACCGTATGATGTACGTTGGAACGGTAATGACTGACTGCTGTAAAAGCTACAAATAGGATCAACGTAATAAATGAGAAGTGTCGGGGGCGAATGCGAAATTTCATGATGGTGCAAGTATACGCGGGGCTCGTCAAAAAGCAAATGCTTTTCTTAGGCCGCGAGTGTGGTTACGGCTCGAATCTGGGGTCCGGGCCGAATAGCTACACGGTCGCCAGCCTGTAGCGCGCGTGTTTCACCGTCGTATTGGAGTATCGCGTCGCTCATAAGCTCGATATGGGTTTCGTCGGTGGTCGGCTTGCCATTGGGGATTAAGGTTCCGGTCACGAGTCGTCCTAGTTTTAACGCCAAATGTGGCCAGCTTGTATTTTTTATCTCGACGCGATGGTAGCCCGGTTCGGTGAGCTGCTTGGCGCCATTGTGCATACCAGCCATGCGTGGCCCGGACAGATACAAAACGTCACTGAGAGTTTGGGGCTCGCCGCCATTCTCCGCGATAGTAATTGGCTCAGCTTTGCGCTTGGCTTCAAGCACGGCTAAGGCCTGGCGCAGGCGCTTTGTTGGATAGGTGCGAAGCATGGGACTGTTGCGGTAGTCGTCTCCGTTAATAAGCTCAGAAACCTTGCCACTTATACCACCAATAGATGGGTAGTTCATCGCCTTGATGACCTCTGTCTCGTCACCAATCTGGAGTGTCAGTTCTAGAAGATGCATGGTGCTCAGCCAGCCACGTTCCAGAATGCCTGCTGGGTTGCCGAAACAGCGCTTGCGATTGAGGCTGCGCGCCGTATCGCACATGGTGCCTCCTGGTCCAAATAGGTACATTGCATCGCCGATATGCGGATACTGTTCAGCGGCTTTTACGCTTGCATTAAGCAAATCGTTTGCGCCACCGTCACCAGTAATTTTGGCCTTAACGGTATGTGGGTCAAATAGATGTTGATTTTCTAGGAATAGTTCGGTGTTTGGTTGTATGCCCCCTGCGCGAGTTGGCAAGACAACAACCTCAAGATTGGGCCAGCGCGTGGTAAGATTTTCTTCCCACGCTGCAGCGTATCCTCGGACAGAATCGCGGCCCATGTGGCCCAATATTACCACGCGCTCAATATCGACATCGGGCTCAAAGTGAGGCAGTAAAAGCTCGCTCATTACCGCTAAAAGTCGATGCCTTTGTTCGCGAGATATTTGTCGTCAAAATGGTGTTTGATCTTTTTCATCTCGGTGGCAATATCAACATATTCGAGAAGTTCTTGTGGAAAATTGCGCCCCGTTAAGCACAAACTGGTGTTTGGCGACGTGTCATTGATGAGTTCTTTGAGCTGCTCGACGCTGAGTAGGCCATCGTGGACGGCGTTATTGATCTCATCACAAATAACCAAGTCGTATAAACCACAGGTTGCGAGCCGGTAAGCTTCTTCGTAGGTTTCGAGCGCCGCCCGCTTGTGCTGCTCTTCGGTAATATGCTCGGCGCTAATCTCACCTGCCTGGTAGAACCCCTTGCCGCCTTTATAAAATGTCAGCTGATCTTTGAAGAGGGGGGTGATATCACGGATAAATACGTGCTCGCCGACGCCCCAATATTTGATGAATTGCACAAATGCTACATTCCAACGATTGCCCAGGGCGCGAACCATGAGGCCTAAAGCCGCGCTGGTTTTGCCCTTGTTGTCGCCGGTGTATACAACGACGACCGATTCTTTGGTTTGGAAATCCTCAAATGCCATAGCCGTCATTATATACTACCGGTTTACTGTGCGCGCGTAGCGAATTATGCAACGCCTGGTTCGGCCAGTGGCGGATACGATTCACCCAGCCTCTCAAACTCCGGTTGAGATCGCTCAACATCGAGACTCACGACATTAACATACATCTGGTAGGATGCTTCTTCGACAGCCAATTCACCCAAACGAACAAGACGAGGTTCGCGGCGCGATCCACTCCGGCGTTCCTCGGCGATCTTAATGCGCATGGCCTCTGCGGTTATGCGATCAGGCTGTGCCCGTACATCGATATTGTGGCGCAGCAGCCCGCCCACGGCAAAGAGCGCCTTGGTCTCCTCGGTGTAATATGGGTAATCTTCGGCAGCCGGCTCGAATGGTGCATTATCACGGTAGCTTTCAAGTAATTCGCTGACGGCTTGCACGCGCGGGTGCTCGTAATCTTCAATAAGATCGGTCTGGGTTGTGTACCCATCGATTATGGCAAGCATAACGTTTGGCTGTTTGCGGAGTGTATATAAGAAAAGAGCGAGACGTGCTCGCTCTTGCTGATTCAGATCCTCTGCTGCTACAAACTCGGGTTGTGTTCTTCGTGCCATAAGACCCTCCTTTTATAGTTGTACCCTAACTATATGCGTCGTAGGCTCTTGACGGCAAGAGGAGAAATATCACAATTGGTTTGCTTGAATTTAGGCGAGTTTGTGAGTTTTAATTGCGGCATCGATTTTTGGTCGGTCAAAGCCAACAATAATGTCACCGGCAATATCAATGACCGGTATGCCCATTTGCTGTGACTTGTCGACAGCTTCTTGTGCGTATTTAGGGTCTTGCTCAATGTTTTTGTCAGTGTATTTGATGCCTAATTTATCGAGGTAATCTTTGGCGGCGTGACAAAAGGCACACCAATCAGCACTGTAAATCGTAACGTTTGTATCCATGCCTATAGTATACACCCTTTTTGGTATGGATTTTGGGTTGCCGACAAACACTGGGAATTGGCTGAGGATGAATTAATTGCACGCCTGGTGCTTATCTGATAGAATAAGTAAGAAATGAAGAAAGCCGCCGATCATCCGACGACAAAATCAGACCCTGTCCCCGTTATTTTTACTCTTGGGGCTATTGGTAGACTTTTTTTGAGCACCTTATGGCGCGTTGCCATTCCCGTGCTGGCGTTCGTAATCGCAGGCATTGCCGCTGACAACCATTTTCACACTAAACCGTGGCTAACCCTTCTTGGGTTGGTCCTGAGTGCCTGGCCTGTTGTCCAGCTTATCAAGCACGAAATCGCCGAGATGAAAGGATTTGACTCATAATGATGAACATTTTGAATTTTGCCCGTGAGCAACCAACTGTTAGTGTTGCGCCCCAGACCGTCTTCCACGTCGGTGGTTTTATTGTGACTAACTCCCAGCTGCTGGGCCTCATCGGTATTACTATTTTGCTGACCATTTTATTTAGCGTTAAGTCGCAACTCAAAAAAGGCAAAAGCAACCGCTTCGTGCACGCCGTAATGTGGATGTTCGAAAGCTTGTACGATACAACTGTCGAAGTTATTGGAGACAAAAAGGTTGCACTCAAAGTTATGCCACTGGCAATCACGTTGTTCTTCTTTTTCTTGGTCAACAACTGGCTTGGTGTGTTTCCGTTTGTGGGCGAAGCACTAACCTTTCATCACACGGCGCTCTTCCGCGGCGCAGCGGCCGATATGAACACAACCTTTGCTCTGGCAATTTTGTCGATGGGTACCGCGCAAGCATGGGCGATCAAGCGTCACGGCTTTTTCGGCAACATTCGCCGCTATTTGGTGAACCCATTCAAGGACCCACTGCATAGTGTCGAGGGCGCCCTGGAAATCGTTGGCGAGTTTTCTCGCTTGCTGGCGCTTTCTCTTCGTATTTTTGGTAACGTGTTTGGTGGTGAAGTTTTGCTTGCCGTCATTGGTTATCTGACGTCGTATGCCGCCCCCGTTGCCTTACCGCTCTTTTACTGTCTTGAGCTTTTTGTTGGCGCCGTCCAGGCGTATGTATTCTTCATGTTAACGGTTGCGTTTATTTCATTAGGTCTGCCCTCCGAGGACGACGAGCATGGCGAACCCGCCACGCAATCGTCCAAGGAATTGCCTGCAGCGCAATCGTTACATTCAGCTAAGTAAATAAGGAGTTATAAACATTATGGATTCATTAGCATTCGCTCTCGCCTACGCTATCGCAGCCGCTGGTTGTGGTATCGGTCTTGGTCTTGTTGGTATGGGCGCTGTTCAGGCAGCTGGCCGCAACCCAGAAGCATTGGGCAAAATTCGTACCCTCATGATCCTTGCTATGGCCTTCGTTGACGCATTGGCGATCATCGGTTTGGTTGTTGCTTTGATCGTTAAGTTCTTGAAATAATTAAGGACCATCAACCACGATGATTACCGTAATTCCAACTACCATCGTCGGTTCAGCCAACCTTTTTCAATCGTTGGGTCTGAACTGGCAACTGTTCATTGAACAGGGCTTGGCCTTTGCGATTTTGGTATGGATTTTGGGCAAGTTTGTATACCCTGCCCTTATCAAGTCAATTGATGCACGTCGCGATCAGATCGAAGCTGGTCTCAAAGAAGCTCAGGCATCACAAGTAGCGTTGGCGGAAGCCGAAGTTAAGGTGACTGAAGTTCTAGAGCAAGCTCGTACTGATGCCGACGCGTTGTTGGCTCGTTCACACCAGGAAGCTGGCGCTATGATTGCGAGCGCTGAAGAAAAAGCCCGCGAGCGCGCCGATCGTTTGATCGCAGATGCTCGTGTTCAGCTCGAAAATGACGTTCGCAAGGCTCGCGAAGCGCTCAAGCATGACACTATCATGCTGGTTGCCGCTGCCACCGAGCGCGTTATCGGCGAAAAAATAGACGAAAAGAAAGATGCTAGCCTTATCAAAAAGGCGTTAGAGCAGGAGCGCGCATAACTTCATGAATAACAAAATTTCCCGCCGAGTTATTGCTCAGACTGTCGCTTCCAAATTGGTAGCCGATCCATCACGCCGTACCCACTGGCTCAAGATGTTGGCCGCGTATATGGTCAACAATAAGATGCAAGATGACCTCGACCTTATGGTGAACGATCTCGTCCGGGAAATCTATGCCTTGAGTGGCGAGTTATTAGTAGATGTGACGACGGCTCGCCCGCTGTCGCAAACTATTCGCGCTGACATTGCACGCAGTTTACGTGAAGTCACGGGTGCTCGTGAAGTGCTGTTGCGTGAGCAAACTGACCCTGAATTATTAGGTGGCTTTATTGCCCGTACCCCTGATGCCGAACTTGACGGAAGCCTACGCACCAAGCTTAAACAATTAGCGAGCATCTAAATTTAGATTGCGACGAAGGAGATTATAAAGAAGAATGAGTGATCTGAGCATACAAGAACTATCAAACGAGTTGCGTGATGCTATCCAAAGCTTGCGCACAACCAAAGGCCTCGAAGAAGCCGGTATTGTTACCCGCATCGGTGACGGTGTCGCTTGGATTTATGGCTTGCGTTCCGCAGGTTATAACGAGGTTGTTAACATTGAAACTACTGACGGAAGTGTCGTAGCTGCTTTCGTGCTGAACCTGCTTGAGGACGAAATCGGTGCTGTACTCCTTGGCGATGACTCTGCTGTTGTGGCAGGCGCTAAAGTAACGCTTACCGGCGAAGTTTTGCAGGTACCTGTTGGTCCTGAACTTATTGGCCGCGTTGTCGACCCACTTGGTCGTCCACTTGACGGCAAGGGTCCTATCAAAGCCAAACAGCAAGGCCTTGTTGAGCGCGCCGCGCCCGGCGTCATGGCACGTAAATCGGTCCATGAACCCTTGATGACCGGTATTTTGGCAATCGATGCTATGGTGCCAATTGGTCGTGGCCAGCGTGAGCTTATCATTGGTGACCGCCAAACTGGTAAGACCTCTATCGCAATCGACACCATGATTAACCAGGCCAAGCAGCAAACAGGCGTCGTAAACGTCTATGTGGCTATCGGTCAGAAATCTTCTAAGGTTGCGGCGCTTGTTGAACGCCTCAAGCGCGAAGGTGTGATGGACCAGACGATTATCGTGGCTACCAGCCCTGCTGATCCAGCTCCATTACTGTACCTAGCGCCTTATGCCGGTGCTGCTATGGGTGAATATTTCCGCGATAACGCTCAGCATGCGTTGATCATCTTCGATGACCTTTCCAAGCATGCTGTTGCATATCGCCAGATGTCCCTACTCTTGCGCCGCCCACCGGGCCGCGAAGCTTATCCTGGTGACGTTTTCTACTTGCACTCGCGCCTTCTAGAGCGTGCAGCCAAGTTGAACGACGATCTTGGTGCTGGTTCGTTGACTGCATTGCCTATCATCGAAACTCAAGCTGGTGACATTTCCGCCTACATTCCAACCAACGTAATTTCAATTACCGACGGTCAGATCTTCCTGGAAACGAACTTGTTCTACCAAGGTATTCGCCCCGCTATCTCTGTTGGTTTGTCCGTTTCACGTGTCGGTGGTGCTGCCCAGACTAAAGCTGTTAAATCAGTTTCTGGCGGTCTTAAGCTGTCACTGGCTCAGTTCCGCGAGCTGGCTTCATTTGCCCAGTTCTCGAGCGACCTCGATGCCGAAACCAAGCACCGCATTGAGCGCGGCCAGCGTTTGACCGAACTGCTCAAGCAAAAGCAATACGCGCCACTCAGCATTGCCGAACAAACTGCAACCCTGATGGCTGCAACCAATGGCGCATTTGACGCAATCCCTACCGAAAAAATGAAGGACGCTCAAGCTGAGCTCATTAGTGCCCTGGATAACGACCACCGCAAGCTCGTCGATGCCCTGAACACTGGTGACAAACCAACTGATGAAATTCAGAAGACGGTTATCAAAGTTGCTGAAGCTATTGCGCACACCTTCAAAAAGACCACAAAGGCCAAGGAGTAGTAACGACTCATGGCCTCACGACAGCAAATTAAGCAGCGCATTGGCTCGGTAAAAAACACCAAGCAAATTACGCGTGCCATGCAGCTGGTTGCGGCTAGCAAGCTACGCCGTGCACAAGAGGCAGTTGTTGGCCCGAGCGCCTATGCCAAGCTGGCTCGTGAAATTCTGACTCGTTTGCGCCAGGTTGCTGCAAACGACAGCGAATTCCACTTGTTTACGCCTCGTCCAATCAAGCATCGCTTACTGATCGTCGTTACGAGCGACTTGGGTTTGGCTGGTGCTTATGACGCTAACGTGCTGCGTCGTATGATTCAGGAGGCGCGCGCCGACCAGCAAACTCACGTCAAAACTTCGGTGATCGCCATTGGCCGCAAAGCTGCACATGCTGCGGCAAGCCTTGCTGGTGTCGAAACAGAAGGTGTATATCAGGAACTTCCTGACCACCCAACTGCCGATCAACTGCGTCCTATTTTGACCACAATCGTTGGCCTGTTTGCCGACGAAAAAGTCGATGCCGTCGACATTTTGTACACGCACTTCAAATCGACCATTTCTCAAAATATTCAAATGCAGCGATTACTACCTGCTGGTTTTGAAGAAACTGAATTGCCCGATGATATTGCCCACGCAGACGTGGACATCGAACCATCACCCGAAGAGCTGTTGCGTTCTGCAACGCTTCGCCTGATCGAAGCGCAGATCTACCAGGCATACCTGGACTCGGTGGCCTCGGAGCACTCGATGCGCATGTTGGCCATGAAGAATGCGACCGACAATGCTGGTGATTTGATCGACGACCTGACTCTGGAATATAACAACGCCCGCCAAGCTGCAATTACCCAGGAATTGGCCGAAATTACCGGTGGCGCGGAGGCAATGAAATAATGATAGCTTTTACACGACTATATAGCGAAGGAGAACAAGCATAATGGCAACAGCACAGAAGGAAAAACTAAAGACCACGACCGGACACGTTGTCCAGGTTGTTGGTGTGGTTGTGGACGTCGAGTTTCCGCAAGGTCACTTACCTGCCATCAACTACGCACTCAAGGTAAACTTGAAAGGCAAAAAATTATTGCTTGAGGTTGCACAGCACCTCAGCGAAACAGTTGTTCGTACTGTTGCCTTGAGCACCACCGATGCACTCAAGCGCGGCGATGACGTTCAGGACACAGGCGCTCCAATCTCCGTTCCTGTTGGCGATGCTACCTCTGGTCGCATGTTCAACGTTATTGGTGAGCCAATTGATGGCCTAGAAAACAACAATTTCCCCGAAACAGCACCAATTCACAAACAGCCACCAACGCTCGAAGAGCAAGCTGGCTCGGTTGAAATTCTTGAGACCGGCATCAAGGTTATTGACCTTATTGCGCCAGTGCTCAAGGGTGGTAAGGTTGGTTTGTTTGGTGGTGCTGGTGTGGGAAAGACCGTCCTGATCCAGGAATTCATCAACAACATCGCAAAGTTCCACGCCGGTAACTCAGTATTCGCCGGTGTTGGTGAGCGTACTCGTGAAGGTAACGACCTGTATGAGGAAATGAAGGAAGCCGGTGTTTTGGACAAGACGTCATTGGTCTTTGGCCAGATGAACGAACCCCCAGGAGCTCGTTTGCGCGTTGGCCTTTCTGGCCTGTCTATGGCTGAAGCCTTCCGTGACCAAGGTAAAGATGTGTTGCTCTTCATCGACAACATTTTCCGCTTTACCCAGGCCGGTTCTGAGGTTTCTGCACTGCTTGGCCGCCTGCCATCGGCTGTGGGTTACCAACCAAACTTGCAGCAAGAAATGGGTGCTCTACAGGAGCGCATCACCAGTACCAAATCTGGTTCGATTACGTCAGTTCAGGCCGTATACGTCCCTGCTGACGACCTTACCGACCCAGCTCCAGCAACTACCTTTGCTCACTTGGACTCAACTATCTCATTGAACCGTGCCTTGACTGACATCGGTATTTACCCTGCAGTTGACCCACTTGACTCTAGTTCAACCGTGCTCGACCCCGAAATTGTTGGCGAAGAGCACTACACGGTAGCCCGCGAAGTACAGCGTATTTTGCAGCGCTACAAGGATCTTCAGGATATCATCGCCATCCTTGGTATGGACGAACTTTCCGACGAAGACAAGCAAGTCGTGAACCGCGCTCGTCGCATCCAACGTTTCTTGAGCCAACCATTCTTTGTGGCTGAGAAATTCACTGGCAACAGCGGTCAATACGTTCCTCTTAAAGACACCGTTAAGAGCTTCAAGGAAATCCTTGATGGCAAGCACGACGACAAACCCGAGTCTGCTTTCTATATGAAGGGCTCAATTAGCGAGGTTAAATAATGCAGTTACAGTTGGTATCACTGGACGGTGTAAAGTTTAGCGCTGAAGCCTATTCCCTTTTGCTGCCAACCGCAGCTGGCGAAATTACGGTACTGCCAGGTCACGAGCCACTTTTAAGTCTGCTCGTGCCTGGTGTTATCACCATTCGCAAAAACAAGGCCGACGCCGACTATCATCTTGAGCATTTTGCCACGTACGGTGGCGTACTCGAAGTTACCAAAGACTTGGTACGAATTTTGGTAGACGAAGCGACGCACGGTGATGAAATCAACGAAGCCGAGGCTCAAAAAGCGCATGACGAAGCAGTTCGATTGCGCAAAGACGCCAAAGACCAAGTTGATCTCGACAAGGCTCAGGCTTTGGTCGACCGCCAGGCAGTTCGCTTGCAAGTTGCAGGCTTACGTCGTCGCCACCGTGAACGCCGCTAGGAGCTAGCTTGTTTCTTCTTCTGGTAAATCACTTGTTGCATCGAGGTCATCGCTCCACAATCCGGTAATTTCTCTTAGAAGTGCCACATGCAACGAAGCGCTCCCGATGTCGTATGCAACCTGCGTGCCTCCCGCGAGAACACTTCTGGCAATTATTCCCCTAAGCATAGCTGGGCTTAGCACGTAATTGCCATTAGCGTCTTCACGATCACTCAATGCTTCCGCGAAATCTTCACGCACGCTACCCATCTGACCTCGAATGTGCTCATACAGCTTTTTGTTTGAGTGTTTTATATCAAAAAGAGCTGCCATTGCAGCTCTTGTACCCAGCATGCCAATATCACCCACGACTGGCAGCGCTTCTATCGCCTTACGGCGATCCTGCCTATCTGGTGGTGATGCTTCATGGGTCATCTTACGAGTATTATTTCACATTTGGCCGTTACTTGCAAAAATAAGCGCAAAGGACTATCCTAATATGAGCAAAATATAAGTAATAAAACTCGTGTAGGAGTAATTATTGTGGCTGAAAATTTTAATGACATAAGAGGCGAGATCATGCCCGACGTAGAAATTGTTAAACTCGCAGATGGTCTCGGCATGACGTACTTGATCCCAGATGTTAATACTCCCGGCATCTCTGCTGATGTGCAAGAACAAAAAGCTGGCAACGAGGATCTCCAGGCGCTCACTGATGAAGCAATCCATTCGGCAAATATTCTTGTAGCCGTCGATAAAGATGACGAGGGTGACATGCTTGACGATGATGGTTGTGGTGATGGCCGCTCTGTCGCCTTGATATTTACTCGCGCTGGCAAGACGTTTAAGCGTTCATTGAACCGCCCCAAGGTTTTTGGTGGCGGCGCTATTATGACAGCCGCTACACGCATTGGCCTTGGCAACGCTGGGAATTCGCTTAACGAGACAATCGATGACAGCATCGATCAACTCGCTGACCGCGAAGTAAACTTTGGTGCCCACACTGATAATCATGCTCATGGTGAGAATTGTGGCTGCGGCGCCATCGACAAAGCCCCGCTTATTATGCAGGCGGCTGCTCATTTCCGTGGCGAAATTGCTGCCACTATTGCCTTCTTGGGCGTAGACACGGAAGGGCTCGATGAAGTTCAGAATTCGTACGCGAACTATGCCGATCGTGTTGAGGGTCAACCCTACAGTGGTCGTCAAGTTATGGATATGATCATTGATAACGGTAAGATCGTCAAGGAATTGGCCGACGGTCATCTTGAAACACGTGTACTTCTTAACATGGTCGAGGGCTATACCGTCGACCAGGAACGTGTTCGTGAGGCAACCGATGGTCGAGCTCAAGTCTTTGCCGTTGATGTGTGGCGCCTGAAGCAAATTGCCGAAAAACTCTATGACGATCCTGCAGAACAGCAGCGCGCCTTCTTGAGCGAACTTGTGTACACCCTAGCTACGGCCGCGGTTCTGACCAAGGGCGACTTGCCTGTGTACGCCATCCAGCACGCCAATCAGCCTGCGATGGCAGTCTAGAGATAGCGTTTCTTTACAAACCCATCAGTATAGGGTACGCTTATGATAATAAGTAAATCCATACGGAGGGTATCTATGTTCGGAAGAAAACAAATTGCCATGATAATGGCGGAGTTTTTGGGAACCGGCATTTTGACATTAGTTGTTTTGGGCGTTAGCAAGTCAAGTATTGGTCTTCCTTACTTTGTTTCTATCGCTGCAGGACTTGTGCTGGTCGCTATGACACTGGCACTTGGTGCAGTTTCTGGTGCGCAGTTTAACCCAGCTATTACGATTGGCTTGTGGACTGTTCGCAAGGTCAAGAGCTTGCCAGCTATCGTGTACATTGCTGCACAGTTGCTTGGCGGTGGTGCAGCATACTTGCTGTTCCGTTACTTTATTGGCCAGTCTTGGCAGAACAGCAGCCACTTTGACTCCAAGGTTCTTGTGGGTGAAGCTGTTGGTGCCTTTATCTTCAGCCTTGCATGGGCTGCCGCTGCCTACCAGCGTCTCGAGAGCGGCAAAGCTGCTACTGTTGTCGGCCTTGGCTTGACACTCGGTATCATCGTTGCCTCATCTGCCTCGGGTGGTTTGCTCAACCCAGCAGTTGCGCTTGGTGTTCGCTCGTGGGTTTGGGGCTCATATGTCCTTGGTCCAGTGCTTGGTGCAATTATCGGCTTTAACCTATATGGGTTACTGTTTGCGCCATATGCGACGGTTATGGCCGAAACTGGAACTTCTACTAAAAAGAAGAAGTAACCAAAGCCCTACGGTTTGTGTAAAGAGGATTGCGATCACCGCAGTCCTCTTTTTATGTGTAGCAGCACGTGGCTCTTAGGGGTTGAAAAATAAACGCTTATGTTATATAATAGCAAAATATAGCGCAAGGACTTAAGCGATGAGTTACGAAGATTTTCCCTATGACCAAGAGAGTGACCAAATTGATGCAGTAGACGCCTATTGGTCTATGCGCGCCCTTCGGGACCAATACGAACTTCTGTCCGCGGAAACTTCAGCCTTGCAATTGGTGCGAGGGGCTCCTGTTGATCCTTCCGAACCGGTGTTCGGGGATGGCGCGGGTATTTGGCTCAAGGTTGGCACGATTAGGACGCCCCATGAAGCGAGCGCAATGCTTGGTGCTTTTTCGGAAGGGTCCGAAGCAAGTCGCTCACTTGTTGCAATGAACGCTCCGCATTTTATATTTAAGGGTCTTGTGTCATATCACGAAGGCATGAGTCATCTCGTGGATGCCGTAACCGATCCGAGTGCTGATGTCGTTGAGGTTGCTCAAGATACCTTTGACAAAAACCGCCTCGGCCTATTGAACGCGGCGCGCGCATCGGGTGACGATCTTGCTCCGCTCCGACTAAAGCGCATCTTGAATGGCATTCCACCTCGGCCAACTCCTCCATCATCGCCGCCACCAGCTCCTAAGCCTACGTCCAGATATGGCCACTTATCAGCTGTAGCCTAGACTTCGGTTTCTGTGCTGGTCAGCAAGAATGATTCAAATTGCTCGATACCCTTAATGTCAGGGGTGTAGCCGCTGACGTCGGGTATATCAATTGCCTGAATGCGACGCCACACAACTTCTGCAAGCTGCCTGATAGCAGCATATTCTAACTCGTCAAAGGTAATGTGCAACTCGTTGATTGTGCCCTGCTCGTCTGGCTCAATAAATTCCAAATAGGCATCGATGACCTGGTAGCCGCTAAATGCGCGTGAGCCTTCGATGAGTGCACGATACAAATAAAGCTGTTGTTTGTATTTGTGCAGTTTGGTATCGTGATCCCACTTGCGGTAACTTTTGCCTGTTTTGTAATCAACGATTATGATCGTTTTAGCGGCTCGGTCGATAATAAGTTTGTCGATTTTACCACTTAAATGAGCTTTACCCACGAACACTCCTTCGCGCCGGAAGTTATACTCTGCTTCGTTGTGTGCGGCAATGGTGTGCAGGCGCTGGGCGAGGTAGGCATCAAGCGCAATTGTGCCGCGTTCTAGCATTTGAGCAGTTTCTTGCGTACTGAGACGCTTTGCTGCAAGGCGACGCTCAAAAATTGCCATGATCGTTACTCGATTTGGCACACTTCCCTTTAGCTTGTTTTGGATGTGAATCCACTCCAGCGTCTCGTGCATGGCGTTACCAAATTGACCATTTGCCATCGGTGCTTTAGGAAATCGCAGGATAGTATTCATGAAGAAGTACGCTGGCCCGGCGTGCTCCAAATCGATAAATGCCGTAACGTGTGTTGGGCTGAGTTGGAACTGGTCCAGTCGGCTTCGGAGTAATGCCTTGACGTCATCGCCAGTTAGCGCGTGGGCGTGCCGCTGTTGCCAATAGGTCGTGAGTTGCTTGGTATCTGCAACCTGACTTTCGCTTTCGGCAGGCAGGACAACCTGGCCATTTTCGGGTAGTAGCGGCGACTGCACTGCACCATTTTCTGAAGTTTCGTCCAGATATCGCAAGCGTGACATGGCTTTTCCGGCAAAGTTGCCAGTATAGTTGAGCAAAAATAACTGTGTTTTGGCGCGAGTAACGGCAACGTAGAAGAGCCGCAAGCGTTCATCATTTGTGGCGCCGGCGTATCGCATAAACTGCATGTTGGGCGGCAAGCTTAGGCGTGAACCTTGGCTGCGAGTTTTGGCACCCCACGCTTCATCGTTGACTGCCAATACAAAAACCGTGCCAAATTCCATACCCTTGGCCTTGAACGCGGTCATGAGCTGTACTGCTTTGTCTGCATCTTGATAAGGGCTGGTGTTGAGAATTTTGAGATTTGCCGCTCGATGTGCCTCAACAAAAGTCATAAAATCTTGAATTTTGAGTGGTTCCGGCTCACCTTTTTTATACTCTCGCAAACGCGCTCGTAGCACCGTCAGATTGGTGAGCAGATCCCAGAACGAGCCCACGTTGTCTATCGATAATTCGGCGCTATTGCGGGTGACGGCAGGACCCGCGGCTTGGGCAAAGTAGTGCGTATAGAACGGTGAGGCGTAACTAGCGTGGTCGGGCTCATGCAAATCAAGCGGTGTGACGCCGATTAGGTAATCAAACATCGTCTCTAGCGTTTCTGTGGTGCACAGCTGGCTGAGTCGCATAAAGAACAACGCAATAGGCTTGAGCTCGTCATGTTCGAGCAGTGTCTCCATCCAATTTTGGTCGTCGTCACTCGCCTGCCAGCTTAGTTTCCAAATAAGACTCGTGGGCAAATCCCAAAAGCCAAAACTCAAAACCTCAGCCCACAACGCGTTGGCTTTTTCGAATGTACCGGCCTGCAACGCCAAACATAACTCACCCATGCGGAGCAATTGATTGATCGCGGCATCGTCGAGCACATTTTCGCGCTTTTCATATCGAACGGGGATGGCCAGCTCCTGCAGATACGGCACTAGAGGTTCCAAGTATTTGTGCTGTGGCGCTAGAATAGCGATTTCGTCGGCTGGCACGCCGTTATCCATGAGCTCTCGGATTTTTGCTGCCGTCCAGGCAAATTGCCCAACGTCGCTCTTGGCTTCCCGGCGTTCAATACGCGCTTGCTTGGGCAACTTGCTGTTGGCGCTTACTAGGGTTTTTTCGATTTGTGGAAAATGGTGGTGGAGTCGTTCTTCGATCTGTTCGGCAATGCCACGGGCTACGTGCAAGACGTCGGCATGGGAGCGATAATTTTGGGTGAGCGGCACCAGGAGTACGTTCCGATACATGCGCTGGAATTGCAGCATGTGTGAGTAGTCGGCCCCTTGGAATGCATAAATAGCCTGGTCGTCATCACCCACCGCCAATACGTTTGGTCGCCCCTCCCACACTGGGTTATCGGTGAGTAGCTCGACCAAGCGCAGTTGCGCGCCATTGGTGTCCTGGAATTCATCGAGCAATATGTACTGGTATTGCTCTTGGAGTGTAAATCGCAGGTCATCATTGGTTTCCAAACCATGCACGGCACGCAAAATCATGTCGTCGTAATCAAACAAATTTTGCTGGGCTAGGCTAGCGATGTACTGCGCGTAAACCTCGCTGGCGGCGATGAGCTTTTCGTTGGTTTTTTGGCCGTCAATAATAAACGCACCGTCGTTATCCTTGGCCAGCCAGGCATTTTTCCATTTGGTAAGTGCCATAGTTTTGCCACTTTCTTGGGCGTTGGCAATCGCCTCGCGCAGTTCGGTCAGCAACATGCTAGGCAGCGGCGCAACCTGATGCTGAGGCATGGCGCTGCTCAAGGGTGCCAGGGCATGCTCCAAATTTTCGAACAGGCCGAGCGTCTTCTGGTTAATACGTACAAGACCCTCGAGCTGCTCGTGAACAACTGGCTGGGCGTGCGCAATAAACGCTAGGTTTTGCTCGGCAATATGCTTGAGATCGGCCGGCGTCAGAAGAGCTCGCTTGGCGTCACTTACGAATGACTTCACGTCGTTTAGATAATTATCGGCAAATTTGAGCGGATTCCCGTACGGCAAATTGCCAACAATATCGCGGAACAATGTATCAATACCCAGGTCATCAATTGGCTCTAGCTCACCCATCTCAGTAAAATGGTCTGGGAATCGGCGAATAAGGTCACTGCCGAACGCGTGGTAGGTGCTAATCGTGATGTTGTAGGCGGCTTGGCCGATCATGCTCACTAGACGCTCGCGCATGTTTTGGGCGGCAGAGTCGGTGAACGTAAGGCACAAAATATTTTGCGGCAAGGTGTCAGTGGTGGTCAGAATATGCGCAATGCGTGTCGCTAAGAGCTGAGTTTTGCCAGTGCCCGGGCCGGCAATAACAAGCACTGGTCCGTCGGTTGCCGTGACGGCCAATCGCTGAGCTTCGTTCAGCCCATCTAATGCTTGCTTGTAACTTCCCATATCTGTCTCTATTGTACGCGACTTGGCTCAAAAGTGAGAACGCGCGGGCCTTGACTATTTTTTGGCGCAGGTTGGGCAGTCTTCTTGGCTACCGAATTCAGTCATCCACTGCTGGCTGGCTTTCCACCATGGTTCAACGTCGTGGAAACCAATCCAGTCGGCCGCAGAGCGCAGCATCCAACCGATAAGTCCGGCGAATTGCTTGTTGCCCCACTCTACTGCCGCCCAGCCCTCGCCAACGGGGATAACTGAGATTGGTTTTTTTGGTTTGTAGGCTTCGGGTGTTTTGCCATCAGCCCGGCGTACGATGTCATCAGCGACAAAGTTGCCGTCGCGCAAGGCTGTTTGAGCAAGACCGCTAAATTCGGTATTGGCGTTGTCGCCGATAACGTAAATGCCCTCTTCTGCGCGCAAGCATTCATCAACTTGTACCTTGCCCCGATCAGTCAATGCAAAGTTATTTTCTTTGAAGAACGGATGATTACTCGTGCCGGCAGTCCAGACAACAGTCTTGCTGTCGATTGCTTGGCCGTTGACCATTAAGCTGTCGGCGGTTTGACCTTCTACGGTTTGACCAAGACGCAATTCAATCCCCAACTTCTCAAGTCGTTTTTGCACAGCACTTGAGATCTTTTCGGGCGAGCGTGGCAGTAGGCGCAGCGCAGCTTCAATGATAGTTATGTGCGGCTTGGGACCTTTGGCACCGTGATTGCGCATGATTTTCTCGAGGTAGGCCGGTAATGCGCCGGCTAGCTCAATACCGGTAGGCCCGGCCCCCACGATAATGTAGTTGAGGTCCGGCGTGCCATCAGCCAGTTGCTGGTGTAAATGATCTTTGAATTTTTTGATCTGTTCCCATGATTTGATGCCGTACGAATGTTCCTCGAGGCCTTTAATACCAAAGTAGTTGGTTACTACGCCCATGGCCAGCACCAGGATCTCGTAGCCAAGCTCAGCGCCATCTTCGGTAATGACGCGATGGTTTTGACGATCCAAGCTCTTGGCCTTGCCTTGGACAAGGGTGACTTGCTTGGAGTTGACGATAGCATTGAGCGCTATATTTGATTGCGCGTATAGCCCACCGGTTGCCGTGTGGTACAGTGCTGGATAGTAACGAAAATGATCTTGGTCGGACAGCAGTGTAACCGCGAAGTCGGCGCGTTTACTAAGATCTAAAGCGGTTTTGATACCACCAAAGCCGCCGCCTACTATGAGGATGCGCTTTTGAGATGGGGTGTGTGGAGTAGAAGTTTCTTGCATGCTTATGATTATACATAGAACTGGGCCTACTGATAAGCATTGGAATTATCGCCGCTCTATTTGCTTGCTAAAGCGGTGGCGGTGACTTAGAATTTTAGGATAGCGGAATAAAATAAATATATGCAAACAGTTCGGGCCTACCTGGGTAGCACATTCTCGTCATTGGATATTCGGAACTACCGAATCTATACTATTGGCCAGATTATTTCTCAGTCAGGCAATTGGACTCAGGCTGTGGCACAATCGTGGCTGATATTACAGCTAACAAATTCCGGAACAGCCCTGGGCGTAGTCATGGCGGCTCAGTTTTTACCATCGCTGGTGTTCGGGCCGTGGATTGGCGTTTTGATCGATCGCTTGCCCCGCCGCCGCCTCATTATTGTTAATCAATGCATCGGCATGGCTGTAACTTTGATATTTGCGATTTTGTTGTCACTACACCGAATCACGCTGCCGTTGGTGTACGTGTTTAGCTTTATGGGTGGCGTGGTCATGGCGATTGATATTCCGGCCCGACAAACGTTTGTTTACGAACTCGTTGGCGAAGATCACCTCAAAAATGCCGTGACGCTCAATTCTTTGATCGCAAATTTGGCACGTATTATTGGCCCGGCCTTGGGAGCTTTGCTGATTGCCGGTTTGTCACTGGAGTTTTGTTTCTATGCGAACGCCGTGTCGTTTATCGGCGCGATCGTAGCGCTCCTAAGTTTGCAAAAAACAGCGCTATTTTCGACTACTCCAGCTGTCCGGCAGCGCGGTCAGATCCGCGAGGGATTCCACTATGCAACGACTAATCCCACCGCAAAAGTTATCTTGCTGGCGATGCTTATTATCGGCTTGTTTGTGTATGAGTTCGCGGTCACCTTGCCGCTGCTGGCCAAATATACCTTTCATGGCAGTGCGAATGCCTATGCGATATTCGCTGCAGCGATGGGGCTGGGGTCGATTTTGGGTGGTCTGGTTTCGGCTGGCCACAAAAACGCCAATCTTATCACGCTCGGGCATATCTTGATGGTGCTTGGTGTAGCAATGTCCGCAGTATCGTTAACACGTTCATTTGTAATTGTTGTTTTACTACTGGTGGTCGTGGGGGCTTGCTTGATCGTGCTTGCCGCCGGAGCAAATACCCTGCTCATGCTGCACACTGCTCCAGAAATGCGCGGGCGCATGAACTCGTTGTGGTCGATGATTTTCATTGGCACGACTCCTATTGGTGGTCCGATTATTGGCTGGCTTTCACAACACGCGAATCCACAGAGTGGTTTCATTATTGGGGGTATCGCTGCTTTTGTTGCGGCGGTGGCGATGAGCGGCCATGGCATCATGCGTATTCGCCGTGGAATTCCACTCCAGACCGCTCGGCCGTAGGCTTGTATTCCATGATAACTTTGCTACTATTCTGAAACACACAGTATGAACAACGAACAATTTACACAACCTGCCTATCAGCCTACTCGGCAAGACCCTATATATGGATTAACTGGTTCGCAACTTCAGCAGCAAAAAGCTTCAACCCCTGTGGGTGTATATATAATTGCTATCGCCAATCTTGCAGCCTTTGTTGCGAGCTTTTTCGATACGTCACAGACCAGCTTGATATACACCATTGTTATGCTGGCGGAACTTCTGCTCGCCCTTGGACTGATACTGCGCGTGAATACTGCGCGCAAGGTGATGATGACCCTGGCCACGATTACCATCGTGATGAGCGTCGCCAGTGCAGTATTGCTTGTGGGTGTGCAGCACCGCATCGCTACCAGCAAAGCCAACTACAATACCGCTATTAGTAAGATTAACCCCAAGCAACTCAACGTGAGCGAGCAGGCCCAGCTCGATCAGCTCAAGAGCAGCATGGCCACCGCGGAAAAACAAGCTGGCAAAGCTATTACTTACACCTATGCGTTACTGGTGGCATACAGCGTCGAGAGCATTGCGGTCATCACCTATTTATCCCACCCGCGTATCAGAGATTTCTTTACGACGTAGTTGTTTTAAATACAATAAAATTATATAGTATATCTAGTTTCGCATTCGCGAAATGTTTCTTGACATGCAAATAGAGAGGATAGCTTCCTGCTTTTTCGTCCCCCATCCATCTCCACATAAGGAGGTTGTAGATGCAACCGTCTCTCATATCACCCCAGGGGTGGCTCGGCGGCCTGCTGGTCATGCTGGTCTCGGCGTGGGTGGCAGGTGTAACCGCCTATCCGTGGCTTCGTGGCAAGGGTCACGTGGTCACCAAGCTCAACGCTTGTGTCCAGTTCATCGCCAATGCTGCCATGGCAGCATTCACCTGCTGGGCCTGGTCAAGATTGCCGGTCAATCCCGGTGTTACCCCGGCCAACCGCACGCTGTATCACACGCTATACCCGACCATGCTCGCCTACTTGGCAATCCTGACGATACACGTCATTCTCAAGGTGGGTAGCACACTTCGTCACAACCTTCCGGGTCCGTGGATGTTCCTGATGAACACGGCGATGGGAGTGATGGTGCTCGCGACAGTCATCTAGTGATGCTGTCGTAGCGGCCGTACAGTAGTTGATGCTTAAAAAGGGCAACGGTGGGGCGAGGCGACGCGATTGTAAGCGTTTAGCTTCGCCCTCCCTCCCCGATCTCTATTTGCATGTCATTCCCCCACTGATCCATAGGCGATACACGCGCAACACATTCTATTTATAGCAATCAACTTGCTCAAGGCGGCGATTACGCTTAAGCTAGAGGTATGGATGAAATAATACAGATACTAAAACAAAATGGGTTTAAGGGCGATGTTGATACCGCGACCGAAACGCTCGATTTTTATAGTCATGATGCCTCGATGTTCGAGATTAAACCAAAATTGGTTGTAGCGCCTAAAGATGGCGAAGATGTTTCAGTAATTGTCAAAACCGTTGCTGATGCGAAGTCGACTCACCCTGATCTATCGGTAACGGCTCGTTCGGCGGGCACCGATATGTCTGGCGGTGCCATCAACGATTCGATTATTGTTGATTTCAACAAGCATCTTACGGCTATCGAGGACGTTACCGAAACGAGTGGCCACGCCCAGCCGGGTGTTTTTTATCGTGATTTTGAAAAGGCAACGTTAGAGCACAAGGCGATCATGCCGACCTACCCTGCCTCGCGCGACTTATGTACCATCGGCGGCATGGTTAACAACAACTCGGGCGGCGAAAAATCGTTGGAATACGGCAAGACCGAAGATTTTGTTACCGAGCTGCGCGTAGTTTTTGCTGATGGCATCGAACGTACGGTTAAGCCACTCAACAAACAACAACTGACCGCCAAGATGTCTCAGCAGGATTTTGAAGGCACCGTGTACAAACAATTATTTGATCTGGTCGAGAAGCACTATGATCAGATCAAGGCCGCTAAGCCGCACGTCAGCAAGAACTCCACGGGCTACAACTTGTGGGATATTTGGGATCGTGAGAGCGGTATTTTTGACCTTACGAAGCTTATCGTGGGTGCCCAGGGCACGCTTGGATTCGTAACGGACATTCACCTTCGCTTAGTGCCGACTCGTCCGTATACTGGTTTGCTTGTGTGTTTCATGAAAGATATTACGCCGCTCGGCGAGATCATCAACAAAGTTGTAGCCGAAAAGCCAGCAACGTTTGAATCATTTGATGATGCAACGCTGTGGCTATCGATTAAATTTATGCCGAGCTTCCTCAAAATGTTGGGCGTACCGGGGTTTATTAAGTTGTTGATCAGCCTAATTCCAGACGGCTTTTTGCTGCTGCGCGGTATCCCAAAATTGATTCTCATGATCGAGTTCAATGGCCAGACGCAACAAGAAGTTGACGATAAAATTAACAAAATGCGCGATATCCTCAAGCCCTATCACATGGCCATGGAGCGCGACGACACCGCCGGGAAGAGCGAAAAGTTTTGGCTCATGCGCCGCTACAGTTTCCAACTACTGCGCTCTAAGGTCAAAGAAAAACATACAGCACCATTTATCGATGATTTTGTGGTCAATCCGCCACATTTGGTGGAATTTTGGCCGCAGATCCGCGCCATTGTGAAAAAATATGACTTGCTCGCAACCATTGCCGGCCACATGGGTGATGGCAATTTCCACATCATCCCGCTCATGAAATTGGAAGACCCCAAAGACCGTGAAAAAATTCTGCCGGCCATGAAAGAGGTCAATGAGCTGGTGCTCAAATATCACGGATCACTATCTGGTGAACACAATGATGGGCTGGTGCGGGGCCCGTGGTTAGAGCAGATGTATGGTCCCGAAATGGTGGCTATTTTCCGTGAGGCCAAAAAGATTATGGACCCACAAACTATTTTTAATCCCCACAAAAAAGCTTTGGCCGATTGGGATTATAGCTTTAGTCACATTCGCGACCACTTTTAGTAGCTTGCTCTGGGATCTCCGTTGCCAATCATGCCCTTTTTACGCATTTCGGCGACGTAGGCCGCAAGCCCTTGGTTGTAGGCTGCTGAAAGAATAATCTGGGATGTGCCATTAGTGTAAACAACGCGAGTATCACCTCTTCCTGGCCGATAGCTACTCTTCATGATGTTCAGGAGCACCTTCGGCTGCATGTCTAATTCGCGAGCTGCCTCGGCGACGGTTGGGAGCACTGCCCCTCGGCTTGGTCGTTGCTGACGCATAAAGGTTTTCACCGCACTTTGGAGGGTAACCTGCTCGGCTCGCCCCTTAAAGCTATCGGCTTTTACGATTGCGGCCACCTCTGGTTCGCCGTCCATAACAATACGCGCCAGGATGCGCTCTGCATTACGAACCTGCTGTTCTCCGGATATTTGCTTGGGAAGGCCGAGTGATATTTTAAGACCGGTCATGGCGGTCTGAATGGCCTTGCTTACTCGGTCCCAATCGGCGCTACCAAGCTTATCGACTTCTTCTTCCAATGTTGGCTCAGTTTTGCTCTTTTGTTCAACGGCGACAATTCCGGCTATTTCTACGACTGCGCGCAGGGGTAATTTAAACTGACTAGCGATTTGGGGAGCGGGCTGCTCGAGGATATAGTCCTTCAGCCGAACCAAGTCTTCGCGGCTGATAAATTCGCTGGAGTGACCTCCACTCCGACGAAAACGATGCAGCTGTATGCCAAGTGCACTTATTGTTTCCTCGACATCCTGTCTGGTCATGCCGCGATTCTTGGCAAAGCTGGTGTGGCCCACCTCGTTCATGATAAGGTAGTGCTCTTTGTAGTCAGCGGGTAGTGGTTTGACGTCTCGCAGATCGTCGATCACTTTGTCGACAATAACCGTTGGCACGCAGAGCGTTCCGCTGCGCCCGTCTTCACCGACCCTGCGCATCGTTGCCGCTATGTTGTAGTGATCCGCAAGATGATTTTGCACCGCCGATCGACTTCTGCCCGTTTGCTCCATAACATATGAGAGTGGTGTTTCGCTTGGCAGAATGGGCACTGCTACTCGTTGGAGTTCATCGATTACCAGCTTGCGATCTGACCTGCTAAAGACCATTACCTTGAGCGGCGAATCTCGTGGCGGATCGTCTCGGCGGAAGGCTTCGTGGCGATTACCAAATACACCAAGCCGTTTTGCGATAGTTGCGACGACGCGGTCTGTTGCCCCAAAATAGGTGGCAATATCTTGAATGGTCGCCTCACCCGGGTGGGCCACGTTGGCGTCGAGGAATTCCATAGCTTGGGGTGTGCAAAAAAATCGCCGTTCCCCATCGTTGTCCATAAGACTGTAGGCTTGGTGATCGCTAAACCGAAGAATGCGCACCAGTTGCTGAGTGCTCATGTTTACCATCTTGCCCACCTCCTCTAATCCAAAATGATCGGGTGGTGCAATCTGGGATTCATTGCGGCGATAGGCGCGTCGTTCCTTGACGCTTATTGTTTCGGCCTCTTCGATAACGGACGAAACTTCCTGGAGTAGCTGATTGAGATTGGCGATTTTCTCCATCGAACTGGCTTCTTTTTCGGCCGCAGTTTTGCGCACTGCACGTTTTTGTCTCGTGGGCTGTTGTCCGCTGAGATCAGAAATCTTGCTGCTGACGAGTGCCGAAAAAATATCATCATCGTTAGGATTTTGGACAACCATCCCTTGGCTTTCGGGTCGTTCCAGCACTTCATATGGCGTCTTAAGGGCCCCACGTTTACCGGGCCCTTCTACCTCGTAATCAAAGTGAATAAGAATTGTCGGCTGACCTTGAATGCGCAATCCGCGGCCAATACGTTGAATAAGCACGCGAGCGGATCGCGTTGGACATGCCAAAATAATGCAGTTTGCATGCACTGGATCCCAGCCAACTTCACCCATCTTGACCGATGTTATAACGTCAAGTTCACCACGGTCAAATGCGTCAAAAACATCGGGATTCTTCTCTTCCTCGCCATTACGAAAACTGCCGATGGCTTTGGTGCGTATTCTTCGTCCTTCACCGGTGGCTCGGTCGATAATATCTTCGCCTGCCAAAAGTTCCGAAAGATTTCGGGCGTACAGACTTTCTCCACCCGGGAACCCAAAAATAACAGTCTTAGCATTGTGTGAGGCAAGCAACCGCGCAAGCCGCACTGTGTAGGCTGTGACTTGCTTGTTGGACATCAGCGGTTTCAGGTCTTCGTCCGAAAAGTCCTTGCCATTACCACTCGCGTTTATGTGCTCGCCAGTTCTTAACGTATATACGATGAGCGAATTGAGGATACCGAGGCCCTCGATTCCCTCCGCCAAGCCAATCTGGTGGATAATATTAGGCCACACATCGAGAATAGTGCGCCCATCTTCGAGAAGCGGCGTGCCGGTCATGCCAATGTTAATTTTGTTGGTTTGCAGTTCTTTGACGGCCGCGAGTGTTGTAGGGCCAATTGCGTCATGACATTCGTCATAGAACACGACATCGAATAGATCAAAGTCAATAGTTCGCTGATCCTTGGGCTTGGCCATTTCTTGGCAGAGCATATCGTAGGTCATAGTTACCACATCGCCGTCTGCATCACGCACTTTACCGGTGAATTCGGTGACGCTAACGTCGGGCGCGGTTAGCGCAAATCCTTTTTTGGTGACGGTATCTTTGCCAGCCGCTTGAGTGAGTACGCGAAGCTCTGGCCCCAAAAACAATGCACGCATCGGCTGGTCCGCGCCAAGTGTTCGGCCGATCCCCATGGCATTTGCTGCAGCAGCTGCCCAGACTGTTTTCCCTGACCCTGGGGCATGTAATAGTGCGTAGTTTCGGGTTGTTACGACGCTACTCGCGAGCATATCGCGGTAACCTTCCATGGCGTCGAGCTGGTGTGGACGAAGCAGTGGGTCGTTGTAATTCGCCTCAAAATGATCGATCATACGTTGTTGTCGAGCGCGAGCACGCAGCGCCTCAGCGTCCAGCACCTGTTCCTCCGGCACTTCGAATTCACCAGACTCACTAAAAAGATCGGCATTCTCGTCATATTCCAGATCGAGTAGATCCTCTCTAGTTTGGTTTGGTTGTCGTTCCGCGTACATATAACCTCAGAAATAGTATAAAAGTACTGCAATTATAGTATTATTTCTAGACATGTCAAAGAAAGTTGCAATTCAGGGCTACCAAGCCTCATTCCATGACGTCGCCGCCCATCGTATGCTGGGCGCTGGTATTACTATTGTGCCGTGTGATACTTTCGTGGGTGTTTTCAAGGCATTGCTACATGGCGAGGCTGATTACGGGGTTGTGGCTATCGCCAACAGCATCTACGGGCCGATCCAAGAAAGTCAGCACCTATTTCCCCAGTACGATGTTACTGTGTGTGACCAAGTTGATGTTCTTGTTGAGCAATGCCTGATCGCTGTACCTGGCGCGGGTGTGCAGGAGATTACGCGCGTGTATTCACACCCGGTTGCCTTGGCGCAGTGCAAAGCCTACTTGGCCGAGCATCTGCCACACGCCGAACTTAGTTCACACGCTGACACCGCTGGTGCCGTAGCCGAAATCGCCATCTGGAATAACCCGGCCTACGCTGCAATTGCCGGTAGCGCTGCTGCGGATTTGTACGGTATGCAGGTTGTCGCTCGCAACATTCAGGCCGAGAAAGAAAACTACACGACGTTCAAATTATTCACACGCAGCACCAAGAACTAGTCGCCTGTTGCCGATGTGCTACTTGCTGTAGCTGCTGGAACGTCTTGCTGATTAGCACCGAGGATGACGATAAAGTCGCCAGGATATTGTTGTGCTAGCGCTGCATTTGTTGAGAAATTATTGCCAAATGTACTCTGCAAAAGTTTTTTGGTCTCAGGTTTTTTGCCGGCAGAATTGTCGATGATTGTCGTAGCCGCTACGCCGGATGGCGCATCACCTACTTGCGTAACATTCAGACCTTTAGTTGCCAGTAAATCACCTTCTCGCTTGGCAAGGCCAACGATTTGACCACCGTTTAGGACGGTAATAGTAGCACCTTCTTTGCTTACTCTGTTGCTGTTGAGCACCTTGGTGATATATGTTTGAATATCATTGAAGTTGTCGACACCAGCTGCTGGTATTAATGCCGACTGTCCACCTGGCGCGTTATAGTTGGCCAGCAAGTTTTTGCCGTCTGCACTATTAAGGCTTAACGACTGAATATCTGATGATTTAATGTCTTTCATCATGTAGTACAGACTAGCCAACTCGTTCAATTGGAAATCGGTCTTTACATTGTCGCCAATGGAGTCCATCAAGTTTCCGATCTTGAGCGGGTTAGATAATGTCCCTGCACTGATAATCTTGTCCTTGAGGCCCAACATCATCCAGCGCTGGTGTTCGGTGCGGTCGAAGTCGCTCTTTGGGAAGCCGTAGGCGCCGTATTTGCCATTGTACGGGTCGCCACGAGCGCGCGCTAAGTCGAGGGCGGTTTGACCGTTTAGATGCTGTACGCCGTTAGCAAGTTTAAGCGGACCACCTTCGTTTTTCATGAAACTTGGATCGTACAGTCCACGAGGATCCTCACTTTGAATGTTGACGTCAATACCGCCAACAGCATCAACTGACTGCTTAAATGCGGTGTAGTTTACAAGTGCATAATAATTGAGGTTGATGCCCAGATTGTCGGTAATGGTTTTTTCGAGAGCACCCATTGCGCCACTTGGATAGCCATTCTCACTAAAACTGTTAGCCGTACCAGCGGTGTTAATTTTGCCATGGCCTAACCCGGGTACGTTAACCCAAAGATCACGAGGTACACTCAACATAAACGCGGTATGTTCTTTGGTGTTGATGCTCACGACCATGACAGAATCTGTCAGATCTCCGCCGTTTGCGCTCGCATTGCTACGATCCGCAGAATTCCCCGCCAACAGAATATTGACGTGCCCATTGCCTTCGCCTCTGAGCGGAACAGGCTTGAAAGCGCTCAAAATATGCAGTGGGTTTTTATTGCCAAATACCTTGGCGGTGTTGCGATAGACCTTCCAGCCTAACCAACCCCCACTTACAACAAAAAGCGCAAGCACGATGAGTGCTGTGCGCTTGGCAATTCGTTTCCATGACCGCTTTACGGGGTTTGCGGGAAGAGTATTGACCTTGCTGCGGTCTCGCCCAAAACGATTTTTTTTGACCGGCAATGCCGTCGAAGATAAAGATGGTGTTTTGGGGGTAGATTTAAAATCGCCAAGCGGGCGTGGTTGGGGAATCGGCTGAGGGTGGTTGGTAGCAAGCGTAGGTATTGCGGCGGCGGTGCGTGATTTGGAGTATGCTACCGAACGTTGCTGGCGGTTGTGAATAAAGCCATCGATATATTGTGGTCTTCGTGGTTGATTTTCTTGCACGAAATAAAAAATCCTAGCCCTTAATGACGAATAAAACTAAACCAATTATACATGAGCGGTTTGCAGAATACTGCCCCTTTGTGGAAAATACGACATTTTGATGCAGAATCGGCAAGCTCGTACTCTACCATAGCAGGAATTGCCAAAAGATGTAACGGAAAAATCACAAAAACAGGTCCTTTTAGAATAGGGGTCGTTGCCTTTTGTGGCAATCAGTATAAAATATATCTGTTCCCCTTCCGCCAAAGATTGGAGTGTCATGGATATCAATATCCAGTGGCATGTTGTCAGCTCGGAAGCATTGCCCGCAATCATGGGCGACGATCCCGAAGACAGCCTCGAGCAGGAGATCAAGACCCTCAAGGCCGGAGGCTTCACGGCCCAGGCTGCCCGCAAGGAAGAGCAGCTTCGCCGTGAGGCCAAGGTCCCCGCGGACTACGCGTACGTTCGTATTTCGAACGAGGAGTCCGACACCTACCGGCGCCACTTCTCGAACGAGACGACCCCGGAGAAGTACATCGGCCAGGTGCCCGGGGAGATTGCTCGCAAATTCGCAGAGCTCAGCCACGCCGAAGACACCGAGGAGTCGGTGTTCAGCTCGATCACACTCTGGAGCTCGCCTGACGGTGAAGTACTGGCCGTGGGCACCGTTCCCGTGAGCGGTGAAGTTCGCCGCTACATGGTCGTCCAATGGGGCTACCCCAAGGACCCCACCCGCCTCGAGGACATCAGCGGCATCAGGCACGACCCATATCGTCAGGCAATTCTCATCCGCCGAGCGGTGTGGGCCTTGGCGATGACCTGCTACGTACTGGCCGGCCTGTCGTTCATCTCTGCTGTCGGCACTGCGTTCGCTGGCGTGTTTTCGATGATGGGTATGTACCTGGTCATCTTCGGAACGTCGTGGGCCGACAAGAAGGTCCAGCGCGCGAAGTGAGGGACGGTGGCGCGAGAGCGTGTTGACGGGCGAAGCATCCAGCTTCGAATACCAACACAACTCTCGCGCCCAACCCCAAGAAATGCACAAAACCCCAAGGAAATATCCCTGGGGTTTCTATTTTGAATAATCTGCTAAACCGCAAAGCACAAAAATTATGCTCTCTGGGATAGCAGATGAGTCTCGTTGGTGGATCGCAAAGAGCGACCTGCACGAACGAGATGATTCTCATCTGACCTGGAATTTCCAGGATTTTTGTTGTTCAGTATGAACAGGTAGGACGCACGCTACGCGTCGAAGCCCACGGCAGCCGTGCTGACGCCCATGATCCCCTGGAATTTGACGTTCGGCCCGAAGCCCTTCGCGAGGCATGTGGTGCCTCTGGGCACGACAATGTTTCCATCGTGGATGATGCCGTTGTGCTCGAAGCGACCACCGTAGGCGTTGACCGTTTTGGTGTCACCAAACAGGACCGTGACGTTGCCACCCTGGCCGTTGAGCTGAAGCAGCTTCGATACGGTTCTGAATGTGCACTTGAGGTTTTCGGTGCTGTTGACGGTGGCCGTTTGGGCGATGCCGAGGTACTGAACCTTGCCGTTCTCACCGTCCACCGTGATGCTGGTTGCCTGGCCACTGTTGATGGTGATGGTGCTGAGCATCGGAGCGCTGATGACGATGTAGCCATCGACTTGCTCGACGGTGATTTTGGTCAGCAGACTTCCGGTGATGGTGCCCGACTCAGCCGTTCCGCCGTAGTGCACGGAGCTGTGCGAGGTGCTGCCGTTCAAGAACAGCAGTTTGACTGCTCCGTCAGCAATGTCGACGTTGCCGCCGGTGATGCTGAGTACCTCTCCGCGGACGCTCTTGGCCGTCAGCAGTTGCTTTTCGAGCTTGGCGGCCAGGGATTTGGTCGTGCCAAGTACGATGTTGCCGCCGGTGTAAGGGGCGCTAATGGTGACATTGCCCAGGACACTGTCCGGAGCGATGACTGCACCCTTGAGCTTCTCGAGAACGAGATCGGTTCCTTCCGGAACGATGACCTCCAGCTCGATGGTGATTGCCCTGATCTCCGCGAACCTCTGCCGTGACTTGCGCGACAACCTGCCTCGCGAGAGCAAGTTGCTCTGCAGGACCATGAGCGGTGCTGCGGTGATGCTGAGGGAATCATCAGCCATGCCGATAAACTTATCGGCGAACAGGATATCGAGCGCGTTCCGGTCGGAGCACTTGATGGTGACGCTGATCTCGCGGGCCGTGGGACTGCTGCTGAGCATGATGGGACCAGGGATGTGATCCAGCCTGAGCTGCGGTGCCTGGTGCGTGACGATGCGCGTCGCGGGGTTGTGCGGAGTCGAGTCGGTGGCGGTTGCGTGTGTGCCAAAGAGCTTCCTGTGCATGGTGTTCTCCTCTTCTGAGGTAGCCTGCAGGTGGACGTGTATATTATACAATAATTTTATGCGTTATACCAAAGAGCTTCCTGCTCATGTGCCCGATACACTTCTGCTTAGGTAGCTGGCGTGAGTACGGGGCGACGTGCGTACATCCATCCACCGGCAATTGCTGTCGCACTTGCGCCAACTATCAGCGCTAGGCCGGGTGTGCCCACCTGCGCCACCCAACCCATAAGCGGGCCGCCAATTGGTGTTGATCCGACAAAAATCATCACCCACCAGCCGCTCATACGTCCGCGCATCGCGGGCGAAGTATGCAGCATGAGCATGGTATTGGCCGACGTTGTCAGCGCCAACTGTGAGGCGCCCACGACAAAGAGCATCAACAAAACTACCCCATAGGAGGGTGTGAGCGCCGTAAGAACCATAGATAGCGCCATAATCATTGCGTATTGGGCCAGCGTTTCCACGCGCATCGGCGTAGCTTTGCGCGCAATGTAAAGTCCGGCTGCAATGGCGCCGCTTCCCATAGCTGTGGTCATCGCTGCATAGGTGGTGGCATCGCCGTGCAGTGTTACTTTGGCCAGGAGCGGCAGGGTTACGAAAAACTCGCACGCAAAGGTGCCGACAAGGGTCATCGTCAGCAAAATCGTGCGAACGGTGGCATTTTGTCGCAGATATGCCCAGCCTTCATGGAACTGACCCTTGGCGCGGGGGATGATTTTGTTTGCAAAGAATTCGTGCGGGCGTAGCATACCTATGGCAATAAGCGTGCACACAAAGCTGAGGGCATCAACTGCAAAACAGCTAGTTATGGTGAAATGGGTCAGACAAATTGCGCCGATAGAAGGGCCAATAATTCGAGCAACATTGCTTTCTAGCGCCTCAAGCGTAATGGCGTTACGCACGTGGGTTTTGTCGACCAAATCAGCTATAAGTGTTTGGCAAGCTGGCATATCAAAAGCATTGGCGATGCCGGCCACAAAAACAATGGCCATCACCATCCACAACTGTACGATATGCATGCCAACGATGATGGCGAGTGCCAGCGAACAGAGCCCCATCACCGATTGTGTTATGGCGATGAGCTGTCGCTTGGGCATACGGTCGGCTACCACGCCTGCCACGGGGCCGATAAGTAGTGATGGCAAAAATTGCAAGCCAGTTACGATTCCCAGCATTGTGCCGGATGCATGCAGTTGCAAAACAAGCCACGTAACTGCTACCAAACGGACCCAGTTACCAGAGAGCGAAGCCAGCTGTGCCCAAAAGAAGATCCGATAATTTCGGATACCTAAAGAAGAAAATGTCGATTGAACGTATGATTGCAAGGAGATCGTCTCTGTATGTGGCAATCATAGTAACACATCATATGTGTATGTTCAATGTACTGGCTAGAACTGCGTACCACGCATGATATAGTCGAGCCATAGTTGGGATATATATTTGTGGTCTTCTGGAGTATTAACGATGATAGTTTTCCCTGCTTTTGCTTTCGCTCCAGAAAGCTTCATGACGCTAAAAATTAATTCGCCTTGGACGAGGTTGATGTACTTATCAACAGCCGCCGAATACAAGAAATTAATTGCATTCCCGTCGTTAAGGAGATGGAAGTGGTGACCTCGCTTGGAGTAGCGAGTTATATGCTCGGCCACGACTTCCTTTTCGTATTCGCAATCGACGAACTTTAAATCAAATTCATCATCAGACGATGTAACTGAGGCCAGAAATGCTCCTCGCCGTATGTCACGAAACTTGAGAAGGTCCAGCGCGCGCGTACCTGTGGCGCAGAAAATAATGTCACTCTTTCTGATGAGTTCTTCCGTAGAACATACGATCGCCCCATCACATGATGCCCGAACCGCACGAAGCGAGTCTAGCTCGCTAACTCGCGGCCGAATGCCTCGCTGCCGTAAGTAATCGGCGATGCCGCTGCCAATCTTACCGTAGCCGATGACGCCGCAATCTCTGTAGGTAATAATGAGGTTGATTTGACGCAACACGGTTTCAGTAGCATGTGCGACGCTATGACCCACGAGCTGATCCTCGAAATCTTTAAGCGGGCTTCGCGCAACTGACATAACGGCGCACTTCCCCGAAAGGCGCTGCTCATATTTTTGGTGCCCGTTCTCGGTGTCTTCCACAACTCCGAGTAACTTGCTACCTAACTTTTCCTTCAGTATATCCACAATGTCACTAAAATAACCACCGATATCGACGAGACAAATCTTGTCGAAGGGCCTTAATAGACTCACGAGGTCTTCTGGGTTAGATGTAAGGTTTTCTCGTGTAAATTGATCGAGAATTGCTACGTGCTCATTGTCGAGAAGCTGGCGAGTCCTTGCGTCAATTGATTTGGGCTTTGGAATAATACCGACGAGATTAAAATTATCGTGCAGGCTTCGTATGTATGCTTCCGAGCTCGGAATAATATGAGATACCGCCACTACGGCTATGCCCTTGCTCGTCTCATCGGTGAGCGACCGGAAGAAATCACGCGCACTTGGCTCTAGGATCATATCCATCTTGTCTGCAATATGCACAAACCCGGATGCAGAGGCAAAATCGTCCCAGTCGACCCATTTATAGGTACTGGACTCAGAGAGGTCAATCTCTACGCTGCTATTCTGGGTTGTGTATATGTAGCGGAAATCGTGGTGATAATGCCCGGGTTCGGCTTTTTTTGGGTTTTCTGGTATGTAGTGGGTGTTGACATCAAATGGAACAAAGCGTTCGTTCGGGAGTACTGGGCGAAGCATAAGATCGGCCTGCCGCAATCCCGTCTCTTCTTCTATCTCGCGTAGTGCAGCTTCAACAAGCGTTGTGTCTCCGGGATCTATATGACCGCCCGGCTGCAGGAGCTTGCCGAGCGTCTTATGTTCCAGTAGCAACACTTGTTTCGTGTGTTCGTTAACGATAAATGCACTCGCAGTAACATGCCCGACGAAATTCTCGCGAGTAGTTATATCATCCGCTTGCTTTAACTGTTCTGATAAGAGACGTAGGTTATTGACTTCGTTGGGATAAAGCTGCAGATATTTATCAAAGACATCTTTGATTTGCATGGTGTAAGATCAATCTTACCATGAGTTTTTTGGTAGTCAAGAGACTTTCTTACACATGTTAGGGGTATAATAAAAAACTATGAAACTACCAGAAGTAATCGGAATAGCAGGAACTAATGGGTCGGGCAAAGATACTCTTGCCGCTCTTAGAGCCGAACGAGAAAACTGTTTGCATGTAACCGTTAGCGATATCCTGAGGGCACACCTCACAGAAGAGGGTGTCGCCCTCGAACGTGAGTATCTTGCCGCCCTCAGCAAAAGATGGCGTGAAGAATCGGGAGATGAGGCAATCTTAGTTACAAAAACGATCCAAAGATACCTTGGAGAACGAGCACTTGTTGGACATAACGGTCTTTCGGTAGTAAGTCTCCGCCACCCAGCCGAAGTGATAGCTGTGAAAAAGTTTGGCGGCAAGGTTCTGTGGGTGGATGCAGACCCCGAGATTCGATACGAACGCATATGTGGTGCTCAGCGAAATCGCGTAGATGATGATAAAACATTTGAACAATTTAGAGCAGAAGAGGCGCGAGAAATGACACCTGCTCACGGGGACTCTACGAGCGTTAACCTGGGTGCTGTGCGACCGCTTGCGGACGAGATTGTAATTAATAATTTCGCGACCCGCGAAGCATACGTTGACTATCTGGCGAGCACATTCGAGATAGCATAATAGTAGTGCTTACACACAGCTGGTGTAGTACTATTACTATCGTTCCATGTTTGGAAATTTTCTAACTATACGGAGAATGCAGCGATGAGTAGTCTTAATCATGAACTTGTTACGGCGGCACGCCATGAGCTTGGACGCCCCTTCAGACATCATATAAAGCCTGTAAACTTTTGTGATTTTGGGCGCTTCACAGTGGATCAGTGCATGCAGCAAGGTATGGATTCGGAAGGCGGCTTTGATTGTGTGGGCCTTGTTATTGCCAGTATTTGCCGTTTGAACGGCACGAGTGTGCGTGACTGGCCGCGTGAGTATCGCCACAAGCTTCATGAATTTGAAGTCGACAAAGAGCCTGAGTTTGGAGATGTCCTTTTGATCGAGTCAAATTCGATAAGGACGGGCCGCCCGTATGGTACGCACATGGGCATTTATATCGAGCCTTCGGTAGTTCTCCATGCTAATGGAAAGTCGGGATTTGTGGATGAAGGTCTAGTTGCCGGTATTATTACGGACATCAAGGTCGCTGACGTGAGCGCTTTATGTGAGTTGGCTCTCAGACAAGGACAAGACGATGGCTATACAAGCTGAAATTGAAGCTAAATTTTTAGATATTGACCACGAGCGGATGAGAAATACGCTATCGCAACTCGGTGCCATTTGCGTACAGCCAAGCCGACTGATGCGGCGCAAAACCTATGATTTTCCTGATGATAGATTACGAACGGAAAACACTGGCTGGGTACGTGTACGGGACGAGGGAAACAAGGTAACTCTGTCGTACAAACAGCAAGATGACCACTCATTCTTGGGTACCAAAGAAGTATCGCTAGACGTTGATAGCTTTGACGAGGCTGATATTTTCCTGCAAGCCGTGGGACTTGTGCAAAAAGGATACATCGAGACTAAGCGCGAGAGCTGGGAACTTGACGGCGCAGAGATTGAGCTTGATGAGTGGCCTTGGGTTAAGCCGTATATCGAGATTGAAGCAAAAACTGAGGACAACGTCCAGAGCGTTGCCAAAAAATTAGGTCTTGATTGGTCCAGCGTGTGTCATGGTAGTATAGATACCGTTTACATGAACGAATATAACCTTACTGAGGCAGACTTTGACAAGTGGCCTGAAATTATTTTTTCGCCCGTACCCCAAGACCTAGAAGCCATGAGAAAATAAGACATTCATCAAAAGTCCAGGTCTAGACATCGCTCCACATTCCCCCGTATTTATCGCTTTGTAGCAGTGTCTCGATGTCTATCCTGATTTCCGCAATATCCTCGTTGTCCAGGGGCTGAAATGTATCGTAAAAGCCAGTTTCGCGATGAGGCAATTGCACGGCATCACCATATTTTTGTATCGTTGCCGTAGTGGCCCGGCCATAAATTTGCATATGCAAGGTTGGTCCTTCTGGCTTAAATACGCCCCAGTTGCCCATATCCTGGTAATTCACGAGGCCAATATCGACGCCGCGCCGAGCCATGGCAGATTTGAGAGCCTCACCAACCACCATAGAGAGTTTCATATATTCGATGGCAAGGTTGGCGTCTAGCTGAGTACGATCCCGAACGGGATTTTTCGGGAAAATATACATGTGGCCGCCCTCGCTCCGGTCGATAAAGGGCCGGCTGGCTGCTTGAATGAAGAAGTTTTTGGTTTCGTAAACTGGAATTTGCATACCTACGACTATACCAGACACATATCAGTAGTAGTGCTGAGATTTATAAAAAAGACTTCCAATGAAGTCTTTGCAAGGCAAGGTGTGCGAGTGAACGGGAACGTGTAAGTAAAGGGTGTCGCATGGTAGCGAGCACAGATACTTGCACGATTCCCGCCCACTTCCCGTCTCGGTTTTTGCCGACCGCGTGAGCGACAGGCTTGGATGCAGGCTGGCGATTAGCCCTGAAGGACGTTGACGCCGTAGTCGAGGGCGATGCCCTGCAGTCCGGTGTCGTATCCCTGGCCGATGGCCCGGAACTTCCACTCGGAACGGCCGAAGAACCTCTTGGGTGTGCGGTACAGCTCACCGAAGACCATGGAGGTCATGCCCCAGGCGTTCAGCTCCAGGTCGTAGCGCGTGAAGGTGTCGCCGTTGGGGCCGAGCAGCCGGATGTAGGCCTGACTGACCATGCCGAAGTGCTGGCCGCGATTCTTGGCGTCGTAGATCGACACTGGGATCACGATGCTGTCGATGGTGTCCGGGACCTTGGTGAGGTCGATGATGATCTGCTCGTCGTCGCCGTCACCTTCGCCAGTGGTGTTGTCGCCGGTGTGGGTGATGCAGCCATCGAGGCCTACGAGGTTGCCATAGAACACAAAGCACGTGTCGTTCGGGCACTTGCCCTTGGTCAGCGCGATGGCGCTGGCGTCGAGGTCGAACTCGCCATCACCCGGGATGTCCTGCTTGTCCCAGCCGAGACCAATGGTCACGACGGTGAGGCCACCGGACAATCCGAGGTCCTTGGCACGACTGCTGAGGCTGATGTTGCCGCCTCGGAATGTGTGCGGAGAGCAACACATGGGGCTTCACGTCCTTCTGTTGAGACGGAAATTGTAGAGGATTCTACAGATATACTATACCATATTTATGGAATATAGCCATTTACAGGCTACTATTGTTTGGCGCCTTGTATCCAATCGGTGTAGCTGCGCTCCGTCCGGTATCCAAAATGTGCAAGCCTAATCGGCCTACGGATTTGGTCCGGACGGAGCATCAGCGACTCTCAGTCGTTGTAGCGGGCGTACTCCCTCTCGAAGGGGCGATCGATGCCGTGCTGTGCGCGGAAGGCGCGAGCGTTGTATCCCTGGCCGATGGCCCGGAACTTCCACTCGCCGTTGCGGCGGTACAGCTCGCCGAAGACGACCAGTGTCTCTTCGGAGAACTCGGCTCCGATGTCGAAGCGAACCAGCTCCTCGCCGGTTGTTTCGTCGAAGATGCGGATGAACGCGTCCTCGACATTGCCGAACTTCTGCTTGCGCTCTTCCGCCTGCCAGATGACCACCTGGAAGACGATGCGCTCGATGTGGTCCGGGACCTTGGCGAGGTCGAGCTTGATCTGCTCGTCGTCGGCCTTGGTGCGCCTGCCGCCCTTGCTTCCGGTGCGATTGTCGCCCATGAAGCGCATGTATTCGGCGGCGGGGCACCGGTGGTTGGCGAAGACGAATCCGTCTTGGTAGCCGGGGTCGGTCGGGTCCTGCTGGTACGGCACCATGCCGTTTGCGTCGAGCGCTGCCGCCGACAGGTCGAGGTCGTAACCAGGTCCGAACAGGCTACGCTTGGCAGTCCAGCCACAGCCGACCACAACGAAGCGGAGGGGGTTTCCGGCGTCCTTGGCGAGCTTCGTCAGCGAGACGTTGCCGCCCTTCTGCAAGCTTACACTCATAGTGAATGCCACTTTCTGTCTGGAGTCGCTTCCATCCTATGGGGATGGCCCAGTCTCGAGGTTTCGAGCGGGTATAAAGCGTCAAAATTATAAGGTGCAACAGGAGGTATGGGTATAACCATATACTATTATTGCATTATATACAATTAGCGGACCTAGATTATGACCAGTGCCCTGATAATTAAAAACAGCACCATCTGAATTGATGATGCTGTTTGCCGGCGGAAAAGGTTATTTCCAGCCGAAGGCCTGGCTCAAAATCCAGAGCGTCACCGCAATGGAAATGAAGAACAGACCGAGACCAACTGGGCTGCCCCAGCTGAACCATGACCCCCACGCGCGCCAGTTTTTCATACTGTTCTCGTAGCTGTAGCCCTGAAGATCTTGGGCGGTTTTGCCTTGGTGTTGCATAGCATTCCTTTGTTATTTGACAAAAGCTTGTCACCGGTTGGGTTCGACGATGGCCTTCCGCGGCGCAGGCACTCATTCATTTCAATGATCTTGATGTCCGTCCATGTTGTTCGCCGAATGAGCAGCGCATGGTTGCAAAGGGACGACCACATTGTTGACATTTAATCACACAGCCGACAAAACTTCTAGGACGGAGACTCGCAACTCTGGTATCCTATATGGATGTCTAATCAAACTACAATCGATGCATATGACACATTCGCACAGGCATACGACCAAGGTGTAGTTGACTTCTGGACCGAATTTCCTCAGGACTTCTTGCACAAATTTGTTGGCGGTTTACAGGGTAAACGTGTTCTTAATTTGGGCAGTGGCAGCGGCCGTGATGCAGTATTACTGCGTCAGCTAGGAGTTGAAGTTGTATGTGTGGATGCCTCAAAAAGTATGATTGATATCACGGCAAAATTAGACTTTGAGTCATACCATACCGACTTTGAGAATATGACATTTGATCTGGGGTCGTTTGACGGAGTTTGGGCCTACTGCTTATTGCTGCACATCAATAGGCGGCAAGCTGCTGAGGTTTTCAGAAAACTACACACCTACCTCAAGCCTAGCAGCCTTTGTGTCGTTGGCGTTATTGAGGGCGATAGCGAAGCGATGGTGGAACACGAAATAATGCCCGGCACTTCACGCTATTTCCAATTCTATACCAACAATGAACTTAAGCGACTTGTACACGCCGCTGATTTCACTATCGTACACGAACAGGAATACGTCGCTGACGGCGGGACATTCCTGAGTCATATATATGAGATAAACAAGTAGTAAAATCAAATCGCGATTGGCCTTTGAAAGCATGCAAATAT
>JBNQGE010000002.1:0-29847 GCA_050436805.1 Candidatus Saccharimonadota bacterium
GTTCGACGCTCAAAGGTAACGCGCTCAGCAAAGTTGTATTGTCTTCTTTCACGCGTAGCTCCAAGGATACGACCTATACTATCACTGCGTCATTTGATCCCGTTATCTTCAGTAGTGCCCAGGACGTAACCTTAACAGTCCCAAAGATTACCACGACTCGTTCTACCACCGAGCAACCGGTTGATCTGTTCAAGTCATCAACAACTAATCAGACTAATCAGTAGGTGAATCATGGCACGCGTAACCTCTACAACTAAACGATCACTTATCACCAAAGCCAACAGCACGATGGTAGTATCAACGGGTATTGCGGCATTCGTGGCAGTATTCTGCCTCATTGCATCAAAGACCTTGATTAGCCAGGCGGGCTACCAAAACCGCATTATCGGCGCCAAGAAAACGGCCGTCACGCAACTTAAGGCTAACATTAACGCGCGTGATAGCTTAGTTAGCTCATACGCAGCGTTCGTGGGTACTCCTCAGAATGTTTTGAGTGGAAACCCAACTGGCAGCGGCGCTCAGGACGGCGATAACGCTAAAATAGTACTTGATGCATTGCCAAGTAAGTATGACTTCCCGGCGCTTGCTACGTCACTCGAGAAGATCATTACCAGTCAGAATCTCCAGATTTTGGGCATTACAGGTACCGACAACGAAGCCACGCAAACCTCAACAGCTTCTGGCGATCCGCAGGCTATAGCAATGCCATTCCAGGTGCAGGTGAGTGGATCGTATGACCAGATTAAGAGTTTGGTTCAGACCTTTGGTAGTTCAATTCGTCCGTTCCAGATTCAGACAGTTGAGCTGAGTGGTAGTCAGAACAGTATGACGGCAACAATTACTGCACAAACGTTCTTCCAGCCGGAGAAAACCTTTAAGATATCGTCTGAGGTAGTCAAATGAAACAAAAAGATATCGCCCTAATAATTATCATCGTATTTATTAGTGGCATTGCATCGTTCTTTATCTCCAACTTGCTCTTTGCTTCACCGAGCAACCGGCAACAAAAGGTAGAAGTAGTGGAGGCAATTACGCCCGATTTCCCTACGCCAAGCAGTAAATATTTTAACAATCAGTCGATTGACCCAACGCAACTTATCCAGATCGGTAACAGCACTAACCCTGATCCATTCAACGGTGCTTCACAGTAAATCTAAACAGGTAACGGCAGTATGAGCGTTTTGTCTACCGCCGCCCAGCAACAGGTTGAAGAAACACTTGTAAAGGACGGCGTACTTACTAAAGAGAAACTTGCTGAACTCAAAGCGGCGGCTGAAAAAGAAAGCACGCCGCTCCTGAGTTTTTTGGTGACCGGTAACCATGTAACTGATGAGGCGATGACAAAAACCATTGCCCATGTTACCAAGGTGCCATACGTCAACCTTAGCAATGCGCACATCGACCCTGATGTGCTTGATTTGCTGCCGCAAGATATCGCCGAGCGCTATATGGCCGTGCCTTTGGGCGAAATGCAGAACCGCCTCGTGGTGGCAATGTTGGATGCCGACAATGTGCAGGCCGTAGACTTTCTGTCGAATAAAATCGGCCGTCCATTAAAGGTATATGCCGCCAGCGAGTCGGGTATTCGCCAAGTGCTGCACCAGTATCAGGTAAATATTTCGCAGCAGGTAGTTGGTGAAATTACTGGGGTTAACCCTGATGCTAATGCTGCCGTAAATGCCGAAAAAGCTGCTCAGCAAATTGAGCTCAACGATAGCAGCAAGAACATCAAGACTATTGTCCAAGACTCGCCAATTAGTAAGGCGCTCTCGACAATTCTGGAATTCGCAGCCAAGAATAACGCCAGTGACGTGCACATTGAGCCGCTGCAAGACTCACTCAAGATCCGCTGTCGTATCGACGGCATTTTGCGCGAGATTTTGCGATTGCCCAAAACTACTGAGCCGCCACTGGTGTCGCGTATCAAAATTTTGGCTAACCTCAAGATTGACGAACACCGTATCCCACAGGATGGTGAGTTTAGTATTAGTGTTGCTGGTCACGCTATTGACCTCCGTATTGCTATTTCGCCAGTGGTTTGGGGCGAGCAGGTGGTTATCCGTTTACTCGACAAGTCTGGCACCAGTCTCAAGCTAGAGGACATGGGCTACGCAGGTCGTGCACTGCGAAAGATTCGCGAAGGTATCAAGGGCACCAGCGGCATGATCCTCACGTCTGGTCCTACTGGGTCTGGTAAATCCACTTCGCTGTATGCGTTGCTGCAGGAAGTTAAGAGTGACGCGATCAACATCGTTACCCTGGAAGACCCTGTCGAGTACAAGATGGAAGGCATCAACCAGATTCAGGTTAATGCTGATGTGGGCCTGACATTTGCTAGTGGTTTGCGCTCAATCTTGCGCCAGGACCCCGACGTAATCATGGTTGGAGAAATTCGTGATAAAGAAACCGCAGAGCTTGCCGTGCAGGCGGCCCTGACGGGTCACTTGGTGTTCAGCACGCTCCACACCAACTCGGCAGCTGGTATCTTGCCACGTTTGCTCGATATGGACATTGAACCATTCCTGATTGCCTCAACAGTACGTACCGTTATCGGTCAGCGTTTGGTACGTCGAATCGGTGGCAATAAAGAAACGTATGAATCAGACAAAGTCGAAACGGAGGCCATCAAGGCCACGGTAGGGCATTTATTGCCGAAGACCAAGGACGATGTAGCCAAAATATCCGACGATCTTGGCTATGAGGCCTTGCCTACGGGTACCCAAAATGCTTATACTTTAAGCAAGGGCATTGATAGTCCTGGCACGCCCGGCGGTTATAAGGGGCGAATGGGTATTTACGAGGTGTTCAACATCACACCAGAAATCCAAGATTTGATCCTTAAGCGCGCAACCAGCGCCGAAATCCAGGAGTTAGCAATCAAGCAGGGCATGGTTACCATGCGCGAGGATGGCTATCTCAAGGCTTTGTCAGGACGAACAACACTAACAGAAATTAACCGCGTAGCCAGTGCGGACAGTGCGTAAACGAGAGGTGGAATAAAACAATGCAAGGACAACTAAGAATAGAAGTCTTACTGGAAGAGGTCGTCAAGAAAAAGGCGTCCGACTTGCACTTGCAGGTTGGTTTGCCACCAATGTTGCGCGTTGATGGCAAATTAGTTCCTGTAACAGGAGCAGATTTGTTGTCCGACGAAGCGGTTGAAACCTTGATTTTTGCTATTTTGGACGAAGACCAGAAGCAAATTTTGCTCAAAGACAAAGAGTTCGACTTTAGTTTTGCCTTCGGAGATTTGGGCCGCTTCCGTGTTAACGCCTTCCACGAACGTGGTAACTTGGCGGCTGCACTGCGCTTGATCCCGAACGAAATTTTGAGCATTGAACAGCTTGGCCTGCCACCAATCGTGGCTAAATTCGCTGATTATCCCCGAGGTTTGGTTTTGGTGACTGGTCCTACTGGGTCTGGTAAGTCCACCAGTCTTGCAGCATTAATCCACAAGATCAACATGGAGCGCGCAGAGCATATCATCACCATTGAAGACCCAATTGAATACACGCACCGCTCCAAGCGCTCGGTTATTGTCCAGCGTGAAGTGCATTATGATACGTACTCGTTCTCTGCAGCCTTGCGTTCGGCACTGCGTGAAGACCCCGATGTTGTGCTGATTGGTGAGATGCGCGACCTCGAGACCATTGCTTCGGCTATTACGATTGCCGAAACTGGCCACTTGGTCTTCGCAACCTTGCACACCAACTCAGCAGCGCAGTCTATCGATCGTATGATCGACGTATTCCCGCCACACCAGCAGCCACAGATCCGTTCGCAGTTATCGAACATCTTGATGGCCATCTGTTCACAACGTCTGGTGCCCTCTATCGGTGGTGGCCGTATTGCTGCAACTGAAATCTTGATTGCTACACCAGCGGTGCGTAACATTATTCGCGAAGGCAAAACACACCAGCTCGAGGCGGTTATCCAGACCGGTTCCGAGTTTGGTATGCAGTCCATGGATAAGACGCTTGCCGGGCTTGTGCACGCTGGTACGGTTAGCTATGAGGACGCTCGTAACGTTGCGGTGGATATCGATGAGCTCGACCGCCTGATGAGAGGATAATAATACAATGCTGACCTATAAATACACCGCTCGTGATCCCGCAACAGGGGAGTATGTTAAGGCGAACGTTGAGGCAGAGAGCGAACTAGCCGCCGCCAAACTTATTCGTAAAGAAGGTCTGGTTGCGATTGATATTCAGCTTGCCGAGAAAGGCGCCAAGGGCGCTGGCGGCCGCTTTAATCGTGTGCGCGCCAAAGACAAGGTCTTGTTTTCTCGTCAGTTATCAACGCTGATCAACGCTGGTTTGCCATTGGTGCAAAGCTTGCGCAGTGTGAGTGATCAAACAACGAGCAAACCGCTCAAGGTGGTGCTTTCTAAGGTTATCGCTGATGTAGAAGCTGGCTTAACACTGTCAGGGGCGATGGCTAAGCACGAGCAGGTCTTTAACAAAGTCTACCTGAGTCTTATTGCAGCCGGTGAGGCATCGGGTACGCTCGACAAGGCGCTTGAACGTCTGGCTATTCAACAAGAAAAAGATGCCGATCTGGTAAGCAAGATTCGCGGTGCAATGGTTTACCCGTTGATCGTGTTGCTTGTGATGTTCGGCGTACTGGGCTTTATGTTGGTCAAAGTTTTGCCACAGGTAAAAACCTTATACCAGGGTTTGCCAGGTGCGCACTTACCACTAATTACGACTGTACTGCTTGGAATTTCTGATTTCATTATTCACCAGTGGTATATCGTGATCATAATCTTGGCTTTACTGGTATTTTTGGGTACACGCTGGGCGCGTACTATTGGAGGCAAAAGCTTCTATGACAAAGTAAAGATGAAGGTCTGGCCAGTTGGGCCACTGTTTATGAAGATGTACATGGCGCGATTTGCTCGTACTAGTACAACACTGGTTGCGAGCGGTGTGCCACTTTTGCAGGTTCTGCAAATTACAAGTGACGCCATTAACAACGTCCACATTCAAAATTCGATCATGAAGGCCCAAGATAAAGTGAAGGGTGGTAAGGCACTATCTGACTCAATTCAGAACGACCCCAACTTCCTTGTTTTGGTACCCAACATGGTTCGTATCGGTGAGCAATCTGGTTCACTCGAGGCGATGCTGGCCAAGACAGCAGAGTACTACGAAAAAGAAGTTGACGACGAGGTTAAGAGTATCTCAACAATCATCGAGCCAGTCTTGATGGTTATCCTCGGTGTGGTCGCCTTTGTTATCGTAGCCGCGGTGCTGTTGCCGATTTACGGCCTTGCTGGGCAGTCGTTCGTAAACTAAAAAATTAACGCTTTGCTGTGGAAATGACTTGCTTTTATAGGGGCGAGCCGGTATTATTCCAAGCATAAGTAATAACAACAAGCAAAGGGGGCATTTGCAAATGTCTAACATCAAAAACCGTAAAGAAGGTGGCTTCACCATCATCGAAGTCCTGATCGTTCTGGCAATCGCTGGTTTGATCATGCTTATCGTGTTCCTGGCTGTACCTGCTCTGCAGCGAAACTCCCGTAACACACAGCGTAAGAACGACGTTTCCAACTTGTTGGGCGCTATGTCTGAGTACGCTAACAACAACGGTGGTTCATTGCCAGGTGCCGTTACCGTTACTGGTAACCAAGCGCTCTTCTGTGCGAGTGGTACATGTACTGCAGCAGCTAGCACTCCTTCAAACATTGGGTACTACAACTCGGGTACGGTATCAATCGTAGCAGCAGTTCCTGGAGCGGTTCCAAACAACGACACTGTTGTGCTCATCAAGGGTGCAACATGTAACGGAAATACTCCCGTTGCTGGTTCTGGCCGAAGTGTGGTTGCATACTTCTCAGTTGAACCAAACACAACTGCTCAGTGCCAAGGCTCATAGTCTTAGACCAAGCATAGTGTACAAAACAAGCCCTCCGGGGCTTGTTTTAATTTGTCTTGCTTTTCTTGCGATCCAGCGATACTAACCAGTGCTTTATAAAAGCGGCACGTTGGGCGAGATCTGTGGTACCATAGCTGCATGAACAACGCGCTTATACTTGTGGCCTTGGGTGGCCTTGGACTTATCTTTGGAAGTTTTGTGAACGCTTTGGTGTGGCGCTTGCACGAAAAGCGCGACTGGGTTAGTGAACGGTCGGAGTGCCCTCATTGCCACCATATATTAGCTCCTAAGGATCTCGTGCCAGTTATTAGCTATGTAATGCTCAAGGGCAGGTGCCGTTATTGCAAACGCCGCATAGACGACACACCACTTACCGAGCTTGCTACGCCGCTGTTATTTATCGTGTCTTATTTGTGCTGGCCGACTAACTTCCAAGGTGTGGGTTTGTTCCAATTTGTTCTGTGGCTTATCTTTTTGGTGGGATTTGTGGCTCTGGCCGCCTACGACCTTCGCTGGTATCTGTTGCCAAACAAAATGGTTTTTCCGATTATTGCCTTGGCAGCGGTACAAATTTTAGCTCAGCCTATTTTTTACCACTACAACTGGCACACATCGCTCGATGCGGCGCTTGGTGCCCTAACATTGAGTGGGCTATTCTACGTATTATTCCAGGTATCTGATGGTGCGTGGATTGGGGGCGGGGACGTTAAGCTGGCGATTGCCTTGGGTTTATTGGCCGGCGATCCACTGCGCAGCCTGATGCTGTTATTCTTTGCATCTATGGTGGGCACGCTGGGCGCCTTGCCGATGCTCATCAAAAACGGCATGAAAGCCAAGCTCAAATTACCATTTGGGCCTTTGCTTATTGCTGGCATGATCATCGTTGAATTATTCGGTTCCTCGATTATCACGTGGTACAGCCATTTGGCCGGTTTGTAGAAAGTCCAAAAAAGCATTTCACCGGATAGCGCTTATGGTATACTTGAGGTTATGAAGGGTGGCTTACGCACGCGCTACCAGGCTCTGTCGGTTCGACTGAGCAAGAGGCAGTATTCCGGCAATACTGCTCATATTAGTGACTCCCCAAATAATGACCGAAGTTCTGGATTTACAATCGTAGAAGTGATGGTTGTCTTGGCTGTTACTGGTGTGCTGTTCATTAGTGCTGCTTTGGCGATATCCGGCCGCACAAACAAGACGCAGTTTCAGCAGTCAATCAACGATGTTGTGACAATGTTGAGCCAATCCATTAACTCCACGTCTATTGGCTATTATCCAAACGCATCAAACTTCGCTTGTAAGAACTCGAGCAACAGCCTGGTTATTACCGGTGGTGCCAATAAGCAGGGAACCAATAACGACTGCATATTTTTGGGCAAGGCTACGCAGTTCGGGGTGAATGGCACCGACCCGCAACTGACTGCCACGTTCCCAATTGCTGCACTGCGTGAAGACGCGAGTGGGAACGAAGTCCAGAGTCTTGCTACTGCCAAGCCTGCTGTTATTTACCCAAGCAGCGCGCAAACTAATGCGCCCAATGATGTTACGACTGACCCGCTACTGTATGGCCTAACTGTTTCCAGCATGTATTACAACAATAATCCGTCTAATAAAATAGGCGCGTTTGCGATTATTACTGACCTTTCGCGCTACTCATACAGCAACTCGCAGTTGCAATCCGGTTCGCAGCAAATGATTTTGGTACCTATCATCAACACGAACCTTAATTCGTCTATTGCTACCATGGCTGGTGCAATCAATACCAATCTGATCTCAAGCGTAGCCGCTACGAGCGGAGTGCAGATCTGCCTTAATAGTGGTACAACCAACCAATCAGGGCTTGTTACTATTGGTGGTAGTGGCAGTCAGCAGCTTACGGTGAGCGTTATCATAAAGGCGGCTCCAGGATGTTAATGCGTGGCGCTTCAGCTCGTCGTAGTCGCTTAAACCAGCGCGGCGATACCATAATTGAGGTTTTGATTTCCATAGCTATTGTTAGTTTGATTTTGGGCGGGGCATACGTGACAACAAATAACAGCTTGCGGGCCGAACGTGGCGCCCAGGAACGCACTGATGCTACCAAATTGGTTGAATCCCAAATTGAGGCCATCAAGAGTGTTGCCAGCGCAACACCGAATGCTATTTTCGTGACAGCGCCCGGCACATTCTGTATTACACCGGCTCAAACGGTTGTACTGTCTACGCCCAGCAATGGCAACTGTAAATTTAGCGCTACCGGCACTAATAATAACGCCACTGAACCAGTGTACAATCTCAGCGCCAGCGTCGCCACCACCAGTGGCATAAATACTATTACGGTCAAAAACACCTGGAATGCTATCGAGACTGGTGGCGGAATTGACTCTGTCCAGATGAGCTATAGGATGTACCCATGATAATGCGTACTCGGAAGCTTACTGGCGACAGCACGGGGTTCACAATTGTGGAACTCCTGATTTCGACACTTATTTTCTCAGTAATTTTACTGATTGTAACAGTGGGTATCATTCAAATCACACGTGTGTATTACAAGGGCCTTACCGAATCGAGTACTCAAAATACGGCCCGTACTATTATGGACACCATTGCGCAAGGTATTCAGTTTAGTGGTAGCGCCGTTTCGAATACTGTTCCATCGACACCCGGCACTGCAACATCATTTTGTATTGGCACACAGCAATTTAGCTATCGATTGGGCTACCAGCTGGTGGATAGTTCGCCAGGGACCGACCAGACTACTCAAGCGTTATGGCAATCGACATTGCCCGGCTGTAGTGGTAACCCGGCTGCATCTGTGTCCGGCAAAGAGTTTCTCGGTACGCACATGCGTCTATCTAATCTAACGGTTACGAACCTCAGCGGTACATTGTGGAAGGTGAGCGTGACGGTGGTGTACGGCGATGATGTCTTGCTGAATAACCCTACCAGTACTAGTCCAACCTGCAAGGGCGCGGAAGCCGGACAACAGTTCTGCTCGATTTCAACGCTAACAACAACTATTGATCAAAGGGTAACGAGTAATTAATATGAGCACACGCACAATTTCCCCCCGCCAATCTATTCGCACCAACCAACAGGGTATGGTGTCGATTTTGGTGACAATGATCTTGATGATCGTGATGAGCCTTATCGTGCTTGGCTTTGCCCAAAACTCACGCCGTAACCAGCGCGAAACGCTCGACCGTCAGCTTAGTACCCAGGCGTTTTATGCGGCCGAGTCCGGCGTTAATGATGCACGCGATATTATCAGTAAAGTAACAGGGGCGCCTTCCGCAAAAACGTCATGTACTGACGCTGGAACAGGTGGCGTGTATCAGAGCCTGATCGACAACTCGACGATTGATGCTACGCACAATGTTTCGTACAGCTGTGTGCTGATTAACCCGGCCCCTACAGAGCTGGATTACCCCATCGACACCACGGGGACATTGATACCGCTTTTTTCGGGAAACGGTGCTAGTTTTGGCAACATTCAATTGAGTTGGAGCGCCAACAACAATGCAACACCAACGGTGGGTTGCCCGACACAATACGTTAGTGGCAACAGCATATTCACGCCGACGAGCAACTGGACATGTGGGTACGGAGTTGTTCGCTTGGACATCGTGCCAGTTAGCGGAACGCTTACGACTTCAACGCTACAAACCAACGATCGAACGGTTTGGGCGATACCTGTTAAGACAGCCGGCACCAATAACTACAATGTCAATGCAGATGGTAATGATGTTGTTGGCGTAAAATGTACCGATGCAAGCTGTGACTTAGCCATAACGGGCGTACCTGGTGGCCAGTACTACTTACGCGCAGTATCACTCTACCAGGGTGCTACACTGAAGATCACAAGCCCACTGGGGCTAGCTGGCGCCCAGATTATGGTTGACTCCACGGGCCGCGCCCAAGATGTTTTGCGCCGTATCCAAGTTCGTGTACCAATCAAGAACACAAGCAGCAAGAATCTTCTTCCCGATAACGCTTTGCAGAGCACCGACTCAATTTGTAAACGCTTTGCTACCATGCAAGGTTATTACTCGAACAACGCTGGTGTTGCCGGTAATAACGCGCTCTGTAAATAGATCTACTTCCCCAGGCGACTGGGTTCAGGCAATGTAGAATGATGGTTGTGGCTATTCGGTAATATCGTTGCTATGGAATCGCTCGTGAACGCTCTTGAGGTGTGGGTCGGTTACGTGAGTATAGATCTGAGTGGTGGCAATGTTGCTATGCCCAAGCATGGCCTGTACGCTGCGCAGATCGGCGCCGTTCATAAGCAAATCAGTAGCAAATGAGTGTCGTAATGTATGCGGGCTGACATGTTTTGTAATGCCTGCGAGCAGGGCATAGCGCGCAACAAGTCTTTGTACGCTGCGCACAGTTAGGCGGTGAAAATTACCACTCGTATCGACGGTTTTTCGCCCGCTGTATCTGATAAACAATGGCCTTGTATTATCAACACGTGCATCAAGATATTGTTCAATCCACTCGGCTGCGGTGCTACTAATAAAAATTGGGCGATCTTTTTGGCCCTTACCACGTACCATGAATTCACGTCGTTTGAGATTAATGTGGTCCTTGTCGAGTCCTACTAATTCGGATACACGCAGGCCACTACTAAAGAGCAATTCCAAAATAGCGCGATCGCGCATGCCGGCTTCGGTGGCAACATCCGGCTGGGTAAAAATGCGTGCCAACTCGTCGTCGTTGAGGAAGGTGACTTGCTTGCGAGTTGTTCGGGCTAGCTCAATTTTTTCTGGCGCCAATGCGGGAATATCGCGCTTGGCACAGAACTTCAAAAAACCACGGAGTGCAATCAGGTGATAATTCTGCGTGTTTTTCTGGAGTTCATCACTGGTGTTGGTGCCGAGGCGGTTGAGCCACAGGCGCCACTTGCGGATAAGTTCCGGGGTTATATCAGTTACGCGAATGTCACCAGCAAAATCGAGTAGACGGGTCAGGTAGTGATCGTAGTTGGCGATAGTTTTTTGTGAACGGTTTTGTTCAATTTCAAGATATTCTAGGAAGTCAGTTTTTGCTTTGGTAAATTGCATATCCTTATTCTAACATTGGAGACGGAATATAATCAGAATAATTCTAGAGTGGGGACAAGTGAATAAAACGGTGAGTTGGGTGAAATGCGGCAATCGCCACGAATTCCACCCAACCGGTGTGCCGGACGTTGCAGTCCTGCTATCCGAACAGCTCGCGAATGGCCCAGCCGATGAAGCCGAAGATGCCAGAGGCAGCGTCGTCGAAGTCCACGGCTTCACCGAGCCAGCCACCGACACGGCCGATTCGGCGAGCTGTTCTGCGTGACTCTATGGGTTGCATGTTCGAGCTCGCGCGCCGCGAGGGGGTCTGGGGTAGTGCGGACGTGTCATTCTGGCGGTGGTTGTGCTCGACGAGCAGGAACCGCCAGATGGCATTGGTCAGCAGTGTGCCGCGAGGCGGGATGCCACCATTGGTGATGCCCGAGGCGAACGGAACGAGTTCCCAGAACGCGGTGATGCGGAGCGTGTCGGCACCATCGATGAAGGTGTTCAGGTGCTGGACGATCGAGTCGAACTCCGGGCGGTGCTCGCTCCTGAGCAGGCAGATAGCCTGTCTGGCTACGAACACCAAGTCGTCGCGGTCGTAGTGACGCATCCGCGCAGCAAATGCTGCCGATGGCTCTTGTAGATCCATTGCGAACCCTTCGCTTGGTCGTGCACGTTTTATCCACTTGTGAAGGCGCCTGGAGCACATACATGCGCAACAAACAGTATTACTATATAATGGAAGCGCAAAGTCAGCAACTTCTCACTGTAAAAGCCAGGCTCAATCTGTTACAATACAGGCGTTATATACTAAGAAAAGGAAGTGCATGGAACGAACACTTATTATCTTCAAGCCAGATGCAGTGATGCGCGGCATCGTCGGGGAAATTTTGACTCGATTTGAAAAGGTTGGTCTTAAAATTGTTGCAACCAAGATGTTGCAGCCCGGTGACGAACATTATTTTGAACACTACGAAGGCATCGGTACCCTTAAAACACGCAAGGGTGCAGACATTTTCGAGACACAGCTTCAGGAAATGCAACAAGGCCCCGTTATTGCAATGGTGCTCGAAGGTATTAATGCGGTTGCGCAAGTTCGCAAGATGGTCGGTGATACCGAGCCAAAAAGTGCAGCTCCCGGCACTATCCGTGGTGATTATGCACATATGACATATGGACACGCTTCGGCTGCACAACGTGGCGTACCAAATGTTATTCATGCCTCAGCAGATCCAGGGGAAGCAGTTAAAGAAATTGCTCACTGGTTTGCAGATTCAGAAATCTTTGCGTACGAAAACGTACACGAAAAGTTCACCCAGCCTTCCGCAAAATAGTAGTCTCTTTGTCGGCCCGTAGATTTTTGGGCCGACGTACGCTCCGGTAGCTCAACTGGATAGAGCAAGCCCGTCCTAAGGGAGAGGTTGGGGGTTCGAGTCCCTCCCGGAGTACCAAGAAATAAGCCCTAGGTTATGCCTGGGGCTTATTTTCTGCCAGTTGGGTCTCTCCCGGACTACTACTCCTATGTTCCCGAGGAGGCTTTCTTGATACAATTAATCCATGTCACATAAGTACTTTGCCGACCAATTCGAAGATGAAGAGGTCCTATTTGTTTTTCGCAAGCATCCAATCGTGATGCGCAAGGGGCTAATCTTCGGTGCAGCATGTCTGCTCATCGGCCCGGTTTTTACCTTGATCTTGACCTATACTCGGCCAAATAATCCGCCAACGCTCGCATTTCTTCTCGTAAGTTTCCTCGTGAGTGCCGTTCTTGGCGCAATTGTCTACTTGCCACGCTGGATTGCTTGGTTTTTTAGCGTCTATATCGTTACAGATAGGCGATTTATTCAGATTAGTCAGAAGGGGTTATTTCACAAGAGCGTTGTTGATATGGCCCTCAATCAAATTCAAATGGTTAACTATGAAGTAGCTGGTTTGCAGCAAACACTCTTCGGATTTGGTACAATTATCATGCAGACATTCGTCGGTGATTTAATAATCCATGAGGTGCATCACCCAGCGACCATTCAGAAAAAGTTATTAGAAGTGTTGCGCACCGATGGTGGGGTGGCCAACCAGACGGCAGAAAATCAAGGTGAACTCGAAGAAGAACTCAATGAAACAGAAGCTTAAACAAATCCTAGCCAAGCGACCTAAAAGGCGCTCCAAAGACCCCGAAAACTCGCTTGAGCAGGCAATTCGTGGTATTCCACGCATTACTAACGAAACAGTGGCCGAGCATCGTGAAGAAGTTCTTTCCAGCGCGCGCAAATATATTTACCCACTGCAGCACTCTGCGCACCGCGTTGTAGTTATTTCTTCGACCTTGGCGGTTGTGGGCGTTGTCGCTTTCTCTACCTACAGTATCTTGTCGTTATACCGGTTTAACTCAACGTCGACCTTTATTTACCGTGTTTCCCAGGTGATTCCTTTCCCCGTAGCCAAGGCAGGGACTAACTACGTTTCATACGAAAATTATTTGTTCGAATTACGCCACTATATCCATTACTACCAGACGCAGCAAAAAGTAGACTTCAATAGTACATCTGGCAAGCAACAACTTCAGGCATTTCGTGAGCGTGCTCTCAACGAAGTTGTCGACAGTGCGTATGTCAAGCAACTAGCAGCCAAGAATAAAATCTCTGTCTCGGGTCAGGAGATTAGTGATCAGATTGCACTTATTCAGGCTCAGAACGGTCTAACGAATAATGAAAAAGTGTTCGAAGACGTACTGAATGAGTTCTGGGGTTGGTCTATTGATGACTTCAAACGTGAGCTCTCGCAGCAAATGCTGGCCCAAAAAGTAGTCGATACACTCGATACCGGAACCCACCAGCAGGCAAGTGCCGTTCTAGCAAAAGTGCAGGCAGGCCAAGACTTTGCCGCGCTTGCCGCGCAGTACTCCCAGGATAAAAATACGGCTGCGGCTGGCGGCGCTTACGGCTTGTCTATTACACGCACCAACCGTGATATTCCAGCTCAGGTTGTAAATGAATTGTTCAAACTTCAGGTCGGCCAGACCTCAGGTATCATCAATACGGGCACGTCGCTCGAGATCGTCAAACTAGATGATTCCAGCGCTGGTACCGTCAAGGCCTCGCACATATCGTTCATCTTTAACGATATCAACACCTACATCAAGCCACTGCGCGACAAAGAAAAACCAACTCAGTACATTCATCCGTAAGGTCCCTTGCGTTTCGCGCCGGAGTTTGGTATTATTACCTCTGTTGTATAGGTTATACCAACCAACGGTATACGGGCTCGTGGTGTAGAGGCCTAACATGCCTCCCTGTCACGGAGGAGATCGCCGGTTCGAATCCGGTCGGGCCCGCCAAAGTAAGAACGTCACTCGCAAGGTGGCGTTTTTTCTTGGGTGTGGTATAGTGATTTTACCTTAGTATAAGGTATTATTTGACAGACAGACGTGCACAGCGAAGCCTATTATTTTTCACAGGGGAATAATGCGCCTCGCTGTGCAAACAGTTGAGTACCAGAAGAGGTATCATGGCAACTGACATGATGATTTCCGAGGAAACTGGTGACGAAGTTCTCGTCGACCGGCTGACTCGTGAACACGAGCTGGACCTGGCCGAAGCGGGGCTGAGCATGGACCGGCCGCATCACTGGCTGGCCGCTGTGCGCCTGATCGACCAGATCAACGGCCTTGCCCGCGAAGACGATCGACTGGTTCTGAATCCGTGGATCGGTGTGATTCTGCTGGCCATGGGCCGGGTGTTGTCGCCCGCATCGCTGGTTCCGCTCGCAGCAAATGTCCGCGAGCAGTTCCTGGTCAATGTCGAGGATGCCGAAGCGCAGGAGGCTGCGTACGACGCTGCCTTGCCGCTGGCCACTCAGTGGTTCACCATCTGCTTCGACGACGTGGTAATCGATGGTGAACCCACCGTGATCCCCGAGCCTCTCAGGGGTAAGGAGCTGACGCTCCGGTTCCTGACCGAGGAAGAGGTGAACATGGTGAGCTTCCACTGGATGGCAACGGTTCGGGCTGACGGTACGCTCATCGGTGACGACACCGAGGGCATGCGCCAGTTCTGACGTCCAACTCAACATGAGACGAGGTGACAGGATGGGCTGCTTGCGAGATTTTTCTGGCATGCGCCAGTTCCCTCGTATTCACGTCTGTCTGTCATCTCGTCCCACCGCCGTACACAGGGAAAGTGATTTAGCACAACCATATTGAATTAATCACAAGTTTATGCTATTGTATGATTAGTTAATCATAAGAAGTATATGACCGAAACACTCGCATTTGACCGAACTGACCTCGATGTTGAAGGAACCATAGCAAATATGGAGCGTGATTTTGCGGCCGACCCTCGGGATTTTGGCAGTATTGCATTGCACGGTGAAATAGATACTTCGTACCTTGATGCGGGAATTGATGAATTGACCACTTTTGCTAACACAGAGCAGGACAAGCGAGTTCATGATATAGACGCTGCGTTTGATATGGCCCTGGAGCAGAACACAATGCTTGATGCACATGCTGAGGCGCTCCGAGAAAATGAATTGTTCGATGCCCACGTAGCCGCGCTCGAAGAAAACGAAGAGCGAACACAAAAAGAGGAAGCTGAAGCATCTGAGGAGCAGGAAGAGCCTGACGAGCCAGTAGCTCAGGATGAAAAACACTCGCCAGAAACAGATCAGTACAGTCTGCCGGAAGCCATCGACACCAGTTACCGTAAGCAAGCGGAGGTAGCACTTAAGGACGCTGGCTATATGGAGTCGATACCGCTCGATAGCTCCATCCAAAAGGATTTCGTCACAGGCAACCTGATGATTATCGGCAATAATGATGTCAAAATTTTGGAATCACGACCAGGTGGACAGACCCGCGTTACCGAATATGCATACGACGATGATAAAAAAGTACTCACGATACGTTCGCAGAGTGGAATCGTCACGGCGAAGGTTGGTGATTTTGTTCAGACCGACGCAAACAACTGGCAGCAATATGCCGATGTGATTACACTGCCACCTGTTGTGGCAAAATCCATTGGTGTCGAAAAGGTTATTCCTATTGCGCAAGCGGCTTCGCGCTAAGACGCTCCACATTACTTTTTAAGCAGGCGGAGTAGAGTTTGCTATGATAAGGGTATGAATCAGATCAACCCCCATCCCGAAGAAGCACACAAATCTCACCGCGCAGCTTGGCTCCGGGCTGCAGTACTTGGTGTTGACGATGGCATTGTGTCAACTTCAAGCTTGATGTTGGGTGTTTTGGCTGCCGCATCCAGCCACTCGGCGATCTTAACAGCCGGTGTAGCTGGCTTGGCCGCCGGTGCACTATCGATGGCAGTCGGCGAATACGTGTCGGTGAGCTCTCAGCGCGACTCCGAAAAAGCTGATATTGCAATCGAAGAGCGTTCACTCAAAAACAACCCACGCGAAGAGCTCGCAGAACTGGCCGCTATCTATGAAGGGCGTGGCTTGGACGCCGATTTAGCGCAAAAAGTTGCCGTGCAATTGCATGCTCATGATGCTGTGGCGGCACATGCCCGTGATGAGCTTGGTATCGATCACGAAGCCCTTGCCAATCCTGTTCAGGCAGCACTTGCTTCGGCAGTAGCGTTCTCTATTGGCGCGGTAGTCCCAATTGTGGCAGCAGTTGCTACTCATGGGCACGCGAGCGCCTGGGCGATTGTTATTGCCTCACTTGCTGCACTTGGTATTTCAGGCGCCATTGGCGCTTTTATTGGTGGTGGTCACAAGGTTATGGCTGCCGCACGAGTCTTCTTTGGTGGTGGCGCGGCCATGGCAATTACGGCGCTTATCGGGCACCTTGTCGGCAAGTCGTTGTAGACGTACTATCAGATACGTTTTTGGTAGTTGGCCAATTTTTCGCGATATGCTCGTTGATTGAAGCGTCCTGGATAATCGAGCAGTGCGGTATTTAACACCGTAAAACCGGCATGCCGCAGGGGCTCTGCTGCCACAATAAAAACGTTGGATTTAATGAGCATAATTTTGGTTTTTGGTCCGGCAAGTTCTGACACGCGTGCAATCAGGCGGGGAAGTTGTTCGCGCACCCGTTCTTGGCGTTGTTTTTTGGTGGCTTCATGCGGCTGGGAATCGGCCAATGCCTCAATCATGTACCAGCCATCTGCCTGAAACCGACGCAGCCAATGCTCTTTAGCGCTCTCCAACTCTTGTATGGACATGTCCATAGTCTCAGGATAGAGGGCGCGAATCGTATTTATAAACAGTCGATCGTCGGGGTAGGCGTGCTCGGTACGGTAAAACTGTCGACTACTAGCTATAACATCGGCAGCTGGCGGCGGCGATTCAGCGATCAGCAGAGCCTTAATGGCGGATGGCTTGTATTTTTCTCGGGTTGTTTCGTACGAACTCATACACTCATAATACGCTAAAATACTGGCTATTAGAGCGGTGAATAAGTTGTAAAAATAGCAAAAACATGGTAAAAATAGTTATCATCAACTGATGAGACTGCCATAGCAGACACTATGGATGTACAGAGGAGTGAAGGTGTCCAAGCCGCGAGGTTTGCGATTCAGCGCTCGTGCGCGTACGCGTGTCGTGCGCATGTTCCCCCGGGCCCTGGCGCGTTTCGGGATCTTCAAGGTGGAGGTCTTCGGCCGTGAGTTCATCCCGCCGAAGGGCCAGGCTGTGATTGTCGCCTGCAACCACATCTCCATGGCTGACCCAGTGTACGTATGGGGCGCTATGCGCCGTGCGACTGTCACTGTTGCCATGGCAGAACTGTGGAGGTGGCCGCTCGTTGGCGCGATGATGCGCGACCTGGGACAGATTCCCGTCGACCGCAAGAGCCGCACGTCAGGTGCTCGTGTCATCCGGCTTGCCGTCCGTATTCTCAAGCACGGTGGCTTGCTGCTCATTTTCCCCGAGGGGAAATGCTCCAAAACCGGTGAGCTCCTGCCATTCAAGCGTGGCGTCGTCGAGCTCGCGTTCGAAACCATGTCTCCCGTCGTGCCTGCTGGCATCCGGGGAACAAACAAGGTTCTGCCGCTCGGCTCCAAGAAGCTCAACCGCCATGCCCAGGTTCACCTGAACTTCGGTGGACCGATGCACCCGCTGACCTACCTGCGCGCCGCTCATGGCAACTTGACCACTGCCAAGGAGCAATTCATGGGCGACCTGCGCTACAGCATTCAGGAGCTGTCCACCACGGACTACTCCAAGATGACCAGCTGACCTCAGCAAGGAGCCACGCTCTGTACGATCCCAGAGGGGTAGTACATACATCTCTCTGGGCGGTGGTCTGGGAACATTGCATCATTGCAACCCCAGACCACCAGAGCCACCCCTTATAAAAGTTTTACCAGGACGCTATTGCTTGAGCTATACTAAGCCTATGCATAAACAACAGCGCCTTGTCCTTATTATCAGTATTTTAGCCTCGTTCGTGGCCTTCTTGGACGGTTCTGTCGTCAACGTGGCATTACCAGCGATTGTGCGAAACCTCGGTGGAGGCTTAGTTGTACAACAATGGGTGGTTGATGCCTACATGATCACTCTCGGCAGTTTAATGCTTATCGCCGGTTCATTGTCGGATCTTTTTGGACGCAAGAAGGTTCTGGGCATGGGACTTGCCGCCTTTGGAATCACCTCGGTATTGTGTGCTATGGCGCCAAGTGCTGGGTTTTTGATCGGGTCACGAGCATTACAGGGGATTGCTGGCGCCTTGCTAGTGCCAAGCTCGCTGGCGCTTATCATCTCAGCTTTTTCTGGACGTGCCCAGGGTAAGGCGATCGGAACTTGGACCGCCTGGACAGGAATTGCGTTTATCATGGGTCCGTTGCTGGGTGGCTTTTTAATAGACCTGTCTTCGTGGCGCCTTATTTTTGCCATCAATGTGCTTCCCATTGCAGTGACATTGTGGCTACTGCTACATTTAGAGCAACCGGAAGTTATCCGCGAGCATACCAAGATAGATTGGCTTGGCACAATTTTGTGCGTTGTTGGCTTAGGCGGCCCAGTTTATGCACTTATCGAGCAAGCTCATTACGGCTGGGGTAGTGTCGTAATTTATGTGCCGTTAGTCTGTGGCTTGGCTGCTTTCGCGTACTTTATTAAGCACGAGGGTACTACTAAACACCCCATGCTGCCTTTGTCACTCTTCACGGTGCGCAATTTTAGTATCGGCAACATTGCCACCATGGCTATTTATGCCGGCCTGGCTATATCGGGCTTCCTGATTACGGTTTTTGTCCAACAAGTAGGCCACTATTCTGCTATTCAAGCCGGCTTGGCGATGTTGCCCGTGACAGCTATTATGTTGCTACTATCCTCGCGATTCGGTGCGCTCTCGGGTAAATATGGACCTCGTTTATTTATGGCGGTTGGGCCGTTACTATCGAGTGTTGGTTTTTTGTTGCTTCTTCGAGTCGATCGATCCGTGAGCTACTGGACGCAAATATTCCCCGGGGTTCTGATGTTCGGGCTAGGGCTTGCTGCTACCGTTGCACCACTTACTTCTGCCGTTTTGGGGTCGATCGATAGCCGCCAGGCTGGCATTGCGTCAGCAATTAATAACGCGGTATCTCGCGTATCAGGTTTGATTGCCATTGCAGCTCTGAGCTTGTTAACTGGTACTGCACTCGATGTCGCCGGCTTCCATAGGGGCGTTGTCGCAATGGCTGGCCTGCTTATTATCGGTGGTGTAGTGTCTGGATTTGGTATTCAAAACCCCAAATCTTCAACTGTCGACAAAACAGTATAAAATTGCCATAAAACAGGGGTGAATGATACTACCGCTCAGGCATATTTTGCATACTATATGTGTTCAAAATCATTTCGCAGGTATAATGAGTAGCGGTGATCTGATTGTTTTGTTATAATTTTTTCATTCGTGCCACCTTAGCTCAGTTGGTAGAGCAGCACATTCGTAACGTGCAGGTCGCCGGTTCGATCCCGGCAGGTGGCTCCACGAAAACATGCGGACATTACAAAATGCGGGTATCGTATAGCGGCTAATATGTAGCCTTCCCAAGGCTGAGAGCTGGGTTCGACTCCCAGTACCCGCACCATGAATGCTATGGTCTAAAATACGACAACCGTATACAATAGGCAGTGAATATATGCCAATTCCAAGAAAATATCTTCACGATAAACTTATCCTTTCACTCGTAAGCATCAATGCCTTCTTGGCTTTGGCATGTATTATAGTTATCTTACTGCGCTTTGGCGCGGGCGGTGGTAATGGCTACATTGTCCAATACCGAGCCAACCTCGGAATTAGCGCCTTCAAAACAGGGGACGTTAGCAACATATTGAGTTTTGGTGTGTTTGCTCCAGTTGTGGCCGCGATCAACATTATCCTTAGTATTCGCATGTACAATATTCGCCGTGAACTCTCAATTACTGTCTTGAGTCTCGGAATTTTGGTGCTGGTTTTGGCAATTATAGTAAGTAATGCACTCCTTGTGCTCAGATAGAACATGACAGATATAGAAATTCCTTTCGCAAAAGACCGCCATGGTCATTATCGTTTCTTTGAAATTTTACCCGGTGCCATCAGCTACACATTACTATTTGTGCCGCTTATTCTAAGCCTCATTAACGTTACTCTTGCAGCGCTCTTCATACTGGTCTATTTATTAGCGAACGTAACTCGTGCCGCTGCTGGCGCAATTCGTGCATTACATGGCTATAGCGGCCTTCGTAAGTACGAAAAGCTAGATTGGCGCCAATTTGTCGAGGAGCTTGATGCGGGTGAGGTAGCAGATGCCACAGCCTTGCGCCCTAAATGGCACTACGACAATTTGCTGCGCCTTAGCGCAAAGCCGATGATCGTGAAGCCTCGTGACGTTTTACATGTCATTATGATCGCTACTTACAACGAGAGCCGTGAAGTTTTAGAACCTACCATAAAATCAGTGCTTGCATCTGACTATGACATGAAAAAGGTTATCTTTGTGCTGGCATACGAGGAGCGGGGTGGCGAGCGTGTCGAAAAGCAGGCCAAGGAATTGACGAACGAATATAAAGAACAATTCTTCCATACAATGGCTATCAAACACCCAGATGGTATTCCTGGCGAGCTCATTGGTAAGGGTGGGAACATTACGTATGCTGGTCGTCGGTTGCAAGAATGGCTCGAGAAAGAAAACATCGATCCTATCCGTGTGGTCGTAACTACTCTGGACGCCGACAATCGTCCTAATAAAAAGTACTTAGCTGCGCTAACCTATACCTACTCGTCGTGCCCAGATCCGGTCCGCGCTGCGTTCCAGCCGATCTCGATGTACACTAACAATATCTGGGACGCACCGGCCCCAATGCGTGTTGTCGCAACCGGTAACTCCTTCTTTAATATCGTGCAGTCGATGCGCCCGCACTTACTGCGCAATTTCTCGGCGCATGCCCAGGGAATGGCGTCGCTTATTAAGACTGATTTTTGGAGTGTTCGCACCATCGTGGAAGATGGTCATCAGTATTGGCGTTCGTTCTTTGCTTTTGATGGGGACTATCGGGTGTATCCTATTTATGTTCCGATCTACCAGGATGCAGTGCTCACAGAGAAATACACTAAGACGCTCAAGGCTCAGTTTGTGCAGTTGCGTCGCTGGACCTATGGTGCGTCGGATATTGCCTATGTCGTGGACCAAGGCTTCTTCAAGAAAAATAATGTGCCACGCTTTGCGTTGTGGTCCCGAACTTTGCGCCTGCTAGAAGGGCATGTAACTTGGGCAACTGGCCCATTATTGGTACTTATCGGTGGTTTTATCCCGTCACTCGTCCATCCCCAGAACCTTGCCGCTAATGAACTGCCACTAATTGTGAGCCACGTGCAACTCTATACTATGATGTTTGGTATCCCTGCGATCTTTATCTGTTTGAAGACGTTGCCACCAAAGCCTGCGCGCTATAAGCGTCATCGCTCACTGTTTATGGTTCTGCAATGGGTGTATTTGCCGCTCACAACCATTATTTATAACTCTTTTGCCGCTTTCTATTCCCAGACGCGCTTAATTTTCGGTCGCTACATGGAGAAATTTGATGTTACCGAAAAGGCCGTCGCTAGTACTTCAGAGACGGGTGAGACCATTCTCAAGTAAGATCTGGCCGAATCTACCCGTAAAGCCTCGCTCCTAGAGGCTTTATTTGTGGTACGCCTGGTAAATTGTCGATGCTACCGGATCAAATCGATCAAGTACTGTCGCTGCCGCCCCCAGGAAAACTTTATGCGTAATGGTGCCATCTTCTGCAAGTTGGGCGATGATGTCTGCTGTAATCGTCTGTGTGAGCGCCTGAGCGTCTTCCATGGCCTTGGCACGGTGCTTGCATGCGTCGTAGATGTCCATAAGAAGCACATCTCGATTAAACAGCTGTAACGCACCGGTAGAAGTAATTATTCTAATAGCTGATGATAAATCTGCCTGCTCGAGCGTCGTAAAGAGTTGCTTGCATGTAGTGCAGCCGCGTCGCCGCCAGACAGTGTTGTTTCGTTTTTGCAATCGGGAGTTAGAGACCTGCGTAGAGCCGCCGCAATATATACATACCATGTCAATATATTGTCATAACGCTTATGAAAAGGCCAGTGGAAAACACATGGGTTTCTGTGGATTGGTACTAAAAAAGAGCCTTCACTTGGTCAATTGACTGCGTAAAGGCTCTTGTAATGTTACTTGGCAGCTACTGTGCGCAAGCGTCGAATTCTATTGGGAACTGGTGAAGAGAACGTTAACTCTTCGTAAAACAACTTGAATGTATCAAGCGTCGTGCTTTTTTTGGTACTCACCAAATATTGTCTCTTAACCTGATTATGTTAACATAATAGGGCATTTGAGTCAATGATATTACACATAACATACTTATAGCATAAGCGCCTAAAACTCTTGCGTAACAGAGACGAATGCGGTATAGTTGAGCAAGGAACACGGGCTCTTAGCTCATTTGGCTAGAGCGCCACATTGACGTTGTGGAGGTGGGAGGTTCGAATCCTCCAGGGCCCACCATAGAAAGAACCCAGTACTCCTGGGTTTTTTCTATGGTACCGGAATGACAGTAGTCACTGCCTGGAACTACACAAATAAAAAAGATCACCAGTAGTGGTCTTTTTTATTTGGAGCCGGAGGGTGAGAAAAAATACGTGATTCGCAGTGGTGGCTTGCGGTTCAGCCGGAATCGAATGCTCCAGGGTTACGTACGTCATCTACTGGGGCGTACACTAAGGGGCGTCGCACATTATTCCGCATCACTATGACCATCCCTCGTGCGGCAATTGCGCGTATAGTGCACAGAACAAAAATAACCACCATGATTCATATATCATAGGTGGTATAAAGTGCAGGACAGGAGTAGTAAGCTAAGTTTGATAAATATACCTTATATGACAAGCTAGCCCTAAAAGGCTAGTATTATCTATCCACAGGAACTGACCTAAAAATAACAACAATAATGTACTAGCCATATTGTACTACCATTGCTATAGTAATGCATGGAGATGAAGTTTTGCGATGTGTTATAATGACACTGAGCAGCGAGGTAGCCTCACCAACTACTGAGCTCCGTAGGCAGTTAGAACGTACGTAACGTGCTATCACAAGTGCTCCTCTAGTAACTTTGAGCGGTTACCAGAGGGGAAGTCCGGTGGAACCGCCCGCGAAAGTGGGTCCGAGACGCGAGCTAGATTGAATATCATTGCGAGAATATTTAATCCGTAGCCCGCGTCTCTTTTATATTTATAAGAAAAAAGGAGTCATAATGAGTGACCAAACCCAATCACCAGAAGAATATTTGCACGCGATGCGCCATAGCCTGGCACACATTATGGCTACCGCAACCAAGCACCTGTGGCCAGAAGTAAAGCTAGGTGTTGGCCCAGTCGTTGAAAACGGCTTTTATTACGATATGGATCTCGGCAAGGATGTCGTATCCGAAGAAGATTTCCCTCGTATCGAAGCTGAGATGAAAAAAGTAATTAGTGAAGATCAAGCCTTTGAATATTTTCGCCTGCCCATCGATGATGCCGTTGCTTGGGCAAGAGAAAACCACCAACCCTACAAGGAAGAATTACTAAACGATCTTAAACGTGCCGGAACGACGGAAGCTAAAGATCTCAGTGCCGAAGAATTAGGTGTCGAAGCAACGGATGCGAGCAAGGTAGATCAGGTGTCATTCTATAGGAACGGTGATTTCACAGATTTGTGCCGCGGACCTCATGTTGAATCTACTGGCAAGGTGGGGGCCTTTAAGTTAATGCGCCTCAGCGGTGCCTACTGGCGAGGTAAGGACACGAATCCGCAAATGCAGCGTCTTTACGGCGTAGCGTTCAAGACTGACAAAGAGCTTCGCCAATATCTTGCGATGCTCGAAGAAGCCAAGAAGCGCGATCACCGCAAAATTGGCCAGGAACTCGATCTCTTCGTGTTTTCTGACCTTGTCGGTTCGGGGCTACCTCTGTTTACCCCTCGAGGCACCATTTTACGCGAAGAACTATCGCGATTTTCCAATGAACTCCGTGAGCGATCTGGATTCCAAAAAGTCTTTATCCCGCACATTACCAAAGAGGATCTTTATGTAAAGTCCGGTCACTGGGCTAAGTTCGGTGACGAGCTATTCCTCGTAAAGAGTCAGGAGACAAGTGATAAGTTCGTCATGAAGCCGATGAACTGTCCGCATCACACGCAGATCTTCGCTTCTCAGCCTCGAAGTTACCGCGATATGCCGCTCCGTTACCTCGAAACAACTACGGTCTATCGTGACGAAAAGACAGGTGAGCTTGGCGGGCTAAGCCGTGTTCGGTCAATTACTCAAGATGATAGTCATGCGTTTTGTCGTGGGGACCAGATTGAACAGGAAATTAACACATTGCTTGGTGCGGCCCGAGAATTATACGAAACCATTGGTATGAAGTTGCGTGTGCGTCTCTCGTACCGTGATGACAGCGATGCCTACCTTGGCAGTAAGGAGTTATGGGCATCTGCACAAGCACAACTTAAAGTTGCAACAGAGGCAAATGCGCTTGAGTACTTTGAGCAAGAAGGAGAGGCTGCATTCTACGGTCCTAAAATCGATATGATGGCAAGTGATGCGCTGGGCCGTGAGCATCAAGTCGCCACTGTTCAGCTAGACTTTGTAATGCCTGAGCGCTTTGAACTTGAGTACGTTGATGAAAAGGGCGAAAAACAAACACCTGTTATGATCCACTGTGCACTATTGGGTTCAATCGAGCGATTCCTGAGCGTGTATATCGAACATACGGCAGGCAGGTTCCCGGTGTGGACCGCCCCAGAACAGATTAGACTCATTACCGTTAACCAAGAAGAGTTCACCGTTGCTTTTGCTAGTACTATAGTTAAGCAGGCGAGAAGCCTTGGCTTGCGTATCATAGTTGATAACGATAACGAGTCGGTGGGCAAGAAGATTCGTAATGCGGAAATCATGAAAGTACCGTATACCCTCGTAATTGGTGAAAAGGAAATTGAGACTCACGAAGTTACACCGCGTATCCGAAAAGATATGGTTGTTAGCGAGCAGACAGCGTCGCGCACCATCGATGAATTCCTAAAAACCGTTGCACACGAAGCTAAATCACGGGTCTCTAAAACCTCTTTATAGGTAATCTCTATGCAGAAAAAACAGATCATTGCCTTCGATATCGACGATGTTTTGGCAAAAACCGCTGAAGGATTTACAACGTACAGTAATGCCCAGTGGGGAACGACCTTGTTGCCTTCCGACTTTTCCGAAGATTGGATTAACATGTGGCAGGTTGCTCCCGAGGAAATGCTTCGTCGCTCCAAAATTTTTCATGGCTCAGATGTCGTTCTGCACTATGAGCCAAACTTCGGAGCAGTAGCGGTTCTTGACAAGCTACGGACAACGTACGATTTACGATTGGCCACTTCGAGACAGCATGGTCACAAAGAATATACGAGCACCTGGATTGATGCTCATTTTCCGGAGATGTTCAATGATATTCACTATTCAGGGATTTTCGATGATGACTCATTATCTGCCCACAAGAGAACCAAAGCTGATCTCCTAGAGGAAATAGGTGCAACCTACCTCATTGATGATCAGCTTAAGCATTGTATTGCGGCTGCGGAGCGGGGGATTAAGGCAGTGCTTTTCGGAGATTACACCTGGAATCAGGCTGATGTTTTGCCGCCGGGCGTCCATCGTTGCGCGACCTGGAAGGAAGTAGCGGAGTATTTTGATGAGCAGAGTTGATGCAGATTTTGCTCAGCGCGTTTATGCTTACGTTGAGCAAATCCCCAAGGGTAAAGTAATGACCTATGGCCAGCTGGCTGCCCTTAGCGGTGCAGCTTGGGCTGCCTGGGAGGTGGGGCAGATTGCTAACCGTGGTCCTGTCCATCTGCCATGGCACCGCGTAGTGAATAAGCAGGGCGGTTTGGCCCGAGGTTGGCCAAACGGTGGTCTCGACGGCCACAAGGCTGTGCTGGAGGCTGATGGCTACCATGTCAACGATGACTATACGGTTAATGTTAGTGAGTTATTATGGAATCCCCAGCAGACAACACTCCTTTAATCGTCCTGGTTGGCGAAACAGCTTCTGGCAAGACGGCTCTTGCCATCCAACTTGCAAAGCACTTCAATGGTGAGATAATTTGCGCTGATTCTCGCACAGTATACAAGGGTATGGACATTGGAACTGCAAAGCCGACATTCGCCGAGCGTGATGGTGTACCGCATCATCTTCTTGACGTGGTCGAACCTGGCCAGCCGTTTTCGGTTGCTGATTTCCAGCGCCTCACTTGCCAAGCTATTCAGGACATTTCTGCTCGCGGTCATGTTCCATTTCTAGTTGGCGGCACGGGCCTATATATCGATGCAATATTGTACGACTTTGATTTTAGACCCGCACCAGACGCTGATGAGCGCGCTCGGCTGCAGACTATGAGTATTAGTGAACTCCACGCGGAAATTACGGCGCGTGGTATCACTATGCCGCATAATTTACAAAACCCGCGTCACTTAACGCGCGCGCTTGAAACCAATGGCGTAACTTCAAGCAATAAGGCATTGCGGCCGAATACGTTAATTATGGGACTGTCCATTGACCGCGAAGCATTGCGTGATAAACTTACGCGTCGCGTCGATGCGATGGTTGCTGCTGGATTCGTCAAAGAAGTTCGTAATTTGTTCGAAAAGTATGATCCAGAGACTATCGCGCTGCAAGCCCCTGGATACAAAGCCTTTCGCGAATACATAGAAGGTCACTGCTCACTTGACGAAACCAAGGCGAGCTTTGTGCGAAATGATTGGCAATTGGCTAAGCGTCAGCGAACGTGGTTTAAGCGCAACAAAAGTATTCATTGGATACAACCGGAAGAAAGTGTAGCTATAGTGACAACATTCTTGAACAAATAATACGAATACTTTAGCCCAAGAGTGCTACAATAGGATCATGATTGAGCAATTGTTTGGATCAAAGACGAGGGTAAAGTTATTGCAGTTGTTCTACAGTAACCCAAACCGCTCATTTTATGTCCGCGAAATTACCCGTAAAATTGATGAACAAATAAATTCTGTTCGCCGCGAACTAGCTAACTTACTGAACATTGGTATTATCGTTTCCGATACCACCAACAACCGACTGTACTACGAGGTAAATCAGGATTTTGAGCATTACCAGCCACTTCGCCAAATTTTTGGCCAACAGGCCAAAACTACAGCGTCAAAAAAGGCAACCGACACTGTAGTGACTGATGGTCAAGTGTCGGAACACGATAAGATCAAAACCCTTGGCAACGTAGACATTGCATTACTCACAGGCCAATTTACCCGCGACGAGCGTAGTGGCGTGGATCTTCTTGTAGTAGGTGATATTAACCAAAAGGCGTTACAGAATTTTGTATCTGGCCTTGAAGCCCAAGAAGGCAAGGATGTTCGTTACACGCACATGCCCTTGCAGGAGTTTACCTACCGTCGGGATATTAAAGATCGTTTTATAACAACCGTTTTAGAATCGAAGAAGCAAGTCTTGTTCGATAAAAATAACATTCTGTAGAGTCTTGGAGGATATATTATGGACGTACAATTTTATGGCGCTAACTGCATTACACTTGCAACTAAGCAGGCGCGAGTCGTAATCGACGATAACCTAACTGATTTGGGTGCGAAGTCAATCATCAAAGCCGGTGATATCACCCTATTTACGATGGCTCACTCGATCCCTACACAGGAAACCAAGATTATTATTGACCAGCCAGGTGAGTACGAAGTATCGGGTGTGTCGATCTACGGTATCCCTGCGCGTGCCCATATTGATGAAGCAAGTAAGAAAACAGCCACGATGTACAAGATAGTCGTTGACGATCTTCGTATCCTTGTAACGGGCCACGTATATCCTGAGTTCACTGACAAGCAGCTCGAACAAATCGGCATGATTGACGTTATGATTGTGCCTGTTGGTGGCAACGGCTACACGCTTGACCCAACTGGTGCACTTAAACTTATTAAGAAAGTGGAGCCAAAACTCGTTATCCCAACGCACTACGAGAACCAGAAACTTGCATTCCCCGTGCCACAACAGCCTTTACAGGATGCATTGCGTACACTTGCAATGGAGCCAAAAGAAACAACTACCAAGCTCCGTATCAAGCCAACAGAGCTTGGTGACGTTACTCAGTTGGTTGTTGTAGAACAACCCTAGTCGCGACTTCTTATCAAATAAAAAACCGCCATCATATGTGGCGGTTTTTTATTTGGTCGATTTACTATTTAGCGACTGCGGCTACAGGAGCTGGAGAAGTAAGAAGACCCTTCTTCTTAAGCATACGAATCGCTTGAGTGCTGATCTTCAACTTAACCTTCTTGCCATCAACTAAAATAGTCTTGTTCTGGAGGTTTGGATTCCAAACTTTCTTGGTGTGGCGCTGAGAAAAGCTGACGTTGTTTCCGAACTGCTTTCCCTTACCGGTGATATCACATTTACGCATTAATTCATTCCTTCTATTCAGATATATATTTTAACTGGTTTTCCTCTTATCGTCAACTGATCATGGCAAGAATTACTCCATACCTTGCTATACTAGTCCTATGTTCATGCAATTCAGCGCCAGTGACATTGTTATTATTGTCCTATCGCTCTTCATTTCTTTGGCGATTCATGAGGCAATGCACGCGTATACGGCACACGCACTTGGGGATAATACGGCGTTTGAGGAAGGTAGGCTGTCGCTTAACCCCCTAAAGCACGTTGACGTCGTTACGACCATCTTATTGCCCTTGATATTGATCGTGTCTGGTCATGCGCCTTTTTTTGCAGCTAAGCCTGTGCCGTTTGACCCCCGCAGTGTTCGACATGGCGAGTATGGCATTGCTCTTGTGGGCTTGGCAGGCCCGTTCACGAACCTCGCTCTCGCAGTTTTGGCCTCAATCATATTGCATATTGGTCAAGTTGCAGTCGGCACTCAGATATACACAATCCTTGTTCTATTTATGCAGGTTAATATCGGCTTCTTTGTCTTTAACATGATTCCATTCCCGCCACTCGATGGCTCTCGTTTACTATATGCTTTTGCTCCAGACGCACTTCGTCGCCTTATGGAGCAAATCGAGGCGGCCGGTTTTATGGTGATCGTAGTATTTATACTTGTGTTATTCCCCCTAATCAGTCCCATCTACACCAGCATATCAGGCAATATTTTAAACTTTTTACTTCAGTAAAAGATTAAAAAACGCTATAATATGACGTGGCTGGGTACTAAAAGCCGCACGATGATTAACTGTTACATATATGACGGGAATTCAAGATTTTTATCGATCGTGGTTGATGAGTGAGAATACCCACCTGGTTTTGTCCAGGCTAATCATATCGGCTTACCCAGTCACTTTTAGTTCTAACGGGGTGTGGCGCAGTTGGTAGCGCGTACGGCTGGGGGCCGTGAGGTCGCAGGTTCAAGTCCTGTCACCCCGACCATATAAAAAAGATCACCAATACGGTGGTCTTTTTTATATGGTC
>JBNQGE010000003.1:0-88476 GCA_050436805.1 Candidatus Saccharimonadota bacterium
TGGTCGCAGATCCACCAAAAACGATATTCTTGATAAAACCATTATTGCCACCAGTATTTACAGTGGTCAGCAATGGGCACTTTACCTAGATATCCCTTACAGTCGCGTCGACATTGTGCTGCCATTTGCCGATCCAATTTTTGCTAATGTCCAGCGGTCTAAACCAGCCAAAAAGACACGTATTCTATACGCTGGGCGATTGCATCCTCAGAAAGGTATTTATACATTGCTGGAGATGATGCACGAAAACGAAATGCAACACAACGGCTACACCACGAGCATTGTGGTGGCTGGGCAACACGTACCGATTGGCCGGGCGATTGCTCGTATGCTGACTAACTACCCTTATGCGCAGCTGGTTGAGCCACTCAAAACCGTCACATCTATGGCGCAACTGATTGGACGCAGCGATATTTTACTAATGCCTTCGGTGTATGCCGAGCCATTTGGTATGTTATCGGTCGAGGCTCAGCACTCAGGTTGCCGTGTAGTCGCCAGCAATATTGGCGGCTTGCCCGAAACGAATTGCGGACTCCTGACACTCGTAGAGCCACGCGATCCGCGAGCACTCATTCGTGGCATCGAGCAGGCCGTTGCCCTCGGTGTTGCTACCAAAAAAGAGCGTACAACCGCCAAAGACCACTTCACGCTTGCTGCATCGGTGGATTCGCTGCTTAGCGCCCTACATCTTTAGTTTCGCAAGAGCTTGATCGTTTTTCATTCGCATAATGCCAGCACCCTGTGCTACATTGCTTGTACTATGCATACTTTCGACACCGATCTTCCCCGCGCACTCGTTGATATGGACGGCGTGCTTGCCGACTTTGACGCACAAGTGCACCAGCTGGTTCGTGAAAATTATCCCGACATCCAGCCGCTCGAGCCCATGCCCGAGCCACCTGATTTCTATAGCGCCAACAATTATCCCAAGCAGCATTACCGTGTGGTGCGTGACCTCTCTAACCAAAAAGGGTTCTTTGCCTCATTGCCAGTAATCGACGGTGCAATCGACGGCTGGCGGCAACTTTTGCATGAGGGATTTCAGCCACAAATCTGCAGTTCACCAATCGGCTCCAATCCGTACTCCGAGCAAGAAAAACTGGACTGGCTTGATCAACATCTGGTGCCGTTTTTTGGTGCTTGGGTTGTCGAGACGGCCATTATAACCAAAGAAAAACATGCGTTTCCAGGCGCAGTACTTATTGATGATCGACCGGAAATACCCCATGCCGATTTGGCTTCATGGGAACATGTCGTGTTTGACCAGCCATGCAACCGAGGCATCACGCGCAAGCATTTTCGTGTGCGCGGCTGGGGCGACCCAAGCCTCGGCACGATTCTGCGCCAGGCTGCCCAGCTTGAACAGCCCGCCCACCAGTAAAATCAGCCCATTTCTGATATGCTAGCAGCATGCAAACCGACATTGTGGCTATTATCTGTGGGCTTGGTGCTGGCATTGGTTGGGGGTTTTCCGGATTTTTTGATGCCAAGGCCTCCAAGGCCATTGGGCCAACTGTTTCTTCGGTCCTTATCAATTGTTTTGTAGCAGCGGCCTATGCTCTTATATATTTGCTGTTTTTGGCGCGCCACCATGCCATCTACGCAAGCGGCGTCTGGTATGCGATTGCAAGCGGCGCGACCATCACGATTGGTGCGCTGAGCTACTTTCGAGGCTTAGCAGTCGGACCAGTTAGCCTCGTTTCGCCGCTCAGTGCTTCCTATCCGCTCGTTACAACATTGCTGGCATTAGGAATTTTTGGTGCACGCCCAACTCTAGTACAATGTGGCGGTATTTGCATGATTATGATCGGGGTCATGGCTGCATCTGGGTTGCTGACGGCTCGAGGTGTGGGCCGGCGCTCGCTCCAAAAAGGTCCGGTGCTAGGGCTATTTACGGCTGTTATGTGGGGCGCTGGATATGCGTTTGCATCGCAAGCTATCAGCCGGCTGGGTTGGCAACTGGCATCCTTACTAGAATTTTCGGCTATGGCTATTGCCTTCGGTGTTTTTGTCCCGCTCGTTAAGGCTGAGCATAAGCTGACACGATCATCTCTTGCTCGCGGTCTTAAAAATAAATACATTCTGTTGTCTGGTAGTATTTCGTTGGGTGCGGCATTAGCGTTAAATATTGGATTGTCGCGCGAGCATAGTTCTGGCGCTATTGTATCGGCATTATCGGCCTGTTACCCAGTGTTAACTGTTATTTTGGCACGTCGGTCATTCGACGAAACCGTGGCTATCATTCCGCTTTGCGGCGCCTTCGTCAGCATCGCTGGCGTTATTATTCTCAGCCTCAACTTTTAGCTACACTTAACCTATCTCAAATATACAAATCCCTGTTTTATGTTGCTCGTGCTTAATCTGGCTGATACCATGGCTACATGCACAAAACTCCAATCGTTGTCTCCGGATCTATCGCTATTGACCGTATTATGAACTTTAGCGGAAGCTACGCGAACCTCATTCAGCCTGATAATCTTGCGTCCCTTTCAGTCTCGACCTTTTTAGATAGTTTGCATGATGTGCATGGCGGCGTTGGAGCGAATATCGCCTATTCGCTGGCACTACTTGGCGACGAACCGTTACTGCTCGGAACGTTCGGAACTGATGCATCAGCCTACATGGAAAAATTGGCATTAACGGGTGTTAATATCAAATATTTACACGAAAGCACGTTACCGACTGCCTCGTTTAACGTCATAACCGATGCCGATCAGAACCAAATTGGCGGATTTTACCCCGGTGCGATGTTCGATAGCGACAGTTTAACTCTCGCGCCCTGGAAAAATACACACCCCATCATTGTGGTATCGCCCCAGGACCCCAAAGCCATGCGGCGTCAGGTTCAGGAGGCTCACGATTGGGGCTTACGTCTCTGTTACGACGTAGGTCAACAAGTGAGTCAATTGCCGGGCGAAGATATGAAAGCCGGCGTGGAAGCAGCCGGAATCCTCATTTTAAACGAGTATGAAATGGGCATTCTGAGTAAGAAAATTGAATTATCAATCGATGAAATCAAGCAGATAGTTCCCATCGTACTTACCACATATGGCAAAAAAGGCTCAGTTATCGAAGGCAAAATGGTGCCTACTCCTGTCGCGATAGATATCGCCGAGCCAGATACGGTCGCCGACCCGACTGGTGCTGGCGATGCCTTTAGGGCAGGATTTTTATACGGCCTCGGGCGCAGCTGGCCACTTAAAACAGCTGCGCAATTGGGGGCTGTCACGTCGTCTTTTGCGATTGAACAAGTTGGCACCCAAACCCACACATTTACCATCGAAACGGTTAGAGCACGATATCAAAAAGCATTCGGTGAAAGCCTGCCGCCAGAGTAACCGCCAGCCAATCCCCAGCTGCAATCGATACAATAACCATGAACTTGAAGGGAATAATTATGAGCGACTACAAAGTTAAAGATATTACCGAAGCCGACTATGGACGCCGAGAAATCATTTTGGCAGAGAAAGAAATGCCCGGCTTGATGGCATTACGCCAGGAGTATAAAGGCAAAAAGCCACTCAAGGGCGCTCGTATTGCCGGTAGCCTGCACATGACCATCCAAACGGCAGTCCTCATCGAAACCTTGGTAGATCTTGGGGCAGATGTCCGCTGGGCAAGTTGCAACATCTACAGTACCCAAGACCATGCCGCTGCAGCGATCGCCAAAGCTGGCGTACCGGTGTTTGCCTGGAAAGGCGAAACCGAAGAAGAATATTGGTGGTGCACCGAACAAACCTTGAAGTTTGCGAACGGAAAAGGCCCCAATTTACTCCTCGACGATGGTGGCGACCTCACCGCATTAGTTCATGATAAGCACCCCGATTTGCTAGGTGAAATCAAAGGTGTCAGCGAAGAAACCACCACTGGCGTGCACCATCTCTACCAAATGGTCGAAAAAGGCACGCTGCGTTTGCCAGCCATCAATGTCAACGACTCGGTCACCAAGAGCAAGTTCGACAACAAATACGGCTGCCGCGAATCATTGGTCGACGGTATCAAGCGCGCCACCGATGTTATGTTGGCTGGTAAAGTTGCAGTCGTTGCAGGATACGGCGACGTCGGTAAGGGCTGCGCGCAGTCGCTCGCAAGCTACGGTTGCCGCGTGCTCGTAACCGAAATTGACCCAATTTGCGCCCTGCAAGCCATGATGGAGGGCTTTGAAGTCGTAACCATGGACAAAGCAGCACCGCGTGGCAATATCTTTGTGACCACTACCGGCTGCAAGGACATTATTACCCTGGAACACATGAAGCAAATGCCCGACACAGCTATTGTTTGCAATATCGGTCACTTTGACGTCGAGATCCAGGTCGAAGAGCTTAACCACTTTACCGGCATAAAACAGGAAGAAGTCAAACCACAGGTTGATCTGTACACCTTCCCTGATGGCCACCGAATTATCTTGTTGGCCGCAGGCCGCTTGGTGAACTTGGGCTGCGCTACTGGGCACCCATCATTCGTCATGAGCGCCTCCTTCACCAACCAAGTCCTGGCACAATTGGAGCTCTGGACCAAGTCGTATGAAGTCGGCGTCTTCCGTTTGCCTAAAGAACTCGACGAAAAGGTTGCCAAGCTTCATGTGGAAGCACTCGGTGGCCACCTAAGCGAGCTGAGCACTGCGCAGGCTGACTATCTGGGCACACCAAAGCACGGTCCGTTCAAACCCGAACATTACCGTTACTAAACGCATATACATGCGACTCCGATCTGTTATGATTGAAGTATGACTCACGAATACGTGCCGCCAACTTTAGTGGTCGACGCTGTTGTTTTTCAAATTATGCACAACAAATTGCAAGTGCTGCTTATTAAGCGCGCACGAGACCCGTTCAAGGATGTTTGGGCACTGCCTGGTGGCTATAATCCAAAAGGAGAAGCGACGCACGAAGCATTTCGGCGCGTGCTCAAAACCAAAGCGGGTATCGATGAATCTGCGCTCGGTCTCGTTGAGCAACTCTACACTTTCGACACGCAAGCGCGTGATCCACGCGGCCACGCCGTATCGGTCACATACATGGGACTCGGCCGAAACGTAGAGCCACAGGCAGGCTCCGCCACCGAGCAGCCTCAATTTTTCCCAATTGATGAATTGCCAGAACTGGCCTACGACCACGCCGGTATTATTACGTATGCCCTTGAACGTTTACGTTCCAAGATCACCTATACCACGGCAATTAGTAGCCTATTAGCCGACCATTTTACGTTTGCTCAGCTGCAAAATGCCTACGAAACTGTTCTCGGACGGTCACTCGATAAACGCAATTTTCGCAAGAAATTCTTGTCGTTTGACGCCATAGTCGCCACCGATGAGTTTACCGCCCAGGCCGCACATCGACCCGCCCAATTCTTTGCCTTTACCCATGACGATATCCAGTCGCTTGCTCGTAGCTTCGACTAATTTTTGGCGCAAAAGTTAAAACCCCACCTTCCTGTGTCCTGCGCCCCTAGGGGTTAGCAAGCAGAAAAATGGGGTTTGCACCTCGTAGCACTCTTAGCGCATGACGCGCGAGCGCTTGTCGGCCGCCGTTGGGCCGAAAGAGGTGATGGTGATGGGAAGACCGAGGCGGTCTTCGACGGTGTGCAGGTAGCCGTGGATCGACTCCTGGAATGTATCGCTCGAGCGAATCGAGTGGTACACCGGTGAACATGATGCGAGCAGCTGACCCAGCCGTTCCTGATGATCGAGATCACCCTGAATACCAAGCTTGATAGCTGCAATCGTGCCGTTGGGCCCGAAGGTGAAGAACCTGTCAGCATCCGGGTGATATCCGACAAGTCGGTAGCCGTCACAGATGTTCCAGGTCGGAAGCGCCTGCAAGCGGTCCAGCCCTGTCATGACAAGCTCATCCGTGGCACCGCATGCAGCGAGTGCGTACTGATGAGCAAGCAAATCCAAGTGGCCGTAGCGAAACGCTCCCTGCCAATCGTCCAGACCGTTGTGGCGCTCCGCAAGATCAGACGCAAGCGACCGGTCTTCGGATACGAACGGTCCAGCACCGTGGCGTGTGGTGTATGCACGAAGCACACCCATGCGCGTAATTTCGCCATCGAAATCCTGCTCGCGCAGCAAATCCATAGCGTTAGCGTGGGTCGTCGTACTCCAGGTGGTATACGGGTGAAACCCATACCACTCGTCAAGCAGCACACCCTGTGCGCCCTCAAACACCAGCAACTCGTGCTGACGAGCGAGGAACTTCAGGTATGACCCGTCCACGATCTGGACACGCTCGGCCCACTCGCGGTACAGGTACTCGATGGAATCGATGAGTAGCGGGTCAAGCAATGCCTGTCGTTCGGTTGACGGCAAGCCGTCCAGATTGTGCAGTTGCTCATCGCGAAGCTGCGACAACTTATAGGCGCGCAGTCGCGACAACTTGGCATGCAGACTATTCGATTGGATATCCCGCACATGAAGCACGAGATCGGGGTGAGCCAGCGAGTCCGCCATGGTCTCGCCAATGCCCTGGCCACAACTGCCATGCCGACCGGCGCCACGAGCAAGCTCGCGCAACTGGTTGGCACTGCATTGCCAGGGTGTGATGACGAGTGCATCACGGTCCACAGTAGTCCGTGCCCAAACGCCCCGGACACCAAGCGATTCGAGATGCTCAGCCTCCGGGAACATGTTGAGCGGATTGACCAGCATGTGGCGCGACAGGTGCGTCCGTGTTCCGGACACAAAACTGCCGCTGCCAAACTGGGCAAACGTGTGGTGTCGACCACCTGGCGTGATAACATTGTGAGCTGCTTGGGAACCGCCGTTATGGCGAATAACCGCTGCAGCCGCAGCTTGCCGTACCAGATAATCAACGGTTGTACCCTTGCCAGCATCACCGTAACTTATGTCAGTCACGATTACCGCACGCGTATCCATGGCGACTCACTTTCATCCGGCCACGGTCGCCCGGCAGAAGATAGTCCTTTTGGGGACCAGCGCTCCTGCCGGGCGAGCCGCAGATGGGGTCAGAGACGAGTCGTACCCATGGCGCCGCTGTCAGGCAGATCCGGGAGCGATCCCGATGCCTTGGCGGCGACGGACGTACCCGTGACCGTAGCCAGGGCCTTGCCTGCCGCCTGGACAGACGACGCGTCGGAGCCAATGGCAGTCAGATCCGCCATCACCTCGTCGGTGTTGTAGCCACCTTCGACCACGGCCAGGATGCCAGCGATCGTCTCGCAGACAGCGGCCGGGTCGTCGAGCACGAGGGCCCGCTCACCGAGCAACTTGCGCCAGGCAGGCAGGATCCGCTCCGCGGGGTACATGCCCCTGGACTGGAACAGGAAGAAGACCTCGTACTGCTCCTGGAGCTCCTCGAAGACCTTGGCGGTCGTGAGGTCACTTTCCAGCCGGTCGCCGGTCAGCGACTCGACGGTGTGGCCACGGTCGTAGGGGTCTCCGCTGAACTGCCGCCGCAACGTCTCGTAGGGCATCTCGTCTCCGATGAAGAAGGCGAAGCCCTTGCGGCCCTCCTGGTGGAAGGGTTCGAGGTACGTGTGGCGCGCCAGGAAGTAGGCGGCCAGCTCGTACGTCTCACACACCTGCCCACCGCCGTTGCCCTCGAGGTACATGGCCTCGAGCTGCTCGTCGATGCGGTTGTCGGACTCGAACTGACCGACCTGGAGCGGCACGTAGTCGCTGTAGGCGTCGCCGATGGCGCAGAAGTTGATCTGCGGGTCGTCGACGTAGCCCTTGCGCTGCAGCACGCCCAGAAGCTGGGGGAGCTTGCTGTGCACGACCTTGGCGGCGTCGATGTTCGAGCCGGTGACATCCAGCACGACCGCGATGGCGGTCGGGTTGGGGTGCTCGGCGCTGATGGTGACCTCGCGCATGACCTTGCCCGCGAAGGGGCTCAACGGTCCCGCGACGGTCCTGGGGTCGAGCAGCTCGTGGACGGCGGTTGCCGTCTGGCCGCTTGCGATGCGGTCGGTGTAGTCGAAGCTCGACTTCCCGGCCGCGGTACTTGCCTTGACACGTGCGTCGTAGGACCCAAAGGTCCAGTTGCCTCCACCCATAATGGGCTTCCTTTCACTTCAGCTTTTCACGGTGCCGGACGGCATCGTGAACGTACGGAACTTGCGGGGATAGTACGGCTGCCCCAGGTGCTTAAGCAACTGGTCAAATTCAACCAGCAGCTGAAAACCATTCTGTGGACGGGCCGACCGCGAAGTACTCAAACACCCTCGAAAGAATGCTCGGAACTGCCGCGGAACCGCACTGTTGCCGGGGAAATCACCCGTGATTGGGTCACCACCCAGCAGCTGGATCATGCATCGTGCGGCCATGGTCAGGTCGGTTGCCGAGCTGGGTGCCGCTTTCGCAAACACCTCTTCCGGATACCAATCCTTGTAAGCTCCCACGATGGCCTTAACCGGCGCAAACACACCCGCGTCGTCCTTGAGACTGGCATAGCACCAGTCTACAATTACGACACCGTGCTGCTCCGGCAAGATCATGATGTGCTCGGGTAGAATTGCCCCATGCACGATTCCAAGCTCATGTGCATGAGCCAGCGCCCACAACATGCGGCGCCAGATCCAGGCCATGTGAACAGCCTCGAGCCCTTTCGGAAAACTTCGCCTGACCTGTGCCAGATTGTAGAAGTTCTCCAATTGAACCAGGACGTTTACCTGCCGCGGCTGCTTGCCTTTTTCCCGATGCACGAACGAATCGAGCAGTTCCGGATAAAAGACATGTACCTCGGCAGCCATGCCTGGGCCACGAAGCTGGCGGACGACTCTGGCCTCGGTCTGCAGCAGGTCCCTGTCGGCGTGAGCCTTAACAACCTTGCAGAACGAGGGCTGTTCGTCGACGTCAGTCGCCAACTTGGTGCGAGCCAGGTAGGTCGCACACAGGTCGCCACCCGATACCGCACGCAAAACGCGATGGGAAGCTCGCCGGTGCGTCCATTCGACGATAACCAACGGCTGGCCGTACGCGTCTTGCGCCGCCATTTCGAGTGCTTGGGCGTAGTGCTCGCCGAGTCGCTTGAAGGCAGTCTCGGCTGTGGTGAGACGCGGACTCGCTTGATGCAAATCCGGGTGCACAACGCGCGCGTAGCTCAGGTAGACCTTTTTGACGTGTGCCGCCGGATCACCAGGCGCTGGGCCGAAAAACGTGTAGTAGTCGGCAGCCTCTTCGATCTGGATTCGGGCGTCTTCAAACGCTATCATATCACCTCACTGTTAAAGTCCGAGCGAGCGCAGTAGAGGCGCCGCTATTGCCTCGGTTGGCGGTCTTCTCAAGCCTTGTGGCGAGAAGTCCTACAGGCGCCATAACAGCAGTCTGTTAGTGTTAACTATACACTAACTAATTTGGTTGTCTATGCCAAAACTAATCGGCACGGCTGAGAAAGTCTCGAACAACTCCCTCGGCACCAAACATTTCAAAAACCTGGCAATCTTCAGGAGGTACTGGAATAATTTCCGGAGCGAATAGCTGCTGTGGCCCGTTGCCAAACTTGCGATAGCTGTCCATAAAATCTTCAAGATGCGGTGCATACTTTTCGGATGCGCCAGAGCCTACCCCGCCGCATGGTACGATCAAGTCAACACCGCTCATAATGCTCATCGTTGTCGACAAACGCCCAACTGCTCGGCCAACGCCGCGCCATGCAGGGTGATCAGCCGGCAAATCTCTACTATTTGCGTGATATCTGCGTTCCAACCCCGGACCAGAAAAGCTATCTTCAAACCTATCGAACGGATCGTCGCTGAGCAAAATGTGCCCAATTTCATAGGGATGCTTGCTGTCGGCTCGGTGTACGTTGCTGTAATTTGGGTCTTTATCGACAACACCAGAACCAACACCTGTACCCAAAATCAGCGCACCTGTTCGTGCATATTTATGCCCGCCAATTCGCGCGGCTGCAGCTTGTGCCGCCAAATTGCCATCATTCTCACCCAATAAAATAAATCCCTGGTCAAGTACACGTCCCACCTCTGGGTCAGTGGCGATCAGTTCTTCGCGCAAGTTATACTGTCGCCGAGCCATTCCCACTACATTAGTAAGCGGTCCGACAAGCTTACCATCTGAACTTACCGGGCCTGGGTAGCCAGCCACCAACCAGCCATTGCCAGCCTGTGCAGCATCAAGCACCTGGCGGCCCATCCACCCAAAAAACTTACGCGGTTGCGTTGGAGTTTCAACCGAAGAGTACCCGGTTATGTCACCCCCCGAACAGATTGCTTTTCGCGCATTCGTGCCGCCAAAACCGAGGCAAACACCAGATTCAACAGTAACGGTCTTCATAAGAAACCCTCCTCGCTTAATTATCAGCCTATAGTCTTACGCTGGGCGCCAAATGTCAAGTTGTCAGACATAAGAAAATACACCCGCTACAGGTGTGTTTTCTTATGTGGTAGCATGATCAACTACGATTGGACAATCATGATGGTACTGCCATCAGGGTCGGCCAGGCGGAAGTATGTACCCCAGCCTTCTTCTGTAATTTCACTTGCCAGGGCCACGCCTTTTTCTTGCAGTGCTTTATATGATGCCTGCAAGTCTGATGTTGAAAAATAGATCTTCATAGTGCCTGGCTTGAGATTTTCAAGAAACGTCGTCAGGTTTAATGCTGTGCCGCCGCCAGGAAGCGACAGACTAACCCAGCGCTTATCATCTTGGCCGTAATCGCTGGTTGCTGTGCAGCCCAGGGTGTCCACGTAAAACGCCTTTGCTTTGTCCATGTCTGTTACGCCCATGTGAATCATTTTAACAGTGTCGATAATCATATGTTTCTCCTCTTTTAGTTATGCGTGAACCATGAGCCTAGGCGTCTGTTTCCAAATAACGCTCCAGCGCATCTAGCTTGTGATTCCAGTGTGATCGCTGCTCGTTCATCCATACTTCCAGCTCCTTAAAACCTGCTTCATCAGCGGCGTAAATACGCTTCTGACCTTCGGCACGAACACGTACCAGCTTCGCACGTTTTAGTACCTGCAGGTGTTGAGAAATAGTTGGTGGTTTGAATGAAAACTGGTTGACGATCTCGCCCACTGTTCGTTCACCCTGAACAATGAGCTCAAAGATTCGCAAACGGGTTGGATCAGCAAGTGCTGCAAATGGTTCCATACCTCAATAATAAGGTATTTGCCTAATTAAGTCAATACCTAAATACAAAATGCATGTATACTATATCAAGAACTATTTGAACACCATTCAGGAGCACGTATGACCGCTGAAGATCGAACGCTAACCATTACCCGCACAATCAATAAGCCACGCGAACGCGTCTGGCAAGCCTGGACCACACCCGAACAACTCGTTGCATGGTGGAGTCCCGAAGGGTTTACTACCACAATTGAGACGATGGATGTTCGGTCCGGTGGAAGGTGTAGTTTGACGTTGCACGGAACACATGGCGATTTCTCTAACCTGCTTGTGTTCGACGAGGTTGATGAGCCTTCTCGCCTCAGCTACCGCTATTATCCCGCCGCCAGCGAAGCCGAAGCGGAGCCTGTTGTTACCACCATCATACTTGTGAGTGCTGGAGACAAGACCAAACTCACACTAGTCCTCGAATACGTTTCTAAAGAGCAAAAAGATTTCAACACTGCACAATACGGCGCCGTCAGAGGAGCCAACCAGACAATCGACCGCCTCGATGCATTTTTACGCTAAGATGCTGCCGCAAAAGTTTTAGTGAGCACAATGCCCGTATTTGGCACCAAAAAGTAGCCACCAAAAATTGGATAATCATGGCGCGTGGCAGTTTGCGGATCGGTGATCAATCTACCATCATCATCTTTATTGGTCGCAGGGTGCCAGCCATTCTTATGACTCCATAGGCCACTGTCGTCCTGGCGATACCAATGGAAATCGCTGTTATTGCCAGCCGCAAACACCAATGCTACGCGATAATAACCTTCGCGCTCATCATCACCATCGACGGGCAGGAGGCCATCATGCGCCGCGCCGTCAAGGAGCGCTCGCCTTACGGCGTCGATCGCATAGGTTTCAAAAAAGGCAACAAATTCTCGATAATATTCCTGAGCTACCTCACGCACAAACCCATGGCCAGGCACCGACCAGTAATATTGTGGCGCATTAAGCGCATACGAATAACAATTAACGCCGTCGCGACAGGTCATATAATCATGGTCAACACACGCATGCCATTGTGCGGGATTGTACGTAGGTTGCGTCACCAAAGCCCTGGTCTCCATGGTTCAAGCATAGCACGCTCGATCAAAAATCGGTGTTGACAAAAATAGTAAGTGCGCTTACTATTGGAGTATGAAAACACTTGCACAAACCACACAAACTACCAAAGCCACACCCGAAGCCATCTTCGCACTGTGGGCGAACGTCGACTCCTGGGCAGATTATGACCAGGGTATAGAATGGGCAAAACTTACCGACACCTTTACCGCCGGTGGTCACTACACGCTCAAGCCCAAAGGTGGCCCCAAAGTTTCTGCTACAATTTTGGTCGCCGATCCGGGCAAACGCTTCATCGATGTCTCTACACTGCCTGGCGCCAAACTAACATTTGATCACGAAATTATGCAGCAAGATGGTGCAACAACAGTACGAGTTACCATGACAATAGATGGTCCAATGAGTTTTATGTGGGCAAAAATCTTGGGCAAAAATCAGCAGGCTGATCTAGAAACATCGACTGCTCACTTAATCGAGAAGGCCGAAGGCAACGCATGAAATATTGGCTTGGCGTGGTATCCAAGGAGCACGTTATGCGTGGCGTTAGCTTGGGCATTGCGCAAATTGGCCACGGCAAACGTGCCGGGCTTGCCCGCCTCCATGGCGGTGATTGGTTTGTGTATTATTCGCCCAAAGAAAGTTTGGGCGGCGACACGCCGCTCCAGGCATTTACAGCAATCGGCCAGGTACCAGATGATGTAATTTGGCAAGCTGACGAAGGCGATTTTAAACCATGGCGTCGGCATATTACCTATGCAAAAAGTACTGAGGCGCCAATTCGCCCATTACTTGACACGTTAAGCTTTACCACCGGCAAGGCAAACTGGGGCTACGCATTTCGTTTTGGGTTGCTCGAAATTACTGAGGCAGATTTTCGTGCAATTGCGCAGGCCATGAAAGCAGACATATGAAGTCTGACCTAGCAACGGCGTTTAGTAGCGCGGAGGCAAGTCCTGGTTTTTTGCTGTGGCAAATAACCAATCAGTGGCAAAGTAAACAGCGCGCGGCGCTCGCACCGTTCGATATTACACACGTACAATTTGTATTACTCGCCTCACTCGTTTGGGATAGCACGAGCGATGGTATATCACAAAAGCAACTGGCGAAACGAGCGAAAACAGACACCATGATGACATCGCAAGTTTTGCGAACACTCGAGAAGAAAGACCTCCTTGCGCGTCGGGTTAGTCCAAATGACAAGCGCGCTATACTGGTTTTCCCCACGTCCAAAGGTATTGCGCTCGCCAGTAAAGCCGTGCGAGTAGTAGAGCAAGTCGATGCCGATTTCTTCGGGATTTTAGGAGCCAAAACCACTTCTCTAACCAGTATGATGCAGACATTAATAACACAATAGGCTGGTTTGCGGGCGTAAGCATGAGATACTACCTATATGAATGATTTGCAGATCTACGGCTGGAATGATGCGTTTGAAAAATCGTGGGCAACAATTGCCACAAAGCGCCTCGTTCCCGCACGTGTTATCGCCGATTTTGGGACTTCGCTCAAAGTGGTGACTCCTGCCGAAAAAACCGCCACAATCTCAGGGCATATTCGTCATAATTCGCTTGTGGAAGATTTTCCAAAAGTTGGTGATTGGGTGGGTGTGGAACTGTTTGGGGCTCATGCTGCGGTCATCGAAGTCGTTGTGCCACGGCACAGCGAAATTGCTCGCAAGGCCGCTGGGCATCGCATCAAAAAACAAATCATGGCCACCAACATCGATATCGCTTTTGTGCTGCAAGCCCTTGATAAAGACTTCAGTCCCGAGCGCCTGCAGCGATATTTGTATCAGTTGAGTGTCGATCATATCGAGCCAGTACTCGTGCTTAACAAAGCTGATAAAACGGAAGATCTACAACCATATTTGGATGCCGTAGCTCCATTTGGCGTGCGCGTTATTGTCAGCAGCGCATCTACAGGAGCCGGAGTTGACGACATTCGTGCTGCGATTCTGCCTGGCAAAACAGCGATACTTTTAGGCTCTTCAGGCGTTGGAAAATCAACCCTCACCAATACCCTTATTGGGCGCAATCAGCAAGCAACACAAACCACTCGCGAGTCCGATGATACCGGCCGACACACCACTATACACCGTGAGCTCTTTATTTTGCCAAACGGCGGTCTGCTCATCGATACCCCCGGCATTCGTGAACTGCAACTATGGGGCGTCGAGGAAGATCTTGCTGAGAATTTTGACGATATTGCCGAACTCGCAGCACAATGCAAATACAGTAATTGCCGGCATGGGTCGGAAGCTGGGTGTCGAATTCAGGCCGCACTGCAGTCCGGTGAGCTTGATCGTACACATTATCAAAATTATCTTAAAATGCGTGGCGAACTCAAACACCTAGCGTCCAAACCACCCGTACAAGATGCCCTACAAAAGAAGAAAGCACTCAAAAAAATGCATGAACAATCGAATCGCGATATGCGTGATGATTACGATTTTCCCCGATAATCCTCATAGTTGTTCCTTAATGTAGAAAATTGCCGCCTTACTATACACTCGGTGTATGCTTACTAGGCCGAGTCACCAAACCTCAGGATGCACGTTTCGAGTAATGTCAAAACAATCGTGATACGATAGTAATACATTACCAAAAGGAGCATCCATGTTTGAAGCACAGGCAGCATTTAGCGGATTTTCAGTAGATGATATCGACAAAGCCAAGGCGTTCTATACGCAAACATTGGGCCTAAAACTCGATGACGAAACTATGGGGTTACAGTTTCAGTTGCCTGGCGGTGGAAGCGTGTTTACTTACCAAAAGGATGGTCACCAGCCAGCAACCTACACTATGCTTAATTTTGTCGTAGGTGATATTGATGCGGCGGTTGATCAACTGACAGCCAAAGGCGTGAGCTTTGAGCGCTACGATAACATGCCAGCCGCTCAAGACGAAAAAGGCATCCTGCGCGGCTTGAGTGCAGGCCAAGGCCCGGACATCGCCTGGTTCAAGGACCCCGCCGGAAACATTCTCGCTATTTTGCAAGACAAATAACGGGTTTATGCGCGGCTTTGTGCGTCGCTACGGACATACGAAACGTACGCCACAAAGCCGATGATAAGCACCGTTAATGCCAAACTTACGACGCCGCGACCGATGTCAAGGCCGCCGATGTTTTTAGGTACGCCCATCCAATCCGCAAATGAAGCACCCAATGGTCGAGTAATAATGTATGCGAACCAAAAACTAAAAATTGAGTTGAGATTAAATAACCGGTAGCCAATACCTGGAAGCGCAAAAATACCCGCGAATAACAACCCTGAGCCTAGATAGCCGAGACTCGTATTATATGCCGTAAGATCACCGAGCGCCGTACCCATAGCAAATGTCGCAAGTACCGTTGCCCAGTAGAATAATTCGCGTCGTCGCGTATGGATGCTATGCACGGATAACGTGCCCTCGAATTTGTACCAGGCAACAAAAATTACCGCCAGCGACACTGCATAGAAGAGCGTCGACAACACGTAGGGCACGCCAAGTTCAACGTGCAGGCCATCGGCTGCCATCGTCCCAAAAACCGCGACCATGGCCACCGCAAACCAATACACCCATGGTTTGTAGTGTTTGGTTTTGAGTTGCAGAACCAAAGCAATCACAAACACAACCAAGCCGATGCCACCGGCAAGTATCGGATTAAATTTGTGTGCCAAATAATCCGATGTGGCCTCGCCCATACCCGTGGTCAGAATCTTAATGATCCAAAAGTAGGCGGTAATCTTAGGGACTTTGGTGAGGGTTTGCCACGCTGCATGCCCGGGATGTGAATGAGTGTTTTCTGTCATACTCCCATTGTACAGACCAGAGGACCATACTGCATGAATAACAGCTGAACTATTTACAAAATTGTTACGTCGTCGAGCGTTGCTTTGGCGCCCTTGAGAACTGCATAAGTAATTTTATCCATCTTGGCACCCGCAAATTCTGCGTGCTTAACAGCACTGTGGTGGAACGAAACATTGCGCAAGGTTGCGTTTTTGAACGACGTCTTCTTGAGAGATGAGCTATTAAAGCTGACACCGTCGAGGGTTTGGCCATCAAACGAAATGCCGCCTAGGTCTGAACGGCTAAATTCAGTATTAATCAGTTTCGCATCAGTAAATATTGCACCGCGCAGAGCCGAACTCTTTAATACAGCGCCGGTTAGGTCGGCGCTATCAAAACGTGCACTTTGCAAATCACTACTCGTAAATGCAGCTCCAGAAAGTATACTCGCCATAAAATTCGCGTTCTTTAGCGCAGCGCCCTTAAACGTTGCGTCGGTAAGCTTTGAACCTGCAAAGTTAGTGTCCACCATTGCGCTACCACTAAAGTTTGCACCGGTTAGGTCGCTGTTGCTGAGGTCTGCCTGGTCAAAGCCCATTTGCTTGAACATGCGCACGCCCGTGTGTTCCACTGGCGCCTGCGCATCTGCATGGGGAACATGCTCCATGATTTCAGCAACGTCACCAAATGAATCAATTGTCATCTGGTATGCTTCATCATCGCTTTTGCCCTGATTTTTAAGATCATCGTACTTGGATTGTAAGTTAGCAAGTAGCTCTTGTGTAACCTCGCCACGTGCCGGGAAATCACCATATGGTGCAAATGCTTTTTCCAAAAAATCCTGTAATTTCTTTTCCATAATTGTAAATATCCTTTCTTACAATAATTCATCGAGGATTTGCTTTGCAGAATCCCAGTTTTGTTTATTCTGTTCATACAGCATGCGACCGCTATCGGTTACATGATAGTATTTACGTCGGCCGCCCTGCGTTTCACTCCCCCAATATGATGTTATATGTGCGTCAGTCTCTAGGCGCTTAAGGCTAGAGTACATTGTCGCTTCCTTTAACTCATATTGCTTGCGCGAGTGTTCGTGGACCAGCTTTGTAATTTCGTAGCCATACTTATCACCGTCCGTCAAAAGTTTGAGGATGATGGTGTCGGTATGTCCGCGAAGTAAATCTGATGATAGTTTTTTATCGATCATGACTACATCATACGCCATATTACTATGACTGTCAAGGTAATTCCCCTGGCGTGTCACACTGTATTTTTAGGCGTAACCCGAGAAATAATCTACTTTGATATTGCGGTGATGCACACCCATATTGATCAGCGTTTCCTGAATTGCGACAACCATATCATGCGTACCCGAGATATAAAATATTCGGTCTGTATAGTCAGGCACAGCGTGCTTGAGCACTTTGGTGTCGATGCGGCCAGCAACTGCGTCGGGACGAGTAATCGCAGTCTTGGATCCGCTGAGAACGTAGGTAGTCTGCATACCTATCACCTTTCGCGCCTCATCAAACACATCAGCATAGGCGATATCACCTTCTGTCCGAACGCCATACAGCATGACAACATCACGCTGCTCATTCATATCGACAAGGTACTTCGCCATACTTCTAAACGGCGTAACACCGATACCGCCCGCGATAAAGGCAAGCTTGCGGGTTGGGTCTTTTGGCATAACAAAATCACCAGCAAGTTGTGAAGCTATGATCGTTGTTTTGCTGTCCATGTCCAACATTGCCTTCTTGAATGTGCTACTTCTTTCGTAAAACTTAACACCAATTCGTATGTCCGATTCGGTCGGCGAAGATGCCAACGTAAGATAACGGCGGCTTCCACGCGAGTCAGCATGGGCATGCGGCAAGGTCCACTCCATATATTGCCCCGGCTTGTAGCACAACTTTTGGTCAGGTGTAAAAACAAAATCAGCTATGTGATTTGCCACTTTTACCTTTTGCTTGAGCGTTGGGAAAAGCTTCGTTTTAGAACTCACAACATACGAGAAAATATTTCCCACAAGCAACGCAAGTTCTGGCGAAGAATAGAAATTAAGCACGTGAACTTGCGGTGGCAACAAAGCCCCTACCAACATTCCATACCACGTTTGCTTGGTAGCAGTTGGTGGTGAGGTAAGTGGTTCCGTCAGCATGACAAACCCTAGGAACAGCAGAGACGACGTAAACACCATACTGTGAAGACTCGTCATCACGTTGGCTCCACTTGCCAAGGAATAGGCAATAGTGGCAATGGTAGTACTAGCAAAGAATGCGATAACCATGGTCTGACGGCGAATCTTTCGCGTGATCAAGATACCACCAACGATAACAAATGGCACCATGGCAGCAGTTCCGATCCACCAACTAGCTGTTTGCCGCGGCCCAATGGCCGTGAGTGCGACGGCAAGTGCCGCAGGATTAAAGATATGTTTCTTGCGAATCGTCAAAAGGTATTTCGATGCAATAGCAAGACCACTGGCTGCCACCAAAAATAACAGATTATAATTCGTGGGGTCAGGCGTTATAATCAGCGCTAAAATCAGAGCTGTTAACAGTGACGATTCACTATTAGTTGGTGCGCTAAAGATGTAGGAAAAAATGCGGTTAGTCAGCCAACAGACAAATAAAAGAATCGATGTCGAAAGTAGAATATACAGCGCATTATAGTGTAGTACGCCAAGGCCGCTAAGCCCCATAGCCACAGCAAGCAAGCTGCCAAGATAGTACAGCAGCAAGCGGTACATAGTTATACTGTCGGTCAGTGAATCAATGTAATTAAGCATGATCAGGCCACATACCTTTCGAATCCTTTAGTGTACGTTGCAATCGCATCGGCACCCACACTATATCCTTCAAAGCCAGGTAGTGCATCGATAAAAGCGATACCCTGTTCACCCATAGCAAACGCGGCAGTCGCAAAACGATCCGCCTCATAAATATCAGGGCCAATGACCGTCAGACTTTTAATCTTGTGGATTTCTTGGTGGTCGTGAGGGTTGTATATGTGTTGGCCGCGAATGTACGTTCCGGAGGTTGCCACGCCGCAATCGATTACGCACAATACTTTAATAATTTGGTTGATATCAAAAGGGTTGCGTATGCCAACAGTCCACGGTTCGCCGTCTGCATTAGTACCGTGTGTCTGAATATCTCCGCCGGCTTCAATATAAAAATTGTCAAAACCTTTGCGGGCTACCAACTGCGCAGCGTTATTAATTGACCAGCCTTTAACAAGACCAGACGGGTCAAGGCTATCGTTGTGTTCGATGTCAAAGTAGCCGTCAGTTTGTTGTTTGGTCTGATCGCACAGATCCATAACCAGCGCCATTTCCCGGCTCCATTTTTGCCTGGGAAGTCCTGCATTTACTTGGGAGATTTCGCTCATCGGTTTATAGGTGCTGAATCGCTCATCAATACTCGTAAAATACGCAAAAACATCTTCGATTGCGGGACCAACTTTTTTGCCATCGCCCAGTATTTCAACCGTGATAGGCATGCCCATTATAATGCGTGTTTGTTTCATGCTTTTGCCTGTGATAATGCGCTGCTGAGTGACTGGACAAATGCTTGTGAGGTAAATGTTGCGCCCGAAACAATCTGCACATTGGCACTTTGGGCCTGAATCGCTTCTTGTTGGAGATACGGCATTGCCTGCTGGTTAATAACTATCGACGTGTCGTGAGTATGTGGAGAATCAAGGAAGGTAACGGCCGTAATCTTGCCGCCAGAGATTGTAGCCGAGACCTGGACGTTGCCATAATATGCATCAGCACTGGTCCCTTTGTATGTACCGTCTTTGTAGGTGCCCGTAGTTGTAGTTGTGCCGGTAGATGACGGACTGCTAGCTGGTGAACTGGAAGTACTCGAAGCAGGTGTCGAGCTGGTGCTCGATGAAGACGAAGGAGTTTTGATTGTAGCCAGCGAGACAGGCTTGCTTAGCACTGGTGATTTATCACGGATACCAAGACTGTACAACACAAATGTGCCAAAAACGGCAAGACCAATGACCAACTTTTTCATCAGCTGCGTAACCTTTGCTTACTCTAATGGTAAGCTTATAGTCTCATAGCTCTCTGTGAAATGGCTGAAAATAGGAAAATTGTATAGTGCCGTAACTTTTGGCGCTATTTTGTCGAGGCACCTTAGTAGGAAGTTGCTTGTTCAAATGCCTGAGTAATGGTGTTTGGCACCACTCCGGCAGCTTTCCACTGGGCATTGCAAGCAGTATTGGTGTAGGTATAGATTTGTAGCATGCGCCCGTCGGCTAATTTGACGGCAGTGTTGGTTTTTTCGTGCGGATTATACGGATTTGCCGTTGCTTCAAACGAAAAGCGCACCGGCGAACAAGAGAACTGGTCCTGGAAACTACTCGACGGCAGTGTCGCCAAGGCACGCGTTGTCACGTCGTAAGTTGTGCCTGTTGTCTTTTGCGTGCTGCCAACCTCTCGGCTATCGTATAAGAGCGCCGCTGTAGTAGTATTGAGTGGCAAAGCCAGATGGATATCAGGTAAATACACTTTATTATCGGCAACGGACACTGCCGGTTGACTGAGCGACACAACGTTCAGCGCGTTCAGCGCATCCCGAGAAGATTGCTGACTTTTTATGTCAGAGACAGACGCGTTGAGCGTATGAATTCTACGAAGGCTCAGGCACATAAACATACCCTGAACAATAATTACGGCAATTAAAAGTGTTGCAAGAAGGACGTGAACGCGATCGTTTTTCATATGTACCCTTTTTATATACTTAAAGCATAGCACAAGCACAACTAGTCAGTATGATGATGTCTTCGACGATACATAAGTACGAACAAGATACAGAGGGCCAAGCCTACTCCGATTGCCACACTAGGCAGAATTGAACGCGTACGTTTTATGGCTATGGAGCCGGGCGTAGTGGCAATTTTGGTTGATTCCGCTGGGATAGTTGGCGTGACGGTAGTAGCCGGCGATGCCTGAGCTGGAATAATAGCTGCCTGCAAGCATAGTATTTTCCATGGGAATCGTGTTTCTCGGCGGCCACAAATGACGCGCGCGTCACATCATTTGTGCTAGAAGAATCGGGATTTATTTGCAGATTACCAGCTGCCAGAAGCAATTGCTTGTCACTATCAAAATGCACCTGCGGAAACGCCACATTGGCTTGGCGGAAAATTGTTGCCGGAAGGCTGTGTGCAGGTTGCGACGCACGCATCTCAATCGATGTCTCAGTAACGCGCGTTCGGCAACTGGCCCAATAATTTAGCAATATTTTCGAAAAAACTCCGGGCCTCAGATGTACTGTTGGGGAATGTAAAAATAATATTCTTCAGCATTACAGGAAGAATACCACGAAGCCAAGTCTAATACTAAGCGTACATGGTATAGTAGGTGCTATATGGGATTTTTTATTGGATGTGGCGTCGTTTTAAAACAGGGCGACAAATATGTGCTTATCGAGGAGGTGCGCGGTGCCAAAGCCGGTTTATATAACATGCCGGCCGGCACGCTGGAGCTAGACGAGGACTTCGTCGAATGCATTATGCGTGAAGCCAAAGAAGAAACAGGTGCAGACATTGTACTCGAGCACTTTCTGGGCATATATCAGACCGTTATCGGCACGGGCAGCAACGTAGTATTTGTGATATTTTCTGGCTCAGTTGCGCTGGATGCGACGTTCCAATCCGACGAGCATAGCGTGATTACAGCACTTTCGTATGATGAAGTCATGGCGCTTGAGCGCAAAAACCTCTTGCGTGCGCCAACAATTATCAAGGCAATCAACGACGAACGCAGGGGCCATACCTACCCGCTTGAAGTTGTCCAAAGTTGGCATCTTGCCAGCTTAAATTCAATTACTGTCGAAAAATAGAGCGCCGGAAATATTTTAGAGTTTTCGTAGTATGCGTTCTTCGATGGCGCCCGATAGATCACGGTGATCAACACGCATGCCACCAACCAGGGTACGTGCTTTCATCTTCATCCTCATCATCATTCCGATGTACTCGCTGCTGATATGTTGATGTTTGCCATGCATCTTAATATTATCGACACGTGACGTTGCGACAATACCCGGCCATGGCTTGAGTTGCGTCGTGGACCTGCCTTTTTTGGTGCGCACCACGCGTACGTTGCCAAGGTCAACATTACCATCCATCAGAACAACCCGGCTGGAGTCATATCGTTCACGATCTTCCTTGGTGACATTGGTTTTTACCTGAACACCCACCATACGTTTTTCTTCAGTATCAACAACAAGCAAGTCGGCATTTGTCTTTGGGTTCCCGCGCTCAAACTGTAATGGGGCTGGAACTACCGTCAAATTTGGGTGTTTTCGAATTGCATCAATGACAATAATCGCTGCATCGATTTCCTGCACAGCGCCCGTAAATCGCTCCAGTACATCTTTGTTTTCGTCAATATATAAGTCTTCGATTATATTCTCTTGGACGAATCGTTCACGGACGGCATACAATTTCATGCCCTCGATGGCCAAGGCGTTCATCGAAAAATTGAGTGCATCCACACGATTCCCGTTTGCCCACCTACCGCGCGTTAGAGGACTCCAAAGTCTGCCCATATTTTCATTAAGCGCATGAAAATTAACCTCGTTGCGGTATTTCCAAGCGCCAGGTGTCTCTAGTAATTCGATCTCTATGGCGCCAAAATCATTGGAATTATCAAATGCCTCAATTGCCGGTAACAAGGGTGGGATTTGTTCTATCTGATCCTGCATTGCAGCATGCACGATAAGCCCGTGTGCGTACGAGTAATCTTGCACTTCGCGAACTATCGGAAAGTCAGCACCTTGGTGGATGCGTTCTTCCGACAGATAACGCGGATATGGTTCAAGAAATTCAGAGGCTAGCATAACTTGAGTATCATATACTATAGTGGACCATACGACAAACTCATTAGAGTAGATCAGTGGGTTATGTGCAGATGGTGGGGGTGACTTTCGCTTAGTGAGGCAGATGTAATCTGTAAAAAGCAAGCCACCTGCCAAAGTTTTGGGATATTTGGTGCGCCAACATAATACATGCCCGACGTTACGCCGCCCATTAATTGCGCCACGACATTCGCGACTGGTCCAGAGCACGGAATTATGCCCGAAACACCCTCCGGAACTAACACGTCACCGGTGTAATTTTTGCCATGAAATTCGTCCTCGGAATTGACTTCCAGGCCACGTTGCATGGATGCTAAGGACCCCATACCGCGGTGCTCCTTGAACTGATACGTTGCTGAGCCATCAAGTATACTGCTAAATTGCAAAGGTACATCTGCCGCTTTTAGTTTCGTAAGGTGGCTTGGAGATTCGATAGTTGCTGCAAATAGTTTGCCGAGCATAACGCAGGATGCCCCGGCAGCCAAGGCCTTGGTGATGTCCCCGGAATAGCTGATGCCGCCGTCCGCAATAACAGGAATATTGTGCGTTCGTGCAATGGCCACGGTGTCCTGAATCGCACTGAGTTGTGGTACGCCCATTCCGGATACAATGCGCGTGGTGCAAATGGCCGCCGGCCCCATGCCAACGCGCAAGGCATCTGCACCAGCCGCGATAAGTGCCTCCGCACCGGCGGCCGTGGCAACACTGCCCGCAACAACGTCAACGTCATATTTGCTCTTGATGTACGACACGGCAGCAATTACTTTCTTAGAATGCCCATGGGCACAGTCGACCAAAATCACGTCCGCGCCAGCAGTAACTAATTGCTTAGTGCGTTCTTCAAAACCAGGGCTCGCGCCAACTGCCGCGCCAACAAGTAACTGCAATTTCTTAACACTCGCGACCTCGGCCGCCTGATCTTTAATCGTCAGGTTGCGATGGATGAAGCCAATGCCTCCGGCCTTGGCAAGAGCGATAGCCAATTTATGCTCGGTAACTGTATCCATCGGCGAAGAAACCAACGGCGTAGCCAGACGAATATTCTGAGTGAGCTGCGTCGACAAATCAACTTCAGACCGATCAAATCCTGAATAACCAGGCTTTAATAATACATCGTCAAACGTAAGCACAGTTTGCATACATCTCTCCTTTTAATAGTTATCCACCACATAGGTTTTTTCGCTAAAGCCAATGGAATCGCCCGTTGCCTGATTCACAATATCCAAACAGCCGTGTACCAGCTGTTCAGAATCATGCAACTCGTCGTATGCCAACCATATGTTTTTGCCGCTGGGGCCCTCCGCAAGCAGGTTACCGCTCAGATTTTCCACCACGCAAACAAAGAAATATTTATCCTGCACGATACTCTGCTCGTATATGTCCTTAAGGTGATGCAAGCCTCGTATGGTGACGTCGCCCGTCAAGCCAGTTTGCACGTGCAGCGCGCGTCGAGCCGAATCAAGGATGTCTTCGCCAAATACTATCCGCCCACCTGGCGTCGTATATTTGCCTTTGTACGGCACCGCCGAACGCTTCTGCATCAGGACGAATTGCCGCGTGTCTTGTTGTCGCGTAACGACCAGTCTGACACCCAAGAAACCTTGCTGGATAAACGTACTCTGATCTGGATAGAGCATAATTGCCCGGCTGCGCCCAGTTATTGTCAGCCGATACACGTTATCAATCTTTTCGATAACGCCATGTTTAGTAAGTTGCCGCAAATGGTATGAAAATTGGTCACTTGGCGAGTCCAGTACGTTCAGCTCAGCAAAGCGCAGGCCATCATTAAAATAAAGCTGTCTCATTATGCTTGCCTGGATATCATTAACCGTATTTTTGGGCTGCATGGATTAATAGTACCAGGCTGGCACACACAATCTAGTGAAGACGCCTACAGGTGCTGTAAGTATGTGTGATAGTATTACATGCATGAACACTCTACGATCACCCAATACCTCCACACATCTTCGCGCTGCATTACTGCTTTCATTGGGCGGTGCCGTCCTTACCGGATGCGATACCTCGCCAACTCCACCAGAAGCTTCGCTCACCGGCGCCTACGCGATTCAACAAGCGGGACACTATTCTCTCAATTTGTGCTTTGAAACACCTGCAGGCATTGTAGAAACGATCGACCTCGATCCCTCAACCACGTTTTACGCTGGCGAGGACCGCATGAGCGTCCGTCCGCAACTCGTGCAGGAAAGTCTGCCAAGTGCCACGGTGCTTACGGCTTTTGAAACCAAACAATCCACTACCGTCCCAGATATTTTGCATAAAATTCACGACGGGGCATTAACGCCCTACACACAGGAATTTAAAAATTCAAAAGTAGACCTTGACTGTCGCAAGGATTTTCCAGGCACCTTGCCCTCCAATTTTATAAATAATGTTGATGTCCTGTGGTGGGATGGCAGCAACCCCGATGGGCTATCTGCGCCCAGCGATGGAGCTCCCTATTCCGACGACGTCCCATACGACAACATATCCCTGAAGAATTAGTCCATATAAAATTCGGGGTGCAAAAAGGGTGCCAAGGCAAATGTTATGCCTTGTTCGTACGCGGCCTGTCTTGTGACTAAATCGTTGGTGGCCAGTCCGTAGTAGCCGTTGGTGTTGCCAGCAGATGTTATGTCGTAGTCGTTCTGGAGCACATCGTTAAGCTCGACGCCACTGGTAATTGCGCGGAGTATTTTGCCCTGAATTTCGATTCCAGAGCTTAAACCCGTTGCAATTTTTCCGTGTGCATCACTAATGACCACCCAGCCTATCTCCCAGGTCTTGCCCGCAGTCGTCAACAGTCTGCCCTCGATTCCCACGTAGTAATCCGCACCAGCCGCAAGCTCTTTTGCGTGAGCAACTCGCGCCATGGCACCGTTGATTGATTCTTCACTAGATGTAGGGTGGGAACTCACCCCGGAGTCAGCATCGACGGACTCAACCGTAATTTGCTCATCGGGAAAAGCGGCCCTAAACGCACGCTCAACAGCGTTTCTTTTTGGAACATTATGGCTGCCAACAATTATTTTCATAGTCTCATCATACTAAAGTTATGCGATAACTTGCTGGGCATCAAATACCGACAACGTGTTACCATCTGCTATGATTAAAATAAGAGCCTTTATGAACACTCAGCATATCATCAACAAATGCATACGCGACAAAAATAACCGAGTTGTTATATGGCAACTTCCAAATATACCCATTATCGGTTGGTTTGTGTGCGCTATTGCTGCGCGTTTATTCCACGCCAAACATATACACATGGGATTTGCAGATTTGAGCACAGCGTTCTTGTTTGTGTGGGCATATCTTGAAATCGCGCAAGGCGCGAGCTACTTCCGGCGACTTCTCGGCTTTGTAGTAGCTGTTGCTATTGTTGTGTACTACTTTTAGGCATAGGCGTCCACATTTTTGCTATTATTGAAGTATGTTATCAACGCGAAGCACCCTTACTGTGACGAATAAAACAAAGCAAGAAGCAATTGATGAATTGCTCGCCAGGACTACGCATGATGCCGACTTTTACGTTCTTTTGGTGGGAGCAATTTTTATCGCTGCAGGTGCAATTTTTACCGATAGCATCCCCGCTCTCATTGCGAGTATGATTATCGCACCGCTTGCAACCCCCATACTAACCCTTGGCCTCGGTTTGGTTGCTAGAAGTGGGGCACTTATGTGGCGCGCCCTTGGGTTACTGGGAGTGGCCTGTCTTATTACCGTAGGACTTGCATTGGTACTTACTATACTTGTTGGTAACGACCGTGTAGTCAATAAATATATCTCGTTTTCGAGTAACCATTTTATAGCCATTATGGTAGCGGCAACATCTGGCGCTATCGCGGCCTACGGCATGGTGAAGCCCAAGGTGACACCAGCCATAACTGGCGTCGCCATCGCCGTTTCCCTTATGCCACCACTTGTAGCAACTGGAGTCGGTCTCGCTCCTGGCGGCCAAACTACAGCCAACGGAGCTTTTTTGTTATTTTTGCTTAACGTTGCAAGTATCTTAGTTGCAAGCGCATGCGTGTTCGGCATATTTGGCATGGGCAAAGCATATCGCGCCCACACTAATTGACAGGAACGTGGAAGACAGTGGTTTCTCTTGTTTCGGCACCGTGCTTTACGTAAAAGCGATGCGCCTCTTGGCGATTAGGGCGTGATGTAAATCTGAAATCAACTCCCCGTTCCGTGCACCAGTCGAGCATGCCCTGCCAAACCTTGTCGCCAATTCCGCGACCCCTCACCTCCGGGTCGGTCACGAAATCTTCCAGATATCCCTGCTTGCACACCCCAGGACCCATCAGCAAGTTCATGGTCGCAGCGCCAACGATCAGGCCATCAAGCCGTGCCACAAGTTGGTCATGATACGGCGAACCGATAATCGCCCGCAGTAGGTCTTCGTCCACCGGTTCATCACTGAGCCGCTCAGACAAAAAGGGCATCAACCGGCCAATACCCGCAGCGTCGTCTTCTGAATATTCAGTTAGTCTTTCAACAGCAATTTCTGGGTTACTCATATGTTAACTCAATCCCACTGCGGTTCGCCCTGCACCGTATATGGAATAAGTCGGTATACCGTGTAGCCCTTGACTGGTGTCGTGGGTTTTAGGAGTTCGTAGTCTTTTAGCGTACGATACTCCACAATTCTCATGTTACTGACTAATTCGTCTTGTTCAGCAAAATTGCCATCATACTGGACCAATTTATACTGATTATCTTCACCATCGCTAAAGTTATCAACGGTGAACGTATCAAATTCATCGCCATAATCCCAGGCGGCTACTTTGATATCAAAATGATCTTGGATGAGCTTTTCGAGTTCTTTGTTGTTGTCGGGCATATCTATACTATACCATCATTTATTCGACGTTGTACGTACTATTTGAGGCTGAACGGAGGGTATGTGTCGGTCACCAACAGGAGTGCGTAGGCGTTAACTCGGACATTCCATCTGCTTACACCAACCACGAAGTCGAACAGGCCCTTAGGGTATCGGCCCGTGAACAAAATGGCGAACCATGCGATGACAGTGGCACCAAAGGCGCCGAGTATAAGCACGACCAATACGATGTAGTGAGGTATGGCCAAAAACCACTTCACGAGTGGCATCCAACGCTTAAGATCACGCTTTGCATTGGGGTAATCAATGTCCAAATGCACTGATTGTGCGTCGACCGTAGAAGGATATCGATCTGTCAGCAAGAACATGTAAGCGCTAACCCGTGTCGCAAATCGATTCAGCTCGAGTGCAAACTCAAACCACCAGCGAGGATAGCGCTGTCGGAAAAGAATCATAAGCACTGTTGCAACAAAGAGCCCCGACATGATGCCTCCACCACTGCTTGTTGCGTGCCTGCCAGCGTCATGCATAAAAGTTTGGCCACCAGACGACGTTAGCGCGGACAGAATAATTAGTATAGGAATGCTCCAAAAAATACGGAAGAACGACGTTACGCGATCGAGCTTTTCGGGGTAGTCGATGTCAAATCGAGCCGGATATGTTTCTTTTTTTGCAGCCATTGCAGTTATCTCCTAGATTATTAGAGCTACGTATATACCAAAAGTGTAATCCCATTACCGACAAAAACCTAGAAAATATTTTCTTTGCAGCCAGCCGGATGCATAATTATGGTATATCAACTAGTCAAGGAGGCAGCCTATGTGCCGCAACATCAAAACCCTCTTCAACTTTGACCCTCCCGCCACCGATGAGGAAGTACGCGATGCATCGGTCCAATTTGTCCGCAAGTTGTCAGGATTCCATCACCCTTCGGAGATAAATGAAGCGGCGTTCAATAAAGCCGTGGACGAGGTATCTGTCGCTGCGCGAAATCTGCTGAGCAGTCTTGTGACGCATGCAGAGCCCCACAACCGAGAAGAAGAAGCCGCCAAAGCTCACGCCAGAGCCGTCAAGCGTTTTGGAATTCAAGGTTAATCATTGCCAGAGGGACCCGCTATACGTTGATGGCCATAGCGACTAAGCCAGCAAGCATGAATCCAATACCTACCCATTGTTTGCGCGTGACCCTCTCCCCAAAAAACAAGACACCGATAATAACCACCGGCAGCACGGATGCCGCTTTAATCGAGCCAACATACGCCTGGTTGGGCGCCGTAACCTTAGCCTGATAGGTGGCAAGCATGTTTATCGTATAGGTCACACCCACAATAACAAGCGGCCACATATTAGCACGCACGCTCGTGTTCACTCTTTGCCAATATGCGCGACTACTTTGTCGGCGGCTTTTGATAATGAGCGTCGTTACCAAAATGACAAATGGCACGGTTATAAGTGACGTGTAGAAGTTGTAGCTTGTCGGATTACTCATGTGCAACATCTTGACTTCGATGTTCGAAAAAATGCTGCAAACAGTGATGGCGATCACAACGAGCACAAATGCCGTTTTGTGAGCAGCCACCGATTCTTTCCCATCATGTTGTTTGGCACGAGCGACAATCCAGGCACCCACCAAAATAAGTGCGGCGCCAATCGCGCCAGGCAGCGAGGGTATCTGTCCAAGAATAAAATAGGCGCCGACCATATTTCCAACCGAGAATAACGTCATAAGCGGTGCTACAAAACTTATGTCGGCAATAGCGATGGCGCGATAATAGCAGTACAAATAAACCGCTTGCAACACGACATACAGGCCGAGTAATTCCCAAAAGAACCTTGGCAGCTGACTTGGCCAATAGAATTTAGCAAAAAACAGCGAAGCGATAATAAGCGGCATAGCCACGCTCTGTTGCAACCACGCCATCGCCATACTATCGATGCCGGTTGCTGCCTTCTTTTCTGCGGCACGGCGTGACGACAGCATAAACAGAGCAAGAATAGAGAGCGCAAACCACATGGGCTGAGTATAGCAGAGTTCGCTTGGATTAATTATTGATTAAAATGATGTAAAGTATCGTTGACATAATGACAAGCAAACTTTACACTCTTTACTATGAACAAACCACAAAACGAGCAAGAAAGTATCAGTGATATCAAACGTAAACGGACGGCTTCACGCTACGCGATACTCGTAGTCTTATTGCTATCGTTAGCGTTGGTCGAAGGTAACTCAAGTGGATCTAACGCACGCACCATTATCTGGGCGGCGTTATCTGGTTTGGCAATACTGGTTCTTGTATGGGCAACCTTCGTTAGCTACAAGCAGTCTGATGAACGACAGCAAATAGTGCAACTAAAAGCCGCTGCCCTAGCCTTCGTAGCTGTGCTGCTGGGTCTTTTTGTGGCTGAAATGCTGCATGCAATCTACGCAATTAACCTGAACATCGCTATACAAGCCATATTTATAGGAGGCATTCTTTTGTGGAATAGCCTCGCGAAAGCCCTCGACCGCAATAGATCATGAAAAATATCATTCCATCACTGCGCGTAGTCCGCAAATGGAGTCAAGCAGATCTAGGAAATAAACTAGGCGTTTCTAGACAAACTGTGAACGCCATTGAAACGGGTCGTTACGACCCCAGCCTACCACTCGCCTTCAAGATTGCCGAGCTATTCAAGCTGCCCATAGAAAAAATATTCTTGCCCGAAACAAACACCGACAGCTCATACACTGATTAATCAAAACTAATTCTTATACGGACCACCAATTAGTGCCATCGCTGACATATCGTGCAACGACTGTTGTCGCGATAGAAGTAGTGTCGACAGTTCCACCGGCGGACGCCACAGTCACCGTACCAGTGCCAATATTTTTGATCATAAACGTAACACCCGCACCGCTCGTGGCGGCAGGAAGCGTGAGCGTCATTGGCGATGCCGAATTAGCAAAAATCATTTCCTTTGTCAGGGATAATGTCTGCGCAGTAGTCACTATTGAGGTAGAGATGATCCTACCGACCTTAAATGTTGCCTGATTAGAGTCAATTTCTAGGCGGCTTCCACCGTTTTGAAGCAAGCGGAATGTACCGTTATTATTATCGACCTGCACGTCTTGTCCGGCATTACCGTTAACCAAGATGACTCGGCGGTTGCCATCCTTTTGACCAACAAACACGCCAGAGCCGTTGCTGCTAATCGGATCAGCCAGCGCAACACCGTCAAAGCGTCCGCTTCCATCGGGTGATAGTTGATATTTTAGATTACCGGAAGAATTGTAGAGTTCGTCTATACCGACAGTCGGCGTCCCCGACGTGGCAGCATACATTTTTCGGATCTGTTGGGTTGGGTCAGTCTGGACGCGCGTGTTCGATTCCAACGTAACGATACGTGAATCATGCTCTGCATCGTTTCCGATAAGCTCATTGATAACTGTCGCTGTAATAACCTGCCCGCCGACAAGTGGCGCAATCTGTACCCGTGTTGGCGACACGCTTGTCGTGGGAGACTGCGCTGCAAGCGGATCAGCAGAACCAGTTGCCATACCCGTAGGAAAAGATGTGTAGACGCGAACGTAGTCTACGTCCATTTGTGGTGTTGTACCTAGCACAGGATCGCTTGGCGTCGACTGATTTGCCGAGCCGACGAATGTAGGATCCATGACGTAGTCCATGCGAATTCCCAGGTTTGCCGTCTGAAACCAGGTAACACCCGCAGGGGATACACTTCCAACTGCCACGCCATCCTTGTAAAAAGTAATGTGGTCAGACTGCCAATCTACGCCGTATCGGTGCCAGTTCGCAGTATCATCCGACGCACTCACCACTGCCTCGTTAGTGATACCACTTATGGGCAGACCGCCATTATTGTAATGCACTCCCGCCGTCCAGGGATCACCCGTAGCGTTACCGAAAATTTCCATGACATCAATTTCTGCGCCGGCAGTTGCGCTTGACCTGGTTATGTCATTATTAAACAGCCAGAGTGCCGGGAACATACCGCGCGAAGGATTTGGCAAGCGCATGCGCCACTCAAAGTAGCCATACCGCCAGGTAAGGTTCGGGATAAGGTGGTTTGTCGACAACTGCGCGCCGATCCAGTTGTTCGATACACCAGGCAAACCAGGATTTCGCATAGCCTTGATGGTCATAATTGAGCTAGCGATGGTAACAATTCCGTATGTCGTTGCGTCAGCGGCACTAACGTTCCAGGATGAGCCCGCAAAGTCAGAATATCCATTTGCGAGTGTTCCACCTGCTTCGTGGGGCTTAGTGCGCCAGGTACCGCCACCCGTGTCGGTGGCGTATGACATGCTCGACTCAGTAAATTCATCACTCCACAAAAGACCAACAGCAGATGGAACGGTAGGCGTGGTCAGGGGCACGTAGCGCGTGTCAGCAGTGCTCTGTGTGATTGCTCCAACATCGGCCGCTGCAAGGGTAACATTCCCCGAAACAGGCAACTTCGTATTAACAGACTGGACCGCCGTTGCCGCCAGCCCAAGGTCTGCTTGTGCTGCGCCGTCCATATCCGCGGCAGGGATACCCGATGAAGGCTTATTATAGGCGCCCGCGGCAGTCACCGCGCTCGGCTTGAGTGTTCCGTCGCTATTATGCGATTGTACAAGGTAGCCGTTAAGGACAGTTCCCCATGTTCCATCGTCTTGACCAGGTACTGGAAGGCGTTGCGCCATCTAAGCTCCCTCGTATGGCATCGTAATTCGCTGCCCTTATAACGCTAATGTCTCTAGTATATATCATTACAAAGGCAAGCCACACAGTAAAAGTTAGGCTACGATCTTATCCTTGCGTGACCCAAGGACGATGCCAAAACTACATACCCATGCTAACAGCAGAATGCCGGAGATATATACCGACCATGCTATAGACTGCATGAGCAACCCATATGACAGACCGGAAACTACAAGCGCTGCAGCCAAGGCATAGCCCGTGAGCGTAAGCCACTTTGGCAGTTTTGAAACTGCGCGCACGCCACCGATGGCCATAAGGCCAAGCAGCCACATTTTAGGCCCATCGAGCCGGTTTATGAGGTCGAACAGCGCTTTGGCATGAGTGGCTGTGCCGTGAGGTGCCGCAGACAATATAAGTACAAAGCCGATAGCTGACATAGTAAATGATATAACACATGCGACGATGCCACTTATTCCGAATACTTTTGCGGCCCTACTGAGCTTCCCCGACTTGCCTTTGAGGCCATACAGAGCTGCAATCACCAAGGTTAGTAGCATAAGCCCAGCTACACCTTCAGCAAACAGGAACTGCATGATGGCACCTGTTTTGTGCGTTACAAATCCATTGACAATAGCAGAGCTAGTGGCGTCCAATGGGAGGTTTGGCCCACCAGAGCTCAGCCCAATAATCCAAGCCAACACGTAGGCAATGCCGCTTACTTTACATAGGTTACGAATTTTTTTGTTCAAGATGTTCTTTCAGTTACGTTACTACTAGAATACCACGCAACTCTAAACTCATAACTTGATCTAGCGTCCGGCAGCACTATAGCTCACCAAAGAAGGAATCGAACTTCTTTGCATCCCAATCGAACACGGCCACGTCAGGTTGTTTGATTTTAGTATGTAGTTCGTAACAATCAACATTTTTATAGAGCGCTGAGAACAACGTCAATATATTGCCATGAGAAATGATGCCAACGTATTCTTTGTCTGCCTCAGCCTTTGCGATTGCTTCGAGCGTAGCATTAAAACGCTCCACTGCTTCCGCTTTGGTCTCACCACCACTTATTCTCTCAATAGCATCAGTATAGTAGTCGTGGACGCTCTTGGTATACACGTCAAAGTCCTTCTCGAACGAGCCAGTAAACGAAGTTACTTCGGTAAGTCCGTCATCCGCCCTGATGGGGATAGCATTGGGCTTAGCCAGCAAAACTGCCGTCTCTAGTGCTTTAGTTTGAAAGCTGGCGTACAGCACATCTAAGTTCTTGACTACGTCTTTGCCGCTGAGCTCTCTAGCGAGCTCAATTCCATCCTCTGCAAGCCCCCAGCATAAGATGGGAATTTCAGGATTCCTATCCGTTTTTGAATGTCGGATAAAAACAAATTTCATACAAGTTGCCTTAAATTACAGATAGCTTTGGTCATATGCCCAATAGTAGCAGATAATCATATGGCGCTCTAAACGACTTTACAGATCAGAACAAAGTTGACTGCCTTCTACATTTTCAGCAGACCTCAAGAAGATTGCGGTATAGTTGTTGTAAGACGTATGAAAATAAAGTCATTATCTAGAATTGTGCTCGGATTGTATCTGCTGGTCCTGTTATGGCTGGTTTTGTTTAAATTTTCAGCCGACCCGCTCTCTGTGTTGGCGCATTATCAAACCCGAAGTCTCAATTTGGTTCCGTTTGCCGGCGCTTATCGAGGTCATTTGAATGAAATGTCCTACAATGTTATCGCTTTTGTTCCGCTAGGATTACTTTTGGCAATCAATATAAAGCGGCTAAACTTTTGGAGAATGCTGGCATATATTTGCACATTTAGCGTTGCTATCGAAATAGCTCAGTTCGTATTTGCAATCGGAAGAACCGATGTCACTGATGTCATCACGAATACATTGGGAGGGTTTATTGGGCTCGGATTGTATCGAATCGGCCAACGGTATATTGATGGCGAAAAACTAGATCGATGCATCGTTGTAACCACATTAGTCCTAAGCACGTTGCTTTTGCTACTTCGTGTTTTTGTCTTCAGAGTACGATACTAAGCACGTTAGTCTGCATCGACCATGTGCATCAAATAAAGTACGATTGCCTCTATAACGTCCTGAGGTACCGGCTTGTCGGCCGTAAATTGAATAACTCGACTCTTGAGCTCAAATGCTTGCAGCTTATCTTTGAAGACCGTTATGACATCGGGCCTAAAGGTATAGATGCCGAGATAATCTGCATGCGCCGCAAAACCTATGAGTGGACGCCCCTTGTACAAGAAAGCAGGGATAGTATGAGCAATGCCCTCTTCTGCCTGAGGCACAGTTTTATGAATAATAGTACGGACCTGCTGCAGAGCTGCGGCTTGAGCGGCATCCAGGTTTTTGATATACGAGTCCATTGTTTGCATGGCTATAGTATTACATATGCTTTAAAGGCTCGCTACATATTAGCTAGACTATCGATGTTACTCATGAAACAACTGACACGTCCAGCAAGCCGACTGACATCGTATTCAGAAAAGTGAGTGACTCTATCGGCCTGATAAATCCGGTTGCCGCTCGCTGTATTGGGAGCGGCGTAAAAATAATCATCATATTGCACAACTTCGGGGACATCAATACCTGGAAATTGGTCACCGGCAAGGTCAAATCGTAAAGACAAATCAGGGTGAGTATAGCCATCGTCCACATTATTAATACGAAGCCAGGTGTGGTCATCACCTACGGGCAAACCAGTTGCTGTAACTATTTTGCCTTCCTCAAAAAACATTTGGCTCACGTCAGCAATACCCAGTCGGGATAACCACAGCCCAAATCCAAAGTTAGTGACACCACATTGACCACTTGATTTTCCGGCGATGTACTCACTTTTAGGGTAAATTGTATCCCGGCTCCAAGCCAACGCCGCAAGTCTGCGAAAATTTTCTGCTTCGTGCAACACAGCAATCTCTTGGGGAACGTAGACCTCTCGGTCTGACCCACGCAAAATATTCCTAGTAGAAAATCTCATAGTGTATCAATAATAACAAATAATAAAAGAACTCTCTCGCGAGAGTTCTAAATAAGCTCATTTGATGCGCCGAGGTAGCGACTTTATTCCAACCCCCAAATGCTCACGCTATAATCACTTTTGCTTGAGTAGACAATCAAGGGCCTTACTCAGTTCTTCTGCAAATGCGTCATTAAGAGGGCCGTGCTTATCAAGTAGCCTGTACCACATCGCGCCAAAAAGCATGTCGACAATATCATCAACTGCAATGGCATAGGTGCTACCCCGCCCTGCAGCGTAGCGTTCTATAACCGCCTTAAGGCTTGCGCGTCGTAAATCCGTCAGTCTGTCCTTTACTTGAACGTGTAATTTCGTGTCTCTTTGCGCGTCAGCCATCACACCCACAACCGCTTCACCTTCAGCACCTCGCGCCAGCGCAAATGTCGTTTTCAAAAAGGCTTCCGGGGAGCTTTGGTCTCCCTTTAGCTGTGCAACATTTTCGAGGACCGCTTCCAAAACGACCTCCGCCTTGGTAGCCCACCACCTATAGATAGTCTGTCGGCCAACTTTAGCTTGGTCAGCAATATCTTTGATCGTAAGACTCACGTAACCCCGGGTGGCTACCTGTTCTAAAGTTATTTTTAGAATTCTATCCCTTGTGGCTTCATCGCGTGGACGCCCAGCTGGACGCTGTTCTACTTCTTTCATAGTGCAATCATACCATAATTCTATTTACAATACACCATGTCTCGTAATATACTACCCATAGATGTTTGACACAGGAGAACGATAATGCAGGAACAAGCAAAACAAACCGTGGTAATAATTGGTGGCACAGCTGGCATAGGGCTAGCGACAGCCCAACGATTACTCAAAAATTATACTGTAGTTATCATCGGGAGAAATGCCGATCGATTACAAGCAGCCCTTCAAAAACTCGGCGATAAGGCTGAAGGATACGTCAGTGATGCACGTGATAAGACATCGCTGGAAGCAGTTTTCCAAAAATGCGGCATCGTTAATCATGTTGTCGTAGCGGCAGCAAATCATGGCGGTGTGATGCCACTTGAATCTATAACTGCCGAGGCGTTAGATGAGGGTTTGGACGGTAAGCTGCGCGTACATCTTACCGCAGCGCAAGTTGCGCAAAAATTCTTGGCGTCAGAAGGTTCGCTAACCTTTATTTCGGCCATAACGGCACGATCATCGATGGCGAATACTAGTTTACTGGCGGCGGTTAACGGCGCAATCGCCTCAATGGTGCCGGCCTTAGCAGTTGAATTAGCGCCTCGGCGCGTAAATGCCGTCCTACCTGGCGTGATAGATACCGACTGGTGGGAATGGCTACCCGGTGAAGCTCGTGAAGGAGTCTTTGAGGGCATCGCGCGCACATTGCCAGCAGGTCGCATCGGCAAGGCCGACGATGTAGCCGACGCGATTGCATTTCTTGTAGGCAATACGTTTACAACGGGCGTTCTACTGCCTTGTGACGGAGGCTCACAGCTCGTTGTTGGAAAGGAGTAATTTCGTGGATTCTACAACACAGGATAGGGTCATTTTGATAACTGGCGCAACTGATGGTTTTGGGAAATATGTTGCCACCAAACTAGCAAGTCAGGGAGGCGTCTTGCTGTTACACGGCCGCAATTCCGCAAAACTTACCAACATAGCAAAACAACTTACTCGCACGTTTCCCCAAACTAAAATTGAGACTTATTTGGCTGATTTCGCCGATCTTGGGCAGGTAGCTCGTATGGCAAAAGCCATTGCCGCTAACCATTCTAAACTTGATGTGCTCATCAATAATGCCGGCATTGGATTTGGTGCACCAGACGCCAAACGTGAAGTTGGCCGTGATGGATATGAGTTGCGGTTAACCGTTAACTACCTGGCACCCTATCTTATAACACGTCGACTTATGCCCTTACTAAAGGCCGCACCAGAAGCGCGAATCGTGAATATCGCTTCCGTCGGACAGTCTCCGATTGATTTTAGTAACCTGATGCTTGATCGTAATTATGGCGGTGTGCGTGCATATTGCCAGTCAAAGCTTGCGTTAATTATGGCTACTTTTGATTGGGCGGAGGAGCTGAGATCCGCGAATGTGACAGCAAACGCCATTCACCCTGCTACCTACGCGGCGACACAGATGACACAAGAAGCAGGCATTGCGCCGCTGGCCACTATTAGTGATGGTGGTGATCCAATTATCTGGCTCGCCACGTCCCCAGAACTACGTCGCAAAACAGGAAGTTTCTATAATCAACGCTCAGCTACAAAGGCTAATGCTCAAGCCTATGATCCGGAAGCACGGGCGGCCTTGCGGGCCCACACCAAACAACTATTGAGCGCTTATTAGCCGCAACACCAAGCGCGCGATATCCTTGAAATAATTGTTGAAACTAACTTATGTAAGTTTTCGCCAGCCACCCCTGCGATTGTTTTCGGCTACAGCCTTAATCAGTTCGACGAAAGCTTTTTCATCTAATACATCATCTTTGTATAGCTGTATTGAGCGAGCAGTAGCATTACCCTGGCCCTGATTAATGATGCCAGATGGGTCGGGCGCAATAGGATCGTATATAAACACATTCACGTGATCCTTAGCAGCGAGCAAAGCGCAAACATTACCCTGCATCGTAAAATAAGGGCGATTCTTAAACTTAATCTCCTCGACAATTTCTGCATCTGCTTGATGAATCAAGCCACGAACTTTCTCGCACATTGCCTGCTGCCAGTGCGGCAGAGATCTAATGTATGTATCAACTTCTTGATTGCGGTTCATAGCACCATAATAACAAAAATATAAAGCTGAGATATAACAAAGTCTGCCGGATTCACGCGTGATCCGGCAGACTTTTTGTCCCTATGTTTAGTTAATTGAGAGTATAGCTAACGTTAACATCATCAGCTTTTACAAAACCAATTCGGTGGTTAAGTTCGATTTCGTAGTATTTTTGATTTCCGCGGATAACTGCATGATCATCGGGCGCACTATAGTTCCACGTTTGGTCATAGAAGTAGAGCGTAGGTGCTGTGCCTGTCGAAACATACGATTGGCCAGCACTAATAGTGTAAAGCGGAAGAAGTGATTGTATAGGCACGTCACTTGGATACGCGCTCGCCTCGGGGTATGCGCCTCCATAAACGCCAACAGAAGACATACCAGCTTTTGGTGTCACAACAACGCCCGCGCTTGCTGGAGCAACATTAGCGTTGTTGGGATTATAGAACCATCCAATGTGGCCACTGTAGTAAATTCCGGTCCATCCATTTTGTTCACCAGCTACAACGTATCGAGCTCCCGTGACGGCTTTATCGCCCCAGTCACTATCATTGGTATTGCCGGCTGAGGCATCTGTATGGACATACGGGTCGGTCAACAATGGTGAGCCACTACTTGGCTGCGTATGCAAGTATACAAAGTTCGCACCTTGCGTTGGCAAGGTTGTACATGGGGTACTTTGGCAGTCAGTAACAACTGGCTGATTGCTTGCAAATGTAGGCGAGATAGTTACAACTTTAACTTTTGTATTGTAGCCTGCCTTTAGATCATTCGCCTGACCCAACGTTGTAATGGCATTTTGGGCGGCCGCAGCCGTTGGCTCGATATTTTCGGACATGTTATTAATCAGACCCATGTAATAGTTCCAGTTCCAGAACGGACCCGGGTCCCAATGCTGACCTGGCATGCGGCTTGCAGCCAGAGTCGGGGCTTCATCATGTCCAATAATGTGGCTACGGTCGGTACTGATATGGTATTTAGCGGCAAGCCATTGGACAAGAGTAGCAGATGCCTTGTACATCGCTGGCGTGTACCAGGTCGAGCCCGTTGCGGCGTATCCGACGTGCTCAATATTGATGCCGATAGGGTTCAAATACCAGTCATTTATACCCCATGAAACGTCCTCGTTAGTGACCATTTGGGTCACACTGCCGTCAGTATTAATAACATACTGCGCGCTTACATATGATGCAGGGTTCTGGAGCCACGCAACAGTGCTATCATACGACCCTTCAGTATCATGAATGTAGATGTATTTAATAGGGATATCTTTTGGACGATTAGCGTAGTCGTAGTTGCCATAGTCGGTTGCATCATTTGGGTTATTGCTGCCGTAGTAAGCTGGCACAAATGTGCAGTTGAGTGTTGGTGGACATTCGGGAGTTTGCGTTGTCGAAGATGACATAGCACTCTGTTTCAAGCCAAGCTTCTGCACAGTCATCCGGTTTGGCATTAGATTGGGAGTAGCAGGTAGCGACATTGATTGACCATCGGTCGTAGTCGCTTGTTCACCTTTTTGCATGATTGAAAAAACCGTGTTGGCAAACAGGTCTGCCGTTTGCGCATTTGCACTCCCGCTAAATTCTGCCAGTGCGCCATACCAATCGTTCGTATTTGTTGGCAGCGAGCCACCATTTAATTGGTTGGCGTAATCAGCCAGTAAGGCAGCACCCGCACGAATATTTTGGTCGGCGTTGGCTTTGAGCGTTTCAGGTGCAACGTTAACCAACTGCGCCGCTTCGCTCAGAGTTTCATGAGTTGTTGTATCTGGTCGTGCTGTCGCATCTTTGAGGTCCCCGCGGCCAGACGACTCACCGGCACCTTTTACGGTAAGGTTGAGCGGGCCATATCCCCCGTTGATGCTTGGGTTATCGGTATTAGCCTCCCAGTGTGTTTGGTCATAGGAGAGTGCTAGGAGTACATTTTCTGGGACGCCGAACTCCTGCGCAGCAGATGAGAAACTACGTTGTCGGCTTGAGCCCTGCATAGCCTGCGCCGCTGCAATACTTGGTATCGCCGAGAATGTCACAAGTGACAGGACAATATACACAGCTCTGTAAAGTGCTCGCCGTATCGTATTGGAATGGTTTGGTCGCTTCTTCATTCGCCCCCTTATTCTAAACTTAAGCTTTACCAATATACATTACTTGAAAGCTTCGGATATTGGAAGAGCACGCATCTGCTACGGGTTATGGAACTCTACTCCTCTTTTTACAGATTAGCCTAGATCTCAACATCTCCGATTCTTGGGTGCATCTCTATTTGGTGCAGATCATAGCTCCGCAAGGAGTTTATTGGCTCGCCTTACAACCGCGTTTGACTTGTGTTGCTGCTGGACCTTAAGTAATGGAGCTAATTCAGTTCTTGGAAAGAAGCCGCCTTTGGTGAACTGGACCAGCGTATCCATTGCATTAGCCGCAACAATCCAGTCCACATCCTTAGTGGAGAGTAACTGCTTAAGCCAGCTGATTGCTCGCTGTTTTTGCTTGTCAGTCAAATCAACTTCTCGGTATATCTGTGCCATATGCCATTGTATGGATGGTTGAGCACTGGTCGCTAGCTCGTCTTGGAATTTGTTGATATACGGCTGTAGCCAGTCGGAATGTTGACGACAAATTTTTTCGAGTGCATCCGCAGCTCGCATTCGCACCCACGCATCTTCGTCAAATAGGCAACTGTACAGTTCGTCCAGTCGGGATTCATCGTCCAGCACAAGCTCTATAATATCGTTTACCCTGCCAAGAGAGTTCGCATGACCTCCGACCACTAACATTTCTGAAAATTTCTCGCTCATATATTAAGTGTAGCAGTAATATGCCAATCTCAAGCAGAAGGGAGTCTAACCAGGCAACGGATACGAAATTCAGCCCTAAACAAAAAGGCCTCGCAATACGATGGTCTTTTTATCTGTAATTCTAATATGGTGCAGCAAGTGGAAAAAAGTTTCCACGAAATTAGGGGTGAGATAAGTAGATGGAGGGATATATTAGCCATTCCTTATCAAGAATATTTATTGAGTAGATAAGACTGGGGAATTACACGACTGCCCAATCTAGCAATATGGCTGTTGATTGGAGAGCGATACTGCAACTTTAAAGAAAACAAACAGCTGACGATAAAGGGAGAGGATTGGTCCGTTGATTTCCGCAGTTCTTTCATCTTTAAGCTCAACATTCGGGAGACCCGCAAGATGAGTGGCGACTGAAGCAGATTGCCATCGCACCGTAAGTGTAGATTTTGAATTTGTTGCTGTAATTCTACCTGCCTTAAACTCAATCGATTCTTTTGTTAAACTTTCAATTCTCTTTCGCGCATCGATCAAAGACACGAGTTCGGCAGAAAAACGGTCGATAGCCTTTTTAACTATCACTGTTTTTACCTTTTTATCCCAGCTATTCATTTCTTCACACGCTACATCATCCCCACTTAGGAATACAACAGGTACACCTATCGATTCCGCTACCGCATGCAACAAGCCAATTTCCCCGACTAGCTTGCCATTCAGCCACATATCCTCAACTTCATGACCCATGAAGCTATGGCTCAGTACTCCTAGCTTGCCTGCCCGTGCATGAAAGCCAACACAGATAACGGCGTCAAAAGTATTATCCAATCCCTCAAGCATTCCTAGAGTCTTAGATTTGCCTCGAATAAGAGTGGCACGTCTATCTAATGATTCTGGCAAAATGTTGCGCATTGGCCCATGAGCGTCATTTACAAAGACCTCGCTTGCACCACCATCGAATGCACCACGAACTGCCGCATTGACGTCTTCTGTCATGAACTTACATCCAACTTCATACCCTGATCCTGTTGGCTGTACATCCTGAGCCTCAACCAATCCGCTCACACCCTCCATATCAGCACTAATATAAACTTTCATACTTGCCCCTTTCATACCTTAGATTAATAGATGTATGTACATATTCAAAAGACTTAGAAAATACTCTCTATTTTCACATCTGTTATTAATCTGTTAAAATAATATTGTCCAATTTTGTTAGACATTTATTATGGAAAGAACTTTAATTAATAGCCTCTCATTGCTAGGTTGCAGCCAAAAACATATCAAGTTTTATCAGGCGGCCTTTGAGTTGGGTTCTGCACCTCTCATCGAAATCGCCAAAAAGGCGCGCTTACAACGTTCGACCGCATATCTTATTGCTTCAGAATTGATCGAGATGGGGCTAGTGAGTGAAAATCACAGGGCTTACAAAAAACAGTTTGTGGCGGCAGAGCCCGACTATGTGCTGCAAAAGCTTGAAGCAAAATATCGTCAGCTTGGCCGAAATAACATTTCCTTTAAGGAAGCGCTCCCCGAGCTCCGCGCGGAGCACCAATCTCCGCTTACTCGGCCTAGGGTGCGTACTTTCAGCGGCAGAGCGGGACTTGTGTCCGTTTGGAAAGATATCTTGAGTGAACAGCAAGAGATTCTCCTTTGGACCAATCAGGAAGTCGAGCGTAAGTTTTTTGGCGAAGATACACATGATTTATTCATAAAAGAGCGAGTCAGGAAAAGCATCCCTACACGCGTGCTTGCAGTCGATAACCCGAGAGCCAGAAATCTTCACGCATCAGATAATCAAAATCTTCGACAAACCAGAGTTCTTCCACTGAGTGCTACTTTTACGAGCGAGACTTACATCTATGGGAATAAGGTAGCTATCTTAGATATCGGGAAAGACATCTTCGGTGTCATTGCCGAAAGTAAACAGATTGCCGATTCACATCGGAATATATTTGAGCTCACCTGGGGTAGCCGTGTAGATGAAACTGGTAAAAGAGATCACCATTCTGTGATTTAAGCAAAAGGGACTCTAACCGCGACTAACAGAGGTGTTAGACTGCACTAAAACGAAAACCTCACTTGATAGCAAGTGAGGTTAACAGATGTGAACTAAGCATAAGCTCTATGGTGCGCCGGCGTAGCGACTTTATTCCAACCCGTCTAACAGTTAGTCAGGCTCTCTAGTGTGCAAATTTTAGATTGATGCGCTCGGCAGCCTGCTCAGCCTGCTCAACCCATTCATGCAAGCGTGAGTTGATGAGCCATGACAAGACGCCCGTCGTCAGCAATTTCTAGTCGCTTCTCAATACTATCGAGATGGTTCAGGATATGTTGGATCTGCTTTTGCATATCGGCAACGCCGCCCTCCACTTTCGTGAAGCGTTCGTCAATTCTCGTCATCATTTAGATTTTGTGATGTTTGTAATTATTGCGTTTGGCAGTGCCCTAAAGGAGCTTGTTTTTATTGCAAGCTTTGAACCTCTGACTCCACCACCAGCAATCACCGTTTCGTGTTGCATAATTGCACTGTCGATTAAAAGCGGCCAATCTTTTGGCAAGCCGATAGGCGTAACACCGCCGTATTCCATTGATGTTAGCTTGAGGGCCACATCTTTAGGCGCAAATGATATTTTACGGGCATCCAATTGCTTTCGAATTGCGCCATTTACGTCTGCCATGTCAGTGGCAAGAATAAGACAGGCAGCATACCATACCTTATCACCTCTTTTAGCCTCAAGCACGAGGCAATTGGTGCCTATGCTGGGGGAGATATCATAGTGTTCGCAAAATGAGGCAGTGTCAGCAAGCGCAGGGTCTATCTTTGCAACAAATATCAATTCAGATAGATTGTTATCTTCCGTTCCGCTTCTTACGGACGAAGCAACAAGAGTATAGTTCTTCTGGATAGATTTAAATGTTAGCTTGCCTACCTGCATCTCTCTATCATACCAGCAAAGGTTGGAATAGGCGTCGCATGAGGTGGAGTTAATGGGACTCTAACCCTTTTACAAGGGTGAATTTGTCAGAAATTGAATGAGAATGAAAAATAGCGATCCGGGCGGACCGCTATTTATAGATGTGATTTCATATTGGTGCACCTGCTGCGACTTTATTCCAACCCTTTAGTGAAGGCAACTTCGCTAAATAAAAACCGGAGCAAAGAGTAAAACAACGTATAGATTAGGCGTGGTCATAGCCGGTGAAAAAGTCAGTTTGAATGTGGCCAATGTTTAAGCCCATCTTTTTGACAATAACCGCAAAGCTTTCTACCATTGGCTCGGGCCCGGTAATATAAACATACGGCTCATCTACCTGTTTGATCACCCCTTGCAATGCGCGCTCTATATTTTTCTTAGGATCACGTACGTACTCTACATGTAGCTCGGGGTTGTTTCGAGCAAACCTGTCTAGGTCCTGCTTAAAAAGTATCGGCTCATCGTCTGTCCCATACAAAACATGAGCCTTTATGTGCTCCCCTATATGATCCGCTTCGGCAAGTATCGAACGAATGGGTGTAATTCCAATGCCTCCAACTACAAAAATATAGTTGCGCGTAAAGTCAGTAATTACAAATTCGCCCTCTGGCTCGCTATCCACCTGAATTTCTCCGCCAATTGGAAGCTGTTTGAGCGCCTGTTTAAAACTGCTCGACTGCGAGGCGAAACGAGTAGTTATTTGAATGTATTTTTCATACGGAGCACTTGCGACAGTGAAATACCTATCGTTTCCCCGCTCATCGACATGAGAATGTGGCAGAACGTAGCGCAAGAATTGACCAGCTTTTCGATTAACAGTCTTTTCTGGCTCCAAGATGAAGCTCGTAATATTATCAGTCTCGGGTCTGATTTTAACAAGTCGTGCTTTCATTTTATATTTACTAGCTAACTGCTCGCTTAACCACTTCTGCAATCTGTTTCTCGACTTCGGGAGTTACTTCTTTGATTGCGTAAACAAGCGGCCACATGTCGCCGTCGTCCAAGTTTGCGATGTCGTTAAAACCAAGCTGTAAGAAGCGGTCACCAAAGCGCTGCGCAGGGCGGAAGAAGCAAACAACTTTTCCATCTTTATTTGCATATGCCGGCATACCGTACCAGGTTTTTAGCATAAGTGCAGGAGCATTTTCCGAAATCACTGGATGTAATTTTTTACCTAATTCTTTGTCGGTTCCATTCATGGCTTCAATCGATGCCTGAATCGCGGCTTCGCCTTCTGCTCGTTTTTCTGCTTCTTTATTTGTAGTCATGGCTTGACCCTTTCGTTAAGTAGTTATATAATCAAGATACTTTATAAAATTATTAGTGTCAAGAGTTTGGTTACCATCATGGACGCAAAAACTGATTTACAAAAGAAAGTGTTCTCACTGACACGCGAATACGGAATGTCTTCCGTGATGCTTCGTAACGCAGTCAGTCGTAAACTTGGGCTTAATATTACTGATATGGAATGCCTCAGTCTCCTCTCTGTTAAGGGCTTATCCTCGCCTACAGAATTAGCAAGATATACAGGCATGACAACTGGCGCAGCAACCACGATGCTCGACAGGCTTGAAATCGCAGGATTTATCACGCGAAAACCCAATCCGAACGATAGACGTGGCGTCGTGGTAGAGGTCAATGCTCAGTCGACCAAGAAAATGGGTACCGTGTTTGCAGGCGCACAAGCTGGCCAGAGATCCGTTATCGAAAGTTATTCACCCGGTGAGTTACGGATAATTGTCGACTTTCTGGAGCACATTACGCAAAGTGTTTCAGCGCAAGCTGACGTACTATCAAAAAATGAGTAATCCCATCTCGCGTATAATCGTTGGCTATAGGTATTTACTCGTATAATTCGGCCACGGATTGCCTCGTAGAAACCTAGGTGTCTCTATAAGTATTTCAGCCCGGCACTCCTAGATAGTCACCTAAGTAAACAGCACTTGTCGCATTAGGTGAAGGTAATGGGACTCTAACCCTTTTACAGAGGTGAAATTGTGTGCAAGCTGAGCAAAAAGAAAAATAGCGGACCGATCGGACCGCTATTTACAGATGTGATTTCAGAATTGGTGCGCCTGGTGCGACTTTATTCCAACCCTGATTAGTCCTGCACAAAAGTGCTTTTATGCAGGATATCTTATTAAAAAGTCACGTACATCTCTAACCATGGCAGCCACCTGCTTATGGTCATAATCACTGTATTGACCATGGGCCGCCTTATTGCGAAGGTCGAGCAATGCAAGTACACTCTTTTGTTGTAGGGTATTATAGATATTCCCCGAAGTTGCCAGATCATTATTTAATGTGTCCGCCTTTTTAGGTGAACCATCGCCCTTTGTCGTAACAAGACCAGCTTTAAATGCCAATTTACGAAGCTGACCCTCGAGTACGCTGCCTGCAATAACGGCTGCTGCATCCTTATAGCCTTTTTGCTGTAACTCATCCGCCATTTCTAGAAAATCAGCAAAGACCTCAGCACGAACAATCTCGCCAACAGTCTGGACATAGCCCGCGTCTATATCGGCTCGTAAAGCACGCAATATCGCTCCGAGATCTCTTACCATATGGGCGTTGGAGCCACTAGCGGCTTTTTGTGCTTGCTGGTAGTACGCATCATCTTTTAGCGCAAATCTAGATAAAACCGCCAGCAGGCGTGTGGCTATAACCCCAAGCTCATCATCAGCTAGGCCACCAGAATAGTCCTTATATTTTGAGGCGCCCTTAGCCCTGTCTACGTCGGCTAAAATAGTATCAATCTGAGCAAGTATCTGTTTACTGTCCACCATTATGCTTGTATTTTACTCTTTCTGCTAAAGATAAGACAGCACTTCTGCGGAGTTCCGGATATATTCAAAGCGCTGTAATTTAGATGATCAGAGTTCCAACCCTCTTACCGTGAGAGTTCCTTGCTATACTCTCATTAGACATGCCAAGCATTTATGAAGTTGCCGATACGATAAAACCCATTAAGCGAGAAGATCGTGTTATTGGAAGTATATCGTATGTGGTGTATTACGTTGACGGTCGTGCACTCGAAAAAGCAGGGCTGAATCTTTTCGGCTACGTGCACAAGCACAATATCTATATACGGATCGGATTACCTAAACTCGTTGAGCATGGCGTACTAACACATGAAGCTTACCATTACAGAGATACGAAAAAATGGTTAGGTGTATACGGCATGGAAATTCGAGCAAATGTGTTTACCATGTTTCACGATCCTTTTGGCTTTCTAGCAACACTCGTCTATAGCCTCAAGCTAGCTCGGATAAAAACTTATTGGAAACTTTATGTCTGGCCTAGGTCACAAAGGGCTAAGTAAAGTTACTCCATGCGACTTTATGCCAACCTTTTAACGGATTAAAATAGTTCGGGCTAGGTAAGAATCTCTTTGTAGAATTCGACAATCTTGCCGACTTGTTGTGGCCATGCCATCTTTTCGGCAAACTGGCGAGAAAGTTCGGACTGCCTTTTGAGATCGATATTCTTCACTTCACGGGCTAGTTCGTAATAAGCGAATGTCTGACAGAGTACCACGGATCCTTCGACTTCTTTGGCTGCTTCTTTAATTGTTTCGGTCGGATACGCAATGATTGGCTTGCAGTTGGTAAACGCCAAGCCTAATGCACCAGAGCTCGCGCTGCCGTAGTAGACCTTGTCGTAGGGGAAAACGCAAATGTCAGATTCACGGATTAGTGAGTTAAGGTACTCGTCGCTTTTAATATAACCCGTAATATACACGCGGTCTTTTAGATTGTGAGCGTCAATAACGTCAGCCACTTCATCTTCATAGCTCATTTCGATACTGTCGCCTTTTACGCTCCCAGCAAGCAGGAGTTTGTAATTGGATGGCAAGAATTTGAGCGCCTCAACGGCCGCCAGTGTACCTTTGTATTTGTGTAGAAAGCCAGCCATACACAAGATGACATCACCGTCTTTTTTGTTGAGCCACTTCTCTACATTGTGGGTCACTGGAGGATTGGCAATCGGATCAACGGGATGGATAAATTTGCGGATACGACTTGGATCGATGCCCAACGCAATGAGCGCGTTTTGTGTGACGGTATTGTGTACAATGATCAGATCGGCACGGCGCATCGGCACCACGTGTAAATTCATCTTGGCACGGTGGTGGCGATACTTTCGGAGGTAGTCCATAACGCTATGTGGACCGAGGCCGCCCAATCTTACTGGGTCCAGTTCTTTCACAAAACTTGGTGACAAGTGGATCGTAAATACCACTTTCTTACCCGCAGCTTTGCCAGCCTCTACAACTCGCGCCACTTCATCCTGCCAGAACAGACCAAATTCATGTTGAATGTGCAAGATGTCGTAATCTTTGAGCTCTTCCTTGAGGCGCTCCATGGTCTTTTCCAATTCGGCAGGAGACATTTCTCGAGTTTGATACGGCGAAACCTCGAAAAATGTATTCTCTACTCCGACGCCTGCCTCTACCATAGCATCGACGCAAGCTTCTTGGTACTTTCCCACTCCGCAGTTGTCCTTCTTAGTGGAACTAAAATGTAATACGCGGATGGGTTTGGCCGTTTTGTTCATAGAGGTACTATACCATCTTCTGGTCCAATTTTGACCCTAGATAAGGCCAGACGCTAAAGCGCACAAACTCAGACCAAGAAAAAAGCCCTACTTTCGTAGGACTCTTTTCTTGGTGCAGCACGATTGCTGAAGTTAAAACTTTATTCCAGCGGCCAGTCGATTGAAAGTACGTTGTCCATACTGCTCACATCTTTGGTTTTTCATATCAGCAACGAACTGTTTTATAGCATCTACAAATTTTGAGTCATTATTGATGATAAGGCTCACCTGATATACATACTTATTGGTCGGATTGACTTGCAACCAGACGTAAAGGTCAATTTCTTTAGCCTTCACGATAACTCGTGTGTGGTTTGAAATTTATAAACACCCAGCTCCTCATTAAATTTAAGCTCGGGCGCTTTGAATTCGTTAAGAAATTGGAGGTCGTTTCCTTCTAAAAGAAAGTCAGGAGTTTGTTTGCCATTTTCTTCTGGGATCTTGCTTGCCGAGTAGTCTCTTTCTCGTAAATAGTCTTTGTAAATACGATGAAGCGTTGATTCAGGCAGAGGGTTCGTTTCGGGTGTATTGGCTGATGCAGGATTTTGCGTCTCATTATGGAACCATTCCCACTGTTTGAACCGCTCCGCTGCCACACCGTCTTTCCAATTTCCACCTGCGAATTGTGTCGTGTCATAAATCGCTGCCTTTATAAGATTCTCTGCTTCAGTTTCCTTGCGTTCATACTCGGGGTCGCCATCTTCAGGCATAAACATTTCCCGCAGTTTTTTCTCAAATTCTTCTTGTGTCATAAGTACATTGCAACCTTCCATAAGTGCTAGGCATAGCTAGCGGGGTCAAGTATGAAGACCCAATCAACACTTGAAGTTTCTTTTTTGTACTTTTCATTGGTGGTAAAGAAGATATATTTATACTTGGTGAATGGAATTGTGCCAGCATACTCATGGTCATATACAGTTTTAAGCACATCAGCAATACGTGCGCCCTCTTCGGTTTCATTCCAGCCTGAGCCGTGTTGCTTTTCAAGCAATGCGGCCCTTTGCTCAAGTGTGTTCAGCGATAACCGCCCAAAATCTTCATCACGGTGAACGGCTTCATTCGCCATTCTTGGCAATAATGGTAGTACCGACTTATCAAATTGCTTTTTTAATTCTTCGCTTGCTTGGGCGGTGCTAGTGTCAACTTCAAAGCCAAGCATATATCTAAGCAACTGCCCGATTGTTATATCAAGTAGGCTGATCGGTTGGCTGTTATCAAGATTATCACGCGGACTAAGACCTTGTATTTGTCTTGAGATATAACCAAGGATAGTGTAAAAGGTAAGCTCTCGTATCTGCTCAACCTCTTGTTCTTTGGTCATTTTATTAAATAGTCCCATGCCTAGTATTGTATATGAATCATACCACGTAAGTTGAAACCTTAATTTCAATCAAGAAAATGACACTTTTTGTCCTGTTAGGTCTACTTTGCCGGACACAGGTTGAAACCGTCAGCCCGATCAATAAACAAAAAAACTCCCGATCAAGGGAGCTTTTCTGGGTGTCATATTGGTGCGCCTCGTGCGACTTTATTCCAATCCTGATTTACATCTATGCAGCGGTTGCCAACAACGGACGAACACTCCATACAGCACCTGATTTATGTGCTTCAACGATCTTCTTACGACGTTTGTCTTTAATTAATGAGAGACTCTCTAAATTGAATTTACTATCATTGCTTAAAGTAATGATAATGTAGGCACCGTTAGGGATGTCGGAAAAGAGTTTGGGATGTTTTACGAGATACTCGTCAAATTCGAGTGATAGTTTCACGTTCTTCTTTATAAATGCTTCGCTCATATTACATCCTTTCTAATATTAGTTTATACCGTTCGTGGATTTCTTGGAATGACTTTTTTACAATGATCTGTGCTTGTGTAAACGCTTCGTTATTATCTTCCACAGCCATATTCTCTCTATATTCAACCTCATTAGGATAAAAAACATGTCTATGAGGATGGCCGTCTGCCGAGTCGAAACGCATAGCCTTTCTCCAACGGCTATTTATCAAGACTTCTAGTTGTACGGAAAATGCGAGGACATCATGGCCTATCCTGTCTTGCCGGATAATCATTCGATCAATATCGCTCAGAGGAATTATGTATCGTTTTTCGGGCATTTCGCGCCCAATATATCATTAGCTCCCTCAGATTACAACGGATGAATACTGTCCAGACGAATAGCCTTAAAAGTTTAACTCGAGACCATCGTAGGCCAAGCGGTGACCACGCGGAAGTAGAGCTTGCATTTCATCATGAGTTTTGTGATTAAGGTGTGAAACGCTGTGATAATACACCTGTTTGGCGTTTGTACTTTGAGCAAAGTCGATAATATCCTGCCCGTGCAAGTGATTGACCTTGCGCTCCTTGAAGTCGTCGGTCAGCAAATAGGTTCCGTCGCAAATAATTGCATCGACATCCTGGATCTTGTTCAACACCGCTTGGGGTACGCGGTAGTAATCAGCCATATACGCCACCCGCTTGCCATCGTGCTCAAGCAAATAGCCAAAAGTATTCGTCAGCTGATTTTCTGGAACGATGTCATCTTGCTTATTCATGTGGTACACCGGCAATGGCGTTATGGCAACGCCAGCTAGCTCGAAAGGTTCAAGCGGTTTGAGTTCTGTGATTCGCCGCAGAATGTATGAATATTCGTCAGTGGTGAGCACTGTCTTGGTAGCTCGCGAGCAGTAAATGTTCAACCCGTCAGTTACTTCGATGGCATACTGATGCAATTCCTTGATACCATTCATGTGATCAAAATGCGCATGACTAATCAGAAAATCTTTCACCGGTTTCAGCGCAAATCTAGCAGATTGTAATCGTATGTCGGGGCTTATTTCGATAAGAAACCGTTCGTCGTCGTTTTCAACAAGCAATTGTGGGCGCATTCTATTATTTTTGGATATAGGATTTTCAGTAGCAAGCTTGCACACCCGACAAGCACAAAATGGAGCCGGAATACCTTCCCACGCGCCCGAACCCAAGACAGTTATTTTCATTGCGCCGTTTCCTTGAGCAGTTTCCAATTACAAAGCTTTAGATCCTTGTCACGGACATATTGCTTGATAGCCGGGTCGCAGATCGTACGCAATTCTTCTTGGCGCATGTCGTTGTATGAACTATGTTCTCGGAGATAAGCATCTGAGTAACCGACGTGGCACATGATTTCACTGAACTTATCAGTTGCTTGGTCAATGGCTTTTTTCAGTCGGTTAACCGATACGTCACCGCCCGAGTGCATGCCGAAGAATGAATCGATAAATTTGGCACCACTAAACTCCCTGAGCGGGATATGATGCTTCTTGGCATAGACCCGCAGGACATCTCTAAAGCCTTCATTGGACACGTAAAACTTATGCGTGTCAATGTGATTTGGTTGGGTGCCCACAAGGTCGACAAATTTTGCAACTTGGCGGTCAAGTTCTACTTGCACATTGTCGAAGTTCTTTACTTCAAAATGTAAACCCACAGAAAGATCTGGATATCTGGAAAGTCCACGTGCTTCATCTGCCGCAATTGCGTCAACCATGACAGACGTGCTAGTAACAATTCCGTTTGTATGAGCTTCAACTATGCCCTTGTTGACACTTGGACTGTAGCCAAAATCATCGGCATTTACTATCAGATAGCCACGCGGTGATAGCGTGGCCCCTAGTTGAGTCATAGTATATCCCCTTTAATAAGTGGCGTAACGTCGATGACGCGCGCGCCGATATCGGCGCAGTTATTCGGAGCTGGCTTAGCGAACATAATCGATCCTTGGCCATGATGTATTTCAATAGTTCGATTAAGTTTAACGGCCAACACCATCGCACCAGAACCATTACCTTCGGCCTCCGGGATATCCCAATCACTCGCGAAAGTACGAGCGCGAATAAGTCCTTTTGCCTCGTCAATCCATGCCCAAGCCATGGTGTGTTCCCATGCTTTTGTATCTTCAAGTTTGATGTGCCCAACTGCCTCGGCATCTTTAAGTTGCTTGTGATGCCAGGGCGGCATAGTCGCTAAATTTGTCCGTACCCACGTGATCCTTATCTCGTGAGACAGTTATATACCCACCACGACCTTTCATGACGCCTATTGATCCGTGACTAAGTTTCGTAAGCAACCAAGCCGTTCCGAGGGCAGCAACTCCAGCAAAATCAATCTCGCCCTGCGGATGCATGATGCTAATGTCAGCTTTGGCTAGGTTATTTACGAATGCCGTCTCACCGGTGTTCAGTTCACGAGTTATTTGCTGACGTTCGTCATCGGATATGTGGTGGCCTTCGTCGATAACTACGCTTGCAAGGTCGCCGTGTTTACCGGATAAATCGACGAAGACGCGAAGAAACTGTGCCGTATTTTTATAATCCATTGCTATTCTTCCCAGCTATGGCCAAGTTGCGGCAATAACAACCAAACCCGAATTTCTGTTTTCGGGATTTTTTGCACTAGATAATCTCTGGTACGTAGGCAGATTTTGTCTTGTTTATCGACTCTTTCTTGGAAAGCATGAGCAGTGATTTCCACCTCAAGATCAGCGATCATGCCCGATCCCTCGCTACGAATTAAGCGCACGCTCACTTCTGAGGTATCTAGCTGAATATCGCCGCAACTTAATTCTGAGGCAACAAGCGTCTTAATATCTTGCATTAGCTCATCCAATCGTTTTAGGTGGGCGTCATTCTGATAAAAGAAATTTACAGTTGGCATAGGGGCTAACTTTTCGCCGCAACAACACTTATTTCAATAGTTGCACCCAGCGGCAAGGCCTGCACGCAGACTGCCTCGCGGACAGGATACGGCTCATTAAAATATGTCAGGTAAACCTTGTTCAGCTCAGGCATCTGGGCCATATCAGTAACGTAAATGACTACTTTTAGGACGTCATCAAGCGTGGCGGCAGCTGCCTCTAAAATAGCAGAAATGTTCTGCATGATCTGAGTCATTTTTTCTGTGACGGAACCGTCAACAAGTGTGCCATCAGGTTGAGAATGTATCTGTCCTGAAACATAGATTGTGCTGCCAGCGATAATGGCTTGTGAAAGAAATGGTGCATCCGGAGCATTGGTCGTTGTTGCTTGTTGTTTCATCCTCTTATCATATCGCACAATAGCAGTTTGTTAGAATGCGTGTCGCACGACCTACTAGTCACGGGACTCTAACCCTACTTTTACGGGGGTGGATTTTTGGAAAAGCCTATGAAATAGAAAAATGGCCTACGATTTGTAGGCCATTTACAGGGGTGATCGAAATTGGTGCAGCACGTGGATTATAGGTGGAACCGTTTATATTCCAGTTTATATCTGATGCAGCAAGAACTAGCAAAGCTTGGGGTGACGGCGACAAACGACGAGGTTATCTACTGCTTCCCTGATATTCCGAGTTGGTCTGAGTGATACCTACTTGCAGTTTACGGATGATAACGCCGAGTTGGCCTGCGGTATTCATCCCGGGTCCAAGAGGGCCTGATGAGTTTTCACCGATAGGCGGGAGAGCGCTTAGGGCAGCGCGGACATCTGACGACATGTGGTCTAGTTGCCAGCGGATCTCATCTTCGATGACTTCTGGCTGGTCTTGGTTTGCAAGGCCAGTGGCTTCGACGGCACAAGCGGCAGCACTTAGTGCGTGTGCGCCCATATGACAGATGGCGACAGCCTGGCCAGCGGCTCGGGCTACGGCTTTTGCGATCGGTGACTTTACCTCGCCCACCCTAACGCCACCAGTAAACCGACGACGAATCTCCTCGGCAGTGTTGAGCTCTCCCCGAGCGAATGCACGAGTCCGCACAATGAGGGCTCGAGGGCGGTCATCACCTGGAGCTTCAGCTTCAAATAACCCGAGAACCCGCTCCACACAGTCAGCAGCCCATGCGGCAACAAGATGTCGGTCGGCTTCGCTTAGTGTCTGTGGAGATCTTTCACGCATTACTCTATTGTAACTCCGTTTATGTTGGCGCGGTGTAACAAATCAAGCTTATTTCAAGCAGAAAAGGGTCTAACCAATGCAACAGATCACGATTCATCATCAAAATAAAAAAGCGCCCGATCTGGAACGCTTTTCTATCTGTAAAACTAAAATGGTGCGGGTCAGGGGACTCTAACCCCTGGCCTCATCCTTGGCAAGGATGCGCTCTAAACAACTGAGCTAGACCCGCATGTGGTGGTTAACGGGTAAAATTATACCTGTTAACGACGCATTTTGCAACTGTTGTTGCCGTGATTTGGTGGCTCCTCCCAGACTCGAACTGGGGACACAAGGCTCTTCAGGCCTCTGCTCTACCAACTGAGCTAAAGAGCCACATCACAGGTGATATAGTACCCTGTTACAGCATATTTTTCAATCCCCGCACTATCTTTTAGGCAAATAAATGCTGTTTTGATGCATTTTTCGGTAGATTTTGCGACGTTGTAGCAAAATAACATTCTTTTTTGCGATATTTTTGCAGAAATTTTTTACATTCAGTACGGTAAACTCATGGAATATGTACAACTACCCGATTATCAAACAGGAGCTGGCGAGCTCGATACTTTCTTACATAATTTTGCTGACGCCACTATTGATACTGGCAACGTGGCTGTGGCTGGTATGCAAGGCCAGCTCTGGAGGCCACGACAAAATGAGGGTGATTCAAGAGATTTTGTCGAAGAAGACGGCAATGATTTAGGCAATGGACTCGTGGAGCTATATGGACCACGATATGCTCTGCACCTCGACACAATCGGCAGTGTTATGGCCGGGGCTTACGCGGTCGTATCACTGACACCCGATATTTCTATGCCCGCAATTATTGCTGTGGATCAGGACAAACAAACACCGGACCAAGTAAAACTGTGGTTGTGGCGACAACCATGGCGCAGCTCTGGCCTTACCACCGATCAGGCCGAAATTCTGGCAGCAGCAGCGCAGCTAGAGGCGCCAGGGGTCGGCAGTCATCGTGGCAATTCAAGGCAAATTGCTGGCGAAGCGCAGCACTTGCTAACACTGCTCGGCATTTCAGGAAATAACCGGGCGCTGCAGGCATGGTCACAGGGGCAACACACCAATCACGCGGCGGCCTTTCGTGCCAAAGGCACCCTGCCCTCAGTCTCCAACACGCTGCTCAGTGACAAGCACCAAGTTAGCAGCTTGCACATTCGTGAGAATGGACGTAATCTGCCAGAAATATCGTTGGACGGTCGGCCGTACCAACTGGCCACCGATCTGCGATTACTATGGCATCGCGATAGCATGGCAAGTAGTTCCGAGCAAGGCGTACGTATCGGCGACAGTAATCGGGCGTTAACGATTGTGCAAGGTGCTGGATTTATGGCCGTAAGACACAACATTGACAATGTTAAGCGGGCAATAGATGGAAACTGAGCGCCTTGAATTACCGGTTGAAGACTTCTCTGTCGAGAATCTACTTGGACAATTAGCCAGCTATGCCGAAACGTCCGAAAAACTTAACGAGAGTGAAAAACTAGAACGTTTTATGCAGATATCTGTTGCCTCCGAAATGCTGGCCAGCCAACTTGGTGATGCCGGCAACAAACTCATACGGGAAGTCGAAACCTATCTTGCAAGTAACGAGGCACGTGATCTTTTGAAGTTCCAGGATATTATGCAGCAGCTAGGTGATCTATGTTTGGACCACGCAAGTGGTCATGCTCAGGCCGAAACGTCCGCAATGGAAGCGAGCGGACATGCCGGTGGTGGACACGGCGACAACCATGATCATAGCCATAGATCGGACGGCAGCGCCAAGCAACGATCTTCAAAGGCCAAAGCCAAGAAACGTCCGCCTACCCTGTTTGAATATTTCGTCAAGCACAAGGCATCGAGCAAACGGGTCGCTACGACCAAATATAATCGGTATATTGCTTGATCGGCTCGTCGGTAACAACAAGTGGGAGTTGCAAAAACTCATCCTTTTCGACAAAACGAGCATCAACCATCCCATCTGCCGGTGTCAACGTCTGGGATGGGTCGAGCATACGCGCATCGTACACAATACGTAATGCTTGATATCCATGATGACTCAACGCCTGAAAGACAAAGCGGGGCATATCTGCATCAACCTTGACTGAAACACCCACCTCCTCCTTCAACTCGCGGGCTAGTCCCTCGGCAATTGATTCATTATGCTCCCAACCACCACCCGGTAGCTCATATAAATTACGATCATTTTTTGTAACCAATATTCGTTGTCGGTCATCCAGAATCAGTGCTTTCAGCGCCACGCGGTAAAACGGACTCGGCGGATTGGCCACCAAGGGCATAGCTTCGGCTGGCATCTATTTTTCTTTGCCCATAAAGGCCTTGAGGCTCGAAATGCTGTCCATAAACTGCGCCGGGAATACAATAGTGCTGTTCTTTTCGGCGGCAATTTCGTTCAAAACCTGCAAGTTGCGGAGCTGAAGCGCAACCGGGTGTGCCGCAATAATGTCGGCGGCCTCGCCAAGTTTGGTGGCACTCAATTGTTCACCTTCGGCGGCGATAATCTTAGCGCGCTTTTCGCGTTCGGCTTCGGCCTGCTTAGCCATGGCGCGCTGCATGCTGTCGGGCAGCTGAATGTCTTTCAGTTCAACGGTACTCACATACACGCCCCATTTTACAGTGGCGACATCCAAAATAGATTTAATCGCCTCGTTAATTTTGGTCGTATTGCTTAGCACTTCGTCCAAGCTACTCTGCCCTACGATATTACGCACGGTAGTCTGTGCAATTTGGTAGGTTGCCGACATCACGTTCTGGATTTCGACAATCGATTTAACCGGGTCGGTAATCTGGTAATACGCCACGGCTGCAACGTCGATCGAAACGTTATCTTTGGTGATAATTTGCTGCGAATCGACCGGCAAGGTCACAATTTGCATGCTCACCTTGCGCATCTTGTCGATGATCGGGATGATCAGGCGCAAGCCGGGCTCCTTGACGCCGCCCATAACCCGGCCCAAACGGAACACGACGCCGCGTTCGTACTGATTGATAATACGCATGCCGTTCATGAGGATGAACAGAATAAAAACGAGTAAAAATATCACAAATGGCATAGTGGCTGTGCTCCCTTAATATCTTCATTGTACGCCCGGGTAGTAACAGCATCAACAGGAGTGCCTAAACGAGTGGCAAGCCGATGTGCTTATCGCCATCGACATATTCCTGGCAAAAGCGCTCGAACACGGCGTTGGTCCAGCCAAACCCAGTCTGAGATGGGTACACACCCTTGGCCGGTGGTTTTTCGGGGTTAACGACATTGTACTTTTCGATAAATTCGTTGTGCTCGTTGAACCAGTTAAGGTTGTTAGCCATCCATTTGGTGGCGATGCGACGAGCATCTTCGTTATAGCCATAGCGCTGCAGGCCCTTGACGGTCAAAAAGTGTAATGGCGCCCAGCCATTTGGATAGGCCCACTGTGTTGGCATCGAGCCAGGGACGTATTGACCAAGCGGCAAGCTATCGGTGGTCGTAAGGCCTCCCTTTTGCTCAAAACGCTTTAGCGCTTTGACCATTGCCTGTGCCTGTTGACCATCGGCCATACCAGCCCACATCGAGTAATACGATGCCAGCGAGCTGACGTTGCCGCGACGTTCCTTAACGTAGTTGAAGTCGTAGTACAAACCACGACCAGCGTCCCACATCAACTCGTCCATGGTCTTTTTGCGTGCCTCGGCGGCTTGCTCCCACTTGGCAGCTTCTTTTTTGTTCCCAAAAATGCGGGCAGCGCGGGCAAAGTCCATTTCGTATTTAAATAAAAGCGCATTGAGGTCGCAGGGCAAGTAGTTGAGCGCATGGCGGTTAAAGCGAGGTGTCATGTCCCAGCCACTTTCGGTTTCGGCGATGTCGTGCAGGTAGTTGAAGTCGTAGTAGCGGCTCAGGCCTCGATACACTTGGCGGGCGTTTGGCTTGCGTGAACCGGTCCAGACCGTCTGGTACTCGTTCTGGGCAACTGCAATCATGTCCTTCAGCCAAGATTCACCGGGGTTGTAGGCAGTGTAAACATCAAAGATAAAGCTCGTCAAAAATGGTGGCTGTGAACGGCTGAGGTAGTACATTTGCGAGCCATTTGGGATGATACTAAAGCGTTTGAAAATGCTGATGAGGTCTTCCAGGATGCCCATAACCAGCTCTTTGTGCTCTTCGTCTAACATGCCCTGGATCATGAAATAGCTGTCCCAGTAGTACAGTTCGTTGTAGTCAAATTCGTGGCCTTCGGCGTAAGATGGCACCAAATATGGCTTGGGCACACCGATGAGACTGTCGGTGTCTTTGGGGTTGAAGCGCTGCAAATTCGGCCAATAATCCTTGATGTACGTGCGGGCGGCCTGAACATCCTCGGGCGCGAGGTCTTTTAAGGTGCGAAATGATAGTAATTTACTCTTGCCTTCGCTGGCAATCTTCTTGGCTTTTTGTAACATGTTACTCCTAGCCTAGGCCACTTCTGGTGGTCTCGTCAAGGCTTGCGGAACATTTTAGTTGCTGGCGAGATGCCACAGGCCACAATATCGACAAATATATGGGCGCAGCGCGGCACCATGTTGATGTTCGGCTACCGTCGCGACAGCTTGTGCTTGCTTTTGCGTGTCGAACGCCAACTTGTGAGCGCAGGGTAATTCGGATTCTTCTTCGTACATATAATAAGTATACTATCGTCAAACTTGGGGGGTGTTGCCGAGGACGATTGTGTGGAAGATCCACCATTTCGTCCCCGACAGACACCTTTCACTTTCTCTTGCAGAACCTACCGGTTGTGGCTAGGCCACTGGGGGTTGTGCGGGCACGTGCGTGAGCACGAACTTCTGCACACTCGCGGGCATGCTGGGCACCTCGACTCCGTCCGACAGGCAGGGCTGGTTGAACATGTCGATGATCTCCTGCGGGGTCGGGCAGCCGTACATGGCGTGCGAGGCGCAGGTCTTGATGTAGGTGCCCACCTTGATCCCCAGGATCTTGCGGTCCGTCAGGACCTTGGTGATGTGGGTCATCCAGACGGCACCGAACGGGCGGAAGCCGTTGTCCACGAAGACGGTCCAGTAGAAACCGGCGTGCGGGAACTGCTTGGCGAGGTACGGGTTGCCACTCATGGGCATGGCGTAGAGCATGTCGGGGTCGATGACCTCGACGGTCTTGCCGTCGTCGTCGAACAGCGTAGTTGTCGTGGTGTCCGAGGAGGGCATGCAGTTGCGGCCAGATGCGAGACGCATGGTGGTGCTCCTTGTCTGTTTGGGTGAAAGGTGCGTGTTCCGAGACATTCTCGAATCAACGCTATTATACAATTAAATTGATAATAATACAACGCTGTGGCCTGGGTACGAAATAGAAAAACCACCGGTAATGGTGGTCATATATACTTTATGGTGTTGCGTCCGGGCGAAGTGTGTGGAAAACCACAGTATCGCCCGGACGGCACCTAATTCATCGTAGTCCCTACAGGGGCCGTTTGGTCAGACAGCAGCCTGGGCAGTCTCAGCAGAGTCGATGCCACCCAGCAACCGCTGGAGCTTCACGAGCCGCAACCAGTGCAAGGGCGACACCGTCGCGTAGAGGCATTCCGTGTGCTTGAAGTCGACGTCGTCGTTGCCCAGGAAGGCGGAGATGGCCGAGGCGAGCTCGAAGATAGAAACCTTGCGGTCGCCGATCTCCCTGCTGATCACAGTCGCGTCCTTGTCGATGACCCCGCGCAGTACCAGGTTGATGACCTTGGGTGAAGCCGTCTGGATCATGTAGCGATCCTCGCCCTCGATGGGGTGCTGGGCTCCTTCCTGGTAGCGGACGCGCTCACGGACAATGGACAGAACGTTGGCCGGCATGATCGGGTGCTGGTTGATCTCGTTGAGGTAGGTCTCGAGCTCGGCGGCCAGGTCGAAGTGCGCGTAGTCGGCGCTGTGATCGGCGTAGCTGATGCCGCAGTGACCGTGGTCCAAGAGCCTGGGGCGCTTGGTGGCAGTGATGCAGTAGAAGCCGGAACCGCGCTTGTCGCTCGAGTCGTCGCTGGAGTCCCAGACAAGCCAGTAGACACCGTCCTCGGGGAACAGCTTCTGGATGAGCTTCTGGTGGTCACACTGGGTGATCAGCTCGTCGGCGTCGCGGAGGTCGCTGATCTTGACGGGCGAGCCAGTCTGGTCGAACAGTGCTACGAACATATCGTGCTCCCTCGGGTTGAAGATGAATCAGGTACGTTCGGTTGAACGACGCATATTATACAATAATAATTCTACAATTGGAAGTAGGGGCAGAAGCGTGGCGTGTTGGTTGTCGCTGGGTGCGACCACGGAGCACGCTTCTGCGAGTGGATGTGGGTGGGGTGACATGGAGCGCTAGCTCATAGAGCAACCGCTCACGTTGATGGCTCTGGCCGAGACACCGTAGGGTACCTCGATCTTGATCCTGAGGCCACTGCGTGAACCGCTGATCTGCATGCTGACGCTGCCAGCAAGCGTGCCGCCATTATCGAACACGTTGTTCGAGCTGTGCGGACCCGCGACCCGGTTGTTATTGCCGTTGACCGTGACACTGTTCGTGACGACAGACACTGAACTGCGGCCAAACAAACGGCACAGACGCGTCATGAAGCTCGGACGAAGTCGCTGGACTCCAGCGGTAATACTGGTGTCGTTGTCGACCACCACGCATCCGTTGATGACGCTGATCGACAGGCCGTCCACCAAGCGCGTCGGACCGTTGACGACCACCAAGATGTCAAGGCGTTCGACGGTCTTGACGGTGAGGCCAGCATTGACATTACGAACGACGACCGAACTTCCGTCCAGTCTCTCAACACGAGAAGCCACCTGCGTTCTCCCTTGCATCACACGATTCGAGGATTTCTCGAATTAGACATACTTTACAATATATTGTGCCATCTTCCAATCTTTACCTGTGAGATTGGCGGCTAAGGTTGCAATTATGGAGAAATATGATAATAATTGTGTCATACCTGTTTCAGGTTGTTGTTTTACCCCCGCACCATTCGCGCACGTCCGACAAGAAGGAGCGATGCACTATGTGCGTCACTGCAGGCCCGGCCCGTATCACGAACACCCGCACGTACGTGTACGTGCCACCCCAGGGCAACGACGGCATCCGCCACATCTGTGGCTACCAGAACGAGGCCGAGACCGACTTCGGGAACTGCATGTTCCTGAACTTCGCCGGAACCAACCTCCAGTTGGTCCGCGGCCCGGAACTCACCACGAGCTTCATGCGTGACATGACATCCACGCTCGAGAACCTCCAGTGGGCCATCCGCGGTCGCGGCCTGTCCTTCGGGGGCACGCGCAGCGCGGCGGTCACCATCGAGAACTACGGTGACTACACCACACTTCGCGCGCAGAACCCGGCCGACATCCTGGACGCCCTCGACGACCCGCAGATCCCCGCCAACCGACGGCCCAAGCGACGGTCCGCGATCGAAGCCATGGCGAAGTTCTACCAGGACTTCCGCCCGAACGACTCGTTCGTTCTGGCCTGCTTCGCGGGCAGGGTCAAGCCCAAGCACCCGATCACGGTGAGTTACACTCCCCACAACCCGAATGTCCTGACTGTCCCCGGCATCGACGGACACGACGGATTCGTCCCGAAGCTCGGCGAGCTGGTGCACCGCGACTTCAGCGTTGCCTTCGGTGTCCATGGGCTCGACCTGCGCACACCGGTCAGTTACCAGGACCGCGTCTCCGACGCCTGGGCACCCCAGAGTGTCAGCGGCTTCGTCGACAACCGGGAGGTCGCCGCCAACGGCGACTACGTCGTTCCGATGGACGCCATCGCAGACGGCTACAGCGGTCGAGCGTTGGCGTACTTCCTGGAAAACAAGTGAAGTAACAGCAACACCCTCACAGGTTCGTGAATTGGGCGCGGGGTTTCGGCAAGATTTGATCACATTCCAGTGATTCTCATCCACCAAACCCCCGCTCAATTCGCTCGAACCCCCGATTAGTACGCATCTATCCCCGTGATAGGTGTTTTTTATTACCCAACAATAGTGGAGCTGGCGGGTACGGATCTTTTGAAGAAAACAGCTCCCAGCTGTTTTCGGATATCCACGGTACGCGCCGTCAAACACGACCAAAGTAAAAAGCCAAGCGATTTGCTTGGCTTTTTACTTTGGTGGAGCACCTCGAAAATAGTTCACCCCTCATTATTGAAGAGATCCATCGTTGGCGCGAATTACTCTGGGACGACTATCTAGACTATCAGTACCAGCAAAAACGCCAATCAGAGGTAGATACCCCCTTGCAACATACACCCCCTAGGAGTAGAGCTTAGTGAAGAAGTCCACGCGTACCGCGTACACTCCGTCATCGTTTCGGTGTATGGGCGTGGGCGTCTCGGTTATCGAGAAGCCGCCTTTAGTAATATCGAGTGCATATCTTCCCGCCGCAACCTGTGGCAGCTCTCCTGGACTAAACTTACCAGTCCAAGTACGATGCGTACCGAGCTGACCTTTTACATCATAGAATGTGTGCGGTCCTATATGATGCGGGCTAAGCATGGATGCCTTTAAGTCAGGCTGCAAATCAAAACCATAATAGACATCATACTCGTCGAGGCCGCCATTCAACTTACCAAGCTCAGCAACAAATACCATAAAGTTATAGATGTACTCAATCAGCGCAACTTCATTAATCAGGGTATCTACCGAGCCATCAGCGGGTAAATAATTACCAGTGCCCCAGTTCAAGATTGTATCTACACTAATCGCACCGAACACCTCACTGTCAGCCGTAACTTGTAGGAACTTCCTGTTGCCGTTTCGTATCTCCCACGCACTACCCATCGGCATCGGCATTTCGCCACTCGCAACATCTAGTCCCCAGCCCATCCGACGCAAGGTGGGCGGGTTCTTCATGAGGTGGTACAGATTTTTACCTTGAAAGTCATCATCCCAGAAGTTCTTGAAGTTAGCTTGTCCTGTAGGTTTAGCCAGAATGTAAAACACTCCTTGGTCACTAGCCATGCCACTTTTGGCTTGAGCCAGAAAATCCCCCACTAATTCCTGGGGGTCAGCTTTTGGGACTGGCCCGCCCATACCCACCAGTCTGTCAATCTTTTCGCTAAGCTCTTGGTAACGTGCGATTGCAATCGTCTGTGGATCGGCGTCCTTCTGGCTTGCCGCAGCAAGTATCTGCTGAATCTGTTCCGCGCTCTCTATCAGGTTTTCGGCACCATCTCGGTGAAAAAGCGCAAACATCTCACCTTTTAAGAATTCATCGTTATCTACGCCCCAACGGGCTTTCCTAATAAGCACGGGGTACTGGCCTGTGGCTTTGGCGTCAGGTATCTGAACCCAAAACACCGACTTGTTTCCTTCGCCGATAAATCCGTGCTTGAGACTTTCAAGAGTGATGCGTGGAACGGTGTGCTCACGGAGTATGTTCCGTAGTGCGTCCAAGTCAATCAGTTCACGCTTTACGCCGCTTACAGACTTGATGTACTCAATACGGGTGCCCGCAGGAGTATCGGTCGCAAACCCTAAAAGAATATAGCCACCGCCTGAATTGGCGATTGTACTGACATCAGTGGCAAAGGTCTGCTTCGCCTTTTCCAGCTTCACCCGATCCTTAGCTGCTGTGTCGTAACGATGGTCACGCACCTCAAAGAAGGCGGTCTCTTGTAGCCCAATAAATGCAGTAGGATCGCCCGCAGTAATCAACTTTTTAATTTCATCGCGGGTTGGCACTTTGCTCTTGATGTCTTTTTCTGCCATAACTACTATTGTAGACGTCTGTCGGGCGTCGCACAATGATGATTGTACGCGGCCACTTAACAGGGGTAGTAGCTAATTTTTAGCGCCCTAGACGCCTGTCAAGTGCTCCGCTTCTTCGCGCCCACCCCTGTTAGTAAACATATTATGCAATAATTAGAAAATGTACTGATAATCGCAACTTACGGCTGAGTTAGTAGTACTATAAACGTATGAGCAAACAAACCAAGTATGTAGTAGCGGTCGTCTTAAAGAACAAACAGAATCCCGATGAGTTCCTAGTGGTCAAAAGACCTGATGATGATCCCGATTTGGGAGGTCATTGGGGCTTCCCTGCCGCTACGATGAAGCCAGGTGAGCTGCCTGAACAAGCCGCCAAAAGAATATGTAAAGAGAAGCTGAACTGTGACGCAGAGGCAACTCGATTTCTGGGAATTATGTTCCAAAAGAGAAATAGCTACGACATATTCCTGATGGACGTAGACATGGTTCTATCAGAGGGTACACAACCTGACGTACACGCCGCCAATACCGAGAATACAGCTTATGTAGACCAGAAATGGTCCACTGATCCCGAAGACTTAAGAACCTCAGCTAACGGCGGCTCATGCTGTAGCAGTATATTCCTCACTGATAGAGGGTTATTAGATAAAGAAGACTGGATCGCGTCACTTGAAGGCTCAGATACTGTAGGTTGATTTTTACCTATAAAAGTGGTATCATATAAATACTATGCGAATTGCCAGCTATAACCTGTTCGAAGGCGCACAAAATACCCAATCCGAACTGAAAGAATTTGTAGCCGAGCAAGAGCTTGATGTCTTGTGCATCCAAGAAGCAAACGGCTGGGCTGAGGGTGAGCCTACCCGATTAGAAGAGTTTGCCGAAGCGACAGGTCTGAATACATGGGCGTATGGCGATAGCAACACTCGATTTAAGCTGGCTACGTTCTCTGGCTCACCGATGCTTGCTTCCAAAGCCCATACTGACGGCTTCTGGCACAGTGCCGTCCACTCAGTCGTCCAAACGAATGGTGAGCCATTGCACGTCTGGAACGTACATCTCAATCCTGGGAATGAAGACGAAAGATTAGCGGAAGCTAAGCTCCTCATGTCTCTCATAAACCAAGATGAACAAACTATTATCACAGGTGATTTTAACAGCTTAAGTCGCGCAGACCAGTATCCAGAAGGCCTCATTGACGACCTAACGGCAAAGGGTATTACCAAGTTTGGAACGAACGCCTTAAGGTACGATGTTACCGATTTCTTCACCAATGCAGGGCTGATTGATATAGCCGTTCCACTATCTAGTCGCACGAACACAGTTCCTACTCCTGCCAATCAAGATGTCTATCATGCGGCCGAGCTAAGACTTGATTATATGTTCGTGACGCAGGGGCTTGCTAAAGCAATTAAGAGTATAGAAGTAGTCAAATCACCTCTAACAGAAGTGATTTCAGACCATTACCCGCTGGTTGTAACCCTTTAATTTCTGACACTGATTTTCTTAAAAACCTAGCAAATGCATGGGAGTTTTCACCAAAATGTCAGAAAACTCATGACTAACTTGTCCTGGTTTGCTGTAGCGGTTGCCATTATGTCGGAAAATACTGTGTCGCTCAGATGGCGATAGTAGGTATCCCTACTAATCCCTGCATACTTACAAGCGTCAGTGATGTTAGCATTGTGCTGGATCGCGTCAGCCAGCTTAATCATGACTTTATAATTTACTTTTAGTGGTCTCCCGACCCCGACAGCTTTTTTCGCGGTCATAAAACTCCTTTTATTTTTACGTTCTCCCTTATCTAATTATCTCAAACGAGACTTTATGCAACTTACACAGGAAGACCAGTCTTAGACGCTCCTCCTGCGTTCCAGAGGGTATTGTCGTTCATCTTTTGCGTTACACGAAGCGTTAGTTACAGCTCCCAAATTTTTTTCCCAGATAACGTTGTGAGGAATATGCGCTGCAAACTACTTGCAAAATGCCAAACATAAGCGTATAATAGTACCAGAACTATGTCCCTAGGTACTTCGGTACAACTCCATTTTTAGGGACGAACAGCATAAAAATCTATATCAGAACCCACGTCGTTCAACGCGGTCAACGATTGGATTTTTATGTCTATCTCTGGACAAGCTGATAACTCCCAAGGGGAACAGCCAATAAAATTTGACCAAGCAGACTTGGGCGAATTCTGCTTGTGGCTATATGGTCTATATGAAGAGGACGTTGTAAACTCCTAATAATCCATACGGAGGGGATGCTCGGCATGTTACTTTTTATCACACTTCAAGCACACGAATGGCAGTCAAAACACGACTTTGCCGAGCCGTCCCCTTTGGCTGCCATCCGTGTCTTTGAGGTAATTATATGAGGGACCAAGCAGTTGCTCTCGCACGTATATCTGACCCAAAGCAAAGCGATGGACATAGCTTAGACGCACAAGAACAAAGCACACAGAATTATGCTGATGAACTCGAAGCAGACCTTGTAAAGACATGGTCCGAAAAACGCTCAAGCAAGCGTGGTAGGAACTTTAATCGTACAGACCTGGAAGAAATTTATCGCTTTTGTAAACGCAATCCTAAAGTTAAATACTTCTTGATTGACTTCGTAAATCGTCTCATGCGGGAAGTTGAAATGTTGATGTATTACAAGGTGCGCTTCAATCAGATTGGCGTACAAATTCACTTCTGCGATCCAGGACAACGCCACCTCAACAATGGCGACCAATACTCGAAACTTATGCTCTTTATTGAGGGCTATAAAGCCGAGACAGATAATGATGCGAGAACAGATACTACCGTTGCGCGTATGAAAGCACGTTACGCTGCTGGCTACTATATCTCCCACCCCCATGCTGGCTACATGAAGTCAGACGTAGCGGGCATACACACTAAAGACCCTGAACGCTTTGAGCTTCTACAAAAATGCAGCCGTCTGATAATCTACGAACAATATACGCCAGAACAAGCCTTGAAGTGGATGAATAGCCAGGGCTATCGTACTCGTGGAGGCAAAACGATGGACGTTAATCATTACATAGAACTCATCGAAGACAGGTACTATTGTGGAATCATTGACATTAAAAAGGAGGGGCCGCTTAGTAGCATCAGGGGCGTACCAGGCTTACATGAACCAATGCTGACCGTACGCGAACATGAAAGGCTTGTAGCAGTAATTACTAAGCGTAACCCTCGTATGCGCCTCAAACACAACCCAGAATACCCTGTTGCCAACCTTATACGTCATCTCGAATGTAAGCACGAAAAGCTACATAGTAAGTTCTCTGGCTTTGCAAAGGATCGTGGGTGGCGTAATGGTAAGAAGCATCCAAGCGCACCTACATACCGTTGCCGTACATGTCGTCGTGAATTTAGTCGTAAGCGTCTACATGATGGCATAGATGCCTACCTAAGCAGTCTTGTATTCCTGCCTGATAGCACGTCATTCAAACGCGCCTTATTAAAAGTTTGGCGTAACCAGCGTGGCTCTGTTACGCAACGCATTAGTGCTCTACAAGGGAATAAAGCGCGGATCGAGACTGATATACGCAAAACCACAGCAGATTACGTCAAGGAAACCGAAAAAGCGGCCAAGAATGGCTTACTATTGCTTCTCGAAGACTACGACAGGCAGCTTAAAACGCTTGAGAACGACATAGCAACCACCCAGAATATAGACATGGAGAGTGAAGAATTTGTGAAATTTGCTATGAGTTTTACCGAGAAGCTAAAAGACAAATGGTGGTCTATCACTTTTGATGAGCGTGTGGGGGGTGAACAAATCTTATTTAACGGCGAATTTTATATCGACAATGCTGCAAAAGTTCACACCCCTAATTTAAGTTCAATTTACACCTTGGGAACAAATAAAAACGACCCCAATGGAGTCGATTTTAACAAAATGGTGGAGCTGGCGGGTACCGCCCCCGCGTCCGCCGGTTTATCTTGGTTAGTCTTCTACAGGCTTAGTTCGTTTAGATTGTCTTGGCGACCGGCATAAAAACAAACAAATAGTCGATCAACCACAGTTCCAGGTCTTAGTACGTATTTGGAACAGTCACACGTAAGCATCCAGAAGATATAAAACGCGTCATGCTATCTGGCATCATACGACTACGTTGCTCGGGTGATTAAACGAGAGCTGGTGCGAGCTTCAGGTTGCTGCGGCTGAACAAGTCAGATACAGTTGCCATTGCTTCGCGAACAGATGTTTTTGCATTTGTTGTGGTTTGCCTATAACGCTGGCAAGCGACCTGCTGATTTAACCGATAAAGTCCAACGTCGAGCTTAAAATTCAGCCCCACATAATCAGGTTTCCCTGTGCTTTGTATTATACCATAAACGGCATCAAAAAGCATCTTTTGCCTTAGAGAGAAGGTGGACTCACATGTTTGCGGAGGATCGCCAGAGCACGAAACCGTAACTGCCGCGAGGCCCCTTCCCTAATATTCAGGCGGGATGCAATCTCTGCGTCACTTGCACCTTCAAAAAAGCGAAGCCTAATAGCATCTCTCTGTCTTTGGTTGAGATGCTGCATCGCCGCCTCGATATCGTCTGACTCCAGTGTCTTCATTAATGCCTCTTCGGGCGAGATCGGCGCCGAGCCTGAAAAGGCCACGTGGCCCTCGGCAAAATCTCCAATGGGGATCGACATTCGTGTATGGTAATTCTTTTTGTAATTGGACAGCAGATTGCCTGCCACCGTGTACAGCCACGCCCTAACCGCCGAGTTATCTATCTGTTGCAAATCCTCCAAACGTTGGAAGAAGCGCGTGAAGGTCTCGCTAGCCAGCTCCTCGACAAGATGCGGAGGGCATTCCCGTTTACTCAATAGTCGGCAGATCGGCCCATAATTATTGTGCCAAAGCTCTTCAAATGCTCGTTCCCCTTCCGGGCCAGGCTCACGCGCGAGCGCAACAAGCTCCCAGTCCCGCTGTTCTTGCAATCGACGCAATTCCTGTGGGGAAAGTTCCGATTCCTGCCCTAGCGGTAGCAATTCAATAGGTGCCTCGTCATACGCAAACTCGAGTGCAGTGACATCACAGGCATCACCGCAAACAACACTCGCAAAGGGATTACCGGGCATTTCTATTCGGGGCAGCATACTAGACGTATTGTAAAACGCCTTGCACAGAATGCACAAGTTGCGTTCTATAATCGACGAGTGACGGACATTTTGCGCTGGCTAACCGGGACCTACAAGCCAAACGGATGGTCGCACGATGTCAATTTGCCAGGCTGACAGCTCCACGCATGCACAACAGCCAACGCGTCTTGGAGTTGTTTTTGTTGTTTATCGGATACGGCTGGCCAGAGTGATTCGAGGTAGTGCTCGGATGCCAGGCGCGCAGCGTCGGCAACTTTGCCACCTTTGGGGGTAATGCTAACAAGATTCTGACGTTTGTTTTTGGCATTGATGTGCGCCGAAACCATGCCCCGCTCAAGCAACAAGGTAATCTGGCGGCTAACGCTAGCCTCTGTTTGGCCGAGATGTTTGGCAAGCATGCGCTGGCCTTGCCCTTCTTCGCTGTCGGTGAGCAGTGACAGCACCTTGTATTGGCTTATGCCGATACCCAATTGTTCCTGTAGTACCTGGTCCAATTGACGGTCTAACACATCACCAACGTGCTGCACCAAGTACGATACAGCCGCCTTGCGACCCATTTCATGCTTCATGCCAGCTAGCTTATACGCTAATGCTTAACACGTCAAGTATTTATGACAGCCTGGTAAATATCATACCAATTTTGCAAAGTAAGCGTTTGTGCACGATCACCCGGTTTTACCCCTGCTGACTCTAGAAGCTTCGTCACCTGATCGCGCTCCAAATGAAGGCCACTACTTAACGAGTTAAGTAACGTTTTGCGACGCTGCGCAAAACCAGCTTTAACGACCCGGAAAAATGCTTTCGGGTCAACATCGGCGAATAGTGGCTGTGCGCGGAATGTCAGCTCCAATACCTGGGAGTCAACTTTTGGTGGCGGCGTAAATAGCTCTGCCGGAACCAGCATGCCCAAGCGTACTTCGCAGTAAAATTGCACGCTCACACTGAGCATCGACATGGCGCCCGGGGCCGCACACACGCGCTCGGCAACTTCTTTTTGGATGAGCAGCGATGCTTTGGCGAATGGATTAGAGCTTTCACACAGCACGCGCAGCAAATTGCTTGTTAAATAGTACGGAATATTGGCGACGACTTTGTAGCCTACGGGCAATGTCGTAAGGTCGAACCGCAAAATATCCTGGTTAGTAACCGTGAGATTTTGGGCAGGAACCCGGCCGGGCAAGTCGCGGGCCAGGTCGTCGTCAAACTCTACGGCAACCACCTGGGAGGCACGCTCCACCAATTTGCGCGTGAGTGTACCAGGGCCAGGGCCGATTTCGAGCACCGTGTCTTGGGGTTGGACATCGGCTGCCGCGACAATAGCGTCGAGGCTGGTTTCGTCATTAAGCCAATGTTGGCCAAGGGATTTTTTAGTGGCTGGTTCGTTATGCATGTATGTATCTTACCAGTTTGAGTGCGCTTGCCAATGGGCATATGCTGCGGCCCAGCTGCCGTAGCGGCTATCAGCGTAACCGGTTGCCCAGCGTATCTGTGTCACGGCACTGGTTACCCAATCGCTACCAGCTGATGCCATTTTGCTACCTGGCGTGGCTTGGAATATACCGTAACCACCGTACGATGGCACTTCACTGGCGGTCATATATTGCGGACAACTGTAGGTCCCCTGGATCTTGGTTGGACACCAACCACCTTCGTGACTCGCAATATAATCGACGTATGCGTAGTCGCTCGGGCTAATGCCAGCCAATCGCATCACGGCCTGTTTATCACTTGGAATCTGCACCGCAGCACCCTTGGCGATAATCTGCGTCACGGGCTGTTGGGTAACAACTTCCTGGATTTCTTTGCGGCCAACTTCGACACCATTCTGAAGTTCAACTTGGAAGGTAATGATCTTCTTGCCCACCGAACCTTGCTGGCGAATAGCGGTCGTACCAAAGGTCAGCGAATCATCTTCCACCGTTTGGATGGGCATTGGCACATCTTGTTCTTCGGACACGATCTTTTCACCCTTGTGGTTGACGAAAACTTGCGAGTCAGCCGTTAGAACTGTGCTCGCCACCGGATCGACAGTATCACCGTTGTGCAGGGTAATGTTCTTATCCTTGAGCAACTCCGCAACGGTTTTTGCGTGGGTACGCAGCGTTACCGGCGTGCCATACAGACTAACGATAATTGGGGTCGCTCGATCAATCACCACGCGCTCACCGATAGAGCTGTCGGTGAGGAAGTTTTGCGTGGGCAGCAGCGTCAGATCATCCTCTGGATACACCTGAATGCCAGCTTGCTTAACAATACTACGCGGCGTTGATGCAGCGCTGTAAGCAAACGTTTTTTGAATGCCGTCAATAATGGTCACTGGTACCGCACGATACACGTTAATGCGGAAGTTGTCGCCAATAATTCTGGTTGCCGAGCTTGGTTCCACGACATCGCCAGAATTAAGGTGGATATTGAGCTTTTGGAGAAGTTCACCCACCGTGCGAGCCCGCGTCGGCACCGTTTGCATATTGTGGTCGTAGTTAAGAATCACGATGTTAGAATCGCTGGTATGAAGTTTTGGCGTGCCGCCGTTCAACACCAACAAGCCGACCATTCCCACAACTAAAAGCACCATAAACGTCGCAAGCGGAATAGTAAATAACGGCTTTTTGGCAAGTCGTTTAATGTGGCGAACGTGCCGGCGCCTCGTCATATGAACCTGACGTTTGAATTGTTGCAATTTTTTTGGCATAGCAATGGCTCTTCGCGCGACAACGCTTAAAAGAGTAGCCGATATCGCATAGGAGTCATTAGGTATTGTATCAAACTGCGCGGTCCGGAGCTACTCGCGCCGTAAGCTTATTTGAAATACTACTGATATCATTATATAATGATCCTCGTTCTCCTGCGCTGCAGGCAAGGAACCTTCCCATTTGCAGAGTGGGTATGCTCGAGTAGCATTCCTGGAAGTAGGTTCAATCTATGGTCGTCGGAATCAACATCGCCCTGTGCGCTGTTCTGGTGTTCATCAGCCTCATCTGGTACGTTGTCTTCCTTCGTGGAAGTAGCCAGCGAGTCGCCCCGGATCTGGGTGTCAACGTCGACAGGCTGCCAACGCAGTCACAGCTCGACCGAGGCATACTGTTGTCATTCTGGGACATCGTAGCCGGTGGTCTGGCGGTCATCATGATCATCAACCAGAGCGACACCGGAACCATGTGGTTCAGGTGGCTCGCTGCCGGAATGATCGTTCGTGCCGGGTGGCTCATACCGAGATTCTTCAAGATCGAGGAGAGCATCAGGCGCGGCATCAAGCCGACACCCTTGCTCGTCATTGGTGGCATCACGCGGAGCCTCACCGGACTCACCATCGCCGTGCAGCTCATGCAGTACTCGCTCAAGCTCCAGCATACGGGCTTGCAGCAGCAACTGCATCTTCTCAACGTAGTCATGTTCTGGATCTGCGTGCCGCTGACCCTGGCGACCATCATCGCCGGAATCGCGTCCGTTTGCAAGGTCCGCAAGGACATGACCATCAACGTACCGTTCGAGAGCATCGACCGCTATCTTGAGGGTGGATCACCTTAACGGTATCGGTAAAACGCACACACAGCCCAGCTGTTGCCAGCAAGCACGCTAAGCCCTAGGCCTGACTAGACGAGGCTGCAATGCGGCGGGATTTTTTGGCTCACGCCACTCCCGCCGCTGCTTCGCACGCACCATATTACCGCCCACTCTGCAATAACATCCCCTCTTTGCTATTATTTGCTTTTTTCTTAGAATCATTGTACAATTTACATATCACGTCGCATCCGCGTCGTCGATCCTCAACAACAGAGTGGATTCGAGAGATCCACGGAAATGAGTTGGAATGACCTTCCTGGCACTCATCATCAGCGTCTTGCTGGCGATCACCGCCGGCACGCTGGCGCTGTTCGGCACGAACACCATCGACCGCGACGACCGGGACTTTTTCCGGCTCGTGTTGGTGCTTGTCGCGATCACCGCCGGCTGGAGCTTCTTCTGCCTCAGCAACCCGGCGCAGCACCACACGGACCTCGTCAACATCGCGAACAACATCTGGTACGGGGTCATCCTCGTGGCACTCGCCAAGGGCGTGTTCGAGATCCTCGACGGAGGCAAGTTCAGCATCCACGACGTCACCGAGGTCGCCACACTGTGTGCCATGCTCGGTGCCATCGGGACCAGGGCGTCCGAACTGACCAAGTCCGGTACGCATCCCGACCTGCACAGCGCCAACGTCCTGCTCACCGTCTCCAGCTTCATCTTCCTGCTGGCGTTCATCGTCACCATCCTGATGGAGCTCAAAGCCAAGAAGGACGCCGCCATCGCCGCGCAACTCGCCGAGGAGCGGGCGCAGGAGCGTCGCGACGCCGCATCGGCCGTCCAGGCCCCTTCGGCGGCGTGCACCACTGACGCCGACCACTGGCTGCAGCAGCACGCCCCGTCCCCCGGGCCCAGCTTCCGCAAGGAGCTCTAGCCCCGAGGTCGCTCGCCCACGCACGACCAGTTCGTGAACGTCCCTCGTAGGAATCAAGCACACGTTCGCGCGGTGGATCCCTGGCAATCCTGCCACTGCCGCGCGAACTGCGCCCTTCCAAACCCCCACTCTGTTGTTGTACTTCCCCAATCTGTATTTCAAGCTAAAAGCCCCGCATGCGTGCGAGGCTTTTTTATTGCTCGATTTTGGTAATTGGCGCGAAGCCAATGTTGAGTTTTTTGGCGCCCTTGCCTTTAAAGTAAATAGTGGCATTGTCGCCGTCCATTTCCATGACTTGGCCGATACCAAAGATGGCATGTTTTACGGCATCGCCTTCGTATAATTCAGGAACATAGCGCGGCTCGTCATCAGGGACAACTGACTCAAATTCGGAGTCAGCGGCTGGTGGCATCTTTTTGAACTCATTGCCGAATCCACTGTGACCCTGTTGGCCATACATGCCAGAATCTGGCTGAAATTCAGCGTCAACTTCACTCAAAAATCGAGATGGTGGGTTCTGTTGAGCAGCCCCGAACAACATGCGGCTGACGGTATACAGCATGTACAATTCTTCGCGCGCACGCGTCATACCAACGTAACACAATCGACGTTCCTCTTCCATTTCGGCCTCGTCGTACAATGCTCGGGAATGTGGGAATACCGATTCTTCCATGCCAACCATAAAGACCACTGGGAATTCCAAACCTTTGGCGGCATGCAAAGTCATTAAGGTCACTGCATTCCCTTCAAAATCGGCCTGGTCGACATCGCTCACCAAACTGACTTCTTCGAGAAATACGTCCAAGCCTTCGTCCTGATAATTTTGCGCAACGCTCAAAAGTTCCTTCACGTTTTCCTGTTTGGTTTCACCTGCCGGCGTGCCGTCGTTGACGTAATTGAAGTAATCAAGGCGGCGGATGAGGCTATCGATAATACCCCCGGGCGAAGCGTCGGCCATAATTTCACGCATGGTGCTAATCATCTCGCCAAATTCACTCAAGCCGTTAATGGCGCGATCTGTTAGCATGTCGCAATCCTCGACTTGGCTGAGTGCTTCCAGTAATGTGTACTGATTGGCTTGCTTCCAGAAGAAGAAGTTCTCGACCGTTTTTGCACCAATACCACGCGCTGGCGTGTTTACAATGCGTTGGAAACTCACCCGATCTTCCGGTTGGTAAATCAAGCGCAAGTACGCCATGAGGTCTTTGATTTCTTTGCGATCGTAGAAACGCTGGCCACCAACGATGCGGTACGGAATACCGTAGTGGATAAAGGTTTCTTCGACTGATCGACTCTGGGCGTTGGTACGATACAGCACGGCAAAGTGGTTGTATTTACGAAAACCGCTGTCAACGCCGTTGCGGATACGGCGGACAATCGCCTCGCCCTCGGCACGCTCACTGGCTACTTGCAACATTTGTACCGGTAAGCCCTCACCCGCTGCCGTCCAGAGCTTTTTGTCAGATCGCTGTTTGTTTTTGGTAATAATGGTGTGTGCCGCATCCAAGATCGCCTTGGTACTTCGGTAATTTTGTTCAAGCTTAATAACAGTGGCGTTCGGGTAGTCTTTTTCGAAGTTCAAAATGTTACGAAAATCTGCGCCGCGCCAGCTGTAGATACTCTGCCAGTCGTCACCCACCACAGCAATGTTGTTACTGGCGTTGGTCATCATACGCACCAGTTTGTACTGTGCAGCGTTGGTGTCCTGGTATTCATCGATCATGATATAGCGAAAACGCTTTTGCCACTTGGCACGAACTTGCTCCTGGGTACTCAACATGCGCACCGTGACGCTGATGAGGTCATCAAAGTCCATGGCCGCCGCCTCGCGCAGAGCCCGTTCGTACAATGGGTATACCTGCGCAGCAGCGCGTTCGGCTGGGCTCGACTCGATATTAGCGAATTCCTCAGGGGTCATGAGGTCGTTTTTGGCGTTGCTAATCATACCACCAATGGTTTTGGCCGAGAAGGTCTTTTCGTCGATTGCCAGTTCTTTGCAAGCTCGCTTAATCGCGGCTGTGCGATCGGATTCGTCAAAAATTACAAAACTTTTTGGGATACCGATACTTTCGCCATCCTGTCGCAAGATACGCACACAAATTGAGTGGAAGGTGCCCATGTATGGCATGAAACTGCGGTTATCGGGGTCCTCACCAAGCAGTCCGGCAACGCGCTCACGCATTTCTCGGGCAGCCTTGTTGGTAAATGTCACTGCCAAAATATTGTAGGCCGAAGCTTTGCGGGTGGAAATAAGATACGCGATGCGGTGTGTCAACGTTTTGGTCTTGCCGGAACCGGCACCAGCCTGAATAAGGAGCGGGCCCTCGGTTGTCACCACGGCGCGCTTTTGCTCATCATTCAAACCCTGCACTAATTCAGCCTCCGGCCCTGTTACGGTACCGGGCGGAAGTTCATCAGCCCATGGATCGAGAATGTCACTAGCCATATGCTTTTATTGTAGCAGCTTGGCCTTCGGGCTGTTGTTGTAACTTATTATAACGAGGCTGGATTTCTAGAAGAAATGAGTGTGTGGGATACCGTTTTTGACGATGAGTCCGGAATCTAGCAGAATATCAATGACAACTACGGCAATAATTGCCAAGATAACGAACGTTATGAAGAATTTGACCCAGCCATTGCTGTAGTTATGGTGCGACACTACAATTTTAGCTTGCGCGGCCATATCGATTGGCTCATCGGTGAGCGTCGGGAGCGGTTCTGCATTCGCGCTGGCTTCTGTGGGCTGGGATGCGTCGGGTGTGGCAGAATTTTCATCAAAAATAACACCGGTCGTGGCATTCTCGGGGCGAGCAGGCTGTTCGGCTTGTGGTGGCTGCTCGGCAGGAATTTGGGGTGCAGAAATTGGGCTGGCCTGTGGCCCCGAAGCTGCATCTGGCATGGATGTTGACTGGGGTGCAGGAACAGGTGATTCGACCATTGCGCTGGTTACGAGGGCCGCCAAATCGTCAGATGGTGCGGGAGTTTGTAGCTGGTCAGAAGTTGTGGCATCTGGTGATACAGGAGTATCGGCCGGGGTTTGCAAATCGGTAGCGAGCTGAGGCTGAGCCGCTAGCTCAACGTCTGCGGGAACTGCCAAGGTAACTTTCTTTGTGCTGTCGAGTAACGGGCGGTCATCACTTCGCCCTGACATCATTGGATCCTTAACTTGGGGCTTGTGCCCTACGATCACTGGTCGAGAAGTTGCACCGGCTGAGGTTTTTCCGGGGCGCGAAACATCAAAAACTTTCTGAGGTGCATCACCGATTTTTGCCGGCTTGTTCTTACGCATCGCTGCCTAACTCGTGTTGCATACGGTATGCAGACTCGATAATGCCCGCGAACTTGTATGGATTAATGCTGGCACCGCCGACAAGCGCACCGTCGCAGCCTTCGATCTCGAGATACCCACGTACCAAATGTTCATCAACGCTACCACCGTATAAAACGCGAATCATGCTGGCGATATGGGAGCCGTACAGTGATTCTACCTGAGCACGAATATACGTCAATGCGTCTTCAACTTCACGTGGTTTTGCGAGTTGGCCGCCAAAAGTACTGATCGCCCAAACCGGCTCATAGGCAATAACAACGTTCGCCACTTCGGAAGAGGTTAGATTACTGAGCGCCGAGGTTAGCTGGTCATGCAAGACTTGTTTGGTTTGCCCCTCGTCCCGCTCTTGCTTGGTTTCACCAATACACAAAATCGGGGTGATGTCGTTGCGAATGCCTGCCTGCACTTTATCGCGAATCATGTCGAGAGTTTCGCTAAAATAGATGCGGCGTTCCGAATGCCCGACAATGACATAGTGTACCAAATCACGCAGCATCGTAAACGAAACTTCTCCCGTAAATGCGCCTTCGTCCTGTTGGTAGGCATTCTGTGCAGCAAGCCGAAACTTGCGACGATCAATCTGTAAACTCATGGGTTGCAAGGCCAACATATTTGGCGCCAATACAACTTCGATGTCGCGATGAATGCGGGTACGTTCTTGCAAACGATGAACAAGCAAACTTGCCTGGCTGACATTCAGGTGCATTTTCCAGTTTGCGACTAATAAGATTTTTCGAGCCATGGGTATGTACGTTTTACTACCCCTAGCTTAGCACAGCCTCCTGCACTATAAAAGGCTTGTGCTTTATAATTCAGAAGCTCACAATGAGGTAATGAATACAACATTACCATTCGAATACGACACTGTAGCTAGTTTAGATGTCATCGATTCAGAGTGCCTAGAGGTCGAGACGCCTCAGGCGACCGAGCCCGACTGCCCCATAGCCGGACACCTCGGTACAGTGATTGCTCACACGAATCTAGAAATTACCGCCGGCAGCTGCCCAAACCAACAAGGCTGCGCCAAGACCGGCTGCACGGGAGCTTGCGGGCGTAATGACGCTATGCCGCTTGCCACCTAGCGGTCCTGCAGCGCTTCAACACCCGGCAATTTGCGGCCAGCCATCAGCTCCAAACTTGCACCACCACCGGTAGAAACATGGTCAAAGGCGCCAACCAAGTTACGCTCAGCGATATATGCCGAGGTGTCGCCACCGCCAACAAGGCTGAATGGGCGATGTCCATAATCACCGACAATCGCATCAATTAACAGCTCCGTGCCCCGCGCAAATGGACCAACCGGGCCCTGCAAACTTGGCGTTTCGGTTACACCCATCGTACCGTTCCAAACGACCGTATTGGCCAGCTGGATACCACCAGCGATGAATGCACCGCTGAATGGACCAATATCTAAAATCATCTCGTCATTAGCAATAACTCGACTTGATTCTGGTGGTTGCTTGGGGTAATTTTCGACTTCGGCAATCATGTGTGCATCCCAGTCCACGATGCGCGTGGAGGCAGTTTTATCGAGCGAAGTCGCTACCACACCATCTTGTGGAACGTAGAAAATAAAGCGATCTTTTTTGGCTTTTTCGCGAGCCTTGGTAAGGATATCGCGCGCAACAGGCACGTCGTTTTCTTCGAATTTACTCTTGGCGATATCGATACCCTCGGCCGCCAAAAACGTGTTGGCCATAGCACCACCGATAGCAATAAAATCGGCGATGTCGATGAATCGATTCAAGACGTCAATTTTGTCGGAGATTTTGGCGCCACCAACAATGGCCATCAACGGACGTTCTGGCGTGTCCATAACCCGCGTAATAACATCAACCTCGCGCTCCAAAAGCAAGCCCGCAACACTTGGTACGTGGTGTGTAATAGCTTCGGTGCTGGCATGTGCTCGATGCACAACACCAAATCCGTCCTGCACAAAAACATCGCCATAACTTGCTAGTTTGGTTGCGAAATCAGCGTCGTTTTTTTCTTCTTCGGGGTGAAAGCGCAAGTTCTCAAGTAATACTACCTGGCCAGGCTGCAGTGCATCGACCATTTTCTTGGTCGCATCCCCTATGCAATCGGAGGCAAATTGCACATCTTGGCCCAGTAGTTCACCAAGGCGTTTTGCAATCGGCGCAAGGGTGAATTTTTTGTCGGGCTTGCCATCAGGGCGACCAAGGTGCGAGCAAATCGTGAGTCGTACATTATGCTCAAGGATAGCTTTGAGCGTTTCGACTGACTGCTTGATGCGATAATCATCGGCAATTGTGCCATCATCATTCATCGGGACATTATAATCAGCGCGCAAAATCACCCGCTTATTTTGCAAATCTATATCCTTGATCGTCTTTTTGGTGAACATGGCAAACCCCTTATGCTTCACCATCGATTATAGCAAAAAGTCTGCACGGTAATTTTACAAAATAAAAAATCGCACGCGTAGGTGCAACAAGTTTATCGAGCAGTGCAGTGGTGATAGGTGGTATGACGGAACGTCACACAAAAAACCTACCACCACTTTTGTGGCTGCTCCATGCGTTCTGGTGCCCTGGATCAGATCAACGCGCTCGCGTCATGTGTGAGCACGGTGTACTCTTGCTTTGCTCGGCCACATTGGATGATGTTGGCCACAGCGACGTACAGTTGCGGAACGTGATCGGAGATGTAGCAGAGGCTGAACGTGCCGTTCCCGATGCCGAGGTGCCGGCCCTCACGTGCGAGGTCTTCCATGCTACGAAGATCGTAGCGGCGATCGACCAGCGTCTCGAGAGCGATCTTGCCCTCGGCGTTGAGCGCCAGTACGTTGAGTCGACCTGCCTTGGTCATCCACACGGCCAGGCCGGGCAACGGAGTATTGACGCTGACGTCGGTGTTGCAGCGACGCACATCGGGGATCGACAGCGACGCGAAATGCAACCGGGACTTCACCGACAGGTGAATGACAGTCTCGCCGGTCTCGGGGTAGTAGTGGGCCGCTATGTCGCCATAGGGGCATTCATGCGCAGGTTGCGCACTCATGGGGTCCTCCAGATAGATCGTAGGATTTCAGCCGTGCAAAAATACTTCGGATACCACCTCCAAAATGATTTGCCACCATATTATCCCACCATGTGCAACAAATTAAAATACCCGGGGTAAATAAGCTCCGGGGTATTTATTTTTTAGGCAAGACCAAGACACGCTATAACGAAGAATCATGAAGCAAGATTTGTCGCCATACATTCCCCACCGCTTCTTCCAAATCTTCTAATGTCCCATCATTGACTATCGTAAAGTCAGGCTCCCATTCACTCAACGCTTCCTCTGTGAGCAAAAGTGGCATATTATTAGCGGCTCTAGTTACCTGTATAATCTTACCGCCGGCCTGACGCACAGCCTGAGCATCATAACCTGATCTTATGCCACCAATAGTCACAAGGTCAGTATCAGGGAGTAGTGCATCGACCCTTTGTATGACAACGTCTGACCAGTATGTAGGACTTACGTGGTCAACCACCCCTTTGCCTAGCCATTCTAAAAGTTGTCTGTGTTGCGACTTTGTCTCGGGTGTAATGCAACGGCTAATATCCGAACTTTGGTCTAAATACCTACTCAGCAGCGGAGTGTTATATCGAGCACTAATGAGTGTTTTAAATGTATCTGTCGTTTCTAGTGCCACATGTTGTAGCTCTGCGAGAGCCTCATTGTATGAAGTTTTTGCAGTAAGTCGAGCCATCCAATCGTTTGCAATTGTTAAAATTGGCTCAGAAAATTCAAGGTGCTGGCTACTTTGCGAGCCTGATACACTACGAAGCATCTCTGCAGCGGTTGACTTACCCGTTTCTGCGCGCCCCGCAAAACCTACTATACTTCCCATGATTTCTCCCTTGGCTAAAGGCCAATTTCAGCTGGTAAGGTATTGAGCATGAATTCTTCCGGCTTTTCAGTAAAAATAATTCGCTTTCCGAGTGACTGGGCATAGCCAATCTCCAATAAAGCTGAAGCCCCTACATATCCATCAGGCGAACAAACAATGAGTGCATCACTGCGATCTATCATGTCAAGATGATAGCGTTCCAATTCAAGTGGTGACATATTCTCTTCACCATCGAATACGACAAATTCCTGGCCTGGGTTTTTGGGCTCCTCGAAACGCGGGCTTAGTATATCAGTACCATTTGTAGCTAACCTCTTTTTAATATCTAAGATGTACTCCAGGTGTTTTCGAAAGCTCCCGCTTAATACGACGCGGCGAAATTCCTGGCGTACGATCCCGTGCACCATGTTTGAATCAGAAGGCACTATTACCTCCACACCAAAGTGTTTACAAATAGCCTGGGCAATTGCAGAGCATGAGCGTGCTCCATGCATCCAAAGTGGATCATTCGGCATAAGATCTTCCAACGATTTAATGGTCACCTTCGCGAAGATCTCCTCGTTGCGATTGGCAAAATCATCAAGCGAAATCATCTTTGGATGATCGCCATCCTTCAGTGCAGTATTTGGCACAAGATTATACGAAGTAAGCTTCATATATGTCAGCTCACCCCCATTGTACATGGCGATAGGTGTTTTTAGTGCACTAGGCGGCAGCTGCTTTTTGACTGAGTCAACGACCTTTCGTAAGGCATATTCTGATATTTCATCATTTATACCTGGAAAGTCCTTCATGATTGTCATCACGCCAAGCTCAAGATTATGGCGATCGATGACCTTGCCACCTTGCGTAACAATGAGTTCCGTAGATCCACCACCAATATTTATGAGGAGTAGTGGCTCTTTGGAGTCGTATTTGCCAGCTAATGCCATTTCCAAATAATGCCCCTCTGGGACAATGGTAAAAAGCAGGCCTGTCTGTCTAAAAAAATCGTCTATGAACTGCTTTTGAATAGTCTCGTCAAACTTGCGAAAAATAGCCGTCGCATAGATCTTAATTGAGTCAGCATTGCGTTTCTTAAGACCATTAACATAGTTCACTAGCGTCTGTCTGTTAGCTTCGGTGATGCCCTGACGCGGGTCAAAATCTTCCTTAAAATGAATGCTTTTTGTTTCAAGAGGCACTAGTTTATTATCTGAAAATTGATAGACCTTTACGGTCGAAGACCCCACATCTACAAGTAACTTATTCATACGCCCTCCTATATGAGTAATATACACATAGGTATAACTTACTCATGTTTTTATTACAATAGGTTTTTTGCAAAAAAACAGTACCTAAAGATGTAAAATAAGCTTAAGGAGAGTGCCATGACGGATACGAAAGTAGTTCATTTTATAGCGCCAAAGACAAAATTAGCAGAAGAAATTGCATACTTTCGTGATATTGTCATGGCCATTCACAAACGAGGTTATGTGCTAGCACGCGACTGGCTAGAACCTGCATATTTGGTGCAGACTCATGCCACTCCGAATAAAGAGATTGATTGGAGTGATATATGTCGTGCCAACATCGAAGTCATACCAAAATGTGATATTGTCATCGCAGAAATAAGTACAAAGAGCTTTGGTGTAGGATATGATGTTGGCCTTGCAGTTTCCCAAAAGAAGCCCACACTTTTACTGCGCCGTGACAATATTTCTAAAGAAGCTTTTCTAGGCGGCCTAGATCACCCCTACGTGCAGAAACGAGAGTACAACACTACTACCATAGATCAGATCGTCGGTGACTTTCTAAGTCAATACGATTCACAGACAAAAGACATCCGCTTTAACTTATTTATCGATTCCAAACTGAATGGATATTTACAGCGTGCGTCCGTAGGTAAAGGCAAAACAAAAGCTGAGATTGTGCGTGAATTGTTGTTGAAAGAAATGGAAGACGAACAGAGAAAATAAATACCCCGGGTAAATAAGCTCCGGGGTATTTATTTTTAGGAGAAGTGCTTAGGCGAGAACGCGGACCTTGATGGTGTCGGTGCCGCCAACCAAACCAGGTTGGTGACCAGAAACGATAACCACACGATCGCCAGCCTCAAAGACACGCTGTTCTTTGAGCCATTCGGCCAAGTTTGCACCAACGTTTTCGACATCGTCACGCAGGAATGACTTGCTGGCGTACATCAAAGCCATTTGGGTTGCTACACGAGGTGTCGAAGTAACGACCACGATTGGCATATTAGGACGACGAGCCGCAATACTCAAAGCTGTTATACCCGACTTAGTCTGAGCAATGATTGCAACGGCATTAATTTGCTCAGAAAGTGTCATAACACCAGAGGTAATAGCACCCTGCAAGGTGTCGGCAGAGCCACCGGTGTAGATTGGGTTCAATGATGCGTTATTCTGCGTGTAAAGAATAATGCGCTTCATGGTAGCAACCGTTTCGACCGGATATTTACCATTGGCAGTTTCATCGCTAAGCATTACTGCGTCAGCACCGGTAATAACCGCATTGGCGACATCAGACACTTCAGCACGAGTTGGATCTGGGTTATCAACCATGCTGATGAGCATCTGGGTTGCGACGATGCTGATCTTGCCATACTGCTGGCACAAGCCGATAATTTTGCGTTGCACAACGGGCACCGCTTCGGGGCTTACTTCGACAGCCAAGTCACCACGAGCAACCATTACGGCGTCGGAAACCTTGACGATTTCTTCCAAAGCAGTCTCTTCGATGGCAGCCTGTGTTTCAATCTTGGCAACAATTTTAACGTCAGAGTTGTGGCTCTGCAAAATTTCACGCAGGTTGGTGATATCTTTTGCAGATTGCACAAAGCTGAGGGCAACATAGTCGATGTCCTGTGTTGCGCCGAATTCGATATCACGAATATCTTTTTCGGTTAGAATGTCACCACCAAAGTCAGTGTCTGGCAGGTTCATGCCCTTGCGCTTCAGCAAGAAACCGTCGTTGTCGATCTGGACAGTCAATATGCCTTCTTCGGAAATGTCGCCGATGACGCCACGCAAGCGACCGTCGAACAGGTAGATGCGCTCACCAACTTTTACTTTTTTGCTGAGATCATATTGGATAGGGATAATGCCAGTTGCTGCGTAATCGCTCATGTACTGGAACTGCAGCGCGTCGCCGCCCTTAACGTCGATTTGGCCTTCAAAGTCACCAAGGCGAATCTTTGGACCCTGTAAATCTTGCAGAATTGCCACTGGCTTGCCGTATTCGGCGCTTGCCTTGCGGATCCATTCGATGCGTTGGCCGTGCTCGGCGTGATCACCATGGCTAAAGTTCAAACGAAAAGCGTTGGCACCGTTTTTCATCATGGCCATGACGTGATCATAGCTGTCAGTCGCTGGTCCAACAGTAGCCAAGATCTTGGTGCGCTTGAAGACGCGTGAAGAAACGTTAGGTGCTTTATCGGTGTGGGTCATACTTATCTCCAAAGAATAGATTGTTTATCGTTGCTTAGTAGTATGCTCTCGTCGGGGGCACATTGTAAACACATAAACGGTTAAATTTCGTGGTGAGGTTGCGGGGGTGTCAGGTGGCTGTATGCCAAATGATCACCCCCGCGGGCAGGCCTTGTGGAAATGACGACGAATCGTCAGATCATAGGTCTACCACCTCTGTACTTCTTGTTCTTCAGGCCTGGCGGCGTCGGCGAATGACCCTGAGGGTCACGATCGCCAGAACGGCGCCGAGGAGTCCGACCTGGACACGACGGTCGCGGGCAGCGGCCTTGGTGCGGTCGTGGGTGACCACGGTGATGGTGGTCTCCTTGACCTTGGTGGCAGCGGCCGGACCGTGCTCGCGCACCTTGTCGGTGGCGGTGCTGGCGGCGGAGGACAGGACGTCCTTGGTGCTGCCGGCGGCGGAGGTGACAGCTCCGGTGACGGAGCTGACGACCTTCTTGACGGCGCCCGGGGCGGTGGTCTCGACGGTGTCGCTCATGGTGGTGTTCTCCTTCGCGGTGCGGTCGACGTCGTCCAGAATGGTGGACATGGGCACGTACCTTTCGGTGAGTTGAAGCTACAGAGGGTCAAGTGTTCGATCGTCAAAGAACAACGAACGATAAAAAGCACAGAATTGTGCACACTCAACCACCTATTAAACCCTATTGACCTAATTTTTGCAAATATATTAGCTGACTATTTCGGTCTTAAACAACGGCACGTCGCCAACTACTGGCAAATCAGTGGCCAGAAATTCCGGTAGGACACGGACAGCTTGCACATTCTGGAAGCCAATTGCGTCTAATTCCAGTAAGCCATGCGTCGTTTTGCTTAAATCGAGGGCAAGATAATCGGCGCCATTGGTAACTTCAAAAAAGAATTCTAGACGCTGCATGCCACTTGGCAAAAAGAGCTGCTGCACAAACAGTAAACGACCGACATCGGGCTGCACGCCTGTTTCCTCAACCATTTCACGGATCAAAGCATCGACAATCGGCTCGCCATCGTCAACTTTGCCGCCAGGCAGACACCAAAAGTCCGCGCCTTTGTTTTTCACCAATAAATACTGATTATCGTGTGAAATTACTGCGCGGACTACGGGTTGAATCATGCTGGTAGCATACCAGATTTTAGGTACAAAGAATAATTGTTAGAAGCTCGGGCTTAGGCCAGATTCGGGCCAGACGTATGACATCAGTTGGCGGCCTTTGCCGCTGAGTCGGATAAGTGACGACTGGTATTGATATCGCCCGCGACTAAAGTAGATCAACCCTTTATTATGTAGTGCATCAACGATGTGTGCCAAACGTTTACGATCAAACCGTAAATATTCGGCCAGCGTTTCGATGTCCTCTTCGCCGTTTTCGTTGACTTGTTGGAGCACCAGCGCATAATCTTCGGGTAATTCAATTGCGTGCATTTTGTTCCCCCTTTGGGTTAGGTAACACTACCTAGTGTGCGCCGCAATGCTTATAAATTGCTGGAGGCTTGCACAAAAAAACGCCACTACCTGTGGCGATCATCTTTCATAAGACAGTGCTATTTGTGTGCAGCATGTCTGGCCGGTAACGTATCAAGTGAATCATGGAACATGACATTAATTTTATCAATGAAGTCAACGATGAAAGCAATATCTTCGTCCGAGTAATTATCGAGAATTTTGTCGAAGGCAGCCTGCATTGGCCCATATAATGCGATGACCTGGTTGATGGCTTGCTGATTGTGCACAGCACTGACCAAAACACGGCGGCGGTCGTTGAGATCTGGCGTGCGCTTGACGAATCCGGCACGCTCCAGCCTGTCGAGCATGCCCGTCATCCCTCCGGTTGTAATATGACAACGTTTGGCAAGTTCACCAGCCGTAAATGGACCATGCTCCTGGATAAGGCTACAGCACTCAAATTCAGCGGCACTCAGACCAATGTGCTGGGCGATAGCATGTACCAACAACACGTTGGTGTTGCCGTTGTCGCGAACCTGCAGGTTCAACTTCTCGATAAGTTCTTTGCGATTTGCCATAAATATTCTTGACTTTAGTTGAGATTTAAATTATCTTAGTAACTAAGATATTAAGATAACTTAATTCTTACTTATCTAAATCATAAACTACAGTAAGGATAAAATCAATGGAATACGCCGCCTCGCATCACGCGAGCAAATTCACGGCCAAGCAAAAGAAAATTGCCTTGCTTATCGTGGCTTTTGCCTTCGTGATGGATTTGCTTGACTCGACAATCGTCAACATCGCAATTCCTTCTATCCAGAGTAATCTGGGTGCCAGTTACGCTACAATTCAGTGGCTCATTGCCGGCTATTCACTCACCTTCGCGCTTCTACTCATCACCGGTGGACGCATGGGTGACGTGTTCGGTTACAAAAAGATCTTTCTGCTCGGTATCGGCGGATTTACGATCGCTTCATTATTAACAGGTATCGCACCAAACGCTGGATTCTTGGTTGTTTCTCGTTTGCTGCAGGGTTCAATGGCCGCACTGATGGTGCCTCAGGTTATGTCCCTGATGCAGGTGATGTACAAACCTGAAGAGCGTGCCGGTGTTATGGGCATGTTCGGTATGCTTGGTGGCTTGGCCGCTTCGCTCGGTCCAATTATTGGTGGTTTGCTCATCAAGGCGAACTTGTTTGGCTGGGATTGGCGCCCGATCTTCTTGATCAACCTGCCTGTCGGCATCTTCGCCTTCTTGGCAGGTACCAAATACCTGCCAAATGGCAAGTCAGAGCACCCATTGCACCTCGATATCAAAGGTACCTTGCTGGTCGTTGTCGCACTAACACTTCTAGTACTGCCGCTTATTGAAGGTCGCGATCTCGGTTGGCCAATCTGGACCATGATTATGCTTGCTAGCTCAATCCCTGCATTTGCCGCATTTGCTTGGTACGAACGCCGCAAAGATCAAATCGACAAATCAGCCTTAATCGTACCTGCGCTTTTTAAAGTTCGTACGTTTGTAGCTGGCATTGGCTTGAACGTTATTGTTGAATCAATTATGATCGGCTACTTCTTGACCTTTGGTTTGTCACTACAGATTGGGTTAGGATTCAGCCCGCTCAAGGCAGCCCTAACGGGCATTCCGACAGCTGTTGGTATGACCGTTGGATTCGCTGTCCTTGGCCAGAAGATGGTCGGTAAATTTGGCCGAAAGGTCATCACCTTTGGTGCCGCTACTTTCTCTGCTGGCTTGATTTACACCAGCTGGATTATCAGCCACTACACCCTTAACGCGCACCCATGGCAATTTATTCCAGGCCTGTTCATCATTGGTGTTGGTTTGTCGCTGGTAATGGTGCCTATCTTCTCTGCGGCGTTGCAAGACGTTGACAGCACGCACGCTGGTTCTGCATCCGGTATTTTGAATGCCGTACAGCAAGTTGGTGGTGCGGTTGGTGTGGCTGTTATCGGCGTGATCTTCTTTGGTCAGCTTGGCCATGGTGCGTACAAGAGTTTTGACCAAGCCGCTCCGCAGTTACGTCAGCAACTAACCGTACTCCATGTTCCAGCTCAAGCGCAAACAGTTATTCTTGCTCAGACTCGTGATTGTTTCCACGATCGCAGTGTCGAAAAAGATGCCAATGTTGTGCCCGAAAGCTGTAAGCAAGCACAATCAGCCGCTCCAACAATAGAAGCTGCCAAAAAAGTCAGCACTGCAATCGAGCACAGCGCTCTGCAAGCAAATGCCATAAACTTTGCCCACGGATTCCGCGCCTCAATTGTCTATGTTGTCCTGCTTCTTGGTTCGGTATCAGCTCTCAGCCTGACCCTGCCACGCAAGTTGCGTATTGTCGAAGAAGTCTAATCTAGCTCTTCGCTAACCCCTAAATAGGGCATCTCCGGATGTCCTATTTTTTATCGAGCGTCGGCTGGGCTTCATCGAGGGCAGTAGCGATCGTCGTGAGCAAATCCAAGTCTAGTATCTGCTCGCCGAATTTTTCGCTCGCCCTTTTAGCAAAGTGTCTCATGACGCTCGGCTGACGTCGCTCGAATGCCCAGAATGCCATCAGAATATCGGCAATCCCTGTCGATGGCCAGTGAGGGGGTAGTTGCCATTCCTCCGCTTCACTAGCAAAGAACGAGTCCCAATTCTCGAGTGCGGTGCGCAGCCA
>JBNQGE010000004.1:0-204314 GCA_050436805.1 Candidatus Saccharimonadota bacterium
TGTTTCTCTCCTCGCTTAACGGCGCATTGCTAAAATAATCAAAATATGTTATGCTTAATATATAAATACGAGCATTACATATGGATATACTTAGTTTAGACTTCATCAATAGCCTCCGTCACGATTATCTCAATGGCCAGGGCGCTGAAGATCGCTTTGCGCAACAAGCATGGCGACAGACCTTTCTTACGAGGTATGAGCTCGACGTTAGCGAACCTTTAAGCGCCGATACACTGAAAAAGATGCAGGATTTTCGAGCGTGGCTCAGACAAGCTCTTGAGAACGTTGTGGCACGCGGCGAATTGTCCGTAAAAGACGTAGAGATTGCTAATTCATACCTGTTAAAAGTGTCCGTATCTCGTGAGGCTAGGGCCAACGGTAACGGTAACTTTGAGATCATTTGTGTGCCATTTACTAAAGATTGGGAATGGTTCCAGTCTGAGGTTGTGCAGTCATTCTTCGCAATGCTCTCAAACGTAGACAAAACGCAGCTCAAGATCTGTAGTAATCCAAATTGTCGGTGGATATACTACGATGATACTAAGAACCATAGTCAGAACTGGTGTGATAACACCTGTGCCAACCTTATGCGCGTTCGTAGGTCTCGGGCTCGACAAAAACTCGATCAATAGGTTAGAACAATAATTTAACATCGGTCGCGATAACAATATTCTACAAAACTATGGATTTTTATATCATTTTGTGTAATGATCTAAATACTACTTAGATAGTTACAAAATAATTAAGGAGCACCTACATGCAATCTACACACGATCTTGCCATTCAAAAGCTTGGCACAAAACAACAAGATATCAGCACCGTCGAAGACATTACCTATAAGACGGCATCTGGCCGTTTGGTCTCGGCATATGTCGTCATGCCCGAGGGCGAAGTTACATCAGGTAGTATTTTTATGCACTGGCTCGACTCAGCTTCGCATGGTGACCGCAATGAGTTCTTGGACGAAGCCGTGCAACTTGCCAAGAGCGGAGTAGCCTCTATATTACTGCAAGGCTCATTCCCATGGAATGTCGCGCCCAAAGATACTGACCACGATCTAATCGCTATTCAGGAAGAAGTTGCCGGTATTCAGGATAGCATTGCTGTTCTTGAATCATTCGGACTAAGCTGTGATGCTAAGATCGCCTATGTTGGCCATGACTACGGTGCACTTCTCGGTATAAACTTCGTTGCGACTACAAAGCGTATCATGGCGGCTGCTTTTATGGCGCCTACTATGCGTTTTAGTGATTGGAATGTGGCCTACTGGCTCACGAGCCTGACTGCCGAGGAACGAATTGCTTACGACCAGACTCTTGTGCAAGTTGATCCACTTGTTTGTATTGAGAAGATTAAGGAAACCAAGATTCTATTACAATTCGGTAGTCAAGATGTCTATGTCGCGGACTCCACGGCTGCGCAGCTTACTCAATTAGCTGGTGAATCAGCTGAAACTAAAAAATATGATGCTGGTCATGGGCTTAATGATGAAGCCAAGAGTGATCGGGTAGAGTGGATACTTGCACGACTGGTCGCCTAATATTCTTTTAACCACACAAGCAATTAACCTGTAGTTACTTAATTACGGGTTAATTGTCATTTGTTGAATCCGATAGTCAAAAGCCATAAATCTGCGATTTACAGAAATGTATGTATCCCTATAAAACGTACTATCTCACTAGCTAATTGCTGAGACATCGTACGTCGCATAATCTCGCAACTGTTATTCTGTCACAATGTATTGAGACTACCTTCCCAGAGTATTTCATCGTCTTCACCCTCGTCGATTTCCACATACAGATTTCACACTAACACCTTCAAGTTCAACTAGGGTTCTATAATCGTCCTTTATGCTGCACCAAAGAAAAGAGTGTAGAGAGATTGTGGCATTTCAGTTAGATAAAATTGAGCGCTCGATGCCATTAATAATTATGTTAAGGCCATCATCAAAATTGAGTGTCTTTCCATCTGCAAGCGGGCCGCGATTAACTACCTCTGTGAATAGCGGATAGAGGGTATTATCGAGTACTTGCGGTAGCCATTCCGGAGAAACGTGCAAATTACCCATTATAGAGGACCGATCCGAGCGCGACATACTAGCAATAGTACGAGCATGCCCATCAATAAGTAGTGCTATATCGAGTTTATGTTGCAGATCTAACGCTTCATAGGGCACAAGCCCTTCGAGTATACGCTCAATCCAGGCTATATGATTTGGCGTAGTGGGAACTCCTCCGACCGGAATGTCCAAAATCCATGGGTGAGTTTGATATCGTTCAAAAATTGTCTTACCCCATGTACGCATAGCATCTGTTCGGGAAGTGGCATGTTGGGATATGGACGGTGGCTCTCCTAATGACGTATCGAACATAAGAATCAACAGTTCATCCCGTGATTCTATGTGCCTATAAACGGCCATTGTCGCACTCCCCAATTGCTTACCCAAATTGCGGATAGTCACCTGTGCAAGCCCTTGGGCATCAGCAAGTTCAATTGCGACAGACACTATTTTCTGTGCATTAAGGCCTTTCGGCTCAGCCGTAGACGGGGTCCAAGCGAGGCGACCATAGTGAGGGATAGTCGGTTTGTTCATAGGTCTATAAGCCGTTTTTTTAACCTAGAAATTGTGTTATTGTCATAGCGATTTCTTTAGGGTGCTTCTCGGGACCAAAATGATCCATTTTAGAGAAACGCTTAAATATAACGTTTGGCAGAATAGTAGCCAATTTATCTGCGGCATGGGCAGTTACGCCGCTAAGCTTGCCAGATAGCAGCAAAACATCTGAACTAATTTCACTGTAGTGGCTATAGGTGTCATTAAGCCGGACCTCCTCTGTATGTTCGCGAATTGTAGCAGGTAGAAGTTTGTACTTCTGCTCTCGATCTGCTTTCTTAATTGCTAACGGGAGAATTAATTTTAATAGCCATTTTGGTGCCTTGCCGGTAGTATCTGGGTTGATACCCCTTACGAACGAGATAAATGCGTCCAAATAACGTTGTTGGTCAAACGCGCGTTGGCATTCGCCAGTCCAATCGACAGAGATGGCTCCGTTGATAGAAACGCCAGGTTCATAGACGACAAGCTTCGTAACATTTTTGTTATTACGTGCAGCCTCAAGTGCTACGAATCCACCAAAGCTATGCCCAAATAGGTACTGCGCGCCTGTTTTAGCTTGGAGCGCATATATATCTTCGCATTCTTTTACGATCGAGTAATCATCACCCTGGGGGCCACTTTCCCCTCGTCCCCGACGCTCAACGATATGGACTGTGAGGCTCTTTGCAAGTTCAGTTGCCAGGCCTGTAAAATCTTCAGCCATTGCTAACGCACCAGGAATAACAATAAGTGCAGGTCCCTTGCCGATTGTTTTATAAGATATCACTGTGCCATCTTTTGAGCGTACTGAGCTTGTGGTCATCACGTGTTCCTTTAGTTTGAGTTGATATGCGTACATTGTACGCTTTTAAATACAAGTTCATCAAGTTAGAAAGCCGTGAGATAGAACTGTTCCTGTTCGATCTATGCGTTATACATGCGTAGACATCTTCAGAATGACATCGGCACTCCGATCAGAATCAAGTCCTCTCGTCCGCACTCTGTAGAAGTGAATCCTGTGTAGAGACAGGGTAGAATTGCTAGTCTTGCTGTCTTTTCCACGTAGAGGTTTGTAGGCGTGGCGTGATTGTTACGTGGGTTTCATCCCGAATGGTCTCGCCCATGCCCTTAAACGTGGTTCGAACAGCTGGGCTTAGTCGCACTGGAGAGACCGCCTGCACGAGCAGGCCGCTACCACGATAGTACGTAGGCTCTCGCTTTGGCTTTGGCGGTTTGTCGACCAGTGTATTAAAGAGCGGCTTGGCGATATGCATTGCGGCTGCGTGGGGAGCATCGAGTGATAGATCTAATATGAACGGAAATTTGCTACCGTATGTATCGAGGGGAGCTGCTGATATGCGCTGAAAGTCGAGTGCGTGGCCTAATTTTGATAGTGCTAGATATGAGGTCATTCCAGCATCCCAAAATGCAGCTTTGCTGGGGCCTTCACAGAGGTCCTCGGCGAGCCGTACCTGGTCTTGTATCAGATTTCCGATAGCTACGGCCACACCCTGCACGGCATCATCTTTGCGGAAGGCTGCTTGCATGGCAACGTCCTCCCAATACACAATCTCGTCACTAACAAAGGTAAAGTCAGGCAAGTCACCGCTTTGTCCTTTTTCACCAGGATCAACAGGAAAGAACGGGATACCAACGTACTCATTGGTGGTCGGTCGGTCAATGCTAGAAAAAGCGGGCGATACAGGCATGGGAATCTCCTAGATTAAGGTGTCATTACACCACGAATGCTTGATGCTCTGCAAATTATTTCTTACCTTAAAGGCTGAAGTCTTCGTTATGTTATTTTTGTAGCAAACTTGCTACGCTTTAACGAGGTTTATCAGAAATACAAAATATAGACAGGGGACATATGGCAGAACAAATGCAGCGCTCTATTCTGGAATCAGTGTTAAATTCTTCGAGTGGCAGTAGTATGAGCAGGCAGCGCCGCGATGGCTACCAAACGTTAACGGGGCGTAGACGCTCGGCAATCGGGCTTCTAGCCCATACTGCTGCCTTGAATGCGCGCGAGCTTGCTGTTGCGGACTTGGACATTGCAATTCAAGAAGACTTATATGCCATATGTGGCATTAACGAAGCCCTGAAAGGGAAGGAATTGTGCGAAACGCCACTTTTAAGCTGGCCCGTGCACAAAGGGCTTATTGATCGACATGGCCGCCGACTTGATGGCGGCCATGCCTTGATAATCGGCGCTGATAGCCCATTTTCTGCACGAGCATTTGAATGCCTGGCAAAAGAGGAATACGGCGCAGCGAGAGCGCATATTGTGGACATTAAGGGCGGCAAAGATAAGACACGTCATGGAACATTTGTGTACGGTAGCGGTACCCAGCTGCCGTACCGTTCAGGGAGCATGGACCTCGTTCAGACCAATCAATTGCTCCATATGATCGAAGATCCAACAGACCAAGGGCGATCCCGCCGCGAGCTAACGGGAGTGTTGCTATCCGAGGTTTCGCGTGTGCTGGCACCGGGAGGGCAGCTGGTTATGCGCGAGATGACATTTAATGCACCTTGCTGTGGTCGTGAAACTTCCGAAGAAAGCAGCGCGGCCCGCGTTGCGCAACTTGGTAGCTGCATTATGGCCGCCGCCGCTCCGCTTGATTTCGACAAGTTTATCATCGAACCTACTCACCAACCAGAGGGATATGACTATTTGACTGACCCATCTCGCGATTTCTCGAGTTACAATCAGATAGAAATGGGCGAAGTGCTCAGCGTCTACGCATCGAAGTCTTTTTAAAGGGGTACGGGCCAGCTTATTTTACGAGATCTTTTTCGCCGTAGAATCGCTGCTTAATCAGCTGGGCGCAACACAAGTAGGCGAATACGATCACGACCAGCGACGCAATTTGTAGGCCCTTCAGATGGCCAAAATGGAACAGCGTGCGCATCGGCAGAAGTACAATGAGCGAGGCGATAAGGCCGACGAATAGGGTGCTGAGCACCAAGGTAAATGCCGGACGACTTTGCTTAAAGGGCCTAAAGCGCGTACGAATTACATAGACCACAAAGATTTGGGTGAGTATGGATTCCAGAAACCAGCCGGCTTGGAATGTGCTTTCGTGGGTATGAAACACGAGCATCAAGGTCCCAAAAGTAATGAAGTCAAATCCGGAACTCAGTAAACCATATGACCACATAAATCGTTTGATTTCGACCATGCTCATGCGGCGGGGCTGCAGGATTTCGGCCTCGTCGACATTGTCGAGCGGGATGGCAAATTGCGACGTATCGTACAGTAGATTGTTAAGGAGGATTTGGGTCGCGAGCATCGGCAAAAAAGGCAGGAATAACGATGCGGCGGCCATCGAAAACATGTTCCCAAAGTTGGAGCTGAGGCTCATGCGCAAGTATTTCATGGTGTTGGCAAAGGTGCGCCGACCCTCCGCAATACCGTTGGTGAGTTCATGTAAGCTCTTGTGCAGCAAAATGAAGTCGGCCGCGTCTTTGGCGACATCGGTGGCATTATTGACCGATATGCCAACGTCAGCCGCACGCAAACTGGGTGCATCGTTGATGCCATCGCCCATGTAACCAATAACATGACCGTTGGCTTGCAGTGCCTCGATGATCTGCATTTTTTGTTGCGGATTAACGCGTGCAAAAATAGTTGTCCGTTCAACAGCCGCGGCAATTTCGCGTTCGTGCATACCAGCTAATTGATCGCCACTCAAGATTCCGTCGACGGGCAGGTTGATATCGCGTGCAATTTTTGCGGTAACAAATGCGTTGTCGCCCGTGATGATTTTAACGGCAATCCCCATCGTGTGCATGCGGCCGAGCGTTTCGCTAACCGAACTGCGTGCCGGATCCAAGAATGCCAGAAAGCCTTGGAATTGCAGATTGTTTTCGTCGCTTGGCTCGTACCGTTTCTCGGTACCGATATCCTTGGTTGCCACCGCGATTACGCGAAAGCCATCGCGGCTTAATGTTTCGTAGGTTTCCTGGATGGTCTGACGGAATTGTGGCGTGAGATGTGCGGTTGTGTCGTCGTAGCCGGTACATATTTTAAGTACTTCCTCGGGCGCGCCTTTAACGATCAAAAAGCGACGTTTGGCGGCCAGGTGGTGTACTACAACGGCCGACCGCTTGCGTTCAAAATCAAAAGGGATTTCGTCGATCTTCTGATAGTCGGCGGTGGCAATGTGTTTGAATTTTTGTACAGCCGAGTCGAGTGGGTTTTCGAAGCCGGTCGAAAAGATACTAGATAGATAGCCAAATTCGAGTACACGCTCTGAGATAATGTTTTTGGCATCAACGTATTTGATCAACGCAATTTTATCTTCAGTCAGCGTGCCGGTTTTGTCGGTGCACAAAATATCCATGCTCCCAAAGTTCTGAACTGCCGAGAGTTGCTTGACAATCACACCCTCTTTGGCCATTTTAAGTGAACCCTTCGTGAGGTTGAGCGTGATAATTAGGGGCAAAAGTTCGGGGGTCAATCCAACTGCCAAGGCCAAGCTGAACAACACTGACTGCAGAATATCGCGGTGGAATAATACATTGACCAAGAATACGAACATCACCAACGCAAACGTGATCTTTATAATAAGCGTGCTAAAGTCTTTTATTTCGCGCTCAAATTCAGTGGTACGTCGCGCTGACTGCAGTGCTGCGGCAATATGCGCGAACTTGGTGCGCGAACCGGTGAGCGTCACGCGCATGGTGCCCTCGCCGCTGATAATGCCACTGCCCATATAGACTTCCGCATCGACTGGCTTTTGCTGAGGGAACGATTCGCCCGTAAGGCTCGCTTCGTTCGCGAACAAGTCCTTACCTTCTATAATAACGCCGTCCGCAGGGATGACTTTACCGGCTCGCAAAAGGACTATGTCACCAGGTACGAGCTGATTGACGGCGATGTGCGTTTCGTGGCTATTGCGGCGCACCGTAACAAGCACGCGCACTTTGTCTTTGAGCGCCTCGGCGGCCTGCTCAGATCGGTAGGTGTTGAAATAATCGAGCCCAACACTCAATAGTACAATGGTACAAATAATGAAGAAGCTGGGCTTATCGCCAAAAAAGAGCGACAAAGTGGCTGCCATAAGTAGGATAATTACGAGTGGATTTTTGAATCGTGCCAGAAACGCAAAGAACGCCTTACTGTGGTGCGGTCCCTCTTGAAACGTGTTAAGTCCATATTGTTTTTGCAACTGCAGTACTTTTTGTGTCGAGAGGCCTTGTGTCATATGTACATTGTAGCGTACTGCCGTTCTGCAATTGCATAAAACCACTTGCAGTTTGGGGGAGCTCGCGCTACCATGTGCGCGTATGAGCCAGGATGAATTTACGAAACTATACAAATATATGGAAAAACGCTTCGATAGAATCGAGGCAGAGCTTGCTACAAAGGCCAGTGCCGAGCAGATGTACACTGCCTTGGACGCTATTATGAAGCGCCTTGGCATAGAAGAGGACGAGCGCCTGGCTTTAACCGCCCAGGTTGACCGTCACCAAACCTGGATTCAGGCTCGTTCATAATTTTGTCGTAACAGAGGTTGCATAAATTGTCGCTATTCGGTACAATAGTCTCGTAATCGATTTGGGCGCTTAGCTCAGTTGGCTAGAGCATCTCGTTTACACCGAGAGGGTCGGGGGTTCGAGTCCCTCAGCGCCCACCAAAGAAAGAGTCCATCGTAAGATGGGCTTTTTCTTTGGTTTGCTGGATCGGCGAGATGGATAGTAAACAAAACCGCCAGTGTTACCAGCGGACTAATCGCCACCAAAACGTGGGACGGGGAATGGATTGGTCGAGTACTAGGGGGACGATGGCGTTATCATCACCGGACTGCGTGGTGATTGAGCCGACTTGCTCGTCCCGACTTGCAGAACTTTTGATACTCGAGAGATTAATCGTAAGCGGGCTGATGGTGTGCTGCCAAGTAATAGCCGACGTATCGTACTGGGCAATAGCATGCGCCTGACTGTTCAGCCATGGAATATACACATCACCGTACGACTGATTGGCGTGTACTACGGTATCGATTGAAAACTGTGCTTTGGCGGCATCTAACAGCGGTAAAACTTCAGTCATAGCGCGGGCGACTGTCGGCGCACCCATTACGGCACCAATAATGGTGATCTGTTTGCCGACGCCTAAGTTATACGTGGCGGAATACAGAATGCAGCCGCGTGCTTCATTGGAATTGCCAGTTTTGATGCCGTTAATCCCATCCTTGCCAAGCAGACGATTAACGTTCGGGATGGTGCCCGCAACAGGTACGGTGGCATTGGTTTGTGAAACAATTTGCGCAATAACAGGATTTTGCAGCGCAACTTCACCAAGCAAAATGAGGTCACTTGGCGTGCTGGTGGTTGTTGGTGACAATCCACTAGCATCGGTACCAATAGTGGTGCGGGCCATGTGCAACTGTTTGACGAATTGATTGGCATAGGCCGAGTAGCTGGGCAGCGATCCAAATGCCCATGTGGCGAGCGTGTCAGCCATGTTGTTGGCCGATGGCAGGAGCATGGCTTGCAATGCCTGATATTCGCTAATCTTTTCACCAACCGCAACTTTTACGATTGAGCCATCAACTGCGTAGTATCTATTATAAGAATCAACATCGGCCTGAGTGAGTGTTAAAACGGGACCTTGCTGGTTAAGATTGAGTGGTTTTTGTTTGAGCACCGACAGCGCAGTGATGATTTTGGCGATACTGGCGGTAGGGACGGGCGTTTCGCTTTCGCTACTTGCTGCTAGAACACCGTAGCCAGCGGCTCCGACTGCGGCAGTGCTATCGGTGGGCCAGGGCATAGAGGTGGCATCATCTATTTGGGAAAGTGGCGTGTTCTTGGACATGCCGAGCACCGGCAATGGCCGAAAATAATTGACCAAACTAGCAATTACTATAAGAGTACATATCCAGGCGAACACACGTCCTTGTCTTCGCCTGCGTTGTTTTCTACGTAAACGCATCATTATCAGTATAATACCTTGCCAACCTATGGGAAACCTTAAGGTTTGGTATATACTATAAGAGTAATAAAGGAGCTACTTGCCATATGGTTTGGATTATTGTTGCAGCGGTTGTTGTAGTGCTTGCTGTCATTTTTGGGGCAATGTACAACGGCTTGGTGCGTTTAAATGTTCGTGCACAAGAGGCATGGAGTGATATTACGGTTCAGCTCAAGCGTCGCTATGACTTGATCCCTAACTTGGTTGAGACTGTAAAGGGCTATGCCAGTCACGAAAAGACCGTTTTTGAAGATGTGACAAAAGCTCGTTCTCAGGCCTTAAACGCCAGTGGCGTTAAGCAAACTGCCGATGCAGAGAATCAATTTGAATCTACGCTAAAGAGTTTGTTCGCTGTTGCCGAGGCCTACCCTCAGCTAAAGGCTAATGAAAACTTCAAGGCATTACAGGACGAACTGATTGACACCGAAGATAAGATCCAGGCTTCTCGCCGCTTCTACAACGGTGTTGTCCGTGACTTTAATACCAAGCGCACCGTGTTTCCTACGAATATCTTCGCTAACATGCTCGGGTTCAAAACCGACAAAGAATTCTTTGAACTTGATGACGCTCAAATGGCACAAGCTGCTGAGCCGGTAGCCGTAAAATTCTAACTTCCGTGTCACCTCGTCTTGCACGGGGTGACACTCATCTTTATTTGACCTATGTACAGTGAAATTTCCGCAAACAAGCGTAAAACATGGCTTATTATGGCCCTTTTTGTCGTTATTATTGGTGTTTTGGGCTGGATTGTCAGCGCCATGTACAACTCCCCGAGCTTACTATATGTCGCGTTTGGTGCTGGCACCTTCTATGCCCTGATTGAATATTTTGTCGCGGCGCGCTTGGCGCTGGTTGCGAACGGCGCGCACGAAATTCAAAAACGTGATAATCCTCGATTGTTTCGAACCGTCGAAAACCTGACAATTGCTACGGGCATGCCAATGCCCAAAATTTACATTATCGATGATCCATCACCAAATGCCTTTGCAACTGGGCGCGACCCAAACAATGCCTCAGTATGCGTAACAACTGGCTTATTGCAAATGATGAACGATTCCGAACTTGAGGCAGTCATGGCACACGAGCTGGGCCATGTCAAAAATTATGATATTCGTGTCATGATGATCGTCTTCGGTTTGGTAAGTGCCATTAGCCTGATTGCGGATATTATTTTGCGATTGGTTTGGTGGGGCGACGATGAAGAGCGCAATCCTGTCTTTTTGGTTCTTGGTATTGTTGCGGCGATTATCGCGCCTTTGGTGGCATTTATGGTGCAGATGGCGGTTTCCCGACGCCGTGAATATTTGGCAGACAGCACCAGTGCACTGACAACTCGTTACCCCGAAGGTCTTATTAGCGCACTGCAAAAAATCGGCCAGTACGGTCGCCCCATGCGTAAGCAAAATACGGCGACGGCGCACCTGTTTTTTGCAAATCCACTCAAAAGTAATGGTATTACCAAGTTGTTTAGTACCCATCCACCAATCGAGGATCGTATCAAGCGCTTGCAAGAAATGGGAGCACACGCGTAATTATCATGGCTACTCCTAAAGAAACTTCCACAACCAAAAAACCGCGCAAAAAAGCTACAACACCAAAAACATCGGCTACACCCAAGCCTAAAGAAGCTCAGCCTGTCGTATCACCACAAAAAGAACGTACAGATGAAACTCGCGTCGTAAAGGGTGCACGCTATAAATCATTTAGCCTGCAAAAGCGCATTACTCAGGTAGGTCCGGCACTTCCTAGTGCATGGAAGATCTTTCGGCAATCCGTTGGTATATTGAAGCGCAATTGGAAGCCGTTTCTCGGTATTGTTGTCGTCTATGGTGCTGTTAATATGGTGCTGGTACAGAGCTTAAGCTCTGGTGCTGCTGGAAGTGTCACAAGTGCTAAAGGTGCGTTCGAAGGTATGTTTAATGGTGGTATCGGACACGTAGCGGCGGGTGCTGCTTCGTTTGTATACCTGTTGGGCCTATCGGGTAACTCAGCCGGTTCGACGGCGGGCTCCTACCAGCTCGTGTGGATTTTGATGATTAGTTTGGCGCTTATTTGGACCCTACGTCAGGTGTACGCTAGTCAAAAAGTGCGCATTCGGGATGGATTCTACAAGGGCATGTATCCACTGGTGCCGTTCGTTTGTGTCTTGATGATTATTGCGTTACAGGTCTTGCCAATGATTGTCGCAAGTAGTCTATTCAGCTCGGTTGTTTCCAATGGAACCGCTGCTACATTTACCGAAATGGCAGTTTGGATTTTGCTGTTTGCCTCGCTAAGTTTGGTGAGTTTATATATGGTAAGTTCGTCGTTGTTCGGACTGTACATTGTAAGCTTGCCGGATATGACACCGCTTAATTCCTTGCGCTCAGCACGGGCGTTGGTCGCCAACCGTCGCTGGACGGTTATGCGCAAGATTTTGTTCTTGCCAGTCCTTTTATTTGTACTCGGGGCGCTCATCATGATCCCGCTCATTATCGCCATACCGTCTGTCGCATACTGGTTGCTGTTTGGGCTTTTGATGGTCTGTGTGCCGCTGATGCACAGCTATTTGTACACGTTGTATCGCGCATTGTTATAGGAGGGGATGTATGAACAAACAACAGGCTGCAAAACGGCTCAAGGAATTGCGTCCGCTGATGGCGACGTATAGTTATGAATATCACGTTAAGGACAACCCGAGTGTCTCCGATGCGGTGTATGATGGGCTGATGCGTGAGCTGAAGGCGCTCGAAGCAGAGCATCCGGAGCTTATTACACCAGATTCACCAACACAGCGCGTGGGTGGCATTCCTTTGGGCGAGTTCCAAAAAGTTACGCATTCAGTGCGGATGATTAGCTTGAACGATGTTTTTAGCCGCGAAGACGTTGAGGCCTGGGTGGTGCGCATGGACAAATTACTGCCAGGCCGGAGTCACGAATTTTCGGCTGAGATCAAAATGGATGGTCTGGCGTGCGCGCTTATTTATGAAGACGGAATATTTGTGCAAGCCGTAACTCGTGGTGATGGTTTTGTGGGGGAAGATGTGACGGCTAATGTTCGTACTATCCAATCCGTGCCACTACGATTACGCGCAGATGTTAATAAAGAATTCAAAAAATTCCTGCAAGGTCGTACCGAAATTCGTGGTGAAATCATCATGAACAAAAAAGATTTCGAGACCCTTAACCATGCACGTGAACAAGAAGGTCTACCTCTCTTTAAGAATCCCCGCAACTTGGCGGCTGGCACTATTCGCCAGCTTGATCCGGCTTTGGTTGCGGCACGCCCCTTGCGCTTTAGGGCCTACGACGTTTTGCGCAATGATCCTGCGGATGTCCCAACATTTATGTTCGCATACCAGGCAGCGCGAGCCTTAGGTCTCGCTAGCAACGACCAGGCAGAGCGGTGTCATGGCGTTGATGAAGTCATGCAGTTTGTGCAACGTTGGGAAGAAAAGCGTCACGAGCTACCATTTAATACCGACGGCATTGTCGTTAAGGTGAACGACCGGAAATTGTATGCAGAACTAGGATCAGTGGGCAAGAACCCACGCGGCGCAGTGGCCTACAAGTATCCCGCAGAGGAAGCCACGACAATCGTCAAGGATATCGTATTGAGCATTGGCCGAACGGGTGCTGCAACACCGGTTGCTGTGTTTGATCCAGTAGTTGTTGCTGGCACGACGGTTCAGCATGCGAGCTTGCACAACGCCGATGAAATCGAACGTAAGGATGTGCGCGTTGGTGACACGGTTGTGATCTTTAAGGCCGGCGATATTATTCCGCAGGTTGAGCGGGTGCTTGTGGAATTGCGACCCAAAACAGCCAAGCAATTCGACATGCTGCACGAGCTTGCTCGCCAGTACCCGGAGCTTCAATTTGAGCGACCCGAAGGCGAAGCAGTGTATCGCGTGCGTGGCGCCACTGGGCCGTTGCTCCTCAAAAAAGGTCTTGAGCATTTTGCCAGCAAAGGTGCGTTGGATATTGATGGTTTGGGCGAAAAGAACGTCGTGGCCTTGGTGGATGCCGAACTGGTCCACGACCTAGCCGATATCTACACGCTGACCCACGAGCAAGTAATCGCACTCGATCGCTTTGCTGAACTGTCGACAAACAACCTTATCGCGGCAATTACCAAGGTCAAAACCCCTCCGTTGCCACGCTTTATTTTTGGGCTCGGGATTCGCCATGTTGGTTCGCAAACAGCAATCGATTTGGCAGAGCATTTTGGTTCGCTCGATACGATCGCACATGCAACCATGGATGAATTATTGCAAATTGATGGGGTGGGCGATGTCGTAGCGGAATCGCTGCTGGCGTGGTTTGCCGACTCGGATAACCAGGCGCTGCTTGAGAAGTTTGCGAGCCTTGGTGTGCAGCCGTTTTATGAATCGCACGCCCGTGGTCCACTTCATGGCAAAAGTTTTGTTATTACGGGTGGCTTGGAGCTCATGAGTCGTGATGCCGCGGCCGAAAAAATCCGCTCACTTGGTGGTACGTTCCAGAGTTCCGTCGGCAAGGATACGTCGTACTTAGTTGTTGGTAAAAATGTGGGTGCAAGCAAACTGAAAAAGGCGGAAAAGCTCGGTACCGTGCAGATTGACGAAGCAAAGTTGATTAAAATTTTAGGAGAATAGCGATGTTAGATGAACTCCAAAAGGGTCTCGAAACGTATCTTAATGGTTGGCGACAATTTGCGAAGCAACGGCACAACGAACAGTATTTTGCGGATCTTAAACCTACGGCTGTTGCCTGGAAATTTACTGATCGTCAAGAGCTCATGCAGCGCGTTGATGAAATCCGTGATCTGTGTGAACAGATCCACTTTGGATGGATTAATGAACGCTGGGCGGTATGCGCGTATTTGAAGGACGATTCACTTGCGGAGGGTGTGCGAATCGTCAAGCTCATGGAACGTCGGCCTGGTTCGACCGACCCCGTGGGACTGGATCACGTTGATTTCTACACAGCTGATGCAGATGTAAAATCTCACGTTGAACAGGAAGATATCAAGTGGACAGAGGAGTCCAACGGGCAACACTGCAACTGGATATCTGTGTGGTTTGAGCAAGGCGAGGCCAAGCTTCGCACAGACACAGTTTTTAGAGTTTGTGCGGACGAAATGATGGAGTACGAACAACGTATTATTGGGGTCTAGCATGAATGCAAATGACCTTGTTTTTATCACGGGCAACCAAGCAAAAGCTGATTATTTAGCGAAATGGTTAGGCCATACGGTTGAACATAAAAAAGTTGACTTGGACGAGATCCAGTCGTTGGATCCAGCGGAAGTTATTGAACATAAGGTGCGTGAGGCATATAAACTGGTGCAAAAGCCGGTGCTTGTCGAAGACGTTAGCTTGAGCTTTGGCGCATTTGGCGGCAAATTGCCGGGTACCTACATCAAGTGGTTTTTGACCGAGGTTGGTAACAAAGGCATGCTCAATATGCTAAAGGGTTTTACGGACAGGAGCGCAACAGCATCAATTTTGTATGGCCTATTTGACGGTACAACACTCCAGATTTTTGACGGAACTACCACTGGTACGATTGCAGAAACGGTGCGTGTTGGTGAAGGCGATGGATGGCACGGAAGCCTTAGCTGGAATAGTATCTTTATTCCTGATGGTAGCGACAAAACTTACGCCGAAATGACCGACGAAGAGCTCTATCCGTTTAGTCATCGCGGCAAGGCAATCAAAAAATTGGCAGCGTTTCTCGCGCAATAAAAACGCTATCGTCCAGTGGTATCTGGTGCAGCGGACGGATTACTCGCAGACCGACCGGTAGTTATTGGCGCGCTGGTCGTAGGCGATTCGGCACTTTGCTTATCTTTTGGTGCATCCATTCTATTGCTGGCACTCGGAGCCGTTGATGGTTTTTGACTCGACGGTGGCCCACTGGGTAATTTACTTGGTTGAATAGTTGGCTTCGACGACGGTAATGGTGAGGGCGCGGATTCTGAGGGCTGAGCCGTTGGTGTTTCGGACGGACTCGGACCATGTGTTGCTGTGCTGTGCGAAGGCTTTGGGGTTAGTTGGGTGGTGGCGGTTCTGGATGGATCAAGCGTGTGTTTTGGCGTACGTAGGATGATTCCCCACGGGGAAGGGCTCATCGTGTACCCTGCAACTCCGTAGGGTGGCGCAGAGGTTTCTGTAGTGCTTCGCGGTTGGGGCGCTTTCGAGTGGGCGCCCGCTGACCACGATGGAGTTGCACGCACGGACGCAGACGTAGAGGGCTGCGGGGCTGTTTCCGCACCTTGTACCGGTCGTGGTGTCAACAATGCCGCCCCGACGCCAGTAGCTATCGCCGCAAGTCCAAGCCCGGCAACGGTACCAATCCGTCGCGTACGACGATGACGACCAATCGTCCGCGCAAAACTAACTTCCTGGTGCAAGTCTGGCACAGCTGATTCTGCAAAGACTGTCGCTGGCCTTTCATAGACAGGAAATTGCCACGCCCGCTCATCGCGGTAATTATGCGGCGGGGGCGGAGGTGTGCTGCCGTCCTCCGGGCGAAATACCCAATCAAAATCTTTTAGCGGATCATTGTGCTCTTCCATGGTCCTCCTTAAAGTGGTTGCAGCTATGCTATCTACAGCGTAAAGACTCTAGTGGGGGCTGTCAACGTGCTTATTAGTTCTTGACAAAATGGCGGAACCAGTTATGCTTAAAGTAATCGTGCGCTTGCGATGGCGGCGCGTGAAACAAACATTGACCAAAAACACACGCCGCCGGGTGGGCGCGCACGAAGAAAATACGAGCTTTAGGCTCGTATTTTTCTATGTATTTGGCAAGGGGACATTTGGGCACACTCAGGATGCTTGCTACAATACAGGCAAGAATACAGACGGGTACACTATTGCAAACTCGCAGACAAGGGGAAGCTTATGATCAAATACTACTACAAGAGTCTCCGCAGCCAGGAGGTCAAGGAACTTGACGATTACCAGCGGGGCACCTGGGTGTATGCCGAAGCGCCCAGTGCTGCAGAAATCGAGCATCTTGCCAAGAAATTCAAGCTCGAAAAGGGTCACATCGAAGATGCCTTGGACATCGACGAAATGCCGCGCCTGGAGCGCGAAAGTGAACAGACCTATATCTTTGTGCGTTTTGCATATAAGAATGAAGAAGAGGAATTGGTCACCGTGCCGCTGTTATTTATCTTTGGCGCAGACATTTTAGTTACTGTTTCGCAGGTACGCTTGCCGAGTCTTGATTCATTCCTGAATGGCAAAATTGACTTCGCAACGACGCAGCGTGCCAAGTTAGTTTTGCAGATTTTGCAGCAAATTGGCGAGCACTACGACACATTTATTAGCCGCACCAGCAAACAGATCAAGCTTATTCGTTCACGATTGCGGGGGCACGAGATTAACACCCAAGACTTTATCGATTTTGTGATGATCGAAGATGAGTTGAACGAATTCTTGTCGTCCCTGATGCCAACCAACGCGACATTACGCCGCTTGCTTCTTGGCCGATACATGCCCTTATTTGACGAAGACCAGGACATTGTCGAGGATCTGCTGCTCAATAATGAGCAATCGGTCGAGGCCTGTAATTCTAACCTTAAATCTATCGATAACATCCGTGAAGCCTACTCGTCAATTAGCTCACACAACCTGAACTACACCATGAAGGTGCTAACGGTAGCAACGGTGATTATCGCTTTGCCAAATCTGTTCTACGGTATGTACGGTATGAATGTGCCGTTACCGTTCCAGCACCGGAGTTGGGCGGGCGGCGCCATGATTGGCTTCACAATGCTCCTGGTCTCGTCGGTCTTTTGGTTTGCACGCAAGCGACGGATTTTCTAGCTTCCGTTTTGGCCCCAAATCTGTTAAAATTACTTTGCCCAAACAGCAACTACCGGTGTTTGATTGCTCTAATCCGGTAGGGAGTCCTCGTACGGAGGCTTTGGGGCTGTAGCTCAGTTGGCTAGAGCGCTTCCATGGCATGGAAGAGGTCCAGGGTTCGAGTCCCTGTAGCTCCACCAATAAAAGAGTCCATCGTAAGATGGGCTTTTTTATTGGTCAAGTTCTGGTGGGACTCGAACGAATAATAGTAAAGTTGCCAGCGGCAATTTTACTATCTACCAGAATCGAGTCCCTGTAGCTCCACCAATAAGAAACATAGCGAGATACCCTAACTATTTGGTAGGCTACGGTGCTCGCCAGCCCATTTGTGCAACTCAACAAGGGCGTCATCGAGGTGCTCCCCGATCGAAGTTAGCTCATACTCAACATGCGGAGGTACGGTGTTGTGGCTGATGCGTCGCACCAACCCATCACGTTCTAATTCCTTGAGTTGCGAGATTAACACCGTCTCGGATACGCCTGGCACCGCTCGACGAAGCTCACCAAAACGTAGACGCTTATGGAGAAGCTTCCAGATGATATAGATTTTCCATTTGCCGCCCACCATGCTCAGGGCGTAGGCTACATCACACTCTTCAATCGGTAAGACACTTTTCATGAATCTATACTAATAAAAATATTAGTACTTGTCAAATAACAAGTACTAGATTACTCTTAAGTTATGAAAACTCTCAATCCTATGGCTATGCCTCGTAAGCGCTATAGTGGTACTCATGAGTCAACTATTACCAAAAAAGGAGATATCTAGATAATGAAGAATCTGCAAGAATTTACAAAATTATATATGGCGCAGTGGAACGAAATAGATGAAGAACGTCGTCGTGCAATTATCAGTGAGATCTGGGCCACCGAAGCGGACGACTATCTCCCTACTCAACCAAAGCCATACCATGGCCTAGATGAGATCAACGGCCGTGTCTCAAGTACCAACAAGAAGTGGGTGCAAGAAGGGGGCCACTCCTTTAAAGCAACGGGTACGCCAACCGTTAATCACGATTCGCTCCGGATTACCTGGGATATGCTAGACGCTGAAGGTACTGTAAAAGCGAGTGGCTTTGACTTTTTAATCCTAAACGAGGACGACAAAATCATACGCGCCTATCAATTCGTCGGTAAATAAGCGTCTCGGGTAGTCTTTTGCGATGAGAGCAACGTGGTAGTATATAACCATGCTTTCGCTCGCTATATTTGGAATCTTTGCGATGTTGGCCATCCTGATAGTGCGTGGCCTGCGAAACGTATCACGCCGCCGCCGGATAATCACGATTGTTTGTCTAAGCTTAGGTCTCTTCTTGATACCGTTATGGGTCCCTTGGCTGCGGGTTGGCTTGTATGCTGTCAAATGCGGACAGATGCCCGTAGTAGGGAGCACAGGTTACGGCAGTGGCTACTATACTCCACATAGCCCGTACTACCGTAGGGCCGTAAGCTTTGCTAACCCAGACGTTTTCTGTACCGAAGCTCAGGCAAGGGCAGCAACATTTCAGAGCTCGGAATCAACCTTTAACCCAGCGCCTTAGGAGTCTGTTTTGTTCCTTTTGGCCTAAAGGTTATTGAGGGTAGTCTGCGCTGCTACCCCAAGAATGCTGCGCTCGTATATAGTTCTAGACGTTTCCATTGTTCCAGCATAGCACGGCACGACAAACAACAATGTGTTGTAAAAATTATATCTGTTCAGACTCCGAACATGGCCTGCGATTGAGCTGAGGATTTCACACGTTACACTTTACAAACTGCTGTGCAAAAGACATTGCATGCAGCTCATGCGATTCTTATACTCTGGGCTACACACACGTTACACAGGTCAAACAAAGGTCATGATAGAAATAGTTGATGGTTCGGACTCGCTACACGATGCGTATGGTGAGCTATTGTCAGCAGTGCAAATAAATCGAATTTTTCCTGATGGCATGGATTTTGTGCGCATGTCCCCGTTGTCCCCGCTTGAACAAATAAACGCTGAATTTTCGCGACTTGGCGCACCGGATCCAAGTATATTAAGCGAATTTGTACTTCGACATTTTGCCCCGCGTACACAATTAACTTCCAAGTACGTACACCAGCCACGGACGATTGATCAGCATGTCAACTATATGCTGAGCGATGCGCTTGTTTGTAACAACTCGCAGGCAAAAGCGCCCATTATTCCGGTGCCGCATGATTTTGTAGCAGCCGACGGTGAACGGTTTGGTGACGTGATGTTCAACTGGGATACTAATCCAACGTCGGAGGGGGTGCTGGCGCTCGGGCATTACTCCCTGGCACAGGGCATGGTCAATAATCAGGCGCATCTTATTCGAGAACGAGGATTTATTCCAAACGGCACGTTGACGTGTCTGGCTAATCGAAGTCAGCCACCACTGTTCGCTGACACCGTCAACACTATGACCGAAGCGTATCTGGCTCAAGGAAACGAACCAATTCATCCCGAAAATCCACTCATAAAGTATTTGCCGTATATGGTGCGTGAAATGGGCTGGTGGAATCGTGGCCGTCAATACTTAGAGCGGCACCCTAATGAAGTGTCACATGAGCATACCGTACGAATGCCTGATGGTTTTATGACCTGTTATGCTGGCCTAGCAGGCACGCCCCGCGAGGAATCGTTCAGCGAAGATGTCGCTACAATTCGGGCGGCGCTGGCACTCAACCCACACGCTGATCCCGAAAAGATCGCACGTCACATTCGAGGTGGAGCTGAGTCGGGATTAGATTTTAGTGTCGATCGATTTTCTAAAGACCGCGAAACTCTAGCCACCATCCATACGGAGGATCTGGTGCCGCCCGACCTGAACTCTATGATGGTTGACTACTACAATACCATCGCTAATGCCTATGAACTCAAGCTGCAACTTTCTGGATTAAGCGCTGATGAAAAAGCTGAAGCACGATGCGAGGCGGTTCGCTACCGTGAGGAGGCACGCACATTAGCCACACTCATCAATAAATACTGCTGGAACCCAGATACCGACTTATATCATGATTATGATTTCGTGCAGCACTATCAGGACGGTATGCCAATTCGTAATAACCAGACGCCTGCCGAATCGCTGGCGACGGTATTCCCACTGTATGCACGCATTGCCTCAAGAGAGCAAGCCAGTGGTGTGGCGGCGCGCATCAAATCTGACTTTATGCGCCAGGGTGGCCTAGCTACAACACTTCGTAATACTGGGCAACAATGGGACGGCGATATGTCCTGGCCAATTCTAAACCGCAAAGCGCAGCGGGCATTCGAGCTGAATGGTTATAGCGAACTTGCGAGTACCATTCGTGGTCGCTTTGTGGCAGCTACAAGTAGCATCTATAACCAGACTGGCCGCGTATACGAGAAGATGAACGCACGTGATATGAGCAAAGGCACTGCTGGTGAATATGACGTAACTGGTGATTTTGGTATGTCACTTGCGGTTGTTGCAAGCATGCGCCGAGAAATATATGCCGAGCGCGAACTACTACTGACGCGGCCGGATACTTCACGTCGTACGTTGCGTCTGGCAATGATTGCCGCCGCCCTTGCGTTCGACAGTTTACAGCCGTGATGATTTAGCTTATGCTAAAGGTAATGAAAAAGCCAGTAATTCATCTTCATAATGTAACGAAGAATTTTGGTAGCCATATTGCAGTTCACGCGCTCAACCTAGAAGTTTTCGAGGGAGAGGTTTTTGGTTTCTTGGGCCCAAACGGTGCGGGCAAGAGCACAACTATTCACATGCTTATCGGGCAAATCGCCCCGCACGATGGCACGATCACTATTTTTGGGCACGATGCGCTTAGGTCACGTGTCGAAATTCATCGCCGTATTGGCTACCTAAGCGGCGACATGGATATGGAGCTACACCTGACTGGCCAGCAATATCTGAATTACGTCGCTCGTTTGCATGGTGGCGTGGATAAGCATGTTATCCACGACTTGGCGCATCGCTTGGACGCCGATCTTACCAAAAAACTTGGTAAGCTATCGCGAGGCAATCGTCAGAAAATTGGATTAATCTCGGCTGTAATGCATCAGCCTGATATGCTCATTTTGGATGAGCCAACGAGCGGCTTCGACCCGCTTATTCAGTCGGAATTTAACAAGATTGTTTTGGACTACAAAAAACAGGGCAAGACAGTGTTTATTTCGTCGCATATTCTGTCGGAAGTGCAGCATCTATGCGACCGCGTTGCGTTTATCCGCGACGGTAAACTCATTAAGGTTGGCGACATGGCTGAACTGTCGGCTACGACGCTCAAGCAGGTTCGTGTAATATTCGAGCGAGAGCAAGACATTGCGCATTTGCGGGCTGTACGTGGTGTGCAAAACGTAGCGGTTGATGGGGTGCATGTTGTGTGTCAGTTTGGTGGCCATATGCACGATTTGGTGGCCAAACTCGCTGAATTACCAGTTGTTGATGTGGCTATCGAAGACGCCGAGCTCGAAGAACTCTTCATGCGCTATTACCAGGGAGGCAAATAATGTTTGCGATTGTCCGAAAAACACTCTTTGAAAAGCGATTCGCCATACTTGGCTGGTCAATCGGCGCCGCTTTTATGGTATGGCTAACGATGATTTTTTATCCGTCATTTAGCCAAGGGAATCAGCTGAGCGACCTCATCCAGTCGTTGCCGCCACAACTGCAGGGACTGGTTGGCAAAGCCGCCGACTACAAGACAATTGGTGGGTATGTCGATACGGTGGTGTTCAATTTGCGCGTACCGCTAGTGACGATAATTATGGCCATTACGTTCGGTATTAGTATCTCGGCCGGCGATGAGGAGCAAGGCGTGCTTTCGACACTGTTGGCACAGCCGGTATCTCGAACGCGTGTGCTCGCCGAAAAGCTAGCCGCGCTCGTAACGAGCATTTTCGTGGTACATGCTGCCGTATTGACAGGGTTGCTGTTGTCGCTGGTGGGCATTGGTGAATCATACAGTTTTGACAAGTTACTTTCGGTTACGTTCGGTTGCTTCGTTCTGTCGTTGCTTTTTGGTGTGCTGGCCTTTGGTCTTGGTTGCCTTACGGGCAGACGCAATCTGTCGATGGGCATCGTGTCCATCGTGGCATTTGGATCCTTCCTAATCGACTCAATGGCGTCATCAGTCGCCGGGCTTTCGACGGTACAAAAATTCCTACCTTTTTACTATTACACGACGCCGTCGCTCGCCGTTAATGGAGTAGACTGGTCCTATATTTTCATCCAAGCCGTGGCTATTGCCGCGATAATCGGTGTGGCCTGGGCGTGGTTCAGGCATCGGGACATTGCGGTTTAAATATGGGCGAGAGCTCAGCGTCAGCTGCGGTGGTCGCGCGTGATTTACAGGTCGCTCGCGACGGAAAAATTATTCTGCACGATATTACGTGCGCAATTACTGCCGGCCAGATTACTGGTTTGATAGGGCCAAGCGGCTCCGGAAAAACTACGTTCATGCGTGCGATTGTGGGAGCACAAACAATCACTAATGGTGCGGTAGACGTACTTGGGATGCCGGCGGGTGTTAAACAGTTGCGCCGTCGCATCGGATACGTCACGCAATCACCGGCCATGTATAACGACCTTACTGTCTACCAGAATATTGCCTATTTTGCGACCATTCTTGGTTGTTCTAAGGCTGCCATCACGGAGGTTTTGTCCTATGTTGATCTGACTGCGCAAGCTACTCAACTAGCTGGGTCCTTATCTGGTGGTCAACAGGCCCGCGTTTCGCTGGCAATTGCATTACTTGGTGATGCTGAACTCCTCATTTTAGATGAACCAACGGTGGGCCTGGATCCGCTACTGCGTAAACAATTATGGGCGCTCTTTGCTCGTCTTGCAGACGAAGGCCGAACGCTGCTCATTTCGAGTCACGTTATGGACGAAGCCGAGCAGTGCCCGCAGTTATTATTATTGCGCGAGGGAACTGTTTTGCGAGCGGGGACCAAGCAGAGTCTGCTTGCCGATACGCACACCAAAACAGTAGGGGAGGCGTTCATCACGCTCATCGAAGATGCAAATAGGAAGGCGGCAAAATAATGCATCCACGACTCGTACTCGCGACTATGATCCGTGTCTTGCGCCAGCTTGGTCACGACAAACGGACACTTGGATTATTATTTATTGTTCCCTGTGTACTGTTGGGCATTTTGGCCTGGATCTACCATGATACGCCGAACGCATTTGATGCAATTGGCGCACCACTCCTTGGTATTTTCCCGTTTGTAGTGATGTTTTTGGTGACGTCCGTAGCCATGTTGCGCGAGCGATCTTCGGGGACACTCGAACGCTTACTCACCATGCCGATCGCCAAGCTTGATATCTTGTTGGGCTATGCTGGCGCATTCGGTCTGCTTGCGATTATTCAAGCAAGTATTGCGAGTTTGCTAGCGGTGCATGGCTATGGTTTGCACATCGCTGGGCCAGAATGGTTCTTGATCATCATTGCCCTAGTGGATGCATTGTTGGGGACGACGTTGGGTTTGTTTACCAGTGCATTCGCACGGACTGAATTCCAGGCAGTGCAGTTTTTGCCAGCACTTATTTTGCCGCAGTTTTTGTTGTGCGGGTTGCTGGTCCCGGTGGCAGCACTACCGCGAGCCTTGCACGACGTTGCCCTGTGCCTGCCATTAACCTATGCTGTTGATGCGATGACGCGCATCACGCACGAGGCAACCGTTTCGGCTACAACCTATCACGACGTGTGCATAATCGTCGGCTTTGCCGTTGCGGCGATTATGCTGGGTGCTGCAACATTGCGGCGCCGGACCTCATAAGCTGATACAATAGAACACATGTCCACTATTTCTCTCCAAGATGTATCTACCAAACGTGAAACCTATTTTATCCTCTATGGTTTTGGCGCATTGTTGCTTGTTGTGGCTGCGGCATTGTGGTGGACCAAAGTTTCGGTTAATCCGCAGCGTGTTTTCTGGAATACTGTTAGCAATAGCATGAGTACCGCAGGCGTGACGCTGCACATCAACGAAAATAATACTGGCACAAGCGACCAGCAAGCAATTCAGTATTCGCTCGGTACAACCAACCTCGTGCATTCGCTCCGTACCGTGACCCAAGGCAAGACCGTCGTCAAGACCGAGTCTGTAGGTACCGCTACCAAGTCATTTACGCGATACACCGAAGTTGCAACTGACCAGAAAACGGTAAACCTCAAGTCGGTATTGGGTGTGTGGGCTGACCCAACCAGCAACGGTACAACCGCACAACTATTGCCGCAAGTAGCACTTGGTTTGGCATTGCCACTGGGCGCCGTACCCATGCCGATTGGCTACATTTCGGCTGACCAGCGAGCCAGCATCATCCACGATATGCAGCTTCGTTCGCTCTACCAAGTTGACTTCACGAAGGTAAAAAAGCAAACCCAAGATGGTCGCTTGCTGTATACCTATGATGTTCAAATGCAACCCGAATTGTACCTCGACACGTTTAAGATCTTTGCGCAAGATGCAGGCCTAAACGATCTCAAAAATATTGATACCTCGCAATATTCTGGCACGACAAACGTAAAAGTTTCCTTAACAATTGATGCACGCGCGCAGCAGTTGGTTAAGGTTGTGAGCACCGACCAGGGCTACCAAGAATCATACGATGGTTACGGTGTTTCTACGCAAGTTGCAGTGCCGACTAGAGCAATTTCATTGACCGATTTGCAAACACGTTTGTCCGGCATTCAATAAAGTTTGTCCGCGCATTATTGTTATGTATAATCAAGTGATAGATTAAGCATAATATAAGCTTGGAAAAACATGGAACCACAAAACCCGTCGATTGTACCAAAACCCGAAGAACCAAAAAACGCAGTCGAGGACGCATCAAGCGAATCTGCCATCGAACCAACGACAACGCCCACAGAAGACACTCCTTCCGTAGAGCCGCTTGCCGAGCCCACGGTTTTTAGTATGGACCAACCAAAGCCTACCGCGTCAGAAGACGAGTCAACCACAAGTGAACCAACTGACTTGTCGGCGAAAGTCGACAGTGTTGCGCCGGAAACTCCTGATGTTGCACTGAAATCGACCGAGGCCACAACTACTGAGCCGTCACTGGAGGCACCCGAGCAGCCAGAACCAGCAACTCCCGATGCTCCTACTATGCCTGAGGCACCAAGCGATGAAATACCTTCGAGCGAAATGCCCGCAGAGCCTACTTCAGAACCAGCGCCAAGCTCACCGGTTCAAGTGTCGTCATTCGAAACTCCTAAATCTGCCGCGGTCGTAGACTCTAGCGCTGCTGCATCGGTAGCCATGCCCGGTGGTCGTCGCATACAGAAAAAGTGGATGATAATCGGAATAATCATCTTGGCTGTTATTGTTTTGGGTGGGGGCGCTGCGGCTGCCTACGTCGGATATGTCATACCTAACAAACCAAAATATGTAGTGGCTCGCGCTATCGGAAACACCGTTTCCAGCGCAGTCGTCAAGACAGCACATTTTGATGGCGATCTGACGGTAAAAAGTACCAGCGACAACCAGACATTCAAGGGATCTTTCAAGGGTGCAAGCAATGGTACTAATGCGCAGGTCACCGGTTCGCTTGGTCTCGATGTTACAACTCTAACCATGGACATGCGTGTCTTTGGTGGCGACAGCGCGTACATCAAGATCGATGGTCTCAAGGGTCTACCACAACTGCTCGACAAGAGCGGCCAAGCTGACCTCAGCATGATAAGCCCGTACATTAATGCGGTGAATGGCCAATGGATTAGCATCGATCAAAGCTTGCTGAGCAGCCTAAGCAAAACAGATGTTAGTAATTCATCGGTGCAAGTAAGCGCAGCTGATGCTAAAAAGATCGAGAACATGTACGGTGATCACCCATTCTTGGATGTTTCCAAGGTGCAAGCCGACGAAACTATCAACGGCATGGATAGCCACCATTACACCGTTGTGATTAACCGTGACCAGCTTTACGGCTTTGGCCAAGAACTAAAGAATGCGAATATCAAAGGCTTCCCGGCTATTTCGCAGGATGATCTTAATGGTATCAAGAAGGTGGACTTCGGCAAATATCCAGTAGATGTCTGGATCGACAAATCACGTACCATCATCGACCAGATTGTTTTTACCGTTAAGCAGGCCGACACAACGACAAGTGTTCGTGTCGCATTGGGCAATATCAACCAGCCAGTTATGATTACCAAGCCTACCGGGGCTAAGTCATTACTCGAAGTCTTGGGCGCTAGCTCGACGATGGATATGTCTGGTACTAGCATGAACATGCCAATGACTGGTAGTAGCGCTACGACTGGTCTCAACGCGTTAACTAATTAGCGTATAATAAGGGCAGATTACTAAACTACAAGGTTTTGCTCATGATTCGCGGATTCTTTAGCATTTATAGTTGGCGTTACCCTATGGCAATTGTTGGGTTGCTGCAGAGCCATAATTATCGCGTGGCACCGTACGTTAAGCGATACTGGCAGACAAACGATTTTGCCGAACTTCGTGAGTCGGCTCCATTCACGCCCAAGGGCCTGGGTGCACCCATTACTGGCGTGCTGCTTGTAGGGTCATTGCTACAAATCGCTCTCGGTATTTTGCTGATAGTCCAATGGCATCGCCTGCACCGCGATGGTTGGTGGGCATTTGGTCTAGCACTGATTATCTCGTACCCCATCGTGTGGGCCCACTTGATTGTGGGCATCGTATGGTTGCAATATCTTCTCCATCCCAAGAAAATCGGACGAGCACTTATTTGTAGCATGCTCGAATCGCAGGTCAAACGTTTGCGCGCTAAGCATTCGTTTAAGGTTGTGGCGGTGGTTGGCGGTGTTGGCAAAACCAGTACCAAGGCGGCTATCGCAAAAACACTGGAAGTCTCGCAGCGAGTTCGTTGGCAGACGGGCAATTATAACGATCGGGTGACGGTGCCTCTGGTACTGTTCGACCAAGTACTGCCCGGCTTGTTTAATCTGCCCGCGTGGCTGAAAATTTGGCGCCATAACGAACGTATCATTCGCGGTGATTATCCGTATGATGTCGTGATTGTGGAATTTGGCATTGATGGTCCTGGCCAGATGCAGGAATTTGGGTACATCACCCCCGACGTTACGGTGTTGACTGCATTGGTGCCCGAACATATGGAATACTTTGGCACACTTGATAACGTGGCAAGCGAAGAGCTTCTGGCTCTGTCATTCGCCCATAAGGCACTCGTTAATATCGACGACACACCAGCACGCTACCTCAAAGATCACACCTATAGCTCGTATAGTTTAGCGGACAAGGCGACGTTTGCGGTGACCAAACGTACCTCAAAAGGCATGGACGGCCAACAAATAACGGTGACGTTGAGCAAAGCGCCAGCGTTTACGGTAACCATTTCGCTACTTGGTGAGCAGGGGGCTAAGGTAGCGCTTGCAGCTGCCGCAACAGCGCACCTCTTAGGCGAAACCCCGGACAATATCGAAAAAGGCCTCCAGCAAGTAGAGGCATTTTCGGGCCGTATGCGCTTACTGGCGGGCATCAAAAATTCAGTACTTATTGACGATTCGTATAATGCTAGTCCAATCGCCGTTAACGCGGCGCTCGACGTGCTGTATGAATCCAAGGCATCGCAGCGCATTGCTATTTTGGGCAGTATGAACGAATTGGGGGATTATAGTCCTGAGGCCCATCATGAAGTTGGCGTGCATTGTGATCCCAAAAAACTAGATATGGTGGTTACCATTGGCCATGATGCCGAAGTCTTTTTAGCGCCCGTAGCGACAGAGCAGGGGTGCACGGTGCATAGCTTCGCGAGTCCATATGCCGCAGGAAAATTTGTCAAAAAGCATCTGCAGGGGGGCGCCGTCGTACTGGCAAAAGGCTCTCAAAACCGAGTATTTGCCGAGGAATCGCTTAAACCGTTGCTTGCCAAAAAGGACGATGCTGCGCAACTTGTACGCCAATCTGAATATTGGTTGACCGCCAAGCGTACGCAGTTTTCTGATGCGCCACACCATGCTTAGGTTAGCGCCGCAACACTTTTCTTCGCCAGTAGTAGGTAGCTTATTTGCATTGCTGCTTGCCGTTATTGGATTCTGGCTCGCGCCCATCTCGGTGCGTTCATTAGCGCAAGGTGTCGTCCAACCCGCTACCATACGACACGCAGTGCGCCCACCCAGCGGCCCGAGAGCAAACGTAACGCTGCCAACTCGGCCACTTATGCCGCCTGTTGACTGTGCTCATGTCAGTTGTTTGGCACTGACCTTTGACGATGGCCCCAATCCGATAACGACACCCCAGATCTTAGATGCCCTGGAGCGCGACCACGTGCCGGCTACGTTTTTCGTGGTTGGATCACGTGCATATGGTCAAAAGAATCTCTTACGCCGCATGTTTTTTGACGGTGACGAAATTGGTGATCACAGCTGGAATCATCCAGACCTCACCGCGCTTACTAGCTCGCAAATTATGGATCAAGTCGCTCAAACGCAAGCTGCGGTCATGGCTGCTGGCTTGCCGGCACCGACACTTTTCCGTCCTCCTTACGGTGCCGTCAACGCCAATGTTCGCAGTACGATCCCGCTGACAATTGCAATGTGGAACGGAGATCCGCTTGATTGGAAAGAAAAAGATGTCAACAAAGTTATTGACAGTATTGTTGGTCAGGCTAAACCCGGTGGTGTGCTCGATATGCATGATATTTATGGGGTGACCGCCCAGGCGATCGGCCCGGCAATTGACCAGCTGAGAGATAAGTATACGTTTGTGACGTTCAGCCAATTGTTCGATTTGCAGCCCGGCCAGCGTGGTGAATTTTTCGGTCGCTAGCCTCCGCCTTCTCCGCCACTCTCAGGTCACATTGTTCCCCACCCGCACTAGCTGCATCGGGTGGATGTGGTATAATATTGGTACTATGAGTATGAACGCGCAAAAGCGAACACTTCTTCTTGATACACTTCTCGCCCAAGGGGCGTAATATTTTCTATTTTCAGCTATAATTTCAGATAAGACCGACGAACAAGGAGTTTTGGTAATGAAGCGTTACAATCCAAAAGACATTGAACCCAAGTGGCAGCAAGCCTGGGGCGAGAGTGACATCTATAAAGCAGATGACACCTCCACGAAGCCAAAGAAGTTTATTCTCGAATTTTTCCCGTACCCGAGTGGCGCTGCGATGCACGTGGGACACGTCCGCAACTACGCCATTGGTGATGCGATAAGCCGTTTTGCGCGCATGCGCGGCTATAACGTTTTGCATCCAATGGGCTGGGACGCTTTTGGCCTGCCTGCCGAAAACTATGCAATCAAAACGGGCATAAGCCCACAGCAAGCAATCGAAGAAAACACCGGTCGGTTCAAGCAGCAACTAACGCAAATGGGTTTTAGTTACGATTGGTCTCGCGAATTTGCGAGTTCTGATCCTAGTTATTATAAGTGGACGCAGTGGTTCTTTTTGATGCTGTTCAAAAAAGGTTTAGCGTACCAAAAAGAGAGTTTGCAGTGGTGGTGCCCGGTCGATAAGACAGTGCTGGCTAACGAACAGGTCGAGGCTGGCCGCTGTTGGCGTTGTGGTAGTGAAGTCGAAAAGAAGGCACTCAAGCAGTGGTTTTTCAAAATTACTGACTACGCCGACCGTTTGGCCAAAGACCTCGACAATGTCGATTGGTCTGATTCAATCAAGAACATGCAGCGCAACTGGATCGGCCGCTCCAAAGGCGCCGAGATTAATTTTGCGTTAGAGCAAGACGTTACTAAAGCGCTGCACGTCTTTACGACGCGCCCTGACACAATTTTTGGTGTGACATTCATGGTTATTGCTCCTGAACACCCCATGATTGCCAAGCTAACAACACCCGAGCACCAGCAACAGGTCGAAAATTATCTTCAAAAATCACGTAACAAGTCCGAAGTTGAGCGCCAAGAAACTAACCGTGAAAAAACCGGAGTATTCACGGGCTCGTACGTAATCAACCCAATGAACGGCGAAAAAGTGCCAGTTTGGGTAGCTGACTACGTGTTGATGGGCTACGGCACGGGTGCAATTATGGCCGTGCCAGCGCACGATGAGCGTGACCATGACTTTGCTAAAAAGTTCGGCCTAGACGTTAAGCCTGTTTTGGCGCCTGCATTCGGTGAGCATCGGCCAACGGTAACCGATCGTCCCGTGGCAATAGTTGTGATGCGCGACCCCAAAACCGATCGCTACTGCGTGCTCAAGTGGAAAGAAGACTCTGTTCGTAAGGACGAAGGTATGGACTTCCCTGGTGGCGGCATTGACGAAGGTGAGACCATCGAGCAGGGTGCTTTGCGCGAAGTTCGCGAAGAAACCGGCTACACTGACGTCAAAATCACCAAAGTTTTGCCGTCTGCAGTTGCGGTGTACTACCACAGTAGCGACGGTAGGGATAAACGTGCGATCAAAAACGTGGTCCTGGCTGAGTTGCAATCTGATGCTCACAATGGCTTTGCTGACGCCGAGGATTACGAAAAGGACGCCTACGATGTCGAATGGCTGACGCGTGACGAGATCATGAAGACCGAGGTTTCTGGCTCGATTACAGCCGTTATAAACTTGGCCTTTACTACAACTATTCACATTGGCGAGGGTGTGATGATCAATTCAGGCGCATATGATAATCTGACAAGCAGCGAGACCCGCGAAAAAATTGTTGCTGATTTGGCCACACAAAACGCCGGGCACGAACGTATCAACTACAAAATGCGCGACTGGCTCATCAGTCGCCAGCGATACTGGGGCGCGCCAATCCCCATTATTCACTGTGCCGAACACGGTGCTGTTGCTGTACCTGACGATCAACTGCCTGTTCAACTGCCAGATATCGAAAGCTTTGAGCCATCTGGCGATGGACGCAGCCCCTTGGCTCGCGTGCCAGAATTCGTGAACACTACCTGCCCAACGTGTGGCGGACCGGCCACTCGTGAAACCGATACTATGGACGGTTTTGCGTGTTCAAGTTGGTATTTCCTGCGCTTTGCCGACCCACATAACGCTGACAAGCCATTCGATGACGCCAAAGCCAAGTATTGGCTGCCTGTGGACGAATATATCGGTGGTGCCGAGCATGCGGTAATGCATTTGTTGTATGCTCGCATGTGGACCAAGGTGATGTTCGACGAAGGCATGATCAACTTCGACGAGCCTTTTGTTAGCTTACGCAATCAAGGTATGATTCTGGCACCAGACGGCCAGAAAATGAGCAAGTCCAAGGGTAACACCATCCAGCCTGGGGAGCTCATTGACCAAGGCTACGGTGCCGATTCTATTCGTATCATGGAATTCTTCATCGGTCCGTGGAATCAAATGGCTAACTGGAGCGTCGAGGGTATGGGTGGTTCATTCCGCTTTTTGCAGCGTTTTTGGAATTTGGCACAGGAATATGCCGAATCGGGCGCTACCGAGAACACTGCCGATACGAAACAGCTCAAGCAGGTGATGCATCGCACCATCAAGAAAGTTAGTTTCGACCTCGAAAACATGGGATTCAACACGGCGATTGCTGCGCTTATGGAGGCTCTCAACGACCTGTACAAATTGAAGGCTGGTGTGCCGTTTGCGACTGCTGCGGCCGATTGGCGCTGGGCGCTGGAGACATTCGCGCAGTTGCTCGCCCCATTTGCGCCGCATATGACCGAGGAATTGTGGCATGAACTAGGCCACGCTAGCTCAATCCATACCAGTGAGTGGCCAGTCCACGACGAGAAATACCTTGTTAGCGACACGATGACTATCGTTGTGCAGGTTAACGGCAAGTTGCGTGCGCAGCTGCAGTTGCCAGTTGATGCTACCCGCGAAACCGTTCTCGCGACTGCCGAGGCAGATGCCAAGGTGCAACTTGCACTGAATGGCCAGCCAATCAAGAAGCCAATTTACGTGCCCGGAAAACTCGTAAACTTTGTTGTCTAGCTAGAGCGGTTGCTACGACAAAAAACACCCCGGCAATTACGTCGAGGTGTTTTTTGTTATTGTTGTCGATGCTTTACAGCTGGCTCGAAAATGCAGTAGCCTTAAGATTGCTACTGAAGGCAGCTACACCGAGATTGCTACTAAATGCAGCCGGCGCTGCATCCTCAGCGTCTACATCGTCGAGGCCAGCAAACAGGTCTTCGTCAAAGAGCAGCGCATCACCGAGCGCTAGCGATCCAGCCGCCTCTGCTGGGGTCAATGTAGGTGCTTCTGTTGTTCGTAGGTCTAAAACTTCTATCATCGTATATCCTCACCGTTATGCTTATGGTATAAAGTATATATGCAAGAAGCCCTTACGAGCAACACAAACCGTTGCGAAGAAATTGTCGAAGAAGAATATACCGCGCTTGACCCCTCATCCCAGTTTGTACTTAAGGTAAATAGCCGTTGTAATTTAGCCTGCAACTACTGTTATGTGTACGAAAAGCCCGACCAATCGTGGGAAAACCAGCCGCTGCATATGAGCGACGAAGTGCTGGAGGCGGCTGTCGACCGTATTGCTGAGCATGCCGAGGCGAATAAGCTCGAGCGAGTATCGGCTTGTTTCCATGGGGGCGAGCCGTTGCTGGCCCCGCCCAGTTTTTACGAACGTGCCGCCCAACTTTTTTACGACCGCGTGCCGTCAAGCACCGTTGTTGACCTATCAATGCAAACCAACGGCGTGCTGATACGCAACGAATACCTCGAAACCTTTTTGGACCACGGTATTTCTGTGGGTGTCAGCTTGGATGGCGACAGGCGAGCGAATGATCTTCACCGGACGTACCGCAACGGTAACTCGAGCTACGATCAGGCGGTGGCAGGCATAAACATGCTACGCCAAGAGCGCTACCGAGGACTGTACGCGGGTATCTTGAGTGTTGTTGATTACCAGAGTGATCCTCTGACTGTGTATGAATCACTCAAGGCACTCGAGCCACCCGTTATTGATCTTTTGCTGCCTCACGGCAACTGGGTAACGCCGCCGCCCGGTATTCCACATTTGCGCGACGTGCCATATGACGATCGGCCAACGCCATACGCTGATTGGCTACTTCCTATCTTTGACCGATGGTATAAGCACGACCAGGGCCAGGTTGACATTCGAACCTTCAGATCGGTTATTGATTTGTTGATGCGAAAAGGTAGCTCTGTCGAAACCATTGGTAGCGGCATGGGTGACGAAGTAACCATCGAAACAGACGGCAGTTACCAGCTAGTTGATACACTCAAATCGAGTTTTGCAGGTGCTTCACAGATCGGGATGAGCGTACGCGAACAGAGTATCCAAGAGGCCAGCACGATTATGCGCGATCGTGCTCAAGCCTTAGGCATGACGACCTTATCAAAAATTTGCCAAGTTTGCCCAATCCAAAAAGTGTGTGAGGGCGGTTACGTTACGCATCGATACGGTAGCGACGGCACGTTTACGCACCCATCGGTCTTTACGGCCGACTTGCTGCGGATGGTCGGTCACATTCGTGGCGCTACCATGGAAGAGATGGTCGTTCGCCGCGCACAGGAAATACTTGTGCCACTCTTCGATAATGAATCGTACTAGATACTAATCTTCAATTGGAGGTATAAGTATCTCGCTGTAGTCAACGGGATGTACATATTTCGGCATGTCTCGGCCACGCACCGGAATCGAAAGCATGGTGTGGAGTGGAACATGTAGAGAAGTTATCGAGTGAATGACTCGTTCTCCTGATCCGTTCGGCTTTTTGCCAGTAAGTGTGCTGTAATGGTACTCGTCTTCCGGTAAGTACACGAGGTCGATGCTACCCATAACTGTTGACCCCGCCAAGCGGGCAGCGCGTATGAGTTCTGGTCTTGCTATCAGTTGTTTTGCATTATCGTTTTCTTCCCATCCAAAGTGGGGAAGCGGCTTGTCGGTAAGGGACTTGCCAAGTAAGGCTCTCTGACCTCGGATGTTCATATCACCAAATAATCCGCACATAATAGCAAGATCAGGATCGTGGGTGAATCGAACCTCGGGCTGAGAGTCTTCCTGGGCATCCCAAACGCCAAAGTTCCGATCATACACCATGAATCCGAGTACCGGCTCATGAATGGGCGTACTTTCGACGGTGCCAATAAGACCAAGCCCGTACTCTCGCACGGCAAATTCCGCGATACCATGAACAGACTGCGTTGGATCATTCTTTTCCAATAGATCAACGCGGTCGAAGAGCTCACGATACACCTCACGGGGTGCTTCTGGGAGTACTGCCATCTATGCCATAATATCAGAGAATTGCCATATTGGCTTGTAGCAGAGACGCTAAAAGACTATTTCCGCGGGTGGTGCTTGAGATTGCGGACTAATTACGCTATAATGTAGCCCAAGTATCACTTGATAATACAGTTCAAAAAAGAAGGAGTTGTTTACTCATGGGTAAACCAAAGAAACGTACATCACCCCGCCGCACTGGCACACGCCGCAGCCACTTGGTCCTCAAGTTAGCTCGCGCTGTTAACGCAAAATCACCTATCAAGGCGTTTACGACTCGCCGCGAAGCTGGCAAAAAACTCTCCACAGAAGTTAAAAGCAAGCGCGAACAGCCTGTAGCTCGCCCTTCAACCAAGAAGACGACCAAAAAAACCGCCCCAAAAGCAGCCTAATTCCAGGTAATTAGCGTATACTAAAAGCATAACCCCGGAAGGCTTGATTCATGGCATCTAATCGTCACCTTGGTCGTATCATTGCATTGCAAACCCTGTACGAACAGGATTTTCGACGTGGCTCTGATGACATCAGCTTTGACCTCCAAGAGGTTCTGCAGCGAAATATTGCTCGCTATGAAGCCACAGTAGATGACACCTCGTTTATCGAGCAATTGGTTAATGGCATCTCAGCAGAGCAGGACGAATTAGACGCGCTTTTGCAGCCGTTGGCCCCTGAATGGCCAATCGATCAGATTGCTCGTATGGACCGCGTTATCTTGCGCATGGGCGCCTACGAATTAACACACGATCACGGTGTTCCACCGAAGGTTGTCATTAACGAAGCCGTTGAGCTAGCCAAAGCATTTGGTAGCACCAACTCTTCCAAATTCATCAACGGTGTTTTGGGCACATTGCTCAGACGCCAAAATGGCGATCCCGACCCCGAGCCCAAGGCTCCAGAAGAGGCAGTTGCACCCGTTAGCGCACCCGACGAGGCTCCGGACACTTCTGCATCAGATCCCGATCCAAAGGAAAACGCATGAAACGACCAAAGCCACTTCAGGGCATAAAGCGATTCGTCAACAATCGCCGACCGTCCATCGAAGAGGTAGTTCGTGAAACAACTTCCGGCGGCATCATTTTCCGCCGGAATATAAAAACTAATCAGCTTGAGATTCTTCTCATCCAAGACGCCAAAAACCGTTGGACTATTCCAAAGGGTCACGTTGAAGAGGGCGAAGAACCCAAGGACACCGCCAAACGCGAAATCCAAGAGGAAACTGGCCTTCAGGAAATGAAGGTCATGAACTGGCTTGGTAAAGTTAACTTTCGCTATCGTCGCGGCCACACATTGGTCCTCATGACGATGCATATTTATTTGGTCCAGGGCCTCGGCGACACCAACGCATTAAGTGGCGAAGACTGGCTAAGCGACATTAAGTGGCTGCCCGCTCAAGACGCAATGGATAAAATTGCGTACGAAGATATTGGCAAGCTCATTCTGTTGGGCATGAAAAAAATCCGAGAAGCACGACTCTAAACAAAGGTATACAGATGCAAGACTACAGCGCATATCAGGCATTCGCCAAAGAAAAACTAGGCATTACATACAACAATATCGACTTGTTGGTAACGGCGTTTACGCACCGTTCGTACGTTAACGAGCACAAAAAAACCGTCAGCGAGCACAACGAACGCCTGGAATTCCTTGGTGATGCCGTGCTCGAACTCGTCGTGACCGAATACCTATTCGGCAACTTTAGCGACCCTGAAGGTATTCTGACCAACTGGCGCAGTGCGCTTGTACGTACCGAAAGCATTGGCGCAGCAGCCGCTAAATTTGGCTTCGAACCGATGCTGCGCTTGAGTCGTGGTGAAAAACGCGGCACCGACCGAGCACGTGCTCAAATTCTGGCCAATAGTTTTGAGGCCGTAACGGGATCAATCTACCTCGACCAAGGCTATGAAGCCGCAAAGACCTTTATTACTAAGAGTATTCTGAGCACCTTTAAGGGCATTTTGGAGAGCGGCTCGTGGATGGATCCAAAATCCCACCTCCAAGAAGTTGCACAAAGTCAAGAAGGTCACACGCCTGTTTACAAAGTGCTAAACGAAGAAGGCCCCGATCACGATAAGATCTTTAGCGTCGGTGTATTCGTTAATGGCGTACTCAAGGGCAACGGCACTGGCCCAAGCAAGCAAGCTGGCCAGCAGAAGGCCGCCGAAGCCGCGCTCGAACACTACGACGCGTAATTTGCTAGAAGAATATGAGTGCTATCGATTCCGAAAAAACCCTGTGGCTGCCGGAGTATTTTACCGTTCCGTCGCCCGAAGATGCCGAAACTCTTGAGCTGATGCAGACCTATAGTGCGTGCATTAATAGTAGCCGTGAGTTCTCTCACGACTCGTTTGAGTATAAAATTCTCTATCAGCAAAGCCTTGAGGCTCGGCGGGCGGCGGATGAGCGTCGAGCTGTTCCTCATGCGCCAATATCTCCTGACCGGGCTCGCGCAATTGCAGCCCCTTTACTTAAACTCCTTGCAGCATATGGTGAAGAAACGAGCCCAAATTCATCATTTTACCGTGCCCAAATACATAATCGGACAGAGACAGGCCTGTATGTAACGACCGAATTGTGTGCCCAGAAGCACCCAATACGAATTACGCATCCCGATGAGCCAGATAGGTTTATCGAGGACTTTTATACCTTTGACGAAGCCGTTGCTAAACGTGCCCAGTTCGCAGCAACGCTGACCACGCCAGAATCCGTACCGGCCAGCCGCGTTGTTGGCTTCAAAATGTATCCTGCAATCGATGACTACCCAAAACCGAGCGATATAATCTCCCAACGGCCAGACGCACCATTCGAGGGCGGTGTCGATACGGATAAGCCCTTCTTCTGGGCGACCTATCCAGCCGAGATCCCACACCCCCTCTTGGTCGAGCTTACCGATGAGCGACTGGACGACTTGCAGCGTTTTGTGGATCAATTTGCAGGAATGATCGTGCAAGAGGCGGACTTGCTATCGGCAGGCACCGGGAGTACTGCATGAGCACCGCAAACCCCGAATTACCAGGCGAAGCTCTCGATAACTATCCCGCAATCGAAATCCCTGACTTCTTTCTAAACGGTCCGGATGATGCTCGGTTTATCCGTGGCTTTCGTGCACGACAGTACGGGCGTACTTTTAACGGTCTTAACCCCGAAAACCGTAATTGGGACCAAGATTTTACCAACTACTTAGGCGCACTCGCCGTGCAGCGGGCCGAGACACCGCCTGAAGTGGTCGACACTATGGCGTCTGCGATCCATGGGCTGCTATCTCAGGATAAGCATCTTACTATAACCGATTACGTGGGTGCCAAGAGCGCCGGTACAACCAAAGATTTTGTTGCGGTGCGGCCCGATACGAGTGGTGGTACGTTTCTTGTCCGCCTCCACGCCAAGGCTGACAAATATGGAACCATGCCGCATATTTCCCGGTGGCGTGATATCCAGTCGCCATCAGGTGCTCAAGCTTCGAGCTATTTTGCTCACTATAGCGTATTCCACAGCAGTCAGTACCGTGATTTTCCTCATCCCGATGAATTTAAAGGGTTGTCTATTGCGGATGGGCAGCTTCTTATGAACAGGCATATTCCAGGCCCCAAAACCTATGAGAACAGCCCTATGGCCACCATCGATGGCAGTATGAATTCCTGTTCTTACACTAGATTGGGGTTGTTTGATCCGTTTGGCGTGAGTATGTGGGCGACATACGATATACCCGATCATGTACCACTTATAGCCACCACTGAACGCTTGCAGGCTCTGGGGCGATTTTTTGACCAGTTGCTTGAATCATTGTAGCTATTGACATCAGGGGCGGTTATCTGTAAAATAAGGCAAGATTACGGTATAATCTTTTAAGAGAACGAAAGAGAGAATTATTTAGATATGTTAGCTATTCGTATGCAACGCACTGGTCGCAAAGGTCACGCCATGTTCCGCTTGGTTGTCCAAGAGTCTCGTGTGACACCTACTAGCGGCAAAGTCGTTGTTACTTTGGGTAGCTACGACCCACACGCTAAGGTTGCCACTATCGACAAAGAGAAGGCATCTTTTTACCTTGGCAATGGCGCACAACCATCTGACCGCGCAGCTCGCCTGCTCAAGTCAGAGGGCGTAGAGCTTCCATCATGGGTTAAGCTTCCTGTCGAGAAAAAGCGTGTTGTTAAAAACACCGAAAAACTTCGCAAGAACCAGCCAAAAGCTGAAGTTACATCCGAAGAAACTCCAGTAGCAGCCTAAGCTACCATAGTTTTTGATACATCTCAATCGGTCTGTTTACAGCAGACCGATTTTTATTTGCTATAATGGATAAGTACCAGTAAGCAGAGGAGTCCTCACATGAATAGTATTGACCAGCAGTTCGTAGAATTTATAGTAAAATCTTTGGTCAGCAATCCAGATGCGGTACAAGTAGCACGTCGAATTGACGAAAAAGGTGTTTTGCTTGAACTAACCGTAGATCCAGAAGATCTGGGTCGCGTCATCGGTAAACGTGGAGCAACAGCACAAAGTTTGCGCACGCTTTTGCGCGCGCTCGGCACGAAGAACGATGCCCGATACAATCTTAAGATTGTAGATAACGGCGAAGGCGCACCAGTCAGCAGCACGTCGACCACAAGTGTCTCGAGTGACGATGATATGGGTGCTTCAAGTGACGAATCAGAAGATTCCCACAACAGTGTTGTAAGTAAAACACGAAAAGAACTTGAAGAACTTGACGATCTCGATGTCTAGGCAGTATAGTTAGCTTAGTCGAAAGCGACGACCTTATTTAAAAAACAAAAAATACCCGTGTAGCTCATGCGAGCCAACTCATTCCCCGGAATGGATTGGGAGCTTTATATGTGGCAGAAAGGATCTCCTTAATCAGAGGTCCTTTTTGTTTGGGTTTTGGCGGAGCGAATAACGTGTAGGTGGGTATTACCTGTATGCCCAATTGTTGAAAATTTTACAAAATAACAGTATAATTTACACTAGTACTGGAAATCCCAGTAGATCATTAGCTCTCTGTTGTGCACGATTCAACTGATTACCATGCGCGCCTTGAAGGGAAGATTTGTGGACAGTCCCAAGATTGTGCTGGCAGGCGTAACGACGGATGAACTAGCGGGCGGTGACTCTGTGACGGTGTCGCTTCCAGGAACGCTCGTCGTGCTGGTTCGCGAAGGAAATTTTTTCCAAGTTTTCTTCGACGCCAACGCCAATCTCAGACACCTGCAGCCAGGCATGCACCTGTGTCTCGGCCAAGACCTCACGTTCTACTACTGTGGTCGCCGAGTCCAACTGCTGCCTCGCGAGGCATTCGCGAGTAGTGGTGAGCTGTATCGTCTGCATCCACTCAGAATAGTGCTCAAAGATGCCTCGCTGCATATGCCGCACTACACGAGTCGGCTGGCGCGTATGCGTGATTTGCTCGACGGTATACGTCAGACCTACGGTCTCTACGTGCTTATTACCCTCGGCACGGTGGTGTGTATACGCCGGTTGTGGCAAAAGCTAAGACGCCGCACGAACTGATGCGAAAAGACCACGAACAGAGAGTATACCGGGAGGGAATCGGGCGTTTTGTACGCACAAAACCCTCTCGGAGCTCCAAGAAACATTCGTCGTTTTGCTTGGGCTAACTAAACAGTATAGAATAATTACAGAGATATGAACGATACCGATACCCTTTTACAATTCGCAACAACTATGGCGCAGGATGCCGGTGATATCATGCGTGATTTATTTTTCGAGCATGATAAAGGTACCCAAATCAAGGCCGATAACAGCCCCGTTACCAAGGCTGATACCGAGATTAACCAGCTGCTTATCGAGCGTGTTAACGCGCAATTTCCGGAGTGTGGCGTGCTTGGCGAAGAGGCTTCTGATCGCCAGACTAACCAGCGTGACGTCTGGGTTTGTGACCCTATCGATGGTACGGCTGGATTTATCCTTGGCATACCAACGGCAATGTTTTCGTTAGCATTTGTGCGAGATGGCGTGCCAATTATTGGCGTAGCCTACGATCCGTTCCTCGATCGCATGTACACTGCCGTCGTAGGCAAGGGTGCATTTTGTAATGGCGAGCAGTTGCATGTGGACCCCGTGCCGTTTAACAAGGCAACCGTCGTTGGCCCAAGCACACTCAAAGACCTGGACTTAACGCGAGAATTATTCACCGATATCCAAAACAAAGGTGCTCAGATTGCTCTTATTGCTGGTGGCGTTTACAAGGGCTGCTTACTGGCGAGCGGCCGCCTGCATGGGCGCTTGTTTGCGGGTGGTGGTGAGCACGATATTGCTGCCGTAAAAGTCATCGTTGAAGAAGCGGGTGGCAAAGTTACGGACATTGAGGGCAATGACCAACGGTATGACCAACGTATTAATGGCGCAATTCTATCAAACGGCACCATTCACGATGAACTAGTAGCTAGCGTTAAGCAATTTGGTGTAGCTCGATTTATGAGTATGCAACGATGAAAATCCAAATTATAACACTGTTCCCAGAAATGTTCCCGGGCGTACTCAATACCAGTATGCTTTGGAAAGCCCAAGATCGTGGTGCGGTCAGCTTTGAATATATCAATTTGCGAGACTATGGCCTTGGCCCCCGCAAACAGGTCGACGACACACCATATGGCGGTGGCGATGGCATGTTGCTCAAGCCTGAGCCGCTCATTGCAGCCATTGAACATGCAAAATCGATTGATCCTGAGGCTCTGGTGATGCTACCTACGCCTCGCGGCACTATGTACAAGCAATCTGAGGCAAAAGAACTTGCGGCCCGTGATAAGGGGCTTATTATCGTTTGTCCGCGTTATGAGGGCTATGACGAACGCGTGGTTGCCTATATTGACCGTCTTTTTTGTATTGGCAGCTATGTTCTAACCGGTGGTGAATTGCCAGCAATGATCGTTATCGATAGTGTTGTGCGCTTGCTGCCCGGTGTCCTGGGTGGTGAAATGAGTACCGAAATTGAATCTTTCCAGCAAGACGACGAAAACATCGAATTCCCACAGTATACGCGCCCTGAAGAATTCCGCGGTGCCCGTGTGCCCGACGTTTTACTCAGCGGTCACCATGCCGAAATTGACAAATGGCGCACCGCCCAATCCCACAAACCCAACTAACCAACTGTTGGCTGTGCGCCTTCAACCGTATCTCAAAATACGCCGTAACCGTTTGGACTTCGTCCGAGCCGACAACGATTTTAAGAGCACTCGGTTGAAGATCGCTTCGGCCCTACTGGGAAGCGGGACGGTTTGCTATACTGGATAGATAAGCAAGGGGTAAGTTATGAAATTATCGTTTATCAAGCCGGTGTATGCGCACTGCGATTTGCCTTGTGGTGTCTACGATCCTGCACAGGCTCGTATTGAAGCACAAAGCGTTTATGAAATTATGAAAAAGTATGATGGACTAGACGAAGCCGGCAAGATCCGCGCCATTTTCATCAAAGAAGAGCGTGCTGAGCTAGTCAAAAAGCATTTGTGGGTGCTGTGGACGGATTATTTCAAGCCAGAACATCTTGAAAAATACCCAGACTTGCACGATAAGTTTTGGAAAGCGACCAAGCAAGCTGGTGAATGTAAGCATCATTTAGAGCCGGAAGAAGGCCAGAAATTGCTCGACCAAATTGATGAAATTGCCGAAATTTTCTGGGCAACCAAAAAGGCCTAAGCTCGTCATTCGGCGAATCGTTGGCCAAAGCATGGTGCCGACACTTCGACCCAACCAGATCGTGATTGCATCTGGTTGGTTTCATAGTATCGACGTAGGCGATGTTGTTATACTGCGGCGTAGTGGCCGCGAACAGATCAAGCGCGTTAGCGAGCTCGATCCGCTAAAGGGTGTCTTTGTGCTCGGTGATAATTCACGCCAAAGCACCGACAGTCGCAGCTTTGGCTGGCTCGATTTTGACGAAATCCTCGCCAAAGTTATTTTTTGATATTCAAAGCCAGAATCCTTCTTGGCCCCGGAACTAAAAACACCCCCGTCAATCGATGAGGGTGTTTTTGAAGTGTTCCCCAAGCTACGCGGCTATTCGGCGCGCTTGAATTCCAGTGCTTCACCTTCGGCCATATCTTTGGTCGAGGTTTTAAGCGGTGTTTCACGCAAGAACAGTGCGACGAAGAACGTCAGGACTGCAAATGGAACTGCCCACAGGAACATGTCATGAAAGGCATGAACAAACGCTTCGAGAATGCCGTGTGTAACAGTTGGCGACAAATGCGCCAGTTGCGCTTTGCTCGCTTGCAGGTTCCCGGCAGTAATACCGCTATGACTTGGCAAGAACTCGCGCAAGTAATGGTTAAGACGAACGGTCAAAATAGCTCCGAAGATTGCCGTACCAAATGAGCTACCCATGCTACGGAAGAAGGTGGCAACGGAGGTAGCCGTACCCATATCTTTGCGGTCGACTGAGTTTTGGATGGCCAGCGTCATAACTTGCATGAACAAGCCGATGCCCACACCCAGTACGAGCATCCAACCTGAAAGCATCCACTGATTAGTAGCGATACCTACGTGACTAAATAGCCACAAGCCAACGGCCGCGGTAGCAGTACCAACAATAGGGAAGGTGCGGTAGTGGCCAGTCTTTGAAATCAGACGACCGGAAACGGCCATCGAACCGATGAGACCAAAAATTAATGGCAGCATAAGCAAGCCAGATTTGGTTGCCGAATAACCGTGAACAAGTTGCTGATATTCAGGTAGATAGATGAAGGCGGTGAACATTACCAAACCGGATAAAAGTGACATGAGTGTCGAAACGCGAAAGATGTCGTTGCGGAACAAACGCATCGGAATGATTGGCTCTTGGGCCTTGCGCTCCCAGCCAACAAACAGCAGCGCCGATACAAAACCACCAACGATAAGGCTGACAATGGTTGATGATCCCCAGGCGTATTTACTGCCGCCCCAAACCGTTGCGAGCAGCAAGCTGACGGCGCTGGCAGTGAGTAATACAGCCCCAAGAACGTCAATGCGGTGTTCGGTTTTGTGAACAGGCAAGTGAAGTCGGAGTGAAATCATGGCCATAGCAACAAGTGCGATGGGGATGTTGATGTAGAAAATCCAGCGCCAGTTGAGGTGATCGGTAAAGAGTCCACCAAGTAATGGTCCGATTACGCTCGAAATACCGAAGACGGCGCCGAAGTAACCTTGGTAGCGACCACGTTGCCTCGGTGGAATAATATCACCAACGATTGCCAGTGAAAGGGCCATCAAGCCACCACCACCAAGACCTTGCACGCCTCGGAACAGAATTAACTGAGTCATGTTCTGGCTAGCGCCAGACAATATCGAGCCGAGCAAGAAGATTACAATAGCGATCATGAAGATCTTTTTGCGGCCATACAAGTCGCTAATTTTGCCATACAATGGCGTTACGACGGCGCTTGTTAGCAGGTAGGCTGTAACTACCCACGACAATTCGCTCAAGCCGTGCAAATCGTTGGCGATGGTTGGCAGAGCGGTACCGACGATGGTCTGGTCTAGCGCGGCTAGGAGCATTGCGGCCATCAGTGCGGTCATAATGACCATGATTTCACTGTGGCTACGCTCGCCGTCTTGTGGCTGTGCGGGCGGCGCTGGTTTAAATTTTGACAAAACTTTTTCCACCATAGGTTCTCCTCCTGGGTTCAGACGTTAGCTTTGTAGTCTGATGACTTCAGGTATGTAATCATCTTCTTTTGGACGGTGTTCATTGTGCGCAACTCGTCGACGGTCAGCTCCTTGTAGACGTGCTTGAATAAGTCGCCTTTTTGGCGCTTGACTGCGGATATTTTGCGCTCGCCCTCAGCAGTAATTGTTACCTGACTTACCCGACGATCTGACGAGGATGTCTCACGCTTAACGTAACCCATCCGTTCCAGGTATTCCACGAGCTGCGTGATGGCACCAGGCGTAATTTGCATCAAGTTGGCCAACTCTTTGAGGGTTGGTTGCCCTTCTTGGTGCACAATTAATAGCAGCTCAGCCTGGGAGGCAGGCATGTTACCTTCGCCATCAAGCTGGTGCATGCATGATGCCATGAGCCGCCTGATAGCGGTCACATTGTTCATGATTTCCTGGAGCAAATCGTCTTTAGTATCAGACATATCTTCCCTATATTAGTTTAGATACTAAATAGTATAGTCGCTAAACTAAAAGCCGTCAAGCATAACCTGACGGCTTTATCACTTGCTTCTATTGCGCTCTAGGATCCTTTGACCGAGAGTTCTTAAAATCACTGTCGGCTTGGACGAAGTCCAAACAGTTACGGCGTACTTTGAGATACGGTCAAAGGTCCAGAAAGTGGCAGAGAAGAATGTGTCAGCACTGCGATAAAAGATTTTAGGCGGCGAGCTTGGCGCGGCTAGCCTTCATTTCTTCGGCCCAAAAGACAACCTTGTCGAGCATTGGCTTGACCTTTTGCTCGTGGGTTTCATCGAACTTGTAGGCACCTTTATCGTCAAGGTTAAGGTAGTAATTGTGGAGGGAGATATGCTCACTGATATCGTATACGTTCAAAAAGCTGAGCAATGGACGGAGGTGTTCAACTGCACGTGCACCACCTTCGCTCGCGCCATACGATACAAATCCAGCGGGCTTGTGCGCCCATTCGCTATATAGATAATCGATTGCGTTCTTAAGTGTTGCTGGGTACGAGTGGTTGTACTCTGGCGTGACGAAAATAAAGCCGTCAGCACTGTCGATCGCATCGGTCCATGCCTTGGCATAGTCTTGCGTTTCGTTGCCCATCATTGGTGGGTTTGGCTCATCAAAGAAAGGAAGATTCATGTCCTTGAGGTCGATAAGTTCGAATGTAGCTTTGTCGGTGTAAGCTTCGCTTAATTTCATAATCCAGTCGGCAGGCTGGTTGCCAAAACGATGAGAACGAGTGGAGCCAAGAATAACTTTAATATTTACCATAGAGGGAGTTCCTTTATTTAAGTACTATATAAAGTATAGTAGTGTATAATGGTATTTGTAAAGGCTAAAGTTGAAATCATGGACGTAGACTGTAACGGATTATCGAGTGAGCGAAAGGGCTGTATAGCAGCAGCTGCCGCTATCCTAGGCGCCAAATGGACTCCCCAAATTTTGTATGGGCTATTTAATGATGTCCATCGGTTTTGTGAACTTCAAAAAGAGGTGGGCGGTGTTAACCCACGAACGCTTTCTGCTCGACTTGTCGAGTTAGAAAAGGCTGGCATTGTGCAAAAAGACAGTTTCGCCGAAATACCGCCACGCATCGAATATTCATTGACGCCTCGCGGCAGAGATCTGGTGCCTATTTTGGAGCTTATGGTTGAGTGGAGCGAGAAGCATCCACCAACTGCCGATGAGGTTGCGGCATGCGAGTCAGAACTTACAGCCCAAAAAGCAGTTGCGTAGCGGCTGGGCCTACCGACCCCTTGTCGTAGATATGTAAGTCTGTGCCATTTTTTGCCCATTCTGCCTGCACGTGCTGCACGATATGCCACGACGCTAGTACTTCCTCACCGGTCGTAAACAGAAGGCGATCACCACGCAGCGCATCGGCGAGCACTCGCTCGTAGGCATCGGGGTGGCGTGTCGTGCCCCCAAAGGCACGGGCATAGCGGAACTCCATGTCGACTGGTTGCATGGTATGATCGAATCCTGGTTTTTTGGCTCGCAAATTTAGTCCCACACCCTCATTAGGCTGGATGCTCATAATAAGTACGTTGTCGTTATCTTGGTTGTCTCCGTCGCCAAATGTGATTGCAATTTCAATCGATTTTTGGGCAAGTGCTTTGCCAGTTTCTAAAATGATGGGCACGTTTTTCCAGCGCGGATTATTGATGTGGAGCCGAAGTGCTGCGTAGGTTTCGGTGATGGAGCGTTGATCGTTAACCTCATCTCGGTAGCCTGCATACTGGCCGCGAACAGCTTCCTGTGTGACTATATTGGGCGCAATGGGCACGATACTTTGCAAAAGAGCAAGCTTGCGCGCGTGCAGCGCCACGGCGTCTTGTGGGCCATCCTCCATGGCGACGAGGGCAAGTAGTTGTAGCAAATGGCTTTGAATAAAATCACGCAAAGCGCCGGTTTGTTCATAGAACGCCACACGATTTTCAATGCCAATAACCTCGGTGGCTGTAATGGTAATCTGGCGGATATGCTCGGCATTCCACAGTGACTTAAAAAGCGCGTTATGCGCCCGAAAGGTAATAATATTTTGAACGGTTTCCTTGGCGACATAGTGGTCGATGCGGTAGGTTTGGGGTTCGTCAAAAACACCTTCTAGGAGTTCGATGAGCTCTTGGGCAGAAGCTACATCGTAGCCAAATGGCTTTTCAATAAGCAAACGGCTTTCGCCGGTGCCATGTGGGCAGGCCTTATTGAGGCCACTTTGCCCCAGTTTTTCGACAACCGGTGCGTAGGTTTGCGCCGGAATCGCCAAATAGAACAAGCGATGCATGCAAATACCGACTTCTGTCTCGAGCGTATCCAGATAACTCCGTAAGCTACGGTAGTCCTCTACCTGCAGTAAGTCCATCGTAAAGATAGAAATGCGTGCCAAAATCCAGGCCACCACATCGGGGTTTGGATCCGAGACGAAGGTGGCTAGTTTTTGGAGCACATCGTCGGGGGTAACGGCTTGACGGGTGACGCCTACGATTTGAAACGTATCGGGCAGCATGCCATATGAAGCTAGGTGGTAGAGTGCGGGCAGTAACTTGCGTTGCGCGAGATCGCCCGTGATACCAAAAATTACCAATGTGCTCGAAGGAAGAAGGTCAGTGTTCATACTGGTAGTATGCGCTCCAGTTTGCAGCAAAGCAAAACTCTATATACTAGCGAGTGGCTGTGTAGGCGTGATTGGAATCGCTTACCGTAAACCACATTCTCCACGCAGTATCTTCGGCAGGAGTCTCGACAGTCTCAGTAATGGCTTCAATGAGAGGTTCGCGGTACCGCCCCATATCTTGGCTCTGCGCACGAACAATATTGAGCCCTCGACCATGTTCGGAACTATCCGTTGCAGTAATGCCCTGCAACCCACGTAGTGCGGCAGCCGCCTCGTCTACATCCAGATCGGCCACCAATTCTACTTGCAAGGCACCCATATCGATACCAAAATCAGAAAGATCGAGTGATTCGCTGAACTCATCCTCAATTTCTACTGTTTCACGATGTGCTTCTGGTAATTGTGGCGGGTGAGCCTCGGCGCCGCGCACTTCGACGAGCACATCGCCCGTCTGGATGAATGAGATTTCGATACTTCCACCCCAGGCATAACGCTTTGCGTTGGTGATGAGTTCGTCGGCACCCAACGTGACTGCGTCGATGGTGTTTGCGCTTACACCAAGTGTGGTGAGCTGACCTCTAACGGTCGAGCGAAAGAGCGAAAGTCGGTCGCCCTCATCTTTGAGATCTTCCTTGGGTGGAAAAATGTTATCGTAGAAAATTTGCTCAACAGGTTCTGGGGGTAGCGCCACGGGAACTCGTTCGAACACCTGACTTGCGACATCACCTGTTTCAAGCAGTTCTTCATCGGGAATACGTCCTTCGTACGTACCAATTGGCTCAATATCTTGACCTTGAGGTATTGTTTCGCCGAAACTCATCGAATGCTCCTTAATTTTTGGGAAAAATAAAAAACGCTTGCCCACTTGTTCAGCGCTTTTTTAGTTTTATGTGTATATTATACACCTGTGTCAACCCCTATAACTAATTATTGTGGATAAATCTTATTTTAACAGGGGTGGTAATGCGGTTGTGAAGCTAGTGTAAATGAGTATAGAGCCGTTTCGTGCTCTATAATTCGATGAGTTTTTTGAAGTTTATTTCTAGTACGGTCAATTTGGGATTGCGGACTACTTTGGCTTCCTGAAAGTCTTTCATAACCATGGTGGTGCTTTCGCGGGTGACGCCTATCATGTCAGCCAATATTTGGTGGCTAATGGGGAAGGTTACGCGGCGCCAGCCGGTTTTGCGCTCTTCGGAGTGGTGGACGGCCAGGAACTTGAGTGCTGCACACAGTTTGTCGTAGGTGGTGGTTTTTTCTAAGCTGCTGAGTCGCACGAGAACTTCATGCACTTCGGTGGCGAAGGCGTTCATCATGTAACGCGCCAGCTCATTATCTTGCTTAACGTGTTCTGTTGCTACAGCCTGAGAGAGAACATAGATTTCACAGTCTGTGACCGTGGTGTAAAATGATCGATTTTGGTCGTTGCCGCCCATAAAATAAATCATCGGGAACATGGAAGGTGGCTTAATAAGGTGGAGGATTTTTTCGTTACCCTGATCGTCGATATCGTACACCTTAACGATGCCCTTTTTGAGGATGTAGAAATCAGACGGAATGTCGCCCTCGTACAGAATAATTTGGCCCTTGGGGTAACTACGTAGCTTTGCTTCGCTGATAAGTTGCTGAATTGGGTCGCTGGGGAATTTATCCACACATCTATTGTACCTTATTAATTCCTTAGAGCGTGAATTCTTTACGAAATAGGAGCGGTAAAATTCACAGTAGCTATAGACCGAACTGCTTACAATACGCACTGTTCCCCTGAAACGAGCTGGTCGACAAAAAAACTACATGTATTTGGGACCCAAGCATCGTTTCAGGGCGACATTAGAGCAAAGGAGGGCTTAGATGTTCTATGAGCATCGAGAAGATCTGCCTATCGCTTTGCAGCGCAATCTACCCATTGAAGCCCAAGAACTCTACCGCCGAGAATATAACCGCACCTGGGAAATATACCAGTATACCTACCAGAAGCTTGGCGCCACATCGGCCGAAGAGGTTGCTCACCGCAAAGCCTGGGGCAAGGTAAAACGGCAGTTTACAACGAATTACGATGGCACCTGGCGCCCGCGTAATGCACCATAACCAATGCTGACGGTAGAATGGAAGGGTTTGATAATACGTTAAATAAGGAGGTACACGATGTCTAAATACGCCAGTAAATGCGGGGCTAGCGATTTTGGATTTGGGCGGCGAGAGCGCGAGCTGCCTTGAGGTGGCGCTTTTCTCGCATACGGATAAATAAGACTTTATCGTGCAGTGGATCCTTGCCCTGTGGCTTCACAAGCACCGTAACCATACCGACTTTGTTGCCGCCAGCGACATCAAACATAGCCTTATCGCCGATCATGGCTACTTCGTGCGGCTGCGCCTCTAGGTCCTGCAAAATCTTGGCAAAGTAGCGCGCATTAGGCTTGCGGATAACCATACCTCTGCGATAAAACGGCTGGAATACGCGTGCTCCGAGTGGCTTGCTGAATCGTCCGAGCTTGTTGCTCATATTATTGGTAGCGAGGTTAAGACTCTGAATAACACCTTTGTCGCGTAGGCCAACGAGATAGGCGATAATTTCGGCCTCAATTTCGTCCGCATGTAAGCGGCGAATGGTCAAGTCTAGGTCAAAGAGCATGTGCTTGACGCCAAGGCTCTGTAATTTCTTGAAATCAATATCAAGTACGCTTTCGGCGGAAAAATCAGGCAGATAGCGAGGAGCGGTTTTTTTGTCAGTAAATATAGTGTGGGCTTCGGTCTTCATAAGGTCTCTATTATACGTTAGTTTTTAGTTCGATTTACACGAACGGCGCGCTTGAAGCGCTTTTCTGCAGTTTTATCGGCGAATCGCACCAATGGGCCATAGACGATAACGCGGGTCTTTTTATTGTGATCAGCGTCTTTAAGTGCTTCGGTGGTGAACTTTTCGATCAGCCATTCACGACCGGGCGCCGTCTGGCCCATGATAGTAATACGCCACAGATCGTTGGCAATTTCTTCTTCGTTAGTTATAACGAGCGGACTTGCTAACATGGTTGGTGAAGTCGGCAGGGTGCTCGCGATATCTTTGACGAGTAGTCGCCCTGCCTTAAGATCACGCACGAAAATATCGATTGCCATGGTACGCAAACCACGTGGTGTAATTCTAACACCCTGAATGTATTGATTGTGCAACCAAATGATCTCGCCGTTAATATTGCGCAGTTTGGTAGACCGCAAGGTTGCACGTTCGACGACGCCACCGACATCCATGAATGGCTCGACGCGAATGAAGTCACCAACCGAGAACCATCGCTCAACAATCATGGTGACACCAGAAGTTACATCGCGCAACAACGGTGCTATGGTGGCGTTGGCGAATACTACAAAAAAGGTACCAGCACCAATTGTGGTGACAAGGGCGCCGCGGTCCGGCAATAATAATTTGAGTACGACATAGGCACCGACTGCAAAAATAATGCCGCGTACAGTGGCGATAGTGACACTGAGATATGTCTCGATGCGTCGTAGCTTGATGGATCGTTCTTCGTCGGATGTAGTGTCGGAACGGAGGGCAATTTTTTGGGCAACACTGATAATCAGCTTGGCTATTAGACGGCTAAAGATATAGGCGCCTGCAAAGACGATCAGGATGATAAACAAGGCATGGAAGGAGGTCAATTTATTAGCAACTTCTTTGACAACACTATTGATATCAGAAGTATTTGGCATATGTGCTCTTATTATATGTGGCTACGGTCATGCTTACAATGGCCATATTGATCTACGAGTATCTTACGCTTTTCTGGGGCGTGTGCGTGCTATAATCGCAGTAGTTATTAGGACAACAGCACTCCCATGTTTCGACCCCGAAAACAATCACAACACCCGAACTTTGAAGATCAGCGTGAAAATATGCTCAATCGAGCGTTACCGAATCCAGCTTACCAGAGCGCTTTAAGCCCACAGCCACTCGTGCAGGATCCGGAATCTGCCAAGCGCAATTGGAAGAAAATCGCCAAACGTACCGCGATAACGTTGCTGGTAATTGTGTTGCTGGGTGGTGGTTGGGTTGGCTGGAAGTTTGTTTCTAACAGCGCCAAAGTATTTGGGTGGGGCAATCTGTTCGGACTGTTTGAACACACCAAGTTGAAGGGCGAAGATCAGGGGCGGGTCAATATTCTGCTTGCCGGAAACTCTGCCGATGACCCGGGCCATAATGGTGCCAATTTGACTGACTCGATCATGATTATGAGCGTCGATACGACGCACAATACCGCCTTTTTGCTGAGCGTACCACGTGACCTGTATGTGAATATTCCTGGCCATGGTTATGCCAAAATTAACGAAGCCTACCAAGACGGCCAAGGTGATAATTTTAATGAATCTGGCTATGCTAGTGGCGGAATGGGCTTGCTCGAAAAGGTCGTATCCCAAAACTTTGGCGTCAGCAGCGACTACTATGCGCTGGTGAACTACACGGCACTGCGTGATGCAGTCAATGCTGTTGGTGGCGTGGATATCACTATTCAAAGCACCGATCCACGTGGCCTGTACGACCCAAGCCGTGACTTGCAAACAGGACAGCCACTCGTGAATTTGAGCAACGGTGTACACACTCTGAACGGCCAACAGGCACTGGACTTGGCACGCGCTCGTGGCGATTCTTATGGATCGTACGGCTATGGCCGCAGCGACTTTACACGTACTGCCAACCAACGCCAGATCTTGATCGCCATTAAGGACAAAGCGACAGCCTCCGGAACGTTGACTAACCCGATTAAACTTGGTGAATTGTTCGATTCATTTGGTAATAACGTCAAAACTGACATGACCTTGGCTGAGGCCAAACGTTTCTACACGATCATGAAAAAAGTTCCGAGTAGCGACATTGCCTCTGCCAGTTTAAGTGATGGCAAGAACGTGAATCTGCTCAAGAACTACACCAACAAGTATGGCCAGTCGACGCTCATTCCGGCCGCTGGCCTCGACGATTACACCGCAATTCAGGCTTATGTGCAAAGCCTGATGGGAACAGCTAGTTCGACAACTTCCAGTAGTGGTTCAAGCAACTAGCTCTTGATAATCATTGCGGCTACAAGTAATACAATGGCGCTCAATACAATGGCGCCACCCGCTGCAATGCTGGCGTAAAAGGCCAAGACTAGTCCAGTGATAACAGTGATAATCGCGACTGCGACGCCAATAACGATAGTCCGTGCAAAACTTCGTGCAAACTGACTTGCTGTAATAACCGGGATCACGAGCAACGCACTAATCAGCAGCCCACCAACAATTCGCAGGCTGAGAACAACCATCAAAGCGGTCAGTGCGGCCAGTGTATAGTTGAGCAATGGCACACGGTAGCCGGCAATATGGGCGCTATCTTCGTCGAAAGCAATATGCTGCAAGGCACGGTAATTGATGCTGATGATCAGCAGCGTTACAACACTAGCAGAAGCCAGAATGATCAGATCACTCGGCGCTGTGGTGGTGATGCTGCCAAAAAGGTAGCTCGTGAAGTCGGTGTTGCTGCCTTGGGCAAGGTTGGCGAACACAACGGCAAGCGCCAGACCACCGCTCATAAGAATTGCCAGGCTTACTTCGCCGCTCAGGCGCCGATTTTGGCGTAACCATTCCAGCAACACGGCACCAGCCATGGTGATTGGCACAGCTACAACAACAGGGCTGCCGCCAAATAATAATCCCGCACCAACACCGGCAAGACTGACGTGCGCCAGGCTATCGGCAATAAGTGAATAGCGACGGGCGACTAAGAACGTGCCCATAATAGGCATCGTGACGGCAATAAGCAATCCGGCCAACAGGGCGCGAACCATAAAACTGTAATGAATAATCTCAGGCATGGGTGCCTCCGTGGTGGTGATGTAGCAAGCGATGTTGCGTTTTGTAAAGTGACGGTAAGTATTTGTCGGATTCAAAATGCTCTGGTGCGCCATCGTACAGAATGGTCTGGGTGAGGCAAATGACGCGCGTCACTAGATTGAGCACAGCATCAACGTCATGCGATACCATAACAATCGTGAGTCCATGGGCCTGCAAGTTGCGCAAAATTCCGTAGAATTCTTGCTGTGACGATTCGTCGATTCCTGTAGTTGGTTCGTCAAGTAATAAGATATTGGGGTTGCTAGCGAGCGCTTTGGCGATAGCTACGCGTTGCTGTTGTCCACCCGACAAATCGATAAATGGTTTGCCGGCGTATTGGAGCATCGAAACAGATTCAAGCGCTTGCCGTGCTTGTGTGTTCGACCCGCGCGACCCCAGGGTGACAACTTCCAGGACACTAATGGGGATCTGGCCATTGTACAGATTGCCGCGCTGGGGAACGTAGCCCATGACGTCAACGTGCGGTCGGGTGATTGTACCCCGAGATGGCTTTTGCAGGCCGAGCATAGTACGGAGTAATGTGGTTTTGCCGGCGCCGTTTGGCCCAATTATACCGATGAATTCGCCGCTATGTACACAGAACGAAATCTGGTCGATGGCTTTGTCGCCACCAAGTGTCACGCCAACGTTATCGATATCGAGAAGCAACTCTTTATCGGCATGCGAGCGCAGTGCGGAGGTTGGCAAGATTGTCGCGTTGGACGCTGACATAGTTTTTTCCTTCTTTTTGTGCAACATTAGTGAGTCCTTCCAGGGGGTCAAATACGATTGTTTTGGCGCCTACTTCTCGAGCTATAGTATCAGCTAAGCGGGGGCTAACCAAGCTCTCGAAAAATATGTAGTTGATGTGATCGGTACGGGCCAGCTGACTCAGCTCGGCAAGTTTTCCGGCGCTTGGTTCTTCGTCTGGACTGAGGCCAGCAATAGCGTCGGACGTAAAGCCGTAACGGTCGGCCAGATAGCTAAACGCATCGTGCGACGTAATGATGGTGTGTTGCGTGCAATTGGCTAGGCCAGCCTGATAGTCACGGTCGAGCTTTTGTAATTGCGTAATATAGTTGGCGGCATTTTTGGTGTAGTCAACCCGGTGGTTGGGGTCGGCCTTGATGAGCCCGTCACGAATGGTGCGTACGATTTGTTGGGCGAGCACGGGATCGAGCCAGAAATGTGGGTCTTTGGCGTTTTGTACACCGTCCACGGTTCCGACATGCAGTGCAATGCCAGTGCTCGCCTTGATAGCCACGTTGTGGTAATCGCCCAGGAATTTGCTGACCCATGGTTCCATAGTGCCGCCATCATACACGAAAACGTTGGATTGCTGGGCTCCAACGAGCGCTTGCGGAGCGGGCTCGTAGTCATGGGGCTCGGCGCCCGGTGGTGTTATATTGGTAACGCTGACGTGAGCGCCGCCGACCTCGGTGGCAAAGTCATATAATGGATAAAAACTGGCAACAACGTGCACGCTGGCAGTTTGTGTTGCTGGTTGATTTCGTTTAACGGCAAATGCGATGCCTGCGGTTACTGCCAGAACCAGTGCAACGAGTCCGCATATCTTTTTTAGATTCATAAACCGTACTATACGGCCACGTATGCCTTAATTGCAATTTAGTCGCAAAACGCTGCTATTTTGCAACACGCCAGCTGATTGCGATTTATTCGCAAAAATGATATAATATCAACAATGAATGACCACGACAAGGCACTCCTCAAGAAGATACTCAAAGACAACAGCTACAGCATAACCGGCGCCCGCCAAGCTGTCTGTGAAGTGTTGTGGGACAAGGAACCACAATCGATGCATGACCTAGCCGGGTTACTTGAGGGGGTGATTGATCGCGCCAGCTTGTATCGTGTTGTCGGCCTGTTTGAACGTTTGGGGATTGTCCAGCGCATATATATTGGCTGGAAATACAAAGTAGAGTTGAGCGATGTTTTTGCTCATCACCATCACCATATCAGTTGCCTGAACTGCGGCAAAGTGGTGCCGATTCGTGAAGAGGAACAGATAGAAAAACTACTTTCGACACTGGCCGCGCGCTATGATTTTAAGGCCCAAAGCCATCAGCTGGAAATCCAAGGATTTTGTCAGGATTGCCAAGTTGCTACTCGTATGACCGACTAGCCCAAACGAGCCATAGCCAGTATCATAAGAAGTATGCGATCCGTATACTGGCTTCATTATCGGCGTTTCTTTATGGCAGTAGCGATTGCCGTGGCAGTGCTGATTGTTGCCGTAGCCGTAGTCGCTCATGTTGGTAACCACTCTAAAAACGCTCTGCGCGAGCGGCATCACACACGGACGCAGGCCGCGTCGACAAAAAGGTTGACGCCAGCGCCAACGGTTGTCCAGCCACCTGTTTGGAAATTCCCAGACGGCAGTCGCACGGTATTTCCAAACTATCGTTTGGTAGCGCTGTATGGTACACCGGACGCGCCCGGTTTGGGTGCGCTTGGCCAACAATCACTAACCGATACAATCACACGTGTTAAAGATCTCGCTAGCCAGTACCAACCGCTTTCGGCACAGCCAATCATGCCGACATTGGAAATTATCACGACCGTTGCCTCTTCTAGTCCAACTGATAACGGCGATTATTCTCGCGAAGTTGACCCTGGTACAATTCAGACATGGGTAACGGCCGCGCAGCAGGCGGGCGTATATGTAGTACTAGATTTGCAGCCCGGCCGCACGGACTTTTTGACGCAAGCCAAAGAATATGCGCCAATCTTGAGTCAACCGAATGTTGGTTTGGCGCTTGACCCAGAGTGGCGCTTGCAGCCTGATCAGGTGCCACTCGTGCAGATCGGTTCTGTGGATATTCATGAAGTTAACGATACGGTAGGTTGGCTTGCTGATTTGACGACGCAGCACAATTTGCCACAGAAGCTGCTTGTCTTGCACGAATTCAGGCTATCGATGCTGCCAAACCGTGACCAGCTCGATGTATCGCACACCAATCTGGCGTATCTGGTCCAAATGGATGGACAGGGTGTGCAGTCGGTTAAGCAAGATACCTGGAAATCGGTTACGGCCAACCCGCCAGCAAATGTACGTTTTGGCTGGAAGAACTTCCTTGTCAAAGATTCACCGGTACTGACGCCGCAACAGACAATGCAGATTGCGCCGCAGCCGTGGTATATTTCGTACCAATAAAAAATCCCACTCCAGTGGCGGGATAGTAAGCAATGGTGAGAGTCCGAAGTGTCATAGAGGTTGTCGCGTGTGCGACGGTCTATGACACTTCGGGTGCCCTCATATAACTTGTAGATCTTCTCGGGCTCTAGCCGGCTATGGCGCAGGTCTAGACCGGGATGGCCTCCTTCGGTTCCGACCAGCAACTCGGGTCAACGTAGAACACGTTGAGTGGCAGGGTCGAGTGGGCGTTGCGCGTGAAGAACCCCATGAAGGGCTCATTCATGATGAAGGTGTCTGGGGTGATGTTGCGCGTGATGGTGCCGTTGGATGGCGTATTGGGCTGGATCTTGATGGTCAGCCGGTGCAGCACTCGGTCGATGACCTTGGTTTTCTGCTTGCCGCCGAACATGCCGACCAGCCAGGAAACGTCGGAGGTGAGCGTCATGTCCAGCGCGGGCATTGCCAGCCTGTTGCCGTACCGCTCGTCGAGCTTGTGGCTGGCCTCCAGGATGGTGGTGGCGCGCAGGGACAGGTTCGCCTCGTTCGCGGGACGACCGGTGGCCATCAGCCACAACCAGCCGCCCGCCACGGGAATGCGGATGAGCGGGTCCTTGAGGTCGCCACAGCCAAGCTGAGTCGAGAAGAACTGGACCTGGTCGATGGCGATGCCCTCGAAGGGCTCGCCGTCTTCGGCACGGATGACACAGGACGGTACGCTGCTCGGCCACTCGGGCTGGAGGTCGAAGACCGAGGCGATGCCGACGCGGTCAGTTTCCTTGAAGCACGGCTTGATGCCGTACTCCGCGAGCATGCCGTTGAGGTACACCGGGGTGGAGGAGCCGAAGGTCCTGTACTCCGTGGACCAGTCGTCCGCGAGCTGCTCGAGCTCGCTACGGCGCGCCGCACGCCAGTCGACGAAGGTCGCCTGGGCGTTATCCGGGTCGCTGGCTGCGACCTGCCACTCGTCCTTGCCTCGGAAGAGGTGGTTCTCGAGGTCACCGAGGGCCACCGCCAAGGCGGCGAAGTCGGTGCTCATGGCACGGGTTTTTGCTGCAATCGCAGACAAGATGTTCCCCTTGCAGAAGGAGGTCACTACCGTCGGATGACTGATAGCTTACGCAACACAAAAAACAACGGTGTGTCGTCTAAGCTAGCAGTCATCGAGTTAGTTATATGAAAGGCGTGGCCTTTGTTTGTTAAGGTCACTCCTATTTTAATATAAAAGCGCGCGATTACAATGATTGACAACTTAATTTGACAAGTTGCCTATTAATCAGTAAAAAATGTAGTAATTATGTACAAAGAATGGTATAAATATCATGATCACTTCAAGAAGGGAGCGATAGTTCATAGTCATTAGGAGACCTATTCTCCTTTCAGTTTCTACCTCAGATTGAGGCACCCATGAAGCTCGATACCCTCCCCCTCCCAGGGGAAGAGTTCACCAAGGAGATCGCCAAGCGACTCCGAAGCAAGTACGGGAAGATCGACCCCAAGGTCGTCGCCAAGTTCTGCGGCAACGAGCCGCAGACGGTAAGCGACTGGTTCGGTGGTTACAGGAACCCGGCGGGTGGCCTTACGACGCTCAAGCTGGCATACATCCTGAAGCTCCTGGGCAGCAAGTCTCCGGAACTCCAGGTAATCCAGGAAGAGCGGCCGTTCAGCGCCTACCTTGGTGAACTCATGGCCTTCGACATCATCAAGATGAGCGAGGCTCGTGCGTTCGCTGGCGGCGTCGGTGAGGGCGCCGTTATGCGTACCATCCGTGGTGCAGCGCTCTTCAGGCGCCAGAACACGCTGCGGGAGCTCGCACAGTTCAAGGAGGAGCATCCCGACCTCGAGGAGTACCTCCAGATGGCCATCCAGGAACTCAAGAAGGACCTGGGCGTGGCCACCGAAGAGGGAGCTCCTGTCGCCGAGCCCGAGCCTGCGCCCGAATCCGAGCGTACGTCCGAGCCCGAGCCGATCATCGAGGAGCCCGTGGCCACCATCCTGACCCCGGAGTTCACGCTCGCTGAGGTCGTCTCCGCACTCATCGACCAGCTCGGCATCACGCCGGAACTGCTGGCCGAACAGGTCAACGGGGCTATGCCTCAGCTGCCCTCGGTCTTCAGTCCGGACACGGTCTTTGCCGAACCGACGCCCATCGCCCCGGCTTTGCCGCCGAGCGACGAACCGTCGGTCCCGGAGATCCGTCTCGCGCTGGTCATGGGGGTCGCCAAGCAGCTGACTGAGGCTCTGCCTGCAGCACTGCTCGCGATCCACGAGTTCAATGACGGAGAGCGGGCACTTCTGCGCACGCTCACTGGTACCACGATCTTCGATCTCAGCAATGCGACCGAAGGGTTGTCCAGCGCTCGTGCACTGCACGCCCAGTTCGAAGGGAAGTGACATGTCTTCGCCCAACACAACGGGCCAGAGCGTGCTCGGCCTGCATGAGGGTGAGATGTACTACCGTCTCGCCAGGACGTATCCGACACTGGCTTTGATGCTGGTGGAAGCGGTCCAAAACGCCATCGACGCGGACGCCACACGCGTCTTCGTCGGAGTTGACCTCGTCGAGAACCGCATCGCGATCCTCGACAACGGGTCGGGTGTCACTGTGGAGAAGTTCCACGAGGCGCTCCAGAGCGTTGGCTTTGGTATCAAGGAGCCGGGCAGCCTGGGCCGATTCGGCATCGGACTGATCTCGCCCCTCGACAAGTGCCAGAGCTTCTGGTTCGTGAGCCGTCCTCAGGGAGAGGTCAAGGTCAACGCCTGGCAGTTCGAAGTGGCCAAAATCAGGCCGCAGCGAACCAAGGCCACGATCCCGGACTTCACCTGGGACAAATTCACCGACCTGCCGGATCCGTTCAAACACGCCCACAACGATGCTCGCATCGGTAAGCGTGACGAGCCCATCACCTGGAACACCATGGTCCTTCTGGACCGCGTGACCAAGGACAAGGTCATCGGCCTCGTCGACCCCGACGAGATCGAGAACCTCATCCGCAGTAAGCTGGGTATCGGTATGCGCCGCAAGGGCACACACGTGACCCTGGTGGTGCGGGACTGGCGGCCGGGTGTCACGCAGCTGACAGCAACCGACAAGCCGTACGTCGTCTCCAAGCGCCAGATCGACCCGCTGGTCCACAAGGGCCAAAAGCTCGATGTAGTCCGTTACGAAACCGAGGCCGCCGGCACCATCGAGTTCGATCTGTATCGAGCTCGGCAGGTTGGCGGCAAGCGTCAGGGTCAGGTCGTAGTATCCGAACTGGGTGACGATTCCACGGTCACCATGCCTGATTTCTGCATGCAGGCGGGCAGCGCCGGGTACTACAACACCAAGGACCACGACAGGGCCACGCTTCCGGAAACGAGCCGCGCCCTTGAGACGCTCCTGGACGGGTTCTTCGAAGGCACCGTTCGCTGCGAGAACATCGAACTGCTCCCCAACCGAACGAGCTTCGAGTACAACGAGACCCTCAAGGAGCTGTACCTCTACTTCGGTATCTGGTACGAGTCCGTGGGCAAAGAGCTCATGGGCACCGAGCGCGAGGCACGAGCCGAAAAGCGCTACCAGGACCTCGGCGAAAAGTCGCTCAAGCGGCTGATCGACGAGCTCACGAGTAACACCGATCTGGCATTGCTGGCCCGTAGCCTGCGAGGCGTACTGCCTGGCATGCGTGCCTCTCGCCCGGAACCGAAGGAAAAGAAGGAGAACTCGGCCCCGCGGGACAAGGCGCCCAAGGATCCCAACAGCCGCAAGGTTGTTGTTCGTCCTCGACAGCCCGCCGAGTCCAGCGCCAAGTCGCCGGTCACCACGTTCATCACGTACGCGTACGAGATGCTGCGCGGATCGGGCCGACTGTGGGAGTACGACATCGAAAGCGGTGTGTTGACCTTCAACATCCGGCACCCCTTGTGGGTGAAGGTTGACGAAATCAATGGTAAGCACACGCCGAAGACCGACCTCCAGGTCATGAAGCTGCAGGAGTACCTGACACTCAAGCTCCTCCTGCTGCTGGCCAATGACGACGGTGTCCCCGTCGACTCGATGTCGCTCGAGCTCGCTCGCGTGGCCATCGACAGGGAACTGCAGTTCTACATCCCGTGGGCTATCCTCCGATAGGCCAAAAGCACCACCCCCTTCCATGAAATGACCCTAAAAAGCCCTGGAAATTCCAGGCCAGCAGATGAGCGTTAGCTCGTGATGTCGCCCTCGGCGATTACCCACGACTACCTCATTTGCTGCTCAACCCAGAATACGTGGCAAACCGTGTATTGTGTCTTGAGCAGCATAGTTGCAAAAAACGCAAGAATGTTGTAAATTAAGTCTTGTCCATTCGTACATTCGCATCGGTACTTTTGTACCCAGACACAAGGAGTGTGGCACATGGCAATCGAGCTGTTGGCCAAGAACACCGGCGCCCTGCCCGACATCGGCGCCCTGATCGCTGCTGGTGACCCGGAGGAGCGACGCGCCAAGCTCATCAAGCTCGGTCTCACTCGGTTCGCCGAGCGTGACTACCGTACCTCCATCGCTGGAGAGTACTTCGGCATGATGGGATCGGCCGAGTCGCTGTACCGCTGGTACTACAGCAAGACGGTCACCGACGACGGCATCAGCACGCTGCCCGGAGACGTCATCGCCATCCTCGAGATCGCTCTCGACAAGAAGATCTTCGATCGGTTGGCCTTCTGGGCGACCGAGGATGGCCAGGAAGTCATGGCTTTCGGCATCATCGACCTCAAGGAGACGAACCAGACCGAGTACTTCATGGTTGCCCGATGGGGTGCCACGGAGATCATCACGCTCGAGAAGATCAGCGAACTCAAGTTGGTCGCCGACACGGCTGTCGACTCCAGCAAGGTAACGGAGGCAAAGCGTCAGCGCATCGAGCGCAACCGTGCTCGTTTCCGCAGCGTGTTCGCCGCCCCGCTCGAGGCGATCCGGAACTACCGCGAAGCGGTGGTCCTGGCCGCGTCCGTCGGCATGTTCGCCGAGTCGATCTCCGGATCGGCCTGGTGGCTGCTTCCTGGCGGTGTGCTGGCGATCGGTTCGATGATCAGCATCAACCGGCGCTGGGGCAAGCTGCAGGCCAAGCGCTACACGCGCGAGGACGAGCACTACACGTACTACACCGGCCGGACCGATCCGATCAAGATCGTCACGGGCTGGCTCATCGCAGCATCTGTCGCCATGTTCGCCTCGGTTGGCATCCTCAACCTCGTCGACTGGGAGCAGGCCGTTCACACCAAGAACGTTCTGGTCTGTAAGATCGGCACTGGGCTGGGCGCCAACAGTCAGGGTCAGGACGACACCTGGATCAAGGGCCCGCAAGGCGCCTACGACATCCAGTCCGGCACCTACAACGGCGTGCACTACTACCACGGTGACGTCGCGGCGCAGACATTTCGCGTCGGTGAGGCTTTGCAGATCACCTACCACGGTGCCCACATGGGTCCCGGCTACGTGACGGCTGCAACGACGCTCCCCGCTGGGAGCCTGGGCGTGTGCTCGCAGTAAGCGGTCGAATGAGACAAAGCGGTAAGCACTGAGTGCTAAAATCCGCTACCATTGGGGTGCTGCGAACTTGTACCGGCGAAGCATCATGCTACGACCACTAAACAAGAACGCAGCACCCCGAACGACCACCTATGATTATTTTCGCCACCTCCCCAGGGTGGTTTTTTATTCTTCTGCCGACCATAATCTGGGGCTTGCCGCGTGCTACAATCAAAGTAATGTCACAGCCGCGCAGATATCCCGATAGAACGCATCACAACCGTCACCAGAACTCCCGACCACCTCGTCCGTACGTTCAGCGTAAACCGTATTATGGCAAGAAACGGCAGGCGAATAGTCGTGAGCTATCGCTAACGTTGGCCGTAATTGTGGTGTTTGCCGTGGCGGCAATCGGCTCACGTCTTTCGAGCGATAGTCTGCCGTATATTATCGCTGTGGTCGTGGTGCTTTTGGGTATGGCCGCAGCGATTGTGTTCTATATGGCATTTCGCAAACAGCGTGAGCTACGTGCCATCCAATTGTCTGGCGTAGATGTTATGGACGGTTTTGTGTTTGAGAAATACGTTGCAGAACTCCTCAAAAATGAGGGCTTTACACAAGTTACCATCACCGAGAAATACGATCTCGGAATTGACGTTATTGCCGATCGTGACGGTGAGCGATGGGGAATTCAGGTTAAGCGCAACCGCGGCAAAACCAAAGCCGAGTCGGTTCGTGCTGCGGTAACGGCGCTGAGTCATTACAAATGTACGCGTGCAATGGTGGTTAGCAACAGTTTGTTTACTGGCTCGGCACGACAGCTTGCCCAAAGTAATAACTGCGTGCTGATCGACCGCGGACGTTTGGGCGAATGGATCGTGCATTATCAGCACCGTCGCTAACATTTGGCCGGAGACGTTCCGCTCGCTGCCCATGTGTAGTACACTAGACAGATGGATTCAAATCAATCACCCCGCACGCCACTTGAGGGCACAAAACTTGCAAACTTTAACCCAACGAGCATCGTTCCCGAACTACAGATTATCGATCTTGTTGAAGGTACTGGCGATGTCGTACCGCAGGGCGCCACTATTACGGCGCACTATACTGGCGCGTTGGTTGCTGACGGCACAATCTTCCAAAGTTCACACGATTTCGGTGATGCTATAACATTTGGTCTTGGCCAGGTTATTCGTGGCTGGACGCAAGGTGTTCCTGGCATGAAAGTCGGCGGCACTCGTCGCTTGATTATCCCTGCAGAAATGGCCTACGGTGCACATTCTCCATCGGCAAATATTCCCCCAAATTCTGATCTTGTTTTCGATATCGAACTCGTTGCCATCGCGTAGTCTATTCTTGCACTGCAGTATGCAACGCCAATTAGGCGCTTCCAAAAAGCTCACGTATAATTATGCGTAATGAGCGCTAATTTTTGTTTGCACCGGGGGATTCATGCACAATGATGTTTTTGTACAGCTCAGTTTAGTTATTGTACTGGCTACCGTTATAGCTCTGATCATGCGTGTTCTTCGGCAGCCGCTTATTATCGGGCACATTATTACGGGTATTATTATTGGCCCGTCGGTGCTGGGCGTTATCCACGACCGAGCTGCATTTGCTAGTTTTAGCGACATTGGTATTGCGCTACTACTGTTTATTATTGGTTTGGAACTTAATGCAACGGTCATAAAGCGCTTGGGGCGGATTGTGATAGTAACTGCATTGAGCTTGCTCGTCATCATGACGGGAATTGGGTTTGGCGTGGCTATGCTGTTTGGGTTTAGCCACACCGAAGCGTTACTGGTTGGCTTGTCGCTCTTTTTCAGCAGTACGATTATTATTGCCAAAGTGCTGAGCGACAAAAAAGAACTGACACGTCTGCACGGCCAGATTGCCATCGGTACAATATTGCTGGATGACTTTGTTGCAACCATAGCGCTGTTATTTGTGGCGGCGCATTCCGGCGGGTCGCTCGGGGCAACGCATATTGGCTGGCTGCTCGTAAAAGGGTCGGCGTTGGTATTGGTGTTTAGTTTGGTAAGTCTCAAAGTATTACCCAAGTTTGTAAAGTATATTGCCGGCTCGCAGGAATTGTTGTTCCTGTTTGCCTTGGCGTGGGGTTTTGGCGTGGCGACACTGGTTAGCAAGGCTGGCTTTTCCATCGAAATTGGCGCGCTATTTGCCGGTGTGATGCTGGCTCATTTGCCATACACGGCCGAAATAGGTTCGCGCCTTAAGCCACTGCGCGACTTTTTTATCGTGTTATTTTTTATCGTGTTGGGCGAAGGCTTGAGTGTTTCGCATCTTGGCTCAGCCGTAGTCCCGGCGCTGATTTTTTCGGCGTTGGTAGTTATTATTAAGCCTTTGACGGTCATCGCAGCCTTGGGCGCTATGCGCTACACCAAGCGCACGAGCTTTAAGGCGGCGATTAATCTTTCGCAAATTAGTGAGTTCTCAATTATTTTGGTGGTCTTGGCGTATTCGTCGGGCATGGTTAGCTCCAAACTCGATACGGTTATCACGCTGGTGGCGCTCATTACTATCACTATTTCTACCTATCTTATGCAATATGACAATCAGTTGTATACACGTCTGGAAGGTTTTTTGAGTTTGTTTGAGCGCACCGAAACTCGCGAACACGAATACAAGCCCAAGGTTTACCCGTTGATTCTGTTTGGCTATAAAAAGGGTGGTCATGAATTTGTAAAAACGTTCCGATCGATGAAAAAGCCGTTCATTGTAGTCGACTATAATCCCGATGTTATCGAGCTCCTTGATAAGCAGCAGATCGTGTCGCTCTATGGTGATGCCACTGACATGGAACTTCTGGGGGAATTGCATATTCATCAGGCCAAACTGATCGTGAGCGCAATTACCGACCTACATGTCAATAAGACGCTCGTGGAATATATCCATCAACACAACAAAGATGCAGTGGTTATTTGTCATGCCGATGACTACAACGAGGCGGCTGAGCTCTATAAGCACGGCGCCACGTACGTAATGCTGCCGCACTTTATCGGCAGTGAGCGCATGAGCATGTTTATCCATCGCAACGGTTTGCGCAAGAAGAGCTTTGAACACTACAGAGAAAAACACCTCGTGGCCCTCGGCCGTGTGGCAAGCGAGGGCTTTTAATGCGATACGCCAATGGACGTGAGCTTGACGTAGATGATGCGGCAGGGCGACATATCTTCCCAGACAGTATACGAAAGCACCCTAAGACAACCGTGGCAATTGGTTTAGCAGCAGTATGTGGTGGTCTCGAATTGGCTGGCTATCTCACTAACGATACGACTGTAATGCCAAAAGGAGCCTGCACATCGGCTTTTGCGGTAACGCAGGCATTCCGAGACCCGGGCGGCTCGCAATGGAAGACGGACGCCGGCCTAGGTGAAGGTATTATTGTCAAGACAGTGATACCGAAGGGTTCCGAGGGCGTAATCGTCGGATACAAGAGCCCAAACGCTGATAGTTGGGCGTCAAGCCCAATGATACCAGCAACTGGCCAAGTGGCCGTTAAGCTTGCAATAGGCCAGGGCGAGGTAGTGTTTGGCGTGCAAGTGGTTTCACAGAATCAGGCAGATTGTAATCAAGTACCAGTCATTGAAACCAAGACGTATGATGCAACGGATTATATTTTTGATGCACATGCTCGATTGCCATGGGTGAATGGCCTCAATGATGTCACTAATCTTATTCCCAATTTCATTCCGTAGAATCCAAATGTTTGACAGAGCTAGGGGCATGTCGTAATATTTAACCAAATGGTTGAATATGCAGCACAGCTGGACTTAGTATTTGGATCACTTGCTGATCCAACACGGCGCGACATCTTCAAGCGCGTCACGATAGCCGAACTGAGTGTCGGCGATATTGCCGGGCACTACAAGATGAGCTTGGCGGCAATATCCAAACACCTCAAGATTTTGGAGCAAGCCAAGCTGATCCGTAAGCGACGCAATGGCCGGCAGCAGCTGGTCGTCGCTGTGCCAATAACGTTGCGGGACGTGCAAAGTTATCTTGCGCAATACGAACAGTTATGGAACCAGCGGTTTGATGTGTTGGAAGAATTATTAAAAGAGGAGCAGAATCATGCAAGATCATAGCGTCATATACGCGGATTTCACCATTAAGCGAACAATGGACGCGCCAGCGGAAAGGGTGTATCAGGCATTTGCCGACCAAGCATTCAAGGAGAAGTGGTTCGGGGGTCCGGTAACTAGCGAGCATACCATGGACTTCCGGGTTGGTGGTAGCGAGCTCAACCGTGGCACATTCCATGACGGCGTCGTGCATACCTTCAAGGCAGCATATTACGATATTGTCCCTAATAAACGTATCGTGTACGCTTACGAAATGTATCTTGATGACAAGCGTATATCGGTGTCACTTGCGACAATCGAGCTGGCTGCAACGGGCAATGCGACAGAGCTTACCTTGCATGAATCGGGCGCATTTTTGGACGGGTTCGACAAGCCAGAAGTGCGTGAACAGGGTACTCAAGGTTTATTGAATGCATTGGAAGATGCAGTAAAAAACTAAGTAAGGAGTGGATATGGAAACAACATTTACCGTAGACAAAACTAACCTAGACGTTGTAACGTCACGCGTTTTTTCGGCAACACCAGAGCGTTTGTGGGAGGCACAAACTGATCCGGAGCAAATTCAAAAATGGTGGGGTCCGGGTGAATTATCTACCGTTATCGAAAAGAATGAGGTGCAGGTTGGCGGCGGCTGGCGTTACATTCAACATGCACCCGATGGCTCGGTGCATGCCTTTCGTGGTGAATATAAGGAAGTCGACAAGCCGCACAAGATCGTTCGTACCTTTGAATACGAGCCGATGGCTGGACATATTCTTGTAGAAACAATGACACTTGAGGCGATGCCGGACAATACTACCAAAATGACTTCAACCGCCCACTACGCAAATCTGGAGGATCTCGAAGGTATGGTCAGTATGGGCATGGAAGGTGGTCAGCGCGAAAGTTACGAGCGCATGGCAGCACTTGTTAGCGCATAGTTTTTAAACCAGACTACATAAAAAGAGGCCCAGATGCGTGCATCGGGCCTCTTTTTAGTAACAATCGAAGTTTAGGCTGCTTCGCCATGCGAAATGTTTACAAGCCAGTGAATGCCGAACTTGTCGGTGAACATGCCGAACATGTCGCCCCATACTTGACGCGCAAGTGGCGTAGCTACAGTACCGCCATCGGATAACTTGGTAAAGATCTCGGTGAGTTGCGCTTCGTCCTTACCTGCCAAGGACATGTTAACGCTGTCGCCAAAGATAACACTGCGGCCGGGTTGGCCGTCACTTGCCATGAAGCTGACGCTGTCACTCGTAAGTGTTGAGTGCATGACTTTGTCTTTGTACTCATCGGGGACTGGCATTTCGGGACTGGCAAAATCGCCAAATCGGCTGATTTCTAGCGTGCCACCAAAGACGCCTTTATAGAAGTTCATAGCTTCTTCGCAGGTGCCATTAAAGTTGAGGTAGGGTGATAATTGTGTATTCATAAGCGTATTATACGCCTACTTTTGCGGGGCGCTACGCCTTTTGGCAAGCATTAGTGGGGCGATGCCGAAGCTCAAGACAATCGCATAGATGACAGCAAATCCACACATCACGCTGGGAATACCGGAAATAGTTTGTGGATTAAGGGCGTTAACAATGCCTGTTGGCAATAGGAAACTTAAATAACCAAAGACTTGGTAAACGAGCGCTTTGCGGACGCTTAGGGTTACAGTAAGGCTGAGGTATAGCGACTGGACAATGCCAATTATCAGCCAGCCGTAGTAATAGGCGAAGAAATAGCCGCCTATAGGGTGAGCCAGCTGAAAAATAGCGTAATTTCCGGCGCAGATATGACTTTGAAATGCAGTGGAGCTAAAGCCAAAAACAGTGGCAACGAATACACCGGTGACATATGCGAGCTGGACAAGCCAACGTGGCCCGCGTCCGGAAACGGTACGGATCAGATGCAGGCCAACAGGCGGCAGCATAGTGATAGCCATATAACCAACGCGCGACCAAAAAGCCGCCGACCAATGGGTGGCGCCGCATACGGTAAATTCGCTGAGTTGAAAGAGTGCTAGTAAGCCGAGCGTAGCAACCACGAGTCGCGTGAGCGTGCTCATTTTGTAGCGCACGAGAGTGTAGATAAGCATGCTGACCTCGATGATGCAAGTTGCGGCCATTATTGGTGGCGAAAAACAATAAAAGGTCGTCTGGCTTTTACGCATTGTCTCTCAAGCATAACCGAAAGTTACGCCAGCGCCAAATACTATTGCGAGGATCGAGCAATAGTCTCGAGCAAACTGCGTAACTCCTCGATGGATGCTGCTTGAAATTGTGCGGCCGTTTCTTTGTGCCCAATTTTGATAGTTACAGCCGACTCCGGTACGGCCGTGAACATATCTTCATCAGTATAGTCATCGCCAGCGCAGAGGATAAAATCTGGATTGCGCTCAGCAAGTAATTCGCCAACGATGGCGCCTTTTTGGATATCACGTGGTTTGATTTCGAGTATTTTGGTGCCAGCAAAAACGCCGATATCAGTATCGCCCAAAACTAAGCCAAGTTCATGTCGTAGACTTGCGTTGCGCGCATACGCGAGCTCCGGCGAAACGTTGCGATAGTGCCACACTAATGCAAAGTTTTTCTCTTCGATAATCGCGCCTGGTGTCCGCTCGGCAAAGTGCTCTAGGATAGGCAGTAATGTCTTTTTGTACTCCTGGAATGAGAATAAACCTTGGGCCCACTCGCCATTTTGACGAATCCATGCTCCGTGTTCGGCAACCAATGTGATGGGCAGTTTCTTGAACCACGATTGGAGCGCTTCACGCGAACGGCCGCTAACAATGCACAGCTCGGTATTGGGGAGTGTAGCAAGGCCGGTGAGCAATCGTGTAACCCGCGCGGTAGGCTTGGATAACGCTGCTTCGGGCGAATCAACAAAGGGCATCAGAGTGCCATCATAATCCAAGAAAATCATGCGGTGCGTAGCACGCTTAGCAGCGGCAATAATTTTGGCTCGATCATCAGGGCTAAGCGCTTTGCTTGAGAGTCCGGCTTGCAATTGTTTGGAGTAGTTGAGTTGCTCGATCATGTCGTTTGCCCACCGTTGCAGGGTGTACTGCGAAATGCGTTGCTGCATGCTCTGCATGCGCTTTTCTTGCTCGCGTTTGGGCATGGTGAGCGCGGTTTTGATGGCGCGCACTAGCGCTTTTGAATCGTTGGGGCTGACGCTAATGGCTTCTTGAAGTTCATCCGCAGCGCCGGTTAATTCACTGAGTATAAGAACGCCGGGCGTGTGCTGCTTGCTGGCGACATATTCCTTGGCAACCAAGTTCATGCCGTCGCGCATAGGCGTCACCAGTGCTACGTCGGCTGCCGAAAACAGTGCAACGATTTGCTCGAACGGCAGGTTTTTGAACTGATAGGAGATTGGCGTCCAGTCTACTGTAGCGTAATTGCCGTTAATACGGCTTACGGCTTGTTCGATGGCATCGCGTAAATCTTTGTAAGCTTGGACTTCGGTACGTGACGGGACTGCGATGATTATTAGGCTTACTTTTTTATGATATTTGGGATTTTGCTGCAAAAAATCCTCGAATGCACGGAGGCGCTGCGCAATACCCTTGCTGTAATCGAGTCGATCGACAGACAGAATGATTTGCTGGTCTTTGTAGTGCTCGCGCAGCATGGTGACCTCACTTTGCACGGCGGGACTATTGAGCGCAAGTGTGAATTTTTGGTAATCGATACCAATCGGAAAGGCATCGACATGTACGACATGGTCGTCGAGTGGGATTTCGCCGTTATGATTCTCATGGCCCAACGTCCGTAGCACGCTACTCATAAAATAACGAGCGTAGTCGTAGGTGTGGAAGCCGATTAAATCGGCGCCCAACAAACCCTCCAGAATATCTTGGCGCTCGGGTAGCAAACGAAAGATTTCGTACGATGGGAACGGGATGTGTAAAAAGAAGCAGATGGCACTGCCGGGGATATCATGTCGAATCAGTCGTGGCAGAAGCATAAGGTGATAATCGTGCACCCAAATGGTGGCCGTGGGGCTGGCCACCCGCGCAACGGCTTTGGCGTACAGCTTATTAACCGATTGGTATGCCGACCAGTATTCTGTCCCAAATTGCGCTACCGATTGAAAATAATGGAAGAGCGGCCATAATGTGTCGTTGGCGTAGCCTTCATAAAAGTTTTTAATCTGGTCGCGGGATAGGAATACCGGCACACAATTATGAGCACGTAGCGTACGGGTGATGACGGTTTTTTCATGCGGTGTGAGATCGTCGCTGGCGATGCCAGGCCAACCAATCCACAGACGATTTTGTGTATGGCTGCCTTGGCTATCGAGTGAAGACATTGCCGTAGCCAGCCCGCCGGAGCTTGGGGTAAAAACCAGCTCGCCGTGCTCTTTTGTGACGCTTACGGGGAGCCGATTGGAGACAACAACAAAGTCATGGGTATGCATAGGTCTCCTGTGGCCGACTTACTAGTCGCGACCTCGATTTGATTTTCGTTTGTGTCGTGGCTGCCAGCCGCGGGTTCGGAAACGTTTGCGGAACCCTCCGCCTCCTGGTTGCTTGAGCGTTGCCATAAATCGCTCGCCCAGGTAGGTTTCTAGGTGCGTAAGCTTGGCGAGCTCAATATGCTGCTTTTTGGAAAGTTCGCTCAGTGATATAACACCTGGTGCGAGATAGCGAATCCGTTCCTGAATTTCACGAATCGGCACAAGAGGGATTCGTCCGTTATCACGAGAAAATTGTCGGCGCTCTTTATCGACACGCTCCAGCAGCCAGCCAGCGTAGAGCGTGACGAATAGCTTCTGATTTTCAGGTGTGTTATCGGTAACGGGAAGTCCGGCTGCTTCAAACGTTTTGCCGTTGTAGGTGACTAGCATGCGTGTGACCAACATGCCGTATCGCTCATCAAAATACTTTTTGCCTGGCCGGGTTTTGAATAATTCGGGGGCTAGCTTTTCGAGCCATAATGGGTTGACTGCGGTAACTTCATTGACCAAATGAAGCGTTTCTAGTCCGCCTTTTTCGACGGGAACTTGCAAGTCGAACGGAGTGCCAGCAACGAGACCTGCGTGGCGCACCACCGTACCACTCGAAAGTTCTCGCTTCTGTTTAGTGGCAATGTGCGTTACTTCGCCCGTAGGCTCGACTGCCCAAATTTGATGCAACTGGCCAGCAACAATGCACTGCAAAATATGCTCTAGGTTATCTTCCTCAACTGGGCCAAGCATAATGTCGCCAAGACCCAAATCACGGTTTAATCGCTCGTTTACTTCTTGGGCTTTGGTGGTATTTTTGTCTATAATGCCCAGCTCGTCGTATTCCATCGGGTCGATGGTCGCTAAGGCACAATACACGTCGTATTGTGCCAGAAGGTCGGAGCGTGTTTGGCGGGTATATTGGCGCCAGCCAGAATAGCGGGAGCTGCCTTTAACAATCCCACCAACTTCTTGAATAGCGATAATACTGGCCAGCTGCGCCTGAACGTCAGTCGAATATTGCTCGGCTTCGACCAGCATACGCGCGTAGCTTGATTCAACAGGGAACCGCTCCATTTTTTGACCGATTTCGGTGACGAGACCAGCGGTAGTGACGGCGCCAAGACTTACGAGTGTACTTTTGGCGAGCTTGATAGTTCGGCGGCTGGGTGCGTGGTAAAAATCAAGATTTTCGATGTCGATTCCGATGGCGCTCAAGCGCAAAACCAGGCGGTCGATGTGCTTGCGCATGATTTCTGGTACACCATATGCAGGGCGTTCTTCCATGGGTGAACAGGGCAGTCGCTCCAGGCGAGCAAGAATGTACAAGCCCTCCTTGGTTCGTCCGGCGCGCCCGGCGCGTTGCATGCAATCGGCCTGGGATACTTCCTCGATAAATAGTCCCTCAACACCGTTTCGAACTTCGGCCCGGCGCTCTAATCCAGAGTCAATCACCGTGTCAATATCATCGATCGTGATACTGGTTTGTGCGACGTTAGTGGTGAGTACAACCTTGCCTTGCGGATAGCTTTCGAAGGCACGCTGCTGCATTTCGGGACTCAACTGGCTATGCAGCGGAATGACTGGCACGTTTTTGGCAAAGCGCCCAATGGCGTCGGCGACATTTTCGATTTCGGCCTTACCCGGCAGGAAAACGAGCATGTTGCTGGCTTCGCGCGTTTCGAGTTGCTGGATGATTTCACTGACGAGGTTTTTGCCAAAGCGCTTTTCGACAGCAAAACTTCGTCCGACAATCGAAATTGGTTGCACACCGCCAAAATAGTTAGCAAGATCGTTGGCTTCGATGGTGGCACTCATGAGCACTACCTTAAAATGTGAGTCTTCCTGGCAGCGTTTTTTGGCCCAGGCAATCAGCACTTCCATGTTTTCGTTCCATTCATGGATTTCATCGAGTACCAATACCTGCTTGTCGCGCGTGCCAATGCCGGTAAGCTCACGCACCAATTGTAAACCGTCGGTGCAGTACATAATGAGATCGGCCGGGTTGTCGTCGCGTTCGTGAGCGGTACGATAACCTACTAAATCAGTCGCGTCGTGACCGGTGCGCCACGAATATTCCTGGCGAACGCGCGTGCACAAATTACGTGCAGCTAAAATGCGGGGCTGGGTGACTATTATCTTTTGATAGCCATGCTCAGCGAGATATTGTGGCACCTGGGTGCTTTTGCCAGCACCTGTTTCGGCTGTAATAATGGTTACCTGATTGTTATCAACAGAAGCGAGAATCTCATCGCGTCGAGCGTAAACCGGAAGTTCGAAAACGGAATCGAAGGAGTCGGTAGTCATTGCCACTATTGTAGCAGAATATGTGGGGACGTGATCTACGGGATGGACTAATAATATTGATTGAAATCACCAATAAGCCATTCCGGGCCCCCGGCGACGTAGTCCTCGTATATGTTAGCTCGCACCTCAAGGCCTGCCTCATCACCCTTCCAGGCGACATGAGCGATGCTGCTTGCTAGATTAGCTCGGAAGCACCAGTCGAACGTCAGCGGGCTGCCCATGTCTTTATACTGTTTGACGACGTCTAGTATGGTTGGCCACAGATCTCGTCTGCCGGTTACATGACAATCGAGTGCCATAAGTGCGATGTCAGCTTCGGGTGGCCCTAAGTAGCAGGCCTCCCAATCTATAAGCGAGAGTTTTCCGGCGCTATCCACAACAAAATTACGCATGTTGAGATCGCCATGCGTAATCGACCCAAGCCGTCTCGGAGGGTCATAGGGCAAGGGAGTTCTGAGAATTTTTGCGGGCGATGTTCCCAGACCGTTCATTAGGTTATCAGAAAGTGGCTGCGCCATTCGTCTCATGTTGTTATCTTCGGGCAAGCTTCCGTATTTGCGCTGCTGTGAATCATGGTACTTGCCCAGCGCGAGAAGACGATCCATAAGGTGTTGGTTAAAGTAGGGAGGCATCAGGGGAAATCGATGCAAATCACCTACCGCCAAGGCCCAACTTGTGGCCATGTCTTCCGTAATGGCCTGGGAGGATACTATCTCACCGAGATAGTTCGTCACCAATGCTGTTCGGCCATCTGCGAGCTCTGCTGTTCGCGGTTGCAGGTCTGCTATGGGTAAAAAATCTGGTGGAAATTTTCGAAATATTTCGAATGCATTGAGCGATTCGTATTCTCGAGTAACGCGATACGCTATTGGTGAATCCACGAAGGGTACTTTTACGATAGTACTCTGGTTGTCGCTGAGTACTGCATGTGCTGTTGTGCTGATAATTTGCAAATCGGCCGCGGTAGTAATACCGGCAATAGCTAGGGCGTCACTTGTCATTTCCAAGATATCTTCCCCAACGTTACCGGTGGGCTCGAGGTTGCTTGGGCTGAACGGATTGTCGTATTCAAGATTGGTCATAATAATTCTCTGGCATCCTGCCAGTATAGCATTGACTGCCCTGCGTACTTCATGTGCCGGGTAGCACAATCCTCTTCTGGCGCACTGGCCGGCACCTCTGGTATACTGCGAGCTATGGAACGAGTACTTGAAGATGTAGCAGAGCAGTCACCCTGCGCTGCAGTTCGCTTAGCGAACCATGTGGACAATCAAATTAACGGTGGTGCGCTGCGGGAATTTGCGGACGCCACTAGTGCGTTGCAAGAGTCTGGTGCAGACTTGGGCGAAGGCAGTGCCTATCTGCATGACGGCTCAGTTTCGTTTACCGAGCAATCTGTCGCCTGTGGCTTATGTAAGGGCATAGCAACACTCTCCACAGAAGGAAGTATCGATGCAAAGCGATGCCCCGTATCTGGCTCGTGTGAAGTGGAGTGGGTTGAACGATACCCTGATAATTATCGCGATGAGGATGGTGCACTGACGGCAAAGCGGTTGGTGTGTGGTGCCGAAATTGGATGTGATGCACTGATCAACCTCGTGGACACCGAAGGTGCGCTTGGATTCTCGGTCCACGGCACGTGTGAACTTGCGTGGCGAGGTGATCGTTGGCAAGCTACTCGCGACATGGAGTTACGGAATACGGTGTGCTCCGACCCTGATCGGGGTATTGAGAAGTTCGATGGCGAAACTCTCGGCGACGATACGTTCCTGGACGGGGGCACACTGTACGGGGAAAGTTGCGGTTAATCGACCGCTGATTGATTAGCCAGTGCTGATCCCTTGATGCTTATTTGTTTGATTCCACAGCCTCATGAACGAGTGCCCTGAGCGAAGCTTCGTCTATCGTATCGCCTTCGTGGAAATCTATAGCGCGAACCGCATTGCCATCAAGACGAGTGTTGAAAATTTTGTGTGGGTCCTGTAGCTGTGCGCCCTTGGGAAAAGTCAACCGTACGGCACTCTTGAGGGGTTCGCCAATGCAAACATTTCCATTACTGGACCAAACAGCTACGCCTTCTGGCTTTGAAGGCTTTTTCCATTTTACTTCTTCAGTAATACCAGAATCGGCGGCAAGGATTGTCGCACGTAGCTGGGACAATAGCGTGCCTCGCCAATCGTTGGCCTTCTTAATAATGTCGTCTATTTGCTGGGAGGCAGGTCGGTCATCCATAGTGAATCCTTACTTATAGCCATTAGTGTACACTGGTTGCCCAAGCAACTTCAACCTTCTGCCCGTGCGAGGTTGAGCGTTAGCGTAGCAGCTCGGTTTCGACAACGCTGCAGCCCATTGCGAGCACGACTTTTGTGAGATTAATGCTCTTGTCTGGGGCTGGTTCGAGCCCGAATATTTTGGAAAATTCTTCCACGTTAGCTTGATCCTGGTTCTCGGGAAAAACGACGTTTACGTTGCCAAAACAAGCGCCGGCTTTTGTCCACGGGCCATCGCGTAGGGATCGATGTGGGCACAGATTGGGTTCACGCATAAAGGCGCGTGGTTCGGCGTAGGCGGTAAGGTGTGCGAGGTCACGATCTTGCATAAATGTGGCAAGTGTTTCGGTCGCTTTTTCTGCGCCAATGCTATACTGCGCCTCATCCAATTCCTGCCAGTGCGGTACCCATCCAACATGTCGATTTGCGCTGGCTCGCCAGCTCATCGGTACAATTGCTGCGTGCATCTCGTCTGCAATATCAGCGGGTGACATATCTGGGTCGCCAAGCAACGATTGGATGGCATGGGCGCTCGCAAGATTAAGCCCCTGGAGTGTATTGAATGTTAGCGGCCTAATCAGCATCTCTTTGGCGAGGTCTATACTGTCCATGCGTATTGGCCAGCGATTCGCATTCTTTGGCTGAGCCTTCCAGTCCGTAAATCTCTCAAAATGCTGACCATAGGCGGCATCGATGTAGTCGATGAGTCGGTACATACGGTGGTCCTCGTCGTGCATTGCGAGCCAGGTATCTTTGCCCTCGCGATTGAGCCAAAAGGATGAGGCACGCAGGGCATTCCAATAGGCCGTGCCAGTTGGAACGGTAACACTCTGGGCGTCTTCGTATGGAAATTCAAGCGGAACGGCAAGTGAATCGTTCTGGTTGTAATGGTCGAGTATGCGAGGTAGTGCTGTCCGTAGTGTTTCGAGCGAAGCGATACTGAATGCCGCTTGCCGCTGTCGTTTTGCGCGATTGTAGCGGCCCGTTTCTGAATCAGGCCACAGTGCCTCAAGATCCTCGTTGAGCTTATCGAGTGTCTCGGGAATGGTGCCCGGCTCGTCAAATCCAGCCTGAACGGCACGTTCTACGAGGGTGTTGGGATGTTCTTTGCTAGGATTTTGCCGCTGATGTTCCAACGGGTTAGTTTCGATAGTAGACATAGAGTAAGTATATAAAAACGAGCGCGTCACGGAAATTATACGACTACTGTGTGCTCGTAGTATAGTGGTAGACAATGAAGATTGACAATAAAACACTGCAAGCCGTAAAGCACACAACGCACTGCCTTATCGGCTGTGGCATTGGTGAAGTTTTGGGGATGCTTATAGCTTCGGGCTTGGGCTGGCATCGGTTGGGTAGGCTTTCGCTGGCCATTATGTTGGCATTTTTGTTTGGCTACTCGTTGACCTATCGAGGTGTGCGCAAACATACGGCGACGGCTGGGGAGGCGATCAGCGTAACTCTGGCAACAGATACAATCTCGATCGCTACCATGGAGTTGGTCGACAACACGATTGAGTTTATTATTCCAAACGCACTGCTCGTAACTGCAAGTTCGTTCCGATTTTGGTGGGGCTTGGCACTTTCTTTGCTGATAGCGTTCGTCGTTACGGTGCCAGTCAATCGATATATGATGGGCCGCAGTACGCAGCATCACCACCACATGTAGGTAATGTACGATTTGTTGTAATCATTGATTTTGATACAACAATGCATACTGTATAATAGCGCTTATGGCTTTAGCTGCAATCTTGGCAACAAAAAATAAGAGCAGTCGATAAAAGTAGATGTGAATGAGCACAACAACACATCCTGCTGTCCTGCAACTTCGGAAGATCGTTACGTATAGCGATATTCCTTTAGAAAAACAATCACAGGCCTATGTTGTTAGTATTTTTTCACTCTTGGCTTTTGTGTCTTTGGCGCTCTTTGGGTTGTTGCAAGTCGTGGCCGAGCATGACCCACGACTCGGCTATCTTGAGCTAGCCGGAGGCAGCACGATTTTGCTGAATATGGTGGCACTCCGCTTGACCCGCAACATCAGACTAGCTCGGGATCTGCTATTACTTTCTATATTAACCTTCCTGATGGTCATGTTGGTAAGTGGTGGGACGCAGGGTACGGGCATTTTCTGGTATTTTGTATTCCCGGTAAGTGCCTTTTTCTTGAGTGGTAAACGGCAGGGCATATATTGGATGGCAGCGTTAGTTATCGCATCCCTTTTCTTCGTCGTGCTCGCACAGCACAATATCATTACAATTGGGTATAGCTTCGTGGTAATTCGTCAGTTACTGGTAAGCGTAGTGGTATTGGCTGCCGGTATTTACGTCTATCAACAAGCGCGCGAAAAGGCCGAGCGTGTTATGCATGCCGAGCAGGAGGAATTGAGCCAGGCTAAGGATGAATTCTTGGCGTTAGCATCGCACCAACTTCGGACGCCTATTTCGGCCATAGCCTGGTTCGGCGAAATGCTCTTGCATGGTGATGCCGGTAAACTGAGCAAAACACAAAATGAATACGTAGAACAAGTGTACGATAGCAATCAACGCTCAGCGGCAATTGTTGACGCTATTATCACCGTTACGAGCCTGCACGCCAAAACCCTCACAACGCATCTCGAATCGGTAGACATATCGGCAATATGCAAGCAGGCAGTCAGGGCTATATTAACGGGATCGCAACATGCCAAGACACTTCATGTTAACGAGCAATATGAGCCAGACTTACCAAAATTGCGCTGTGACGCTGCCCTTACGCGAACCGTTGTCCAAAACCTCGTATCAAACGCAATCAAATATACCCCGGCAGGTGGCCACATCGATATCTCGGTTGACCCAGGTGGTCCAAAATTATCACCCCGCAGCAAAGGGACCATGCAAATAAAGGTCAAAGATACTGGGTATGGGATTCCTAAATCCCAACAGGACAAGATTTTTGCCAAGCTCTTTAGGGCGAGTAATATCACCTCAAAAGATACTGACGGTACGGGACTCGGGCTATACATTGTTAAGGAAATCCTTGAGCAAGTAGGTGGCCAAATTCGTTTTGAATCCGAAGAAGATCATGGTAGTACGTTTGTGGCGCTTATCCCGCTCGAAGGAATGCGCGCAGTTAAAAAGGCAGGACAACAGCATGTTTAAAGATTTTACGCTTCGCAAAAAACTTACATTGGCCTTTTCGCTCATTGTTTTTCTTTTGGTTGGCTCAAGTTTGTATCAGGTGTACTCCATTCGTCACCTTGATACGATATTTACAAACCTGGTAAATGAAGACTTTGCTCGACTAGGTGCCTTAGAGAATATTGCACTTTCCAGTGCAAAACTGCGTGATGTGCGTGTGCAATATCAGCAGGAAGTTGCGCTCGGGCCAGTCACTAAAACAGCCGCCGTGCAAAAGGCTGATGTTACAGTGCAAGCTGACAACGTTCGAAATGCAACCCAGGCCTACGTTGCCCTCACTAAACTAGACAACCCGTACGTTGCCCAAGTCACTATAGACAAAATTGTGGCTACTAGTAACACGATAATCACGGGCACTCTCGCCACCGTTAATGGCAAAAGTGATACCACAACCCAGGCGAGTCTTCGTAACGCACATGCGGCTATTGACCAAGAAATAGCAGTGGCACGCAGTAACGACAGTAAGGGTGTGACAATCGAGGGGAACGACGTACATAAAACAATTATTGACGTATTGATTGCTGTTATGGCTCTGGCTGGTCTTGTTACCATGTTATCGATAGTTCTAGGAACGGTAGTTTCGGCTTCGATTTCACGCTCGCTCGGCAAGCTGCGCGACGGTGCAGAGCGCCTTGCAAACGGAGACTTCTCGCAGGCGGTTGCTGTTAAAACGAATGACGAAATTGGCCAAGTCGGCAACGCATTCAATCAGATGGCCGAGCGACTTAAAGAATCGTACAAGCGGCTGGCGCTCGAAGGTCAGCGCGATAGTGCAATGCTCGATGGAATGGGCGAGGGGTTGATCGCCACTGATGAAACGGGCAAGATTGCAGTCGTCAACAGAGTCGCTGCTTCGCTTTTGGGATTCGCCAACGAAAAAGAGCCAGTGGGTAAGCCAATCCAGGATACGTACCAGCTATTTGATATTAATGATAAGGACGAGAAGCCACTTCCGCAGGATTTACGCCCCACTTTTATTGTGCTAAACACCAAGCATCAGTACGAGGGTTTGTATGGATTCCATGCCAGCAATAACGAGAAGCGCCAGCTCAGTATTAGCGCCAGTCCTGTTACGCTGGAGGGCGAACTGGTTGGCGTCGTGACGATTCTTCGTGATGTGACGAAAGAAAAAGAGATTGACCGTATGAAAACTGAATTCATTTCGTTGGCCTCACATCAGTTGCGCACACCACTGTCAGCCATCAAATGGTTTAGTGAGATGCTCATTGCCGGCGACGCCGGAGAGTTGCAGCCGGATCAGATGGATTTTGCGAAAAATATTGCCGATTCCACCGAGCGTATGATTGCCCTCGTGAATGCTCTTCTGAACATTTCGCGCATAGAATCTGGCCGCATCATGATTGACCCTAAGCCCACTGATTTGCACGAGTTGGTTGCGGGCATTATCAATGACCTTAAGGCCAAAACCGAAGAGAAGCAGCAGACGCTTATTATTAGTGTCCATGATGACTTGCCCAAAATTAACCTCGACCCACATCTTATCGGCCAGGTGTACCTCAACTTGCTTACCAATGCCATCAAGTACACACCGAAGGGTGGTGAGATATCGGTATTTATTTCCAGAAAAGACGACGATATTATTTCGCAGGTAACCGACAACGGCTACGGCATTCCAAAAGAACAGCAAGACAGGATTTTCCAAAAATTCTTCCGCGCAAGCAATGCCGTTAAGGTTGAAACAGACGGCACGGGACTTGGCTTGTACCTTATAAAAGCTATTATCGAATCTTCGGGTGGCAAGATTTGGTACAAAAGTGAAGAGGGCAAGGGCACGACATTCTGGTTTAGCATTTCGGTGAATGGTATGAAGCCCAAAGAAGGTGAGGTAACACTTGATGCGTAACATAGAAAGGATCGAACTATAATGACTCCACGTAAGATCGTCATTGGCAGTGTAGCTGTTGGTTTATTCGCAGGGTTGGCAGCAATGTTCATAAAGATGCCGGCAAGCTGGACGAGCGGTTGGATGTTGTTCTACGTTCCGCTCGTGGCGACTATCGTGTACGCCTTTTTCCATATGGGTGCGGCGCTCTTGTTTATGACGAGCCTCAAAGTGTACAAAACTACACTCAAGCACGCCTATATTGCTATTGCTGCCGGAATTGTCGCACTTGCCCTTAGTACTCTGCAGGTTGCGATTATTGCTGCCTTTGATTGGTGGAATACGCCATGGTCCCAGGACGGATTTATCATTCTTCCATTCCTTATAGCGGGCATCGTTGTCTATATGGGCGTGCGAAAGCTGGCTAAACTAACGGGCACGGTGAGTCTGCTACGCAACGCCTTGCTAGTTATTCCGGCTATCATTTTGCTTAGTCTATTGACGGCTTTGCTGCCGCACGTGCACACTACGACAGCTGAAGTGGCTTTTGATGCTTCGAATATATTTATAACCTGGACTGTTTTGATGTATCTTGCTGCGATGCTTACTACGCTGGCTATCAAGCGGCATATGGGAACGCACTATACGCGCGCAATGGCATGGTTGGCCTCGGGATTTGCCGTGTCTTGCACGATTTTAACAGTAGTAGTCGTGCATTCATTGTTTGTCGACCAAGCGCGTGGACAGGATGTCGTTAGTATGATGGTAGATTTGGTTGGTGTCCTGTCTGGAGTGGTGTACTTACGCGCGGGCTATGAATTTACCCGAACAGAGGAAGTATAACCATGTCATTTCTCGGTTCATTGTTCGGTAGCAAGCCACCGGCTCAATCACAAATTAGCAATCCTATCGATATGACAACTCATGCTGCAAGCCTTGCCTCAAACCCAACTGATATTGATTTGCTCATCGATAAAGTACGCAGTATTACGTCAAAATTGCAGCCTGGGCAGACGTTGTCTGATGCGGACAACCAAGAGCTCATCGATATTTACCTAAAACTAGAAACGTACCTTACCACAAAAGAGCCAATCCGTAGCTTTTCCAAAGAAGATTTGCGGGCAAAGCTAAGCCCGGAACTGCGCAAGCAGGTTGCCTATCACGAAGTTAATAGTAATGGAGAGATGTAGCCATAGTGCTACAATATGCTTATGTCAAAACAACACCCCACAATCATGGTCGTAGAAGACGAAACACTGTTGCTACAAGCAATCACTAAAAAACTCAAACTGTCAGACATGGATGTCTTGTCTTGCGCAAGCGGACAACAGGCGGTTGATTATCTTGGCAGTTTAGACGAGATGCCTGACGCAATTTGGCTTGACTACTATCTTAAGGATATGAACGGCTTGGCGTTCATGCAGGAGCTCAAACAGAATCCAAAGTGGGAGAATATTCCTGTGCTGGTAGTGAGTAACTCGGCAAGCCCCGATAAAGTCAGTAACATGCTGGGTCTGGGCGCCAAAAAGTACATCCTAAAAGCGGAATACCGCTTGGATGAGATTATCGGAATGATTCGTGATTTTATAGATGGCAATGATCAGCCTGACGTTCCGACGGCAGCTGAGGTTACGCCAACGGACGGCGCATCTGAACCCCCCGCCACAACGTGAGCACAAGCGGTGCTCGTTTATGTGCTATGATACAAAGAACAACAAGGGAAATATATGGCTGATAATCAGAAACGTGTTCTAATCGTTGAAGATGAGAAACCTCTGGCGCATGCGCTTCAATTAAAGCTGGAGCACGAAGGTTTTGCGGTGACTGCCGTATCCAACGGACAGGAGTGCCTCGATATCTTAACTACCGAGCGATTTGATGTATTACTCCTGGATCTGATTATGCCCATTCTTGATGGTTTTCAGGTACTGGAGCGGTTGCAAGCTTTGCCAACAAGGCCGGTAACGTTTGTGCTGTCAAACCTGAGTCAGCACGAAGATGAAGAGCGTGTGTTGCAACTAGGTGCCCGTAAATTCTTCATAAAGTCAGACACGCCGCTAACGACAATTGTTGAGGAAGTTAAAAAAGCATAGAGCAATAACTGGGAGCTGTGGTGGGCCATGTATCCAAGTATAAATGACATCAAAACAATTCTGCTGAAGGAGAGTTACATCTCCGAGGCAGACAGCGCTGCAGCCGAAGCAGCTTCTACCGATAGTGCCGGATATGTTGACTATCTGATTCGGGTGGAGCTATTGACGAAGCTATTGCTTGGTCAGGCGCTGGCCGAAGGCTACAAGATGCCCTTTGCTGATTTGGGATCAAGCCCGGCACTTAAGGAGAATGTGGCACTTATACCCGAGGATTTTGCACGAGCAAATCGAGTAGTGGTGGCGCGTGTTTCTGATGCTGGTATCGTGGTTGCAACTGACAAGCCCGAGCTAGACGTCAAACTAGTGAGTGCACTATTTAAAGGCAAGAAAATCCTGCTAGCCTATACATTGCCGGAGTACATTGATGTCAGTTTTAACTTGTATGAACGGCCGCTGGCAACTCGCTTTTCTCAAATTATTGAAAGCAGTCAGCGCGTAGCACCGGAAATTGTCGACGAGATTGTCAAAGATGCCATATCATTTCGGGCATCTGATATTCACTTCGAGCCACAAATAGATAGCGTCGATGTGCGCTTCCGTGTCGATGGCGCACTGCGCGAAGCTGGTACGTTACCCAAGGAGTATTACGATAATATCCTCAACCGAGTAAAGGTTGAGAGTGGCATGCGGATCGATGAGCATTTGGCGGCACAAGACGGTGCTATCCAGCGCCATGGCGAAGGGTATACGACCGATCTGCGCGTATCGCTGGTTCCGACTGTTAACGGTGAAAAAGTGGTCATGCGCGTGCTCAGCTCGTATGTGCAAGGTTTTGAGCTGGCCGACATCGGTCTTGATGAAGCACATCGCCAGATGATCGAAGCCTACGCCGCAAAGCCATTTGGCATGATCCTTACAACCGGCCCGACTGGCTCAGGTAAAACGACCACGTTGTATGCGCTACTCAAATTGCTGAATCGCTCCACAGTAAATGTCACGACTATCGAAGACCCGGTGGAATACAAAATGGCTGGGGTTAACCAAATTCAGGTGCGCGAGCAAACCAATATGACCTTTGCTAAAGGCTTGCGCGCTATTGTGCGTCAAGACCCGGATATTATTTTGGTGGGCGAAATTCGCGATCGCGAGACGGCCGAAATTTCGGTTAATGCTGCGCTGACCGGCCATCTGCTACTGTCGACCTTCCATGCCAATGATGCCGCCACTGCCATTCCGCGTTTGGTTGAAATGGGCATCGAGCCCTTCTTGTTGGCCTCTACCTTAGAGATTGTTATTGCCCAACGTCTCGTGCGCAAAATCTGCACGAACTGTCGCCACAGCATTACCGTTGCCGAGGCGCTCAAGCTTGTCAAAACGCCAACGGCTGGTCTGGGGCAATATTTTCGTGCAACTGACACGGTTTATATGGGCAAGGGGTGCAATGTGTGTAGCGGCTCGGGCTACAAAGGGCGCATTGCTTTGTTCCAATTTATAGAAATTACGCCCGAAATGCAGGAGCTGATTCTTAAGGCGCCCTCCACTCAGGAAATTGAGGCTCTGGCTCGCAGGCAAGGCAGTTTGCCGATGTTCGAGGACGGTATCCAAAAGGTGCGTAACGGCCTGACGACTTTGGCTGAGGTAGTGCGTGTGGTGCCACCGCCTACCGCAAAACTAGCCGAAAAGCCGCTGGTAGAGAAGGCTAAATAACGCCTATGGCCAAGCCCCAGACTATACCAATCTCCAAGATTAAGGCGCCACCCAAACGGCACTTGCCGTTCAAAGAACGCGAATACTTTAGCGAGAATTTGGCGTTGTTGCTAAAATCGGCTGTGCCAATTGGACAGGCACTTGAGGCGCTGGCCACCACCACGCACAATAAGGCGATGAAAAAAACACTGGCCAGTATGAGCGTCGACATCGAAGCTGGTGTCTCGCTTGCGGACTCGCTGGAGCGCACGGGAATTGTCGGGAGCCAAACCTTAGCGTTGGTGCGCTTGGGCGAACGCTCCGGTCACTTGGTCGAAAATCTGCAACTTGCTGCCGAGCAAGAAGAAAAGCAGCACACTCTTCGATCAAAGATCCGTTCGGCACTTATTTATCCTGTGTTTGTATTGGGACTCACCCTAATTGTAGGCCTTGGTGTTGCTTGGTTTTTGCTGCCACGCTTGAGCGGGACGTTTTCGCAACTCCACGTTAAATTGCCACTTATTTCGCGAATTATGATCAATTTCGGGGTATTTCTAAAGGCGCATGGCATTGTGGCTGTCCCGCTGGTCCTACTGGTGTGCGCCATTGTTGGATATATATTGTTTGTTGCCCCAAAAACCAAAGTACTTGGCCAGCGCTTGTTGTTTGCATTGCCGGGTATTGGACGCATGTTGAGCGAGGTCGAAATTGCCCAGTTTGGCTATTTGTTCGGCACATTGCTGGAGGCAGGACTGCCAATTACGCAAGCTATCACACTCCTAGCCGGAGCGAGCACTGCACCACAGTATCAGAAGTTTTATCGCTATTTAGCAGCATCGCTCGACGATGGCTATAGCATCAAAGACAGTTTAAGTCGCTACAAGCATAGTGAAAAACTACTATCATCTGCAGTACAGCAAATGATAATTGCCGGGGAACGCTCTGGATCGCTTGCCAATGTATTACTGACGGTCGGGCGCACGTATGAGCAAAAATCAGACATCACAACAGAGAATCTAGAGACAATTATGGAGCCGATCTTGCTGATATTTGTGGCAGGTGGCGTGATGGCTGTCGCCGTGGCAGTTATTCTGCCGATATATAGCTTGGTTGGAGGGCTTAATCAGTGAGCCATGTGGTCCACCAGGCCGGCTTTACTCTTGTAGAGCTTTTGTTGTCAGTGGCGATTATTACTATCCTGACGGGCGTATCGCTGCCGGTTTACGAATCATTCGTCCGGCGTAACGACCTTGACCTGACGACGCAAAGCATCGCCTTTATTCTGCGACGCGCCGAGACATATGCAAGAGCCGTGAACCGTGACAGCGTGTGGAGCGTCGAAATTCAGGCATCGAAGGTCACACTTTTTCAGGGAACCGTTTTTGCATCGCGCAACACCGCATTCGACGAAACACTCAGTATCCCCGGTTCAGTTACGGTTGGCGGCCTAGCCGAGGTGCAGTTTGCAAAAATGACCGCCCTTCCAAACACAACGGGCTCTATCACGCTCGCAAGTACAACTAATGACACAAGGACAATTACAGTCAATGCCAAAGGTATGGTTGATTATTAAACCCCAGCAGATTGAGCGGGTGCGGCATGATGAGGCCGGTTTTTCGCTGGTTGAAATCTTACTCGCAGCAGTTGTTTTTGGCTTTTTGGTGACGGGTGTGATTGGTGCACTGGTGTATGGTCGCGTTTCTACAGCTGATGCGGGCGACAATTCTCGAGCTAATTTACTGGCTGAAGAAGGTGTTGAGGCGGCCCGTAATATCGGTGCTGCTTCATATGCGAACCTTGTTGATAGTGCGGGTAGCACTATCGGTGACACGACGGTAGAAACAGGTACTGACTTTAATGCGAACGGCGCAACTGCATCTAAGGTAATGACCGGCGCAACCGGGGGTGCCGTTAACTCAATTTCCATATACCTTAAGACGCTTGATACCGCGCCGAATAACCACGTACAGGCTGCAATTTATGCTGATGCAAGTGGAACACCGGGCGCGCGACTGGGCATAAGCAGTGTACAGACAGGGGTCGCAAACAGCTGGAATACATTCACCGTAGGCAGTGTCATCGTTGCTCCGACCACAAATTATTGGCTCGTGCTTAGTGAGGATGGTAACACGAACTTTGCCGACGCTGCTTCTGGTGGAACCGCTGCCTACCGCGTGACTGGCGGGTATCCGGCTCCTGACCCGTTTACTGCCGACTCGGCCGGAACGACCAATAAGCCATCATTTTATATGACGCTTGCCGGGACATACGGTTTGGCGCAGGTTAGTGGCCAATGGGCTTTTTCGGGCACATCGGATACTACGGGGATATATACTCGCCAGATCACTGTTGCAACTTCTGGCACTAATCGCAAAACCATCACGAGCACGGTAACGTGGCCGCAAGTTGGCGGCGGGACTGGCAGTGTTAGTGATACGACTGAGCTGGTCAACTGGCGAGCGAATCTCAAATTGTGGACGAATGCTATTTTGGCGGGTAGTGTTGGAGCCACTGGTGGCAACGCAGCAATTAAAGTGCGCACCCTTGGTAACTATGCGTATACCGTTATTAACACGTCGACCGCCAACAATTTTGTTATCACGAATATCTCCAATCCCGCCGCCCCAGTTAATACAAGCTCTATTACGTTACCTTCGAGCGAAAGACCAACGAATATCTTTGTAAGTGGGACGCATGCCTATGTTACATGTACCCATGCTACGGCAACGCTTGTTATCATAGATATCTCCAATCCCGCCGCCCCTACGCAAGTTGGTTCGTACACTGGAACAGGGACGGCTGATGGTGCTGCAATCTTTGTTAGCGGCACGACGGCTTATTTTGGAAGAGGGGCAAACGCTGGCATAGCAGAGTTCAGTATCCTAAACGTTTCCAATCCCGCCGCCCCTACGCTTGTGGGCTCGTATGGCCCCAATACCTCCATTCGTGAGATATACGTATCGGGTAATTACGCGTATTTAGCGACGAGTGCCACGACCAATGGTTTAATGGTGGTCAACATAACTACTCCGACGGCTCCCGCACTCGCCAAGGCTTTTGCCTTGCCGAATAGTCTTGGAGCCACAGCAATCACGGGCTTTGGTACCAACGTACTCGTTGGTGCTGGTACCGCGTTGTATGCAATTAGTGTGGCAACCCCAACTGCCCCATCAGTTACTGGTACGTTTACGGCAGCAGGGGCAATTAACGATATTGGTATCGACATAACAAATAACTATGCGTTCTTGGGCACGAGCTCAACTACGGCCGAATTCCAGGCAATTACTATTACGAGCCTATCGGCTATGGTGCTTGCGAAATCAGTTGATGTCCCTGGAACAACGAGCACTATAGCCGGAGTGAGCTATGATTCATCGTTAGACTATGTGGTAGGCGCGAGCGCTTCAACAACGCAAGAGGTAGCGGTCTTTACAAGGAATTAACTATGATATTACGACGTCTCGTACATAACAACAGCGGATATACACTCATCGAGCTATTGCTATATGTGGCAATTTTGGGTGGTCTGCTCACCTCGATTACGTATTTTTTTGGGATGGTTGCCGACGCTCGCGTTAAGAATCAAACTATCTCTGAGGTGAATGACCAAGGCACGGCAGTTATGGATTACATGACGCAAACTATTCACAACGCCACCTCAATAACAACGCCAGCGACGGGTGCCAGCGGGTCTTCACTTTCACTTGTAGTGCCGACTGGAAGTTTAAGCCCCACGATCTTTGATGCGAGTGGTGCTGTGACAATCTTTGGCTACAACACTATCGGCACAAGTACGGATAGCAATGATAGTAACAGCATGAACGCCACGCAGTTTACTGCTAGCACAACGGGTACAATATCAACGCTTTTTGCCCACGTGGCTACTGTTGCTGCTAGTCCGAATAACAAAGCACAAATGGCGATCTACAGTGGTGCCACCTATCCACAAACGTTACTGGCTAGTAGTGCAGATACGGTTCTGACGGCTAGTACTTGGAACTCCTTTAGTATTCCCTCGGTAAGTGTTACCAGCGGCACAAAATATTGGCTGGCCTACAACACCAATGGCCTGGTGGCAGGAGATAATAACCTGCACAATCATGCAGGTACAGTTAACCAGTCGATGTACTTGACTCGTACATATAGCACTTGGCCGGCTTCATGGACAGGCACGTATGACAACATTGAGAACTCCATGTATACCACTATTGCACCGAGCGGCACCGCGAGTGTGCCCGAAATAAAAGAAGGGGCGGGTACGGTTGTGCCGCTTGCTGATAGTCGCATGCAAGTTAGTGGTCTGACCTTCAAGAATCTCACGCGTTCGGGTACGTCGGGTGTCGTGCAGATTAGCTTTACGCTTGCTCGACTCAATCCCAACGCTCATAACGAGTACGAATACCAGAGAACCTTCACAGGCACAGCGGAGGTTGGGTGGTGAGTACTAGGACTAACGAGTCGGGGTATGTGGCATTGCTGGCTGTGCTAATTGTTGGTGCGGCGGCTGCGGCAATTGGCTTGGTTCTGCTCACGACTGGTATCGATAGCCAACGAGCGGCGCTTGTGGAGCAACAATCCAAACAGGCTCGCGAACTAGCGGTGGCATGCGCTCAAGAGGCGTTACAAATTGTCCACGATAATATAGCTTTTTCTGGTACGAATGCCCTTTCGCTTGGACAGGGAAGCTGTACCTACACCGTTACGGTTACGGCCGGAACGACGCGGACAATTGTTACATCTGGGACGGTCGGAAATGTTGTTAAAAAAGTCCAGGCGTATGTTACAATTGGTTCGTCGACCATAAGCATAAGCTCATGGCAAGAAGTTAGTTAGTAAATAAAATGTCGATATAACACAAGAAGGGTGGGACCTATGCGAGTTTTAGAAAACATTAAACACCAAGCACAAGAGGGATTTACGCTATTGGAAGTCTTGCTGGTCGTAGCAATTATTGCTATTTTGGCAGGAATCGTAATTATTGCGATTAACCCAGGTAAAAACTTGGGCGATACGCGTAACTCGCAGCGCTCAGCTGACGTTAATACGATCATAAATGGGACATACCAGTATATTTTGGATAACAATGGTAACTTGCCTGGTGTTGGTGCTCGTACAGGTGCCGTAGCTATTAGCACTACACCAACTGAAATTTGTACAACGACTGCCACCAGCTGTACGGGACTTGTTGACCTGGCCGCGTTAACTACTGCTGGTAAATATCTTGTTGCCATTCCCTCTGATCCAAAGTGCCCAACACTCTGTAACGCAAACGGTGTCGGTTACCAGATCGCTAAAGACGCCAACGGACGCTTGATTGTCAACGCCCCTGGTGCCGAGAACAGTAAGACCATATCAGTCACCAAGTAGGGTGCTTATATGGCAACTCCTAAAAAACACGCAAAGACAAAGAACGTAAAAAGCCGTGCTCGCGCAGCGGACCGTCCAGCAGCTCAAGGGCTGCTGGAGCCGTTAACCAGGCAAACAGGGACGTACTGTTTGCCTTCACAACCCTTTGTTTTATATTCCTGGGGATGGTGATTTGGCGCTATAGCTAAACGGGCCTTGGTGCCTTTCCTTGCCACACATCTGGTATAATCAAAAGCAGTATGAAAGAACCCAAAAACAATACCGGCATACCTTTCTCACTTACTTCACATGCACAAGAACGAGAATGGATTCGAGAAGCTAACATCACGTATGGTGGCCTCATCGGTCTTGGTCTTGTTATGATCCAGCCATTTATTTATCGAGGACAATTTGTTGGTTTACCGGCAAAAATCTGTGTTGTTTCGTTTGCTATTAGCACACCAATCCTTGCTGCACTCCTTCTGCTTAACCGTGAAGAAGAGTTTAGAAAGCACATGACCAAATCGGGCATAGTAGCAGTCGGCAGATCAATCGCTCAACTTGCGGCTGTCACTGGTTTTGTGGCGGGCTTGTGGCATATTAGCCCGCTCGCCGGAAAAGCAGCAATCGCAAGTTGTATTTTTGCAATGTCGGCACACTCCGCAGGTTACGTTAAGTTATACGCACTCAAAAATAAGAAATAGCTACCGTTAATTGCTGGCTTCCAGAAATGGATCGATCGGTACCGAACGGGTAATAAGTTCCTGTAAGGCCTTCACTTCTGGTTCGGTTACCGTAGGACCCCCCCATGTGCTCGATAGCGATTCGGCCAAGATCTAATTCGACGATTCTATACGCTTCTTGGGGTATTTCTGGTCTTGAGCTCCGATTTATAGGCGGGTCGATGATTGTAATATGCTGGGAAATCCACTGGTTGGTGTCGGGATTCCGAAACGTAGATAGCCAAAGAACGCGCTTGTCGGGCGCTCGCAAGATGCTTGACGGCGCTAATGTCTCGTCATAACTTGGTGTCGCTGTCATAAGCTCAAAATCATTCAAACTGGCGTGGTGCTCGTCAAGTATCTCTTTTGATGGGTAGCCATCGAACGGACCGACTTCGGGCTCATGAAAAAAGATAAGATCCCGTAATTGTTCTAGCTGAGTGGCAGTTGGCTGTAAGTCTTTAGATATTCTGGTTGTATTCGGTTCGTGGTCACGCATAGGCGTCTACCTTTTTTGAAATTTGTAATAGATGGGTTGCTTTTGGCCGAGCTTGCTTAGGCTTTGGCGTAGGACTCCGTCGGCATATACTATAGACTATGATGACCAAAAATATCTATATTGGGTGTATGTCGTTGGCATAGACGTAATGGCTAAGGGCTAATATCGATAATTTTTATGTTTGCAGGGTGAGCCTTTGGTATACTTTCATCAGCAAGTTACAGACAGGAAAAGCAGACATGAAAATCGTACTACCTATCACTATCAACCAGCCAATTACAACCGTGTTCGACCAAGTTGCCGATGCGCGCAATGAGGCTAAATGGAATAGTACGCTCACTGACTATCAACTGGTGGGCCAGGGACCTGTCGGCCAAGGCTCGGTTTTTACTTATAAAAATCGTGGTAACGAATTTACCTCAACACTTGTTACCTATAACAAGCCCAACTCGCTGGTGTTTGATATCCATGGAAAGCCCATGGATATCCATGCTTCGGTGACGTTTGAGGCGGCGGCCAACGTTACGAAGCTCGTGGCTGAATATAACTTGATGCCAAAGGGCGGCATGAAAGTGATGATGCTTATCTTTAGGCCATTCTTAAGCAAGGTGTTTGCCAAGGAATTTGAGAACTTCAAGAAATTCTCCGAAGCACAAGTGGAATAACGTTTAGTTGCATCTGTTAAACGGGTAAATAGCGGCGCAAAACAGCTGGACAAGTAGCTATTTTGTATAGTGACTTTGCTCGGCTAGTTTGACTGAGGCGTATCGAGCCATTGAATTGCCTGATAGTACCAACGGTGATCAGCTGCGCTATTGATAGTATCGCCGCTTATTTACAGATCAAATGCTGTAGTGGATATGGTCGCGCTATCGATGCAGGTCGTAAGACCGGCGGCATTGGCGTTGGCTGGAGTGGTGCATGCTGCCGCGTTAGCGGCAATTGTAGGTGTCACAAGGTGTCCATTTAGTGATCACGCACACGGATGGTTGTTTCGCCAGTGACGTTGCCACTGGGGTCGAGTACAAGTGTGTATTGACCAGTGAAATGGTACCACTATCGTCCAGATTGCCCACATTGTTGATGATACACCCTGAAGTGAGCGTACTGCCGTCTGGCTGTTTCAGTGCCAGTACACCGCATTCGCTGGGGAGATCACCGTGTGGTATGTCGACGTATATTCTCTGACCAGCAACGCCATTAAAGGTGAACCGAGCTGTTGAGTCGGGCTTGGATAGGTTGGTGGTAGGGGTGGTGTCGTTCGGAGCCGACTTGAGCAGCTCTCCCGCCGTGCTGGTTAGCTGCTGATTGATGCCGAGCGCCCCCGCAACATCACCTGCGCTCAGTACCGAGCACACATAGTCTGTGCTGGCCGTTTTGGGGGTGAACCGAGAGGGTGGGGCGAGGTGCTGGTGGCGGCATGGCTTGTCGTGTTGCTGGCCGTTGGATCCGGATCCGGTCGGACCGCAGGCTGCGAGAGCCATGACTGTGCCGACCGCGAACACGGTCCCAATCAAACGCTTGGACGCCATGATGTTCGCCTCAATTTCTGGGTAGAAACGAGCACTAATCGCCGCCGCAAGGGCAACAAAATATCACCTACTGGTGATATGCTAAACTTATTTTAACGTAATTATGTACATATGAAAATATCGTAGAGTTTGAAATTACGCAGCATTGACGCGCCTATGCTCCAGACTTATAGTTAGGCGTAGGGAATCAAAAAATGACAAGAAACACAACCATATTGTTCTATGTCGTACTAATGGTAGCTTCTATAGTTACACTAGATCTCATCTTTTTCAGGCACCGATTCCGGGCGCGCCTCACTGCGAATATAGCAATCGTGCTAGGTTTCACAGTTTTTTACGTACTATTTCACAAGCGAATGTAGAAAGCCCATATTAGCTGCTGCCAATTGCGACGAAGAGCATGTAGACTACGAATAAGGGCACCATTGCAAGCTGGTACGGGTATAGTTTTGTGCGATTAATGTGCATATACATGAACATTGCTAGGACAGGGATTATCACGAGGATAGATAAAGTCAAATAGGGCTGGCTTACGTGGAACGCAAACAGGGCCAGCAGTCCTGCTAGCAGATAACAACACCATGAGATATAAGCGGAGGCAAAATGTATCTTCTCGGTTTTGCCTCTTGAGGGGAGGACGGCTTGCGCAAAATCCAATACCGCAAAGGCGACATTTAGATAAAAGGGCAGCCAATAATTATGTTCGCGAATGAAGAACTGATAAGAAAATAGCAAAAAAAGAATTTCACAAATAACATGCGAGAAAAAGTATATGAGGTGGCTTTGCTTGCTGAGCATAGCGTGTTCACTTACTGAACATCTACGATCATCACTATGACGCCATACAACGTAAAAATGAGCAACGCTGGCAAACAATCCAGCTACTATGAGGAAGACATACTTCATGCAGGTATTATAGAGGAAGTAGATGTATAATCGTAGTCAAGGATTCGCTATGAGAATTATTGTTAATAAGGCTGATGAAATAATCGGGTATAAAGATTCATCCGAGATACATGATACGGATGACATTTTCCGAGGCTCTGGTTTGTGGATCGAGAATACGCAGGGTGAAGTCTTATTGGCACAACGGGCACTCGACAAATCGACACATCCCGGTGTGTGGGGTCCTGCTGTTACGGGCGGCGTCGAAGAGGGCGAAACCTATGGAGACGGTGTAATTCGGGAACTTAAGGAAGAACTTGGCCTTACCGACGTGAGCCCCAGCTGGCAAACCAAAGTCTTCCAGCAAACACCACGGGGCATGTTTATGGGAATATTTTTCTTGCGCCATGATGTCGAAGCATCACAGCTTACTCTGCAAACAGAGGAAGTAGAACAAGTAGCTTGGGTTGAAAAGACGGCTTTGCGAACCGATTTTTTGGAACACCCCGAAAATTACGTACCCTTAATGGGCGTATTTTTGGATATATTTTCCGAATAATCGTAAGCGAACCGCCGAGGGGCGCGTATCCGCTCGCCTGACCTTTATTGGCTCTGCACCGGCATTCGTCAGAGATGTGCCTTTGATTTTGCCGCTTGCATTCAGCGATTGCGAATCATTAAGAATATCGCCCCAATTACCAGCGTCTTGGTCAGGATTTGGTAGTCTGCTCACAGCGTAGCCCCCATTGACTCTATAATACCATAACCAAAATGCGATAATCTTACGAAGCCAGAAGGGACTGCGCCAGGCACTAACTTTTTTCAGCGAAGTAATGCGCGCTTACTCTTGCCTTTGAAGATTCTCTAAAAACTGCTCAAGCCACTCGGTCAGTAAAGTAAGTTGGGCATCACTCATGGATCCTTTTAGTACCGTATAGATGTCTTGCTTTACGACGCCTATTTGGCCAACAAACTTTTTGGAGGCTGGGGTCAGGTGTAGCATGGTCTTGCGCGGGTCTTTTGGGTCGGGGCGTCGTTCTACGAGCTGCTTGGCTGAAAGTGAATCGATAAGCACACTTAACGAAGCGGCACTAATGCCCAACGAGTTCTTCAGTTGGCTTTGGCTTAGGCCTTCATCCTCGGAAATACCATACAAAGCCTCACCTTGTGAGGCGGTTATACCAAAAGGTTTAACTCGTGCATCCAATAATTTCAAATACTCGGTGTTTATTAACCGCATTATTAGCCCGATGTGACGTTCGCTCATAGTTTGACTCCTAACTAATAATATTATAGCATACACTGTATCTAATAGATACATATCAATAAAAATGACTAGTCTGTATTGACATATATAGTTAGATAACTAATAATAAAGTTATTACTTTTCGAATCAAAAGGGAGAAATCATGAAACGCATAGCATTAGTGACAGGGGCTAACAAAGGTATTGGCAAAGAAATTGCCCGTCAACTAGCCAATCAAGACGTACACGTTATTATGGGTGCCCGCGATCATAAACGCGGGCAAGCAGCCGTGGATGAGCTGAGTAAGGAAGGACTGTCAGTAGAGCTTATTCTTCTAGACGTCACCAATGACAGCTCGGTCACCACTGCGGCCAAAACTATTCAAGACAAATACGGCAAGCTCGACATACTAGTCAACAACGCCGGTATCGTCGTGTGGTCCCAGAACCCCCTGCAGCTTGACGTGGAAGCCTTTCAGACTACCTACGACACCAATGTATTTGGAATTGTGCGGGTTATCGGTGCAATGCATAGCTTACTAAAGGCTTCAGGCGCAGGGCGAATAGTAAATATGTCTACCTCGCTCGCATCGTTGAGCCGTATCCAAAAAAATCCAGAGCTTATGCTACTTCCCGCCTATAACTCTTCCAAAACCGCTGTTAACGCATTGACTGTCATTTATGCAAAGCTATTCGATGCAGATGCTATAAAAGTGAACGTCGCTTGCCCAGGCTTTGTGGATACTGACCTCAATAACCATACTGGAATACGAAACACAGAGGAAGCCGCAGCTACGCCAGTTCGATTGGCCTTGCTTGATAACTCTGGCCCTACAGGTAGCTTCTTTGACGATGATGGCGCCATCGAATGGTAGGCAGCTTTCGTTGCTGTAAATAATGCCACGGCTTGAGTATAGGGGACACTAAGACAACCTTTCGAGACTAATTAAGCCTTCGATAATATCGTTTGCAAACAGTTCTGGCTGCTGGCGGGGCATTAAGGAACTAGTACGTGCTAGCAAATGGTCCGATGTTTTGTGTGTAGGTGGTTCCGGGTGTAATACTTGGCAGCGTGCCAAATGAGCCCGTGGCGCTGCCGGTTACGATACCTTCAGTTGCATTGGGCAGTGCCAAGAATTTTGCGGTAGTGCCATTGCTCTGAAGTGCTATATAGTAAACGGCCGGCCCAGCGACATTGACCGTTGCCGTAAATGGGAGCTTCATCTTAGTGTTGGCGGTTCCTACGGTTGTACCAGCTGTAGCGGAATTGGCGAGCAATATACCTGCCGAGCTATACAGCGCACCTATCCATTTGTCTGTTCCGCCGGTCGTTCCGATGTTTGCGATAACACCTGTTAGTGTGACGTTAAAGGGCACCATCAGTGCAGCCCAATAGATTGTACCTATGACGGTGGTTATCGATGTTCCAGACGATGCATTAAGGATATTTACAAAACCACCGGTTCCAAACGCAGTGAAGCCACTTGTGACCGGCACTACACCACCAGAGGGTGTGAGCGCTGCCGTGAACGTTTTGGCCCCACTGATATTACTCTGAGTACTTGTTTGGTCCACGTAGCGGCCGTCCAATTGGGCCAGGGGCAGATCGTCACCTTCGACATACCAAATAGCACCCGTTGACTGATATTTGAGAAGGATGCCCTGGTTTAAAAGTGAAAGTGTAGCCGAGGTATTGCCGCCCGACTTATTGAACACGTCACTACCACTCGTGTTGATGGTGACGACGTTGTTTCCGGTAGTATTGATCATTTTCACACCGATAGAAGTTGCGTTTGTCGGAGTAGCCGGGAGTGTTATTGTGACGCTTCCGCTTGACGCATCGACTGGTACGAGCTGATTAGCTGCTGCCGAATATGCACCAGTCTGTACTGCCGTAGCGGTAAGTCCACCAGAACTCGCGACTACCTGCCACGTTGCATTTCCTGATGAATCGGCAGTCAGTACATATCCTGAGGTTGGGCTTGTAGTCATTTTGAGACCGGTGGCCGTAATCGTACCACTGACATCTAAGGTACTGCCCGGTGCAGCATTGCCGATACCAACACGAGTGTTAGTTGTGTCAATATCAAGTATAGTTGTGGTGTTGGCGGCATTGTTAAATTTAGTAGCGGTTATCGTGTCGCTACCTGGTTTAAAAGTAAACGCTCCTGTACCCTGGGATTTGAAGGTCATGCCCACATTTGAGTCGCTACCGCCAGCGACTACGGCAGGATTGTTCCCCGCTGTATTATTCTGGAACGAGACGTAGTTTACCGCACTCGCCGTGGCGGTTAGACCGATAATCGTGTTACTGTTGCTATCCAAGATGGTCGTGAGCTTCGTTGGACCGGTAAAGGCTTTGGTGCCTCCAATACTTTGACTTGTCGTGAGATCCACAAAGTTTTGCGATATTGAACCCGTACCACCGCTACTCACGGCCAGTGGCGCCGAAAGGGCAATCGCACCCGTACTGCGAGTGATGGTCAAGGGATTCGACAGGACGTTGCCGCTATCATCAAGCGCTTGAATGACAAAGTTGGTGCCGACGTTAGAGCCAGTCTCAGCATCGCCAGTGCCACCATATGACCATCTCCCAACGCTTCCTGTTAGCACTTTGTGACGCCGCACTGAACCAGCAGCCCCATTGATGTCAAAGCCCGCTATCGTTCCAGCTCCAGCGCTGCTGCCAGCAGTTGCGCCTGCAACATGCTTTGTGGCGGCGTCAAAGCGAACCGCATTGGCTATTTCGCGAGTTGCTGCCTGCGTGTCGATGAGGTTGAAACTATTACGACAGCCCGCCATGTGGTTGTAGTAGTACATGTAAGAGGATGGCGGAGACTGCGGGACAAGCGCAAAGTTGGTGTAGGGCGTAGAACGCTCATCGAGTACCGTGTTGTTTCGAACGATAATATCCGTGTTTGTGCTGGTATTGTCTAAAAGGATGCCAACGTTCTGGGTGGAGTCACTCGAGCTGATAGTGGTTGTGCCATCTGAGAGATATTGTGTGCCACAGCTCAGTATCAAGTTCGCCTCAATGTTAAGTGCCTTTGCCCCGGTCGCATAAACACCGCCACGTGCACACTGGAAGAGTGAATTGCCGGTGACGTTGATGTTTGTCGCATAGGCCGTTGGTGCTGACCGCGACGACGCGGGGAATCCACCGATGAAGATACCGAAGCCGACTGTGTCAACAGGGGCATCACTTGGCCCCCTGAAATAGCCCTGGTTTATGGTGTTACCTGTGATGGAGCCATTCTGTGGAGCTTGATCACAGATAATGCCGTTGTAGCCGACGTTAATAATCGTGTTGCCCGTACATGAGAAGTTGGTCGGGCCGACAAGATTAAGATTGTGAGTGCCGTCGTCGAAACCTGTCAGCCAAATACCGTTATAGCAACAATTTTCAAAAGTATTGCCCGTACAGGTGATCTTATTGTTGCCACGTGAGATCGAGACGCCATTGTCTGCTGACATCAACACGTGGTTGTTGGAAAAGATGACCTCTTGATTGTAGATGAAACCAACGTCCTGGTTGTTGTAAAAATTGTTCTCAGTGACACGCACAACTCCTGATACACCTGCAATGCGAATTGGCAGCGCTGAACAATTCTCGATAATGCAGTGGCGCATGTTGAAGTTCGTGATGGTACCGCCGCTCGAATTGCCCGGGTCTAAGCTGCCATCCAGGTAGAGCGCTGTCTGAATACCGACTCCACTTGTGGTACGTCCACGAGTGGGCGTTGACGGGAATTGGTTAACGGACCCCTGGAAAGTTAGGCTTTCAACAGTAAAATCGCTAAACGTAGTCGTGCTGGCGTAGATCGCGTTGCCAGTATACGAAGTTATGATGATGCTACCAGCCCCAGTTCCGAGAAGCGTGACATTTGATTTTGGTGTAAGGCTTGAGCCTAGCAGGTATGTCGCGGCAGGAAAATATACCACACCGCCGCTAGCAGCAGTCGCAGCATTAATGGCGTTCTGAATTGCCGTCGTATCATTGGTCGAGCCGTTTCCGACGGCCCCATAGTCCTTAACATTGAAGACGAGGTCTCCCTTGTGAACGGCGCTAGTATCTGTAGGCGAGCCCCAAACCGCAGCTGACGAAGAGGAGGCGACCAGTGCTAGCCCACTCGCTGTGGTTCCACTTACAGCGATGCCGTTAATCTTAGACACAGTTGGGCTTGGATAACTACCGCTTAGATCACCACCTGCCACACCGCTTGGCGGTAGGCTCGTTGGAATGTGCCCGAATGTGGCAGCATCAGTACTGATGCTGCCAGGGGCGATGTTTGTCAGTTTATGGCCATTTATGGACACGTCAGCGGCTGTCGCATTAGCGCCCGCGATTGCCGAGAGATCGTCAGTGTTTGGAAGTGCACCAATCTGGCTGGCTGTGTAGTCACCACTTTGAGCAACTACTGCACCACTGCGGCCAAATACCGTGGTAACTGGGGCTGTCGGTAGAGCTTGCCAGGTGCCATTGCCACTCGCGTCACTCGTTAAGACTTTACTAGCCGCGGGTGAGCCGCCCGTTACCTGGATATTCGGAACCACTAGCGTACCAGTCATGGTGTCACCGGATTTAGCGACTTTGCCTGATAGTCCTGGGACAGTTGGACTAGCGGCGGTGCCGCCCAAATCACCAGCTAATTGCACGATGCCCTTACTTGATGAAGTCGCATCACCTACTGTGCTGCTGCTAACGGTCGCAGGTACCCACTTACCCGCAACGGAGTTGAAAGTGAGGACCTGGTTGTTGGCGGCGCCGCCAACACCCGAAGTATCAGAAAGCCCAGAAAGAGCCGGCACGCTCCAGATACCGTCACCACGAAGAAAATTAGAACTGCTTCCTGTGCCTGATCCTAGTTGGGCAGTAGGGACAAGGCCATTACTACCGAGGCTAGCCACGCCACCATTAGCACCCATTTGGCTCGCTAATACGGCGCCAGCATTCTGTACGGCAGCAGTGGTCAGCGCACCAGCTGTAGTATGTGATTGCAGCAAGAAGTCGTTGAGGACACTGCCCCATGTTCCATCATCTTGACCAGGCATCGGAAGGCGTGACATGCAATCTCCTACGTTAACGGTCCTTGAAATCATGATACCAAAGTGCTCCGCAAAACGTAAGCGTTACATTGAAAATAGTCTGGGGATAAGCTATAATTGCCGCATACTAGGCATCAAGGAGGGTTCTATGCTTTCACATTTTGCGCTTTTGGATTTCAGCACTCCAGAGCTTATCATCATCTTGGCTATCGTGCTGCTTTTATTCGGTGGCAAAAAGCTGCCAGAACTCTCAAGGAGTCTCAATAAAAGCCTCAAAGAAATTAAGAATGCCGCTCATGAGGCTGACTCACTCAAAGACGATTTTAAATCTCACTCAAAATCAGTCGAACCTCAGTAGGCACCGAAAAAATCATTCTTTGCTGGTGGCAATTTCATGGGGGATTCGCCATTGTCATGCCGCAATTTCTTTGACGTAGTGATGATTAAAGGCCCTTTATTTTTATGATGTCATCGATCATCAAAAGAGCTGCTTTAATGAAACTTCTTATGATCAGATAACATTGCAATAATTGCTTGCATTCTCTTCTGTCGCGTCGCCTCTGTTTTGGCGGTCTGTAAGCGCCAAGCGATGGAGTATAGATTGGTTTTGTTAAGAGTTTCGAAAAATGTGTGAGCTGCAGGATGTTTGGCAAGTTCCACGAGAAAATCCTGGGGAATTTGCATATTGGACGGTGAATCATATGCTTGCTGCCAACGTCCGTCGGCTTTTGCATTCTCAATCTCGGCCAGACCGAGAGGAGTCATACGATCTTCCTCAATGAGGCGCTCTACATGTTCAATATTGCGCTTTGACCAAATACTCCCTTTGCGTCGTGGGGTAAACTTCTGAAGAAATGAATCGTCGTCGTATCTTGCTGCCTGACTGTCGATCCATCCATGGCAAAGTGCCTCGTCAAGCGCAATGCCGTGAGTAATGGATTCACCGTGGCCCTTTTTATAGAAACGTAGCCATACACCATCGGTGTCATTATGTGTCACTAACCACTGACGCCATTCTTCGGCCGTGACAAATAGTCTAACGGGTAAATTATTTTTAATTTCTTCCATTCAAAGACTATTTTACCATGATGTTTAATGACAATATTCGCTATTCAGAGTTCAAGCCCAACTCCTCAAACTAATAAAAAAGGCATACCTTGTGCGTATGCCGTTTTTGTTGGCTGGGACTCGGGGATGGGAATATAACTTTTAGTGATGAATTAGATTTTGAACTTACCGAGTTAGATTGCATCTACGAAGATAGTGGAATCATACATGGGTGATGTCCAGGTATGCTCATCGAATCTCTTCGAGCCGTGCCTCCAAGAGCCGGTGCTCAATTGGTGTAAACGTAATGACATCAAGTGTATTTTGGACGGCGAGTTGACCGAGGGGACTCCCAGTGTAAAGAGCTTCTCCCTGCTTACGCTCTGCTGCAAAGAGTACGATATGTGCGTGATCAGGAACTCCAAAGCCTTCGGTGTGAGTTATTACCCGTTCAGTATCACCGCATTGTGCTGCAATCTTTTCTTCAACCGCATCAGCCACTTCATGGAGCGTTCGTTTAGTATGTCGAGACAGGTCACTGAATCGTACTGCCTCACCAGCGGAACCATCTTTAGGGGCTACAACTACTTGATATGGAAACTTAGCAAAAGCATCAGCCACTGCCATGACGCCAAATCTTGCAGACTTGAATATGTGACCATCTGGCTTACCCCAGATTTGTTCAAAGACAGTTTGAGATGCTTCTCTAGATTTAATGCTCATATACAAATAAATACCACAAAAAACGCGTTTGGTCAAATATACGGCATAAGGGATTCGAACTTTTTCGTACTAAAAAAGACTACAGTTCAATCTGTAGTCTTTCCAATAATCTCGTGGCTGGGGATGAGGGATTCGAACCCCCGATACCGGGACCAGAACCCGGTGCCTTACCACTTGGCCAATCCCCAACAACAGTGGCTATTGTAACAAGTTTTGGCGGATATTTCCAGCCCTGCTGGCCAAATTATTTCTTGGCAATGCGTTTGCGGGCGCTGGTGCCAGTTTTCTTGGCTGTGGCGTGTGCTTTGCGGACGTAGGGTTTGGCTTTGCGCGTGGCGGTTTTGGTTACTGCCTTGGCCTGTCTGGCCTTGGTGCCGATGTCCAGCTTGGTGACGGCTTTTTTGCTTGCCTGGCTAACTTCGGCCACAACCGACAATGTGTCGTTCTGCTGAATTTTGCGCGCCATTTTTTTGGAAAGGATGCGGTACTGGATTTCCAGCCAAGCATCAAAGTGGCGCAAGTGTGGCTCTAACCAGCGCCAGAAAGCCTTGGCTTGCTTGACGCTCCAGCGCCGAAAGATTCGAGCGTAGATACGCAGTTCCCGCCAGATAATTTTACAGATAATGGCGGCGCTATGCATGACTGGCCCAGCATGTTCTCGCACAGCCTTGTAGGACGCCTGAATTTTGATAGCGGTGCGTTGCAACAACGGCCAAAGCCAGGCGAGGTGCGTTTGCAGATAACGCGAAGTAGTCTTGAACGTGTGCCCAATCCACCAGGCTAGGGTAGGGCCGGGGGGCGTGATGGCCTGAATAGGCTGAGCATCAACCGCTTGAGCGTCGATAGGCTGGTCGTAAAAAGTAGCCTGTACTAGTGGTGGCACAACCTCGGCCGCCGCAGTCATGGCACCGACACCACTGTCAGCGGTTTCGCCAACAACATAACCATCGGCTTCACCCAGTCGGGCCATTCGTCGTTTGTGCCGTGCGCTGCGCATAATCGGCCACGCAACAATCAACAAGGCGATAACGATCAGGGCAACAACCGCGCCCTCAAAAATAGCTCCTGGCGACAATATGGTATGTGTTCCAGGCACGATACCCGCTAAGATAAACTTCATCATCGCTTCAAAAACGGGTGGCCATTTAAGAACTTGCCACACGACAAAAAGACCGGCGATCCAGATGCCGATTTTTTGACCTGCAGAAAGTGCGGAGCGATTTGTATGTGTCATCTCAACTTATACGATGTTAATCCTACACTAGTATACCAGATTGGTGAGATACTAGTGGCGGTATCGCTACAGGATTACCATCTGTTGTTAATTAGATTTTAATGTACGTTTTTCGATTCGTGTATTTGGCCCTGATTTGCGTTCGGTGCGGCCTGTGCTATAGTGAAGGTGCTTAACAACTAAAAATATACAGAGTGCAGCGAGAGATCTAGCTTGACGACCTGCCGGCAACCTATCAGTACATGATGTGGTGCTCCATCTAGCCCGCCGTTTGATAACGCGGGGAAGATATTTTCTCTTACAAGAGATATCCTTTCTCGCGATATACAATCGGCCAGAAAGGATATTTTTTATGCCCAAATTATCAAACCACGTAACACAGTTCGCCAGTGAGTCCGTATGCGCTGGGCACCCCGACAAAGTTGCCGACCAAATTAGCGATGCCATTGTGGATGCATTGCTAGCCCAAGACAAATACAGCCACGTGGCCGTCGAAGTACTTGTTGCCGACAACCGAGTGGTACTTGCCGGCGAGGTCAAGACATCGGCCACGGTTGATTTTGCTGAGATTGCCCGTACCGAGATTCAGCGCCTGGGTTATACCGATCCATCGTGGGGATTTTCCGATGTATCGCCTGTCGAGAACTACATCCATCAGCAGTCACCAGAAATCGCTGTGGGCGTTGACGGCCATGGCACGGGCGAAGATCATGGCGCCGGAGACCAGGGCATGATGTTTGGCTACGCCACCAATGAAACACCCGAGTATTTACCGCTGCCGATTACGCTAGCGCATGCCTTAACGCGTGCCATTGATACTGCACGCGAAGATAACGTGCTTGGATATTTACGGCCAGATGGCAAGGCTCAGGTTGTCGTTAACTACGAAAACGGCAAACCGGCTAGCATTGAGCACGTTACGATCGCTGTGCCCCATAACGAAAATGTTACGGTCGAGGAAGTACGCAAAGACATCTTTGAACAGATTGTCACGCCAGTGCTCAAGAAATATGGCTATAGCATCACGACCGAGCAGCTGATCGTTAATGGCACGGGCGTTTGGTACACTCCTGGTCCATCATCAGATGCCGGACTTACCGGCCGTAAAATTGTTGTTGATGGCTATGGTGGCTTTGCTCGTGTTGGCGGCGGCGCGTTTAGCGGTAAGGACCCAAGCAAGGTTGATCGTTCCGGTGCGTATGCCGCACGCTACATTGCCAAAAACATCGTGGCGGCGGGCTTAGCCGACGAAGCCGAAGTAGCTCTGGCATATTACATTGGCGCACACGCACCGGTATCGTTTACTATTACTACCTTTGGAACAGGCAAAAAGCCCGAGGACGAAATCTACCAGTTCGCCAAGGACTTACTAGTGCCATCGGTTAAGAATATTGTCGAACAGCTTAATTTGCGCCAACCCATCTATCGCCAGACGGCCGCCTATGGCCACTTTGGTAGGGAAGGTTTACCCTGGGAGGCGATTCGCCCGTAGCTAAAATCAAACATAAAAATACCGCCCCGGGAAATCCAAGGGCGGTATTTTTACGAGGTGCTTTCCAGAGTGGATTAGCGACCGAGGCCGAAGAGGCGACGGCTAGCGAATAAACGGTGGAAGGCTGCACCAGCGATGGTGACACCTGCGAACAAGCCGATGACGTTACCTGCACCCGTGTTCGGAAGAACCGTTGGAGGTGTAACAGGTGGCGTTACTGGAGGAGTCGTTGGAGGTGTTACTGGTGGGGGTGTTTCCTTACAATCAGCAGAGTTAGCTGGAAGGTTTTCCTTACCAGGAACGGTACACATTGGCTGAGGGATAGTTACCGTACCAGCACATTTGACCGAAGTCTTGGTGATGGTCTGGCCATTTGCTGTAGCCGTTACGCTGGCAGTTACGTTGTACGTACCAGGAGCAGCGTAGGTGTGGTTGACTGCATTTGCAGCACCACTGTAGGCAGTAGTCTTGTCACCAAAGTCTACAGAGTAGCTGGTGATAGTTGCGTGCTGCGCAGTTGCCTGAACAATGAAGCTCTGAGCAAGTGTGTTCGCACCGTTTTGTGAGATAACCAATTGGTCACAAGTGACAACGGGTGTTTCAACACATTCTGGTGAGTTAGCTGGCAATGTTTCTTTGCCAGGGATAGTACACATTGGCTGAGGAATCGTGATCTGTACTGCACATTTTGCAGATGTTACATTTGGCTTTTCTTTGCTGCTAACAGTTACGTATGCAGTGTAGGTGCCAGGTGTGGCGTACGTGTGAGAAGCGGTAGCAGTCGTTGCACCAGTGGTTACAACCTTTGAGCTGTTGTCGCCAAAGCTAAAGCTGTAGTTGGTGATTGTCGTGTTTTGAGCAGACGCCTTAGCGGTAAAGCTGTAGGTATCGCCCTGGTTTGTGAACGTTAATTGATCACAGGTAAGGACAGCGGCAGGAGGAGCGATGGTTAATGCAACGCTACAACCACTTGAAGTTACGTTGGTCTTGTCTTTGCTGTTTACCTTAACGGTAGCAGTGTAGGTACCAGGCTGAGCGTACGTGTGGTTAGCTTTTGCAGATGATGCAGAAGTTGTAACCGTGCTGGTTTGAGCGTCGCCGTAGTTGAATACGTAGTTCGTAATAGTCGTGTTCTTGGCAGTTGCGGTAGCAGTAAAGGTAAATGCCTTGTTGTCGGTGCCGTTACTGTTGAAGATAAGTTGATCACAAACCAAGCTAGCTGCTGGTGGTGGCGTTACTTTTGGTGGAATTGGTGTTGCCTTGATGGCATTACCACAGCCAGTCATGACGGCGAAAGCCATCTGACCATTACTCTTATATACAACCAACACAGGAGCTGAACTTTCAGCAAATGAGGTTGTCGTCTTGCGCGAGTATACGTTGCCTTCTACTTTCGTGAAGCCGCTGCCGTTAGAAAAACGTGCAGTTACGTATGCGTCAGTTCCGACGGTTGCGCCGCCAACAGTAATGTGGCCGTCCTTGTACAAGGTACCAAGTGCGGTGTTGCTTGTAGACAAACCGTTTACCATTGAGCTGCTTGCGCCGGCCCAGTTGTAAACCGCCTGCAAGTCAGTGTAGTTCTGCTTAACAGTTGGTGAGTTGATGTGACCAGACTTGTTGCTGGTGTAAAAACTCTTGAACGAGCTAACATATGTTGCGTCTGAACTTCCATTCAAACCACAATATACAATGTTAACTTTGTCGCAGCTCGTAGCTGCGCTTGCTATTGGTGCTTGACCAACAACAGTGCTTAGAGAGGTAGCAAGTAGTGTAAATAAGAACACTAGTGAAGCCATTAAGGCACTGCTCCTCTTGAACAGGTTTTTGAAAACCATAGGTATTCCTCCTCACCGATATGGATATGACACTCATTTTATACTAAAAATGAGCAAATGTCAACTCCCTTATGTTATTGCGTACTCATATGCACAGTACAACAAATGCTGCGCAGGTTCAAGTTTAAGACAATATCAAGCAATATATGCAAGACACTGGGAGGGATAGTTGATAGGATTGACTAGTTCTGACGGGAAGTAACTGCTGCGGTCGCTGGCTGAGGGTTGGGTGCTGCATTGGTTTGCTTGAGTGCGAAGATGGTTATGCCGAGGAGCGTTACTAAGAGTAGAGTACTAAAGATTCGTTTCATACGTAGGTAGTATACCGCGACCTGCAACCATATGCACGTTAAAAAATGTATTAAATATTATTCGTCAAATAGATGGAGGTCGCTAAGCTCGGGTGGCAAGAAGCCGTTATCGGTCTGAAAGCCTGCCTCCCATTTGTAGCCCTTGTTGTAGCCCAAGTCCTTCATGAGCTTTGTTGGCGCATTGCGCAAGTGTAGGGGAACGGGTAGATCTGGGTGTTCTCGAGCGGCTGCCTGCGCACGGTTCATGGCGGTGGTTGTGGCTCGTGATTTGTTGGTTTTGGCGAGCACGCTGGCGCAGTGGTAGAGCACGTACTGGCATTCAGGCATGCCGATGCGCTCAACGGCTAGGTACGTAGAGACGGCAATGTTGAGTGCGGCTGGGGCGGCAAGACCAATATCTTCGGAGGCAAACACGATCATGCGGCGAGCAATGAACTTGGGGTCTTCGCCACCCTGCAAAATGCGCGCCATATAGTAAAGAGCGGCGTCGGCATCAGATCCGCGCATCGATTTAATAAAGGCGCTAATAAGGTTGTAGTGATTTTCGCCATTTTTGTCATAGCCGGGGACGCGCTTTTGGGCAGCTGTTTCAACAATTTGCATGCTAATAGGTTTGCTGCCCGCCAATTGCATGGCGAGCTCTAGGTTGCCAAGCGCTACACGAGCGTCGCCACCAGATAACTCAGCCAGTAATTCGATGCTTTTCATTGGGAGTTTTTTGGCTGGTAACTTTTCTTGGTGGGCAGCTTGTTCCAAGATATGCACGATGTTCTCGTGGCTCAAGGGCTCTAACACGAGCACTCGAGACCGACTTAAAAGCGGTGTGATGACCTCGAAGCTGGGATTTTCGGTGGTGGCACCGATCAAGATAATGGTGCCGTCCTCGACGTGCGGCAGAAATGCATCTTGCTGTGCCTTGTTGAAACGGTGAATTTCATCAACAAACAAAATAGTGCGCATGCCGAGGCGTTGGTTGCCTTTGGCGTGTTCTATAACTTTGGTAACATCGGCCTTGCCAGAGGTAACTGCGCTGAGCTCGATAAACTCGGCTTCGGTTTCGCGGGCGATGATCCGGGCCAGTGTCGTCTTGCCGGAGCCGGGTGGCCCCCACAGAATGAGGCTCGTCGGCTGCTTGTGTGTGATGATTTCCCGAATAATTTTGCCGTGCGCAATCAGATGTTCCTGACCAATAACGCGGTCAAGCGTGTCGGGACGAAGGCGTTCGGCGAGCGGCTGGTGATCCATATAGGTAGTATACGCTAGCGATCAGACCGAGCGGGTAAAACGGCGCGCGTGCCATTTGACCCCCGGGAGGTGGTGGATTGTGGCCAAGGCTCCAGACCTAGGATCCTTCGGCGGTGCGCGTTGAGTTTGTTGATCAAGTGCTTGGATAGGCTTGTAAGCGCAAAGTCCTCAGGACTGTTCGGGTCGTAAGATTTCTTTGCTTCATGGGCAAGCATTCCTGCTACGCGGAGCGTCAGGAGCTGTTTTTGCTCTTTGGCAGTGCGAGGCTGCATGGCCTCCAGTTTTGGCGCGTACGCTTCGAAGAAATTTTCAGAGAAATGTACCAAGACGAATGATCCGGGAGGTGCATTTTTGGAAACTTCACCCTGTTTGGCAGCTTGTGCTACCAAGCGAACTTGGACTGCCGTCTTGAGCGTGCGATCTTCGTCAAGCGTGTAGATGTCGTGATTCAGGAGCGGCCACGGTGATGACTCCTCGCGGGATGAACCGACAAATGGCGCATTCATGGGGTCTGCAGCCCGGGCAATGAGACCATAAGTAACCATTTCGGCAAGGATGCCTCTGCCGCGCCGATCATTTTTGCTTCGAGGCAATTCATCACCAATGGCCTGGGTAAGGATGCCGTAGCTTTGCTCAATATCCTCGGCAGTAATCGCTTCGCGGTGAGCTCGTAATGCCAGCATGCCAAAGTTAGCAACAAACATTTTAGCCTGCAGACGACGTTGCAGCGACGGATCGTGAAGCGCCGTATCTTGCAAGTTGAGGTAGCATTGCTCAATTCTTGGATCAAGCCGGTTGTGAGGTGTGTGCTCGTCGCTGAGCGCCGCTTCTATGGTCCGCCATGTCTGCGCGAGCGAATCTTTGCGGAGTGGCGTATCAATAATCTTTTGAAGCGGTATTTGTTCAGCCAGGAAAAATGGGTCAAGCCGCTCGCCATAGATACTATCGTGGACAAGGCTATGGTCCGTGCTTAATATATCCGGTGCCATACTGGGCATCGGATTGGTATAGCTATTTGTTACTTCTGGCGACATTCTACTCTCATCAATTTGCTTTGGATAATTATACTAACAGCTTTTTGTATTATTACAAACACGCTATGCCGTAAACGTTGTATCTTAAGCTCATTCATGATATAATTACAACTAATTTATATGCTTAGTTTTTCCACCGGCTAAGGACCGGTCTTTATATGACGCCAAACACACAAGACCCCGCGAAAATTCGCAACATTGCCATTATTGCTCACGTTGACCACGGTAAGACTACCTTGGTTGATGGATTGCTCAAGCAGTCTAAGACATTCCGTGACAACCAAGCAGAGATGAATCAATCACTGATCATGGACAGCGGCGACCAAGAAGGTGAGCGTGGTATTACGATTACCGCTAAGGTGACTGCTGTGCAGCACGACGACTACCGCATCAACATCATCGATACTCCTGGTCACGCCGACTTCTCTGGTGAAGTTGAGCGTACGCTGAACATGGCTGACGGTTGTTTGCTTATTGTTGACGCCCAAGAAGGTCCTATGCCACAGACTAAGTTCGTGCTTGGTAAAGCACTTGCTGGTGGTCTTAAGCCAATTGTTATCATTAACAAGATCGATAAGCCTGCAAGCCGCATCCAAGAGGTTGAGGACGAGTTGGCTGATTTGTTCCTCGAGCTTGCTGTTCACGAAGACCAGCTTCACTATCCTGTGTACTACGCTATCGGCCGCGCCGGTAAGGCTTGGAAACAGCCACCCACAAATCCTGACGAAGACGCTGATCTTGACGTCATTTTCGATGCAATTATCAACGACATTCCTGCACCAAAGGTTGAAGCCGACAAGCCTTTCCAGATGTTGGTAACGGGCCTAGCCTGGGACTCATTCAAGGGTAAATACGCTATTGGCCGCATCACCCGCGGTAGTGTTAAGGGCGGCGACCAAGTTACGCTTTGCAAAAAAGACGGCACATTTACCAAGGCCAAGGTTGAATTGGTTTTCATGAGTCATGGTGTGACTAAATTTGAAGTTCCTGGCGGTGTTGCTGGTGATATCGTGCAATTGACCGGTGTTGCTGATGCCAAGATTGGTGAAACTATTGCAGACGCTGCAGAGCCAGAAGCTTTGCCTGTTATGGAAGTTGAAGCGCCAACTTTGCGCATTTACCTCGGTCCAAACACCAGCCCATTTAAGGGTACGGAAGGTGAATTCACGACATCTCGCCAAATTAGCGATCGTTTGCAAAAAGAACTCGAAACCAACGTTGGTTTGCGTGTTGATGAAAACGGCATCGGCTTTACCGTTGCCGGTCGTGGTGAACTTCACCTGAGCGTATTGATTGAAACGATGCGCCGCGAAGGCTTCGAATTCGAAGTTGGTCGTCCGCAAGTTGTTACAAAAGAAGAAAACGGCCAGGTTATGGAGCCTCTCGAAGAGTTGATCATCGAAGTTCCTGCCGAGCACGTTGGTACCGTTCAGATGGAACTTGGCCAACGCCGTGCAACCCTCAAAGAACAGTTTGCCAGCCCTAAGGGTGTTACGAAATTGGTATACGAAATGCCAACTCGTGCATTACTTGGTTTGCGCAACATCCTTATGACCAACACCAAGGGTACGATTGTTATGAACAGCCTGACAGTTGGCTACCAGGAGCAAGGTCCTGCATTGCAGCAACTTCGCAACGGTGTGTTGATCGCCTTCGAAACGGGCACAACAACCCCTTACGCATTGCAGAACGCTGAAGCTCGTGGTACGACCTTTATCGGTGCTGCAGAAAAAGTCTACGCCGGTGAGATTGTTGGCCTCAACACTCGCTCAGAGGATATGGAAATCAACGTTTGTAAAACCAAACACCTTACAAACATGCGTTCATCAAGTAGTGATGGCGTCGTACAGCTAACACCTCCAACTATCCTGAGCCTTGAGCAATGTCTCGACTTTATCGAAAACGATGAACTTCTCGAAGTTACGCCAAAGAATCTCCGTCTGCGTAAACGCGAACTCGATCAAAACAAGCGTAAGCGTAACAAGTAAATAACGGTAGGCATGAGATCATGAGTGAACCCTCCCCGGAACATGATCTCAATAACCGTGCACGCCATAGTCACATGGAGATGGCACTTCGTCGTTGTATGCAGCAGGAGGGGTTGCGCGTTGTGCTAGAGCAAACACCTAAAGCGGTGGTCGGTGGGGCCATCGCTTTTCCGCATAAAGACGCTCCTGACAGCAACTTTCTCATAATCGTTGCACGATACGATGCTGATATTGCTATGCCATCAGGCGATGGCATATTTTACGACGTGCATATTGTAGCTCGCGATGATAGTGGAGCCAACCGATATGTGATTTCAGATGTTGCTGCATGCAGCGCAGAGCCGTTTTGTCCGCTTGGTAGAGCAATGCTCTACGAATCTCTTGAAGATGACGCCTATAACGAAGTTAGTAGCCTGCTAGCCTACACAACGTATGACGCATCTTTAACCGAAGAGGCACTTGAATGTCTTGAGTGGTATAACATCATAGACCCTCGGGGTACCATCGATGTAGACCAGCCAGACATGCCGTTCTACGATCTCACTCGCATACTTAAGCGGGAGTGGCAGGGCTAACTTTTGGCGCTCGGTGGGGTGATCGCTCCTGCGATCTGCCAATAGTAGCGAAACATCTGGCGCATCATTGCGGCGTAGGGTTTATTGATAATCTCGACGCCGCTCTTTTTGTCTTCGCGCCAGTGATAGACGGCGACGGTGTCGTTGTAGATAGTTACCTGATTGGTGAGCTCGAGAATTTCTGATGGCAGAACGCGATGCTCGTACAGCTGCATGAACTGTCTATTCTCGGTGAACGTAGCCTGTGCTTTGGGGTCTAGGCTATTTGCATTCACGATCTCCAGCACCCGATAGCCAGAAGCAACATTGATCGAGCGATGTTTTTCTGCCCAGTAACGATTTGGGATCATGTCCTCTATGGATCCGGCACCAAATACCAGTAGTTCATCTTTAGCTTTCAGTTCATGCCAACACATTTGCTTGAGTCCCTCGATACCATCATAGGTTCGTGTAGCGAATAAGCTCGTATCTTGGGACTGTATTGCATGCAGGCTCGGTAGGAGCTCCTGGAAAACACCTCGCTGTTCCATAGCGCGGTGCTCCTGTTCTGCAACGAGTATCTCGAGCGTACTTGCATCACATGCATGCAGAAACGTACCGCGATCGTCTGTTTGTCTTGTAACAAGACTACGCTGTTCGAGGTCCTGAACAATCCTATAGACTTTTGTGCGGTTAATACTTGTTGATTGGCTCAGTGCGAGGTGTGTTGAGGGCTCTCTGAGGAGTTCTAGGTATATCTTCGCTTCGTCAGCGCTGAAGTCAAATGTTTGTAGTGCAGTTTCGAGATTTGATGAATTGTTCATTATAGTGAACAGTTTATTCCTCAGCGGCCGGAAAGTATAGACTTTGGCCACTATGAATGAATCACTACGAAGAAACAACGATGTTGACTGGGATACGTTTAATGCTCAGACATACCGAGAGCGGTACTTTACTGAGCTCGGTGCTGAAGATCTGTGGGTGGCGACCGAAACGCTGGCATTCCTAGCGGAGCGAGAGGTTACTGCGGACACCCTTGAGCGGGTGGCTGACGTTGGCACAGGTCCAAGCTTGGTGCTGCCTCTGGCGGGCGTTGCCTACGCAAAGCATGTGGAACTTATTGAGCCTGGCGCGCAAAATGCTGCATATTTACGACGTGTTCTACAAGAAACACAGGACATGTATCAAGACTGGAATGTCATAGAACAACAGATCGCTGCTGACGCGCACGCCTTGCCAGCTCACGCTCACGCGGCGCGCTTACTCATGGAACGTGCCGTGGTGCGTCAAGCAAAGCTCGGCGACCTCGCGCCTGACACCTACGACATGGTAACGAGTTGTTTTTGTGCTGAGTCGGCGACTGGTGATGTCAAGGAATGTTCAGACATGATCCAGACGATGCTCGGCTCACTCAAAAAAGACGGTATTTTTGCAGTGGGCTATATCGAGCACTCGCAGGGCTATCCGGACTATACGCACGAAGAGAACGGTATTAATCCTAGGAAATTCCCTGCAGTTGATATCGATAAACAATGGCTGGAACGGCAGTTCAGGGGTAACAACATCACTGTCAGTCGCTGTCCGTATAGCCAAGAAATGCGTGACGGATATAGTGGCGTCCTCCTGGCGATTGGCACGAAATAGTCTAACCATGAGAGTGGGTGGCGGCCGCAAAAGTTGTTTTGCCAACAGCTTCAGCGTTTGGAAGCGTGGCCGCCCATTTTTTTGAAGAACCATAGCAATAGGAGTGAACCGAGCACGGCAACTAGTAGACTCCATAGATTAAAGCCGGTGATACCGGAGCCTCCCAGGCTGCTCACGATAAAACCACCGATTAAGGCGCCAATGATGCCGATGGCTATGTTCGCAAGCCACCCTTGTTGAGCATCGGTGCCGGCAATCGTAGAAGCAATCCAACCTGCAAGTGCGCCCAAGATAATCCACGCGATAATTCCCATAGCTACTCCTTATATGTAAGCTTATTGTAAGCATTTCCTGCCTGGCGGAGATGTAAGATTTTTACACGGAGGTTATACTAGTACTATGATTACAGTTTCAGACGAGCAATTTGCCGACTATATTGCGGAAGCCATGGAGACGTTACCCAAAGACCACATGCTTGCCGTCAAGAACGTGGCGATTGTGTATGCTGACGAGCCAACACCGGAGCAGCGTGTGCAGCTGGAGCTTCGTCATGATCAAACATTACTTGGCTTGTACGAGGGTGTACCGCTTTCGCGACGAGCCGGAGTGACGGCATACGGCCCTGATAAGATCACCATTTTTAAGCACCCCATGGAGCACTTTGCGAATACTATTCCGGAGCTAAGAGAACAAATTCGTCATACTATTTGGCATGAGCTTGCGCATTATTTTGGACTTAATCATGAGCAAATTCGTAATCTTGAATAATGTTCACAGTATTGAACACGCAAAAACCCGGCTTACAGGCCGGGTTTAGTAGTATCTGGGGTTGATTCTCGAGTCGTATGGTTGGGGTTGCTGGTTTTGGCGGGTGGGGCGATGCCGAACGGCTGCAGCGATGCTGCGTGGAGATTGCCGTTCGGCTTGCCTCAACGATGTACGACCATGCCAGCATTGACGCCGACGACGCAGGCCGCAGCGAACCAGCCATAGAAGATGTAGAGCAGAATGCTCGCAACCTTCGGCCAGAACTCCATGGAGGACGACCAGATCAGGGCGTAGGCGATGCCTGCACCCATGAGGAGGACGAACACCAGGATGGGGACCACGAACCGCAGGAAATACTGAAACGGCTCTGGGACCCATCCGATGCTGAACGGCCACTTCATCAGGCTCGACGCCCACAGGAGCGGTCCATCGAACTTTGCGAGTTGTGTCAGCCAGAAGACGAACAGCGCGAGTATCGGGGCAGCGTACATCACGATGACGGTGCCGAACTTGCGCTGCCGGAAGCGCTTGCGGGCGACACCGAGCTGGAACAGCAGCAGAATCGCCACGCAGCACGCAACTGTCGTGAAGAACACAAATACGATGGGGTAGTACATTGTTAACCTCCTGGATAGGGAACTCCGACGACTCGAGAGTGGTCACATTATACAATTTTTTGCCCAATTAATCCAATTTTAAGAAACGGATAGTGGGATCCACCGCAAATATCAAGCATGAATGTTCATGACTGGTAGAAGGGGTGGATTGAGAAGGAGTTGTAGCGGGGCGGGAGAGACGGATTGGCGGTGACTGCCACGTTGTTGTGACAGCCACCGCTTCCGTTGTTCACGTGTCGTTGGGGGCGTAGACCTCAGTGGTGCAGGTAGTGCGAGATGCCGGTCGTCGCGAGCGTGGTGACCACGATGGCCAGAGCGTTGTACACGATGATGCTCCCGCAGACGATGATCAGGCGGACCTTGTTGGACTGCGAGATGTACTGCAGGTGGTTTTGGATCCACTGGAAGCCGTATGCGATGCCGGTGATGGCGATCGCGAGGGCGACGGTGAAGCCGAGGCTGATTGGGGTTGCGTGCACGAACACTCGTCCGTCGATGACGAAGTTGATCTTCAGCAAAGCGAAGATCTGGGCTGCGACTTCACCGACCACAATGGTCGTGGTGACCGCACCCAGCACGAGGACGGACATGCCGAGCAGGATCAGGTCGTTCATGGTGAACGAGGTGAGCTGCGGGAGCACGGCCTTGATGTACGAGGGCACCCGCTTGATTGCCGAAAGGCAACGGGCGAACCGGCTGGTGCGGTAGTTCTCGGGGTCGGTCTCGTCGCTGTCCTGGGGGGACTCGTCGTTCTCGTGCATCATGCCGTAGAGGCTGTCCGCCAGTTCGATGAGGTCGGTCCGCAGGTGCAGGATGTCGCCGATGCTCACGTACTCGCCGAGGTCCTCGTTGGAGAGGTCGGTGTCCGTGGTGGACGTGACGGCCTGAGCCGAGTGGTTGAACCTCCCGTGACTGTTCAGTTCTTCCTGGGCGGCAGCCGCGAAGGCGTCCAACGCGAACTCGTGGCCGTTGATGGTCAAGAGGCCGTTGGTGGCCAGGCTGCGGATGTCGTAGATGACGATGTCTGCCTCCCTCGACTCGGAAACCTGGTGCTGGTACGTGAAAGCCGTGGTGGCGATCTCGTTGCGGCTGTACAGACGTCCGTCGACACTCACCAGGTTACCGAGCTTCTTGTTGGAGAGGTCGGTGTCCGTGGTGGACGTGACGGCCTGAGCCGGCTGCTGGAGCTGTCCGTGGCACTTCATCTGCCCGTCGAAGATCATGTTGATGATCACGTTGTACGGGAACTTGTGGCCGTCGATCACGAGGGTACCATCGGTGGCCAGGTCGCGGAGGCTGTACACGGCGGGCATGAGCTCGTTGGTGTAGGCCTTGCCGAGGCAGGCGCCGTTGGCGGTGATGGTGTCGACGGAGGGGACGGAGGCGTGGGACATGGCAGTCTCGATTCTGTGAGGGTCGTGCTATGGATGTACGGGGTACTGCGGGGGCTTAGACGGCGCGAAGGCGCTTCTTCTTTTCCTTTCCGGTGATCAGCGTGCCGTTGTCGTCGACTCCGGTCATTGCCAACGCCAAAATGGCGTTGAACGACTCGGGGTCGGGCGGGTCGCCAGGCTCAGGTTGCTCGGAATTCCGAACAGGGAACCTGATGACGTTTTCCATATACGCTCACTAACGTTTCGTGTCTCTCAACCGTTGGTTGCTGTCTTGTGTGTTGCGCTAAGCGCACAAAATATTGCGGACTTAGTGCAACACAGAAAACGTAACTCCTTCTCAAAGTGCGTTACTAGCGAACCAATAACTGCATAATTATACAACATTTATGTTAAAAAAGCAATATCCTCTTATCTGGAAGGCGTATAATGATCAGATGGATGATGATCAGTTTGAGTTTCTGTCAGGTGATGTCGTATCTGTTGCGCAGCGACTATTAGGTTGCGAACTGGTGTTGCAACACGATGGCCGAGAAGTTATTGTAAGAGTTGTCGAGACAGAGGCATATCACCAAACTGATGCAGCCAGTCATAGTTATAAGGGGCGTACACCACGAACCGACATCATGTTCGGCCCGCCTGGCTTTTTGTATGTTTATTTTACCTATGGCATGCACTATTGCATGAACGTCGTGACGGGACAGGACGGCGAAGGATCGGCAGTACTCATTCGGGCAGTGGAGCCTGTGCAGGGCCGCGATATTCTGATGGCGAATCGGCCGGGCCAGCATGGTCAGCAGTTAACTAATGGCCCGGCTAAGCTATGTCAGGCACTTGGCATAGACAAGTCCTGGAATGGACATGATTTGCGCCAAAAACCGCTTGTTTTGCGCATGAAACCGGCACTTCATACCGCCGACATTGTGCAGACAGTGCGTGTTGGTATATCACAAGCCCAAGATAAGCCCTGGAGATTTTACATTCGTGATAGTTTATATGTTTCAAAGCCTATCAAATGATATACTTGGCGTATGAATGCAAAAACTGACACCGCGGCTTATGAGGGGCATCGTATTTGGTACGTTGCGAGCCTAACTCTCTCACTTATTGGTTTAATCGTGGCAACCATAATGGTTGCACACACCAAGCACGTGCCTGCGAGCTGGGAATTAAACCTGTTTCATCACCTGAACAATGCTTCGGATACATTCCGCCTGACTGCTATTGCTATAACTATGATTGGTGGCAGTGTGTGGGCGGCGCTTGCGAGTATTATTATTGCAACTGCGTTTCGAATGTATCGCCTGGCCTGGCGCCTATCCGCGGTAATTATTGGTGGCTATGGCCTTGATTTTATCCTTAAGCAAACTGTCGATCGCGGTCGTCCAGGCGACCTTATGGCTGACTTTCATCGTCGTTCCGTAGAAACTGGTGCTGGTTTCCCATCGGGTCACACAACGGTTGCAACGGTTATTTCCCTGGTACTTCTGCCATATTTGCCGAAAGCATGGCGCTGGATCGTGGCCGTATGGATTATTTTGGTCGGCGTATCACGCATTTACTTGGGCGTACACTTGCCACTCGACGTCATTGGCGGTTTCTTGGTCGGTGTGTTTGTCGTATCGCTAACTCGTGTTGCACCGCAGCCACTTCGCGTCTTCACGCGCCTCGACTAGGCATCTCAAAAGTGCTTGTGCTTTGCGCTACAGGCGCGTATATTTGGAATTAGGAAGTGTGAGGCTTCCACCAGACCCGGGACGTCCCCGGGTCTTTTATCAAGTCTCACTCATAAGGAGTACAATAAGCATATGATTATAGTGGCTATCGTGTTGGGGATTGGTAACTTAGCGGCAATTGGTGGACTGTTTATGTTCTTGCGTCGCATGATGGCTGGCGGTAAGGCTGACGCGACATTACGTGAGGAATTTGCACTGAGCCGACGTGAATTTGCAGAGGCAAATAAAGACCTGCGTCAAGAAGTTACGGGCGGCATTACGCAAACACGCGAATCACTCGATAAGCGCTTGGAGCAACTTCGCGAAAAGAATGATGAAAAGCTTGAGCATATCCGTAAAACCGTTGAGAGTCGGCTCGAGACACTTCAAAAAGACAATGCTGAAAAGCTAGAAAAGATGCGCGAGACCGTAGACGAAAAGCTTCAGAGCACACTGGAAAAGCGTCTGGGACAGAGCTTTAAGTTGGTTAGCGAGCGCCTGGAGCAGGTTCAGCGCGGTCTTGGTGAAATGCAAGGGCTGGCAAGCGACGTCAGCGACTTTAAGCGCGTGCTCACCAATGTTAAGACCCGTGGAACGTGGGGCGAAGTGCAGCTGGAGAATCTCCTGGAGCAAGTATTCATCAAAGATCATTACGATAAACAAGTAATGGTGAGCGAAGGCAGTCGCGATGCGGTTGATTTTGCCATCAAACTGCCAGACAAGAGTTCTAAACATGGATTTATCTATTTGCCGATCGATGCCAAGTTCCCACTGGAAGACTATCAGCGCCTGATTGCTGCTGAAGAGAAGGGCGATGTCGCCGAGGCTGAGACCGCGCATAAAGCATTGATTAACCGCATAAAACTTGAAGCCAAGAGCATCAAAGAGAAATACATTGTGCCGCCCAAGACAACTGACTTTGCGGTACTATACGTGCCAACCGAAAGCCTGTACGCCGAAGTTCTGCGCACGCCAGGCCTGTTTGAAATGTTGCAGTCAACTTACCGTGTGACCGTTGCGGGCCCAACGACCATCGCTGCAATTTTGAGTAGCTACCAACTTGGTTTCCGCACACTGGCAATTGCCGAGCAGACCAGTCAGGTGTGGGAACTCCTCACTGTTATCAAGGGTGAATTTGGCAAGTTTGGTGACTTACTTGAAAAGACTCGTGATAAATTGGTTCAGGCAACGAATACGATTGATACGGCAAGTCGCAAGTCGCGGACGATTGAGGGCAAACTTGGCAAGGTCCAGAAACTTGCCGACAAGACGGTTGACGCTGCCGAAAAAGCTGTCCTGATCGACCCCACCGACTAGAGACTTACGCTCTCCGAACATACGTCTCTGTTTCGCTGGCACATCTCCGCCACTTTCATCTCAGGTCGTTCTCAAGTGTGCACTTTCACTACGCGATGCAGGGATCCTTGGCCGAGTGCTCTTAAAATCATTGTCGGCTTGCCCGAAGGGCAAACGGGTATGGCGTTTTGAGATACGGACAAAGGCCCGACCGGCATAAAGTCTCTGGTACTCTGTTCGAAGAGCGGTGGATTTCGTCTGCTGAGCGGTCTAGGATTTGAGCCAGTCGATGGCGATGGCAGCAGTCCAGCTGAAGTTGGGTGCGCCAAGCGGATTGCCCGACAGGGGGTTGAAGTATTCGTTAAAATGGCCGGCCTTAACCAGCTCCAACGAGCCTTCGACAATAGCATCAGCGTGATCTTTATAGCCATAGCGACGCAAGCCATCAGCGATCATCCAGTTGGTGTTGAACCAGGTTGGCCCTTGCCAGTAGCGCTCGGGATTAAACCAAGGTGAATTAAGTGGGGCGGATGGAATGGGATACGGTGGCCCAAAGATATGTTCATTCTCGATGGATTTAACCAGAACGCTGGCACGCTCTTTGCTAATTGTACCGGCGTATAACGGTAGTAATGCCGCGATGCTCGGAACTTTAATAAGCTTGTGCGTCACAAAATCGCGTGAATAATATTGTTCGGTGTACGGGTCCCACAATTCCTCTAATGTTTTGTGTGTCAGTTCTATTGACGCAAGCAGTTCTGGCGGCAGCGTAACGCGAATGCTTTTTGCAATCTGCAAAAGCTGCTCGTTGGCGCGAACCAAAATTGAATTGAATGCCAAATCTTCAATGGCAAAGAGTGAGTGATCCAAAATACGATCAATATCGTAGCTTTTACGTCGTAGGCGACGTTGGGCATCGTAAAGTGCTAGCACATCGGTGTTGGTAAAACGCTGGTTGCTTGGCACAAATCGCGTGTCGCGCCGGAACCAGCCAGTTACTGTCTCTAGGTGTGTTTTCTGGAGCATGCGAATCCACCAGGGCAATAAATGCTCGTGCAATTCGTACATCCAGGGTGGACTGTTATCGAGCCCGGTCTCCCATGGGTGAATTTGCAATGTTAGACCTTCGCCGTGCGGGTCACGTTCGGTGTACAGCCACTGGTGATACTGCAGAAGTGCCGGAAAAACCTGGCGATACCAGCTACGTCGCTCGATGAGTGACATTTTTTCACCAATGCGTACTATTGCCTCAGCTAACATCGGTGGCTGTGTGATTCCGCTGGTAAAAACATCATCAGGAGCAAACGGGCTGACCCAGCTACGCCACGTATTATGGTCGCGTTGGTAGGCTTTGCCGCTGGTAAAAACCATGTGCGGCACCATACCATTTTGCCACTGGCCGCGCAGCAAGCTCATAATTTCCATTTTGGCGCGTTCGACATCAAGGTGTCGCCAGCCAAGCGCAATAAAACAGCTGTCCCAGAGCCATTGGTGCGGGTACAAGCCGTGTGCTGGAATAGTGTACAGACCACGATCGTTCTGTTTGAGTACGGATGTTGCTTGTTCTAGAATACTGCTCGAATCGCTCATGCTAACCCTAGTATACTGCATAGGTTTTGCTGCTGTATACTGATAATCATGAATGAACGTACTGAGAACGCTGAATCACCACGAGAAGAAGACTCTTGTTTCATGCCTCAACAAGAGCAGCCTGATTATATTGTGCACCATTTGGCGAAGTTGGGAATTATTGGACTTGAGGACGAAAGGTACACAGGATCGAGCCAAGAGCTGCTTGATCCGCTAACGGAACCATTTACCGGTAGTTCGTAAAGTTGAGCGGGAAATCAAATTCATGACTTCTAAGTAACTGCATAACACCTTGCAGGTCGTCTTTACTCGATGACATAACGCGCACCGCATCACCCTGAATTTGGGCTTTAACCTTCGGGAATTCATCACGCAGGAGTTTGGTAATTTGCTTAGCCTTGTCTTGGTCGAGGCCTTGCTTAAATGGTACTTCTTGCGTGGTTTTGAGGTTGGCTATGATTGCCTCCTTAGAGGTGTCGAGCACCTTTTGACTCTGGTCACGACTCGCAAGCTTTTTGCGCACAATGTCGAGGATGGCGTCGATTTGCCAATCACTACTGCCAATAACCTTAAAGCCTGACTTGTCACTGTTGAGCCAATCAATTTCTGCCGGCGTACCTTTAAAGTCATAGCGGTTGTCAATTTCGCGCTTTGCTTGGTCGAAGACGTTGTTCATCTCGGCCTTGTCGTATTCGGAAACAATATCAAAAGAAAAATTTGCCATATGGTTAGTATACCAGCTCTTATAGCATATTGAAGGCAACAAAAAACACGCTGTTTGGGCGTGCATGCAATATCGAAGGGTGTTGAGGGTGAGTAGAGAAGGACGGGATGGGGCTGAGAGAGCTTTGGCGCTGTTGGCGGCGAAGATATGAGGCCGAAAGGCTTCACGGTGACACGAGTGGTGTCTTCTTCGCCGCCAAACAGGCTATGTGCTCATCGTTGTGCCGTGCCGGTCGTGCGTTTTTGTTGCGGGAGACTCCCCTTGGGATGGTAGCGGAATGCTACGGGTAGGGTCGGGTCAGGCCGTAGTCGGGTTGTGCGCGAAGGCGCCGGCGAGCTGGCCCAAGATGCCGTGCATCGGGATGACGCTCTTGCGCCCGGGGGTCGGGTTGGCGGCGCGGAGGGCCGTCCGGTGCTGTTCGCGCAGGCGATCGATCGCGGTGACCAAGGTGGTCACAGCGGTGCCGATGGTCTCGATGATGTGCTGGTGCAGCTCGGGGCTGACCTGGATGTTGACGACCCTCGTCTCCGTGCTCACGAACTGCAGCAGGATGTTGTTCACGGTCTGCAGGGACAGGAACCGCAGGAGCTGCTGCCGGATGCTCTTGGCATCGAGCGCACGGACCATGATGAAGCCGTTGTCCCAGCCGATGATGCAGCCCTGGAGCTTGTCGCTGGCGGTGGGGAACTCGTCCATCAGGTACAACTTCTCGCCCTGCGCGAGCTGCCTGCCGGCCTCCTCGGCGCTGGTGGGGATCATGAGCTGGAGACCTCCGTCGGAGGTGCGGAACATGAAGCCGGTGCGGTTGGTGGCGGTGGCGCTGCTGTGGGACATCGTTGTCTCTTCTCTACTCGTGCGATGTAGTCGTAATGACCTACATCTATGGGGTGGTGCGAAGATCCGGCGGTCGGAAATTCAAATGGTATTATAACTTTTTTTATAATGTATGTCAATGAATGTATGCTCGGTTGAGCTAAGAAAGTATTGCTTTGGTGCGGATGACTAGTGCGTATCTGTTTTTGGGCTGGTATAATAAGAGTAATTATGAACTACACCAACCCTCGCATCGCTGAAGTTGCCGACGTGTTGCGTGCTCGTTTCGACGAGCTGCAAACCAAGGCAGATATTGTCAAAGCAGTTGAGTTGAAGGCGCTATACGCCGAAATTCCAACACTACCACCGGAAGAGCGTGGCGTATTTGGCAAAGAGATCAACCAGCTCAAGCAGGAGTTGGAATCCATGGTTGCTGCGCACCAAGAACAGGCCGAAGCGCTTGCGCCTATTGATGTAACGGCGCCATTTGATATCAATGTGCCACCAGCCAAGCGCCCCACTCTATTGGGTGCTGAGTTCGGTAGTAAACATCCCCTGATGACGGAATTGCAGACCGTCCTCGATATCTTTTATCGTATGGGCTTTACGGCAATGGAGTCGCGCCAAATCGACGACGATACGCACATGTTTGAGATGCTGAACTTTCCCGAAGGTCACCCGGCACGTGATGACTACGATACCTTTATGACCGTCCAAAAAGACGCAACGGGCAAACAACTTATTGCGCCAGCACACACCAGCACGATGCAAAACCGTGTGCTCCAAAAGTACAAAGCCAACTTAGAACAAGGCAAGCCGATCGCCACGGTTATTCCTGGCCGCGTTTTCCGTAACGAAGACCTCGATGCTCGCCACGAGCACACGTTCTATCAGTTGGAGGGTGTATACGTCGACAAGGGCATTAACGCTGGGCACTTAATCGCTACCCTTAAAACTTTCCTGCAGGATTACTACCAAAAAGAGCTGGAAGTTAAGATGCAGCCGTATTATTTCCCATTCACCGAGCCAAGTTTTGAATTCGCGCTCAGCTGCCCATTTTGTGACAAGCAGGGCTGCTCAATATGTGGTTACGCAGGTTGGATTGAGCTATTGGGCTGCGGCATGATCAACCCCAACGTCTTGCGTATGGCTGGAATTGACCCAGAAGTCTACACCGGTTTTGCGTGGGGTGGTGGTATCGACCGCTTGGTCATGATGAAATATGACATCGAAGACGTACGGCACTTTGAGGCAGGTAAATTAGATTTCTTGAGGCAATTTTAATGAGCACTATTCCAAATGAACCAACCCTATTCGACAAAATTGTAGCCCGCGAAATCCCGGCCTACATTGTGTGGGAAGACGATAATTACTGCGCATTCCTCACGCCGTTCCCCAGCACGCCTGGCCTCACTATCGTTATCCCCAAGGTAAATCCTGGTGATTATCTTTTTGACCTCGATGATGAGGTGATGGATGGCTTGATGCACGTCACTAAAAAGGTTTCAAAAATCCTTCAAAAAGCATTGGGCGCGCAACGTGTCGGCCTTGTTTTTGAGGGTACCGGCGTGGCGCACGTACACGCCAAGCTATATCCGTTACATGGTGAGCTTGCCGGTCAGACCAACGTTTGGTCCAAACATCAGGAATTTTACCCCGAATATGTCGGATACATCTCAACCGTTGAAGGTCCAAAAATGGATGATGCCGAACTTATCGCAATTCAACAGAAAATCATAAAGGCAACAAGCAATGAAAATTAGCCTCAATACTATCAAAAAGGTCAACGGCATTTACGGTGCCGCTGGAGATCCAGCGCCTAATGGCGTGGCGGATCTGGTCGAAAAAATCGGTGCGCAGCTGGGCGCGGTCGAGGAGGTCATCGAATTTGGTAAAAAGTTTGATGGCGTTTTGGTTGTTAAGGTTATGTCGGTGCTCAAACACGAAAACTCCGATCATCTAAATATCTGTAAAGTTGATGACGGTGGCAAAGCGCAGAATGTAGAGCGTGACGAGCAAGGCTATGTGCAAGTAGTTTGTGGCGCCCCAAATGTACGCGAAGGCTTGACAGTTGCTTGGCTACCACCAGGCTCGACGGTGCCGGAAAGTTTCGATACTGATGAGCCTTTTGTGTTGTCGGCACGCCTACTGCGCGGTGTTGTCAGTAATGGCATGCTTGCCAGCCAACGTGAGCTGGCTTTGGGCGATAGCCATGAAGGTATCCTAGAAATTGATCAGGACATAGCGCCTGGTACCCCGTTTACCGAGGCATTTGACCTGCAAGGCGAAACAGTTATCGACATAGAAAACAAGATGTTCACGCATCGCCCAGACTGCTTTGGCATGCTTGGCGTAGCTCGTGAGATCGAAGGTATTTACGGCCGAGCATACAAGAGCCCCGCCTGGTACGCGCTTACTCCCGAATTGCCGGCTATCGAAACAGATGCGCTGCCGCTGATTGTTCGCAACGAACTTCCTGAACTCACGCCACGCTTTATGGCAGTTGCTATGCGCGATGTAACTATCAAGCCAAGCCCGCTATGGATGCAAATCTACCTAGCAGAAATGGGCGTGCGTTCTATCAATAACATTGTTGATTACACTAACTGGTTCATGCTGGAAACCGGCCAGCCGCTGCATGCCTACGATTACGATAAAGTTCGTGCACAAGATGCAAATGCCGAGCAGGCAACGCTTGTTGTCCGTCATCCACACCAAGGCGAGAAAATTACGCTCTTAAATGGCAAAGAAATCGAACCGCGTGCTCATGCGATTATGATTGCGACCAATGACAAGCTTATTGGTGTAGGTGGTGTGATGGGCGGTGGTGACACCGAAGTCGACGCAAATACTACGAGCATTATTTTGGAATGTGCGACGTTTGACATGTACTCGATCCGCCGTACTGCCATGGCGCACGGTTTATTTACCGACGCCGTAACGCGCAACAATAAAGGCCAATCACCACTCCAAAATGCAGCAGCCATTGCTAAGATTGTTGACGAGATTCGTCGCTTTGCCCATGGTAAAGTTGCGAGTGAATTTATCGATGACAATCACCTCGAATTTGCCGTTCGCGAACGCGGCGCGTTATTTGCACCAGTTAAAGTTTCAAACGAATTTATCAATGTTCGCCTTGGACTGCACCTAACAACTGAGCAAATGACAACCTTGCTCACCAATGTTGAGTTCAAAGTAGGGCGTGATGGCGACGACATGATTATTACGGCTCCATTTTGGCGCACTGATATCGAAATTCCCGAGGATATCGTCGAAGAAGTTGGTCGCTTGTACGGATTTGACCATTTGCCACAAGAGCTTCCCAAGCGAGATCTGACGCCCGTACCAAAAGACCCGATGCTGACATTTAAAGATCGTGTGCGTGATATTTTGAGTAGCGCTGGTGCTAACGAGCTCCTGACCTATAGCTTTGTGCACGGTAATCTACTCCAGAAAGCCGGCCAAGACCCCGAGCAGGCATTTCGTTTGAGCAATGCGCTGAGCCCTGACCTGCAGTATTATCGCCTGAGTTTAACACCGAGTTTGCTCGACAAGGTACATATGAATGTTAAGGCTGGGTATGGTACATTTGCACTGTTCGAAATGAACAAAGCGCACAATTTGCTGCATGCCGACACCGACCAAGGTTTGCCGACGGAATTTAACATGCTGTCATTGGTATTTACGGCCGATGCCAAGCAGGTTGCGCCTGATCAGGGTGCTGCATTCTACGAAGCACGCACCTATCTGACTCATCTGACCGACGCGCTGGGCATTGCAATCCAGTTCGAGCCACTCGAATCTGATCCGGATTTTCCTGTTATCAAGCCATTTGACGCAAAACGATCCGCATTGGTTCGCGTGAAGGGAACTGACACCTTCCTGGGAATTATCGGTGAATTTAAAGCTTCTGTGCGCAAGCAATTTAAGCTACCGGAACACACTGCCGGCTTCGAAATTGGCCTGCAGGAACTGCGCGGTACCGCTGGACGCACCGCAGGCTACCTGCAGTTGCCTCGATTCCCCAAAGTAGAACAAGATATTTGTTTGCGCGTGGCACGCGATGTTACGTACCAGGAACTCTATAACTTGGTATGGAGCAGTTTGCAGGCAGTACAGCCCGATGCAACTGTCCCTCGTCTGCGACCGATTGATATCTACCAGCGCGAAGACGATCCAGAACACAAGCAGATTACCTTCCGACTTTCGATTGCAAGCTTCGACAAGACCATGACCGACACCGAAGTTAGCGCAATGCTTGATCACGTCGCAGGCGCCGCTGCCGAAACGCTTGGCGCCGAACGGATTTAGCAGCATACTTGGCGAGCGCGCAATGGCTTGGGTATACTAAAAGTACATGCAAATTATGGAGGAGAAGATCGCTATGCCGGACAGAATCACCGTGGAAGAATCGTTACCAGCGACAGCGGTCATCCGCATCTCGCGCGCAACCTTTGACCCAAGTCGATTTGCTGAGGTTGACGCTGCCAGCAAGATGACGTCGAAATACATAATCCCAGCCCTCAAACAACTGCCGGGCCTCATCCACTTTTATGCTGGCGTTTCGCCACGGGGATCGATTGTACAAGTTAGTGTTTGGGATACTGACGAACACGCCTCACAGCTCAACACATTGAAGGAGATGGTCATCGATGGCCGCAGGGACATGGAGGCAGCTGGCGTGACGTTCACTCCGATAACCAACTATCCGATCGACCAGACCTGGACTGTCTGATCTAGCAAGGTCGGTTGAGAGCGTCTTGCCACAGCTGCGGTTATATCGTATAGTTACCACGTCGTTCTTTTGAGATGCCAGCGCACAGTGTGTTCGTATTCTTGTAAAAAGTGACGACAATAGCGTGTGTTTTCGTGTGAGATTCATTTTTACTCCATAAAACACACCAAGACAGGCATGATCCCGTCCAGGGTCGTAGGCCCTTCGATACCCCAAGAGGTGTCCGTTGGCAAATCCCGTGAAGTGCAGCGGCTGTTGCGCGATGTGTAACGGTGGCTCGACGAAGTCCGGCGTTGGTGGCGCAACAAAGCCAACCTGCAATCGCCCTGGCGGCTGCCGAGGGACTGGCCACAGTCCGGTAACCTGCCCCAAGTTGGGCAGGAACGCCAAGCCCAAGCCCAAGCCCAAGAAGAGGTAGTATCCCACTGGACTACCAATAACCACGAGGATCAGCGCCAAAAAACGGATACGAGGCTTCCATAGCTCGGTTATTGATTCCAGGGGCAACCCTTTCAATAATTGGTATCATGCCTGTCCGTTTTCCCGAGCTCATGCCGTCCGACGCGTTATACTAAAGCTCGTACGAGGTGGATTCAGGAAGACGAAATTATCTAAATACCGTATAGTAGGAACCATGAAAGACATTTGGCGGATCATTCGATTTACAACAGCGCTCAAAAAGTATTATTGGGCGATTTCGCTGAGCACTATTTTGCTGGCTGTGATGACGCAGCTGCAGCCGCTATTTACGAAGGGTGCCATCGACCAGATCACCAAACTAACTGGTGGCGGGCACGCCAACATCACCATTGTGGCTTGGTGTGCGGTGGCGATATTCCTGACGGATATTGGCCAGACGCTGCTCAGTAACATCGGCGGCTATTGGGGTGATATTATGGCAGTCAAACTCCAGAAACTTCTCAGTGAGCGTTATTACGAGCACTTGCTCAACCTGCCACAGCGTTACTTTGACCAAGAACTATCAGGGAAGATCATCAATCGCATGAACCGCGGCATTACCCAGATTAGTAGCTTTATGCAGATGCTGAGCAACAACTTTTTACAGTTTATTTTTAGCACAGTGCTGTCATTGGCTGTTGTGGCGTACTATAGCTGGCAAGTAGCCTTGATGCTCTTGCTGCTGTACCCGGTATTTATTTATCTCACGACGCGTACGAGCACCAAGTGGCAATCCTACCAGAAGACTATTAACGAAGAGCAGGACATCGCAAGCGGCCGCTTTGCCGAGTCGATCGGCCAGGTCCGTGTCGTAAAAAGTTTCTTACAAGAAGTGCGTGAGTTAACCTTTTTCCGCAAGCGCTACACTACTGTTGTTGAGACGACGCATCCCCAAAGTCAGTACTGGCATTGGCAGGATGTTAAACGCCGATTGGTACTCAACCTCATCTTCTTTGCGGTGTTTGCGTATATTTTTATCCAGACAGCACATGGACATTACACCATTGGCACAATGGTGCTGCTCATTCAGTACGCAATGCTAGTGCGAATCCCTATTTTTAGTATTAGTTTCTTGGTGGACCAAACCCAGCGTGCCGTCGCAAATACCAACGACTATTTTGAGGCTATGGATATTGTACCTGAAATTAGTGACCATCACGGTGCGACTGAACTCCATGTCAAAAATGGTGAAGTTGTATTTGACCACATTCAATTTGGCTACGACGATACGTCACTCGTTCTTAAAGATGTTGATTTTCGTATTGCTCCTGATACCAAAGTTGCGCTGGTGGGCGAAAGCGGCCAGGGAAAAACTACGCTTACTAACTTGCTGCTGCGTTTATATGAAGTAAATGATGGCCAGATTCGCATTGATGGTCAGAACATCAACGATGTTACACAGGGAAGTTTGCGCGGTAATATTGGTGTTGTATTCCAGGAGCCCGCCTTGTTTAGCGGCACAATTCGCGAGAATATTGCTTACGCGCGCCCCGATGCAAATGCAGAAGATGTAATGGCTGCCGCCAAAGCCGCCAATGCGCATGAATTTATCGAGAAACTTGAACATGGGTATGACACTGAAATTGGTGAGCGCGGCCTTAAGCTCAGCGGCGGCCAAAAGCAGCGCATTGCAATCGCCAGAGCATTGCTCAAGGATGCCCCAATCCTAATTTTGGACGAGGCTACCAGTAGCCTGGATAGCAAGAGCGAACACATGGTGCAAGAAGCTCTGGAGCGCCTCATGAAAGGTCGTACAACACTTATTATCGCGCACCGTTTGAGCACGATTCAAAATGTTGACCAGATTGTTACACTCGAAGATGGTCACGTTGCCGAGATCGGTTCACCAGCCGAACTAGCCCAAAGCGGCGGCATCTACGCCCAACTGCTTAAGCTGCAAGGCAGCCACACCGAAGCTACCAAGCGCAAGCTCAAAGCCTACGACATCGCCAACTAATATTCTCCCCAGTGGAGCGGAGTGATTAGGAATTGGATAGTAGAGTGAGAAAATCTGCTGGTCGGATGCAGGTTGGGAGGCTATAATAAGCGTTAGTATGAGACAAGCAGTTCGGGCACTCGTCGTGCGAGATGGTTATTTGTTGGTGATGTACCGCAATAAATTTGGGCAGGAGTATTACACGTTGCCCGGTGGAAGCGTTAATCCCAATGAGGCGCCTATGCATGCCTTGTTGCGCCAAATTAACGAAGAAACAAGCCTCACGATCGTCAACCCTCGTCTTGTTATTACCGATGATGCGGGTGATCCATTTGGCATGCAGTACGTGTACTTGTGTCAATATGTCGGTGGTGAGCCAAAACTCAGCCCGACATCCGAGGAGGCCAAAATTACAGCGCTTGGGCAGAATCTGTATAGTCCGCAGTGGCTACCGCTGCATTCATTGCCGAGCGTTCCATTCCGTTCCGAGGCATTAAAGCAGGCAATGATGCAGGGCTTGTCACGGGGCTTTTCAACTACGGCAATAGCAATCAATTCAAAACAGGAAGTATAGGAGAATTTATGGCACGTAAACGCGATCGGATTTTTGCACTCTTTGGAGCAGGATTATTTTTCTTGACCTCATTCGGCTTGAGCTTTGCAGTTATTTGGCAGCTGGTCAAGGATAACAATAGCAATAAATCAAATACCGCAACATCGACTGCCACAAACAGCAGCAAACTACAGGGCACTCGACTTGCAGGGTTCACGCCCATTGCAAGTATCCCCACTTTGCAGAGTACCGATACGCAAACCGGCACCGGGAGTACCGCCAAAGCGGGTGACACCGTCACGGTTGATTACACGGGCGCTGTTGCGGCAACGGGTATTATTTTCCAGAGCTCAAAAGATAGTGGCAATCCAGTCAGCCTTGACCTAAATAACGTGATCGAAGGCTGGAAGGAAGGTATTCCTGGCATGAAAGTCGGTGGCGTACGTCGCCTGCTTATTCCGGCCGCAATGGCCTATGGCGCCAACCCACCAAGCGGCTCAGGTATCCCCGCTAACGCTGACCTCGTCTTCGATGTCACGCTCGACGCAATTGGCAAGTAATAACGTAAAAAACACAATATATAGTGCTAACGCTTATGCTAGAAACGCTATATAATGGACAGCATACAGTGATAAAAATAGAGGGGAACTAAAAATCATGGTCAAAAATATTACTATCTTCACGACAAATACCTGCGCATATTGCGTTATGGTCAAAAAATATCTGACCGCAAAAGGTATGGGTTACGAAGAGGTTAACCTTGACCAAAACCCTGAACGCCAGGCAGAAGCTTTGGAGATCAGCGGCGCATTCACGGTGCCTGTTACGGTCATCACCAAGCAGGACGACAGTCGTGAAGTTGTCGTCGGGTATAATTTGGCCAAACTTGCGCCAGCGATTGCGTAATTTACGATGGCTGATACAACACAACCTCCTATGCACGACGTCATAACAATTGGTGCCGGCCCGGCTGCATTGACCGCCGCAATTTACACGACACGAGAAGACCTCGATACCTTGCTTTTTGAGCGCGGCGTTGTTGGTGGACTGGCTGCAGTAACTGACTGGGTTGATAATTATCCTGGCTTTCCCGAAGGCTTGCAAGGCTTGGATCTGGCCGAAAAGCTGCACAAGCAAGCTGAACGTTTTGGCGCCGTTATCGAACTTGGTGAAGTAATGAAAATTACCGACGAAGGCGCATACAAGCGCCTCGAAACAACAAGCGGCGACATGTTAGCAAAAACAGTACTTATTGCTACGGGCAGTGACTACAAAAAAATTGGCATTCCAGGCGAGCAAGCTTATTACGCACGCGGCGTACATTACTGCGCAACCTGCGATGGCGCATTTTATCGCGACAAGCGCTTGATTGTAGTCGGTGGTGGCAACTCCGCAGTCCAAGAAGCGATGTTCTTGACTCGTTTTGCATCACACATTGATCTTTTGGTACGTGGTGATAGCTTCCGTGCATCCGAAATTTTACAACACGACCTTGAAAAGCACAAAGATAAGATCACTGTGCATTTTAATACGACTACCGATGAAATTATTGGTGAAGACAACAAGGTCGTAAAAGTTCTTGGCACCGACAAGGCCACGGGCAAGCAAGTTGAATTTCCAACTGACGGTGTGTTCATCTTCGTAGGGCTTAAACCAAACACGGAGTTCCTGCAGAACACCGCGGTAGAACTGGACGAGATTGGTTTTGTAAAAACTAACGACCGTCTAGAGACAGCAATCCCCGGCGTGTTTGCGGCCGGCGATGTTCGTTCGGGTGCAACAATGCAAATCGCTACCGCTACAGGCGAAGGTGCGAGTGCTGCGTTGTACATTCGCGAATATCTCGACCACCAAAAGCGCACACAGTAGCCCATTTTCGTAGACTCGGCAAGCAGGTGATATACTATAGCTAGTATCGTAACTTCAAGCATTCGCGTTTTATGAAAAATTTGCGACCCAAAGCAGTTATAGCCAGTGCCACTATCCTTGTTATCGTGATAGCGCTGAGTTTCGTTGTGTTCTATCCATCGGCTGCTGCGCCAAGTCCGCAAAAGACAGTGACAGCACCTCTTGTGTCCGGCAAGGCGGTAGCTACTAATCAGGTAGCTATCCAAAATTACGCCTTCTCACCGCAAATTATTACCATCAAAAAAGGTACCACCGTTATCTGGACGAATGATGACGTCGTTAATCACAGTATTATATTTGATGATAAACATGAGGCGGGCAGCAGCATGTTAAACACGGGCGCGAGCTATAGCCTGGTCTTTGATGAAGTCGGCAGTTTTACGTATCATTCCGGGGTTTATCCCAGCACGGTTGGCAAAGTGGTTGTTACTGACTAGGCTATTACTCGTCGGCAACGCCAAGAAAGAGATCGGTCACAATCGCATTCTTATCGATACCAAGATCAATAAGATTGTCGGCGAGTTTTTTGATCATAGCTTCCGGCCCGGACAGGTAATAGCGCTGGGCGGATGGGTTGTTGGTGACGTCTAAAATTCGTGACGCTGTAAGTTGGCCAGCCATGCCGCTCCATGTATCGTCAGGCTGAGTAACTATCGGCATGTATTTTTGAGCGTACTCGGCAAATAATGCTTGGTCTAGCAAGGTGGACGGCAAGCGCGCTCCATGAATGATCTGCACGTCACGTTTCTCGCCCGTTGCATCAAGCCAAGCGACAATACTCATAACAGGAGTTATTCCAGCTCCAACTGCTGTGAAGGTCAAGGGAATCGTGGGGTCTTTTGGGAGTACAAATTCGCCCATGGTTTCGGCCATGTGCACGCTATCGCCCGGGCGAAGTGCCGCCAAAGCCGCCTTAAAACTACTGCCAGAATCAGGCACAAAAGTCACGGTAATGCTAACAAGCGGATCGGTGGGTGATGACGAAACAGTAAACTTGCGGCGCTCGCCACGAATATCGTGAGGAGTGTGTTGTAGGTATACTTCGGTGTACTCGCCAGCCGTAAAACGCAGCGGAACGTCAGGCCGGAACCAATAGCTTCGTAGGGTCGGAGCATGCTCCACAATATGATCGAGAACGGCACGCACGGAATTAGTCTTTCGTGTAGAGTTTGGGGTTGTCGGTGATAGTGCCGCTCAGGCCGGACTTCCGCAAGCGCTCGGCTTTGCGAGGATCGTTAAGTGTCCAGGTATAGACTTCGTAATTTTTACGGCGCATGGCTGCGACATTGGCGAACCACAGCAATCGATGGTTGATGCTTACCTTGTGGGCGCCAACTTGGCGCGCTCGGTAGGTTGCCCGGAAACTGGCATATGCTTCGATAACAACCAGCTCGATTTGCGGCAATGTCTCGTGGAGCTGTCGTAAAATAGACTGGCTAAACGATCCGAACATGAAGTCCTTGGGCTCCCAGCCATCAGCCAAAAAGGCTTCGATAATAGATACGATCGGAGCGATGGGCTGGCGCGGTTTTACTTCAATCATCAGAGGAACGCGGCGCTTAACGGTGTTAACGGCTGCTGCCAATGTGGTGATGTCGGACTTTTTGGCACGTAATTCCTCGAGAGTGTGGGTACTGATAGTGTACGTTTCGCCTGTTTTGGCGCGCACAACGGGGTCATGGTGCAAGACAACGTGACCATCGCGGGTTACGCGAACATCAATCTCGATCTCATCGACACCATGTTTGATGGCAATTTCGAGTGCGTTCAGGGTATTTTCGGGTGCCAAATGGCGAGCACCCCGGTGACCAACTATTTTCATACGTCCACTTTCTGTTGAGTATAGTGTACAATATCCGGAGAAACACAGCTAGTTGTAATGGACCAGAAGGAGTATGTAATATGGCTGATTTTAACCAAGTTTTAACCCCAGGCGACTACCAAAGCGGAAGCGTCAACGTTGTTATCGAAATTCCGCAAGGATCACAGCTCAAAATTGAATGGGACCGCAAGCGTGCCGCCTTCATGTTGGACCGTGTTGAGCCAAGCATTTTTGCCAAGCCCGTAAACTACGGCTTTATCCCACAAACGCTCGACGAAGACGGTGATGAGCTCGACGTATTGTTGGTTTGTGCCGAACCAGTTCCAACTGGCGTTTGGATGGAAGCAAAAGTCCTTGGAGTTCTGAACTTTGAGGATGACGGTGAGATGGACTACAAAGTGGTAGTCGTGCCCGCGGATGACCGCGATACGGGCGATAGTATTACCTCGCTGGATGATCTTGGTGAACGTTGGAAGCAAAAGATCGAACACCACTTTGCACACTACAAAGACCTCAAGAAGCCTGGTACTACGGTCGTACAAGGTTGGGGCGACATCGAAGAGGCTAAAAAGGTTATCGCTGAATCTATCGAACGCTGGGATAGCCGCGAGCAGTAAACTATCGTCTGACAAAGACTCATTTACCTCAAACTGCAACTATAAATCTGCGCCTATAAATTAGCAATTGCTTATGCCTATATTGCAAAAGCCGCCAGTGTTTCCTATGCTTATGACAAAGAGGAGTTATATGGATATTGCAGCAGTACAAGAATTGGTTAATGATTATTTGACGGTTTTTCCGGATGAGGCTGAGGAATTACGATTACTCCAGGAGCGCCTGAAGCGCGACGAGCAATTCAATCATCGCAAAAGTTTTGGTGGCCACGGTACAGGTGCGGCGATTGTGCTGTCACCCGACCACACCAAAGTACTATTGATTCATCACAAAGGTTTGGGCAAGTGGATGCAACCTGGCGGCCATTGGGACCCGGAAGATCCAAACCCCTGGACTGTTGCGCAGCGTGAGGCCGAAGAAGAAACGGGTGTAACTATGGCTGAGGCACTCCACGTGGACGTCGATCGACCGCACATCCCGCTTGATATTGAGTCGCATCACATTCCTGCTAATCCCGCCAAGGATGAACCGGAGCACTATCATCACGATATGCGTTACGCCTTTGTCGCCAAGGACGAGAAATTGACACCTCAGAAAGCTGAAGTCCTAGAGGCGGTATGGATTCCAGTTAATTCTGAAGACGACCGGCTAACCCACATTTGGGGATGTCTTGCCAAGTTGCGCCAGTTCGATTTTATAACCTAAGATACGTTTCGCTCTCTGAGAGCTCATCAGAACGATACAATAATCGTTGACGTATGAGCAGCAGGGAATCGGTAAAAGATGGATTCCCTGCCGGGATGGGGTGCGATGTCAGCAGGCACTCTGTAGCAAGACATGTGCCGCTTCGACACACTCGGTCTCGTCGAAGTTTCCCCTGAAGACGTACGCCAGGTAGGGCAAGATGATGTTGTGAGCGTCACTCTCCTTGTTGTCGTAGGCCACGTTCTTCACCAAGATGTAGAACGTGCAGCCAGTCTGGCACAGATTGAATCGCTCATACAGCCACTCGGCGTCACGACCTCCAACTTCCAGCAGCGCGGAAGTGGTATTGTAGGCACCGAACGCGGCCCTCGCCAGCTTGAAGGTGAATTGCACGATAGTTGCCGTGCTATCGTCGAAGTTCAGCTCTACGGCGATGTGGCCAGTGTAGGGGTTCTCTTCGAAGCCGACCGCCTCACGCGCGTACAGCGCAGCTGCCAGATGAGTGGTCAGGAACAACTCGATGGTCTGGCGCAAGGCCTCGATCCCCGTAACGTTGACCTGGGCTTTCAGTACTCCGCCCAGTGGACGCGGCTGTTCGCTTGCGATGACGCTGGTGTGCATCAGACACGCTCCCATGCTCGTAGGTTCAAGACAATTTGTCTTAGTGGAGGTTATATCATTTTTGTATGTTTTTTACAACGAGGCCGCGGAAAGTGTATTGCAAGTGGTGGCGCTTACTCTTACAATAAGAGCATAAGCGTTAACACTAAGACAGGGAGCAAAAACGCACATGAAAACACGGATTGCTATTAACGGATTCGGCCGCATTGGCCGCAATGCCTTCAAAATTGCCTTTGAGCGTAAGGACGTGGAGATTGTCGCGATCAACGACCTGACCGACAACAAAACATTGGCATACTTGCTCAAGCACGACAGTAACTATGGAACCTATGGCAAAGAAGTCAGCTTTGATGACCAGAACATCATTGTCGATGGTGCCAAGATTCGCGTGTGTGCCGAAAAAGATCCAAGTCTGCTGCCATGGAAGGACCTTGGTGTTGACGTTGTCATCGAATCGACTGGTTTTTTTGTTGAGCCCGACAAAGCACGCGCGCACATTACTGCTGGTGCCAAGCGCGTGGTAATCAGTGCCCCAGCCAAGGGCGATAGTGCAGATAGCGCCCCAACAATCGTATTGGGCGTCAACGAAGAGCGTCTTCAGGAAGGCGCCGACGTCATCAGCAATGCTTCTTGTACAACCAACGGAATCACTCCTGTGGCTGCCGTTATCGAAAGCGCATTTGGTATCGAAAAACTTATGATGACCACGATTCACAGCTACACCGCTAGCCAGCATTTGCAGGACGGTCCTGGCAAGAATCTGCGCGAAGATCGAGCCGGCGCACAAAACATTGTACCGACAACAACGGGTGCATCAATCGCAGCTGCTAAGGCTTTGCCGGCACTGAAGGGCGTCTTTGGTGGGTTCGAAGTCCGCGTCCCAACCCCCGTTGTCTCATTGGCTGACTTCGTGATTGTTACTAAGCGCGATGTCACGGTTGAGGAAGTCAACGAAGCCTTTAAAAAGGCTGCCCAGGAACCTTTCTACCAGGGTATCCTTGCGGTTACCGAAGAAGAACTCGTTAGTAGCGACTTTATTGGTAATAGCCACTCAGCAATCGTCGATCTTAATATTACCGCAGTTGTCGGTGGCAATCTTTTGAAGGTTGCGGCATGGTACGACAACGAATGGGGCTACAGCAATCGCCTGGTTGAAGTAACTGCCGACACTGGCCGCTACTTGCATGGCAGCGAAACACACGACCACGAATAGATTAGTAGGTATGCGGGTGGGGCTTCTGTCTCACCCGCATCAGGTAACATAATAAGGCAAACAATGGACATATTTATCGGGGCAGACCACAATGGATTTGAGCTCAAAAAGGCTCTCGCGACAGCGCTTACAGCGTCGGGATACAACGTGCAAGATGAAGGCGACGAAGCACTTCATCCTGATGACGATTTTCCGCAATTTGCCGCCAAAGTGGTTACCGCAATGCGGACCAGCGGCGACGTCCAAGCCCGCGGCATTCTTATATGCGGTAGTGGCCAGGGCATGTGCATGGCTGCAAACCGATTCAAGGGAATTCGCGCGAGTATCATCTGGGATGTGCATGAAGCGCATGCTGCCCGTAACGATGACGACAGTAATGTGTTGTGCCTGCCCGCACGATCTATTAGTGTCGACCAAGCGATTGCAATCGCTGAGGCCTGGATCAAGACACCCTTCGCTGGTGCACCACGATTTAGACGACGTATCGCCGAAATGGATAGATTGGGTTAATTGTCAGACGAACACGTTTTTGACATACTAGATATTTATGAGACGCGAGACATTTGCGGCCGTGGGGATTACCTCGGCCTTGTTACTTTCGGGGTGCGCAGCCGAAACCCAAGTTGACTCTAATCAGCGAGTTTCTTCAAGCCAAAATCGTGCGGCGTTGCCGTCCGCAATCGAAGCTGAGCTTGCGGCTAACATTTTACAGTTCAAAACGGAAGATAGCTCACAGCACCCGGAGTATGGGTCTGCTGTCCGTGTTGCCTTGGGCAACAAGGCTATAATTTTGACGGCCGCCCATATGCTGGGCGGTGCCACAAAAGATTGTAGCCAGGAAACATTATATGCGTCGAACGGCGACGGTACGACGACGCAGTACACGCCAACGCTCCAATCACCAGTGCCGAGGAGTAGTAATTACGAATGGGATAATATGAATCGGGTAGATGCCGCCGCCATAATACCCGATGTAACTACTGGCGCTGATGCGCTTGCCATCACATCGAAAGAACCGAAAGTCGGATCGACGCTTATTATGGCTAACTTTCAGGCATTTCCTGATGGCACTTCGCGTGATGTTGCGGCGTATGACGCTGCACGATTACCCGCGATATACAGTGGAATAGTAGTTGGTTATTTTAAGAAAAAGTTGGTAGTAGCTACCGGCCACGGTGAAAGCTACGGCGCGACCAGTGACGATACCCAGCGAAGCGCCAGCAGTGGCGGTGCGGCTATTATTGATAACCCAACGTCACCCGACAACGCCAGGCTCGCAGGTCTTACAATCAGTACGCTCAATGATACCAAAACAGCAGCGCAAATTGAGCAAATGTATGGATATCAGCCACCGGAGGGCACCTATACTGTGGGTTTTGTTGAGCCAATTACGCAGAGTGTAGCGAACCGATTGGACCACCAGGCCGAGCAAATGCCAGCATGTACATAATAAATTAAGGCTGCAAAAAATAACAATTAGCGGTATGCTTGATGTATGAAGGCGAGCATTTGTCCAGCTGTTTTGGCTGCAACCCCGGAAATATATAACCAACAGATTGAGCGGGTGGCTCATACGGCGCTACGCTTACATATCGATTTGAGTGATGGTAAATTTGCACCGACCGAGACGCTCAATATTGATGAAGTGTGGTGGCCGGGCGGCATGCGTGCCGACTTGCATGTAATGTACAAGCGCCCATTTGAGCACGTGGAGTTGATGATCGATCTCAAGCCGCAACTAATAATTGTGCATGCTGAAGCTGATGGCGATTTTATGTCGTTTGCGCAAAAGGTGCATGCGCATGGCATAGAGGTTGGCGTTGCCCTGCAGGCCAAAACTCCCGTTGATGTATTGAAGCCGGCCATGGCTCAGATCGATCACGTGCTTATCTTTTCAGGCTCGTTAGGCTCGTTTGGCGGTCATGCTGATTTGTCTTTGCTCGAAAAGGTCAAGCAGCTACGAGTGCTTAAGTCGAGTCTGGAAATTGGCTGGGATGGTGGCATCGACGACCAGAATGCCAAAGCGATTGCTGATGCGGGCGTTGATGTACTCAATAGCGGTGGTTTTGTGCAAAAGGCTGCCGATCCGCGGCAAGCGTATGCACAACTTGTCCGGGCTATTTCCTAGATACTTTTTGTCCGACCCGTATAGCACGCTCTTGTTTGAGTAGTTTCCGTACACGATTGCCAATAAGACGAGGCTCGAATTGTGCGAGCTCGTTGACGTTCTCGTACAGTTTTGGTGCTCTATCGGCAACTGCGTTGGCTCCGCGTGTCTGAATGGCAATTGTTAAGCTTGCGGTGCTGAATCGTAGAAACGTAATATCTTGAGGAAGGCGCGCATTTTCGAGAGCAATCAGACTTTTGCCAACATAGCATTCTCGCGGATCTTCACCGATAGCATAGATAAGTTCAACGAAGGAATCTGCGGGCAAACGGTACACGCCGGCCTCGGTACGAACATCGCTATTGCGCCAGATATAGGTGAGCGGCAGGCCGCTTGCTTTTTGATATCCACATGGTTTGCCAGCGGCATCAAAAAGAATACTGGCTGGTTTGTGGCAAACATCTATGTCTTCGACATGAGGCATTTTTTCGTGCCAAGAAAGTGATCGCAGTACGCGTAGTTCTGCCTCTATGCAGGCAATGTCACCGAGGTAGTAATCTCCAGCGGGGATGGGGGCCTTGCGTTTGGCGTGGGCGAATGCCAAAGATTTTCGTGTTAGTGGAAAGTCGGCTTCGTCCGCAGTCATGTGCGTTGTATCAAAGGTTGTTAACTCTGCTGATATATTGAGGGACTCGGTGATCCATCGCTCGGGGTCTGCCATGTATTCTTTTTCGAGCGATGCAAGAGCCATCCTGACGTCTGCGTCTTCGCCAGCGCGGTATAGTTCGGTGTCTAGGCGATAAAGGTAGCCCGCCTCGCGCAATTTCATTTCTCGCATCGACTCATAATAAATAGTTCCGGGGACATGTGCAATACGCTATGCGGCTGTGCGCGTAGCGTTGGCGTGCTATAATCGTAAGCGTGATTACTCAACTACACTCCATTGAAAAACTCGAGCTGATGGCAAACGAGATCCGCCAAGATATTATTATGATGTTGGAGCACGCCGGTAGCGGCCATGCCGCAGGCCCGCTGGGCCAGGCCGACATTTTTACGGCGCTTTATTTTAATATTCTCAAACATGATCCCAAAAACCCTGACTGGGCTGAGCGTGACATTCTTATTCAGAGTAATGGCCACACGTGCCCTGTGCGCTACGCGGCCATGGCCGAGGCTGGCTATTTTCCTAAAGAGGAACTGAAAACCCTGCGCAAGCTGGGTTCACGCCTGCAAGGGCACCCGGAGCGCACCAAGCTACCAGGCCTGGAGACAACCAGTGGCCCACTGGGCTGCGGCTTAAGCCAAGCGGCTGGTATTGCATTGGCGCTGCGTATGGACAAGCAGTCTCATCGCTGGGTGTACGTTACAACTGGTGACGGCGAGCTCAACGAAGGCAACATGTGGGAAGCTGCCATGCTCATTGGTAAATACAAGCTCGATAATTTGATCGCAATCGTTGATCGCAATAATATTCAGATTGATGGGCCAACCGAAACGGTTATGCCCCTAGAAGATTTGCGCGCCAAATGGGAAGCATTTGGTTGGCATGTGCTAGAAATCGACGGAAACGACGTTGAAGCAGTGGTGGACGCGTGTAATATGGCCAAGGCAATTGTCGAAAAGCCCGTGGTTATTATCGCGCACACGGTGCCTGGTAAAGGTGTTGATTTTATGGAATATGATTACCGCTGGCACGGGTACTTTGTGCAAACTCCCGGTGCACCTCCTGTGAACGAAACAGCCAAAATTGCTCTCAAAAAGCTTCGTACTCTCAACGGCAAGATTAAAAGCGAGGCCGAATAATGCCACACTCAACTAAAGCAAAATCGTATAGCACAAAGACTTCCTGGAAGCCTCTTGTTATTTGCGTAGTGGCTGTTGTGGCCATCTCTGCTGTCGCGTGGAAGGGTAATCCTTCCCAGTCACTTGCAAGTGAGTATGCACGTATAACCTGGCCATCTTCAATGGTGGTAACGCACATACAAAACGTGCCAGCGACGGGTAACATACCGGCGTTTATCAATGATACATACACGAGCAATATGCCGCAGAGACAGATTCTCGACCAGGTTAAGCGGGCGTTGGTTAGGGCGGGCTATACCGTATCGCCAAGCGACACGCAAGCTACTCTCTATGCGGAGAACGGCCGAGTACAGGTCAACGTTAAAATACCAGCAATTGCGAGTGATCCGCATAGTATCAGCGTTTCTGCAGAGGAGTTGCGATAATGAATGACATGCACTTAATTACCGATATTCGGGCCAAAGATATCAAGCAGGAGCCAACGCGTTCTGGTTTTGGCCGTGGACTTGTCAAAGCTGGGCAAATTAACAGTAACGTGGTGGCCGCCTGTGCCGACCTTACGGATAGCACCAAAATGGCCGAATTTGCCAAGACGTTTCCTGAACGTTTTATAGAAATTGGTATTGGCGAACAGAACCTGGTAACTGTGGGCGCGGGCTTGAGTGCTATGGGCAAGATCCCGTTTGTAAGTAGTTATGCGGCCTTTAGTCCTGGCCGTAACTGGGAGCAGATTCGCACGACAATTTGCCTGAATGACCGCCCGGTTAAGGTTGTCGGATCGCACGCTGGAGTGAGCGTCGGTCCGGATGGTGCTACCCACCAGATGCTCGAAGATTTGGCGCTTATGCGTGCCTTGCCAAACATGGTAGTAATTGCCCCTGGCGACAGTGTTGAAGCCGAAAAAGCGACAATCGCCATGGCCGCTGATCCTCGACCTAATTATATGCGTTTGGCCCGCGAGCAAACGCCGATTATCACAACCGATAAAACACCTTTCGAAATTGGCCGAGCCTATGTATTTCGCGAAGGCGCTGACGTGACAATTATTGCCACCGGCACCATGACGTACCAAGCGTTGGTGGCTGCCGACATGCTTGCTAAGGACGGTATCTCCGCTGAAGTGGTTCATGTGCCAACCATCAAACCGCTGGATGCAGAAACAATTCTAGCAAGCGTCAAGAAAACTGGCGGCGTTATAACTGCCGAAGAGGCACAGATCGCCGGCGGTCTGGGCGGCGCAATTGCGGAACTATTGAGTGAAGAGCTACCAACTCGCATGATTCGTATTGGCATGAAGGACCATTTTGGTGAATCCGGTGAGCCAAATGAGCTCCTGGAGCACTTTGGCCTAACGAGTACGCACATTGCCATGGCCGCACATCAACTTAAAGAAAAACTTGGCCGCTAAGAGACTGCACTTGCTCTGGTAAGCATAAGCTTTTACAATAGAGTCAAAGACCTAAACGAGGAAACCGTATGGATCAGCAATTGCTGGAAGATATTGCCAAGAAACTTGTCACACATGGCAAGGGATTGCTGGCCGCCGATGAAAGTAACCCAAGCTGCACTAAGCGATTTGAAGCTGTGGGCATCGAATGCACCGCTGAATCACGTCGCCAATACCGACAGTTGCTTCTGACGACGCCGGCGGCAAGTCACTGCCTGAACGGTATTATTCTGTACGACGAAACATTCTGGCAGAACACTGATAGCGGCCAACCGTTCCGTGAATATTTGGCAGAGCAGGACGTCATGCCAGGCATCAAAGTTGATCTTGGTCTTGTTGACCTGCCTGGATTCCCTGGCGAGAAAGTAACACAGGGCCTGGACGGTTTACCCGAGCGCATGGCGAAGTATGCCGCCAATGGTGCTACGTTTGCCAAATGGCGTGCGGCGATTTTTATCAGTGACGAAAATGGCTCAGCGAGCGACGAATGTATCGGCGCTAACACCTATGTCTTGGCGCGGTATGCTCGTATCTGCCAGGAAGCTGGTATCGTGCCTATTGTTGAACCTGAAGTTATTTTTGACGGCAACCACAGCAGCGACCAATGTGAAGCAGTCATGGCACGTGTCTTCGATCTTCTGTTCCAGACGATGCGTTCGTTCCGCGTGCACTTACCCGGCGCAATTCTTAAGACCAGCATGGTTCTGCCCGGCAAAGATAGCGGCGTAGCAATCGACCACAACGATGTTGCCGATCGTACGTGTCGTGTTTTGCACGGCCATGTTCCTCATGAGCTTGCCGGTGTTGTGTTCTTGAGCGGCGGTCAGACATCGACCGATGCATTCATCAACCTGAACCGTATTGCGCAGCGCGGTCCACATCCTTGGGGTGTAACCTTTTCGTACTCACGAGCGTTGCAAGACCCTGTACTCCGTGCATGGGCTCAGCAACCGCAGGCTATCGCAGAAGTTCAGGACATATTCCATCGCCAGATGGTCCTGGCAACATCTGCCACCAAGGGCGAATTGGACGAAGCTCGGCTTGAACACGATGATTTTGTTAGCCACAGCCAAGACCTATAGACGAGTAACCTAATAATACAGCCGCACATTTTATGTGCGGTTTTGGATGTACATAATGTTTGGAAGTGAACTTGAGCCCAAGGCTTATATTGTTGATGCTAATTTTCTGAATGGTGACACAAGCGTGTGCGCGGTTCGAGATAATCCAGCTGAGGCAATTGTGGCGCGCTGCGAAGAATTTGGATTCGCCATTGTTCGCAACGTACTTTCAAAACCAGATTTTGATATGGTGTGCCAGGATTCGCAAGCTATATTAGCCGACCACGATCAGCAGGGTTGGACGCAGCGAATCGAATCGCTCTCGGTGACAAAAGTCGACAAAACTATGGAGCGTCGCACGGAGCTGCCGGCGCGTAGTCAGAGCCTGATCGGAGAATTCGTTACGCATTTGAGTAAGGTAACACGCATGGGCGATCGAATTTACACCCAAGACGAGCAGATCGACACCGCCTACGTTGTGCGGCAATTACATCGTAGCCAAATTGGCAAACATCGTGACCCTGTGTCGGGCGTGATGTGCGACCTAAGCCTGCAGGGTAGAGCGATGATGGGATTTTGGCAGGGGCGTCGCAAACTAGCATCGACGGTGCTGGAGCCTAACGATATGGTAGTGATGCCGGCCCGAACTGCGGCCCAGCCAAAGCGTAAGCAACTTGTTAAACATAATATCATCAACGTGACAGCCAAAGATGCTCACGATGGCGAGCGACTAACACTTATTTATAACTATGGCCGAACGCGGATGCCTTCGTAGTCTGTTATGGGGCGAGGATATTGCATTCATGCACTAGCATGTGGCACAATAAAGGAAACAAACCATAAGCAGAAAGCACGGACGTATGCAGCAATTTGACGTTTTGAGTGTGGGCGACATCGTCACTGATGCGTTTATTAAGCTCTTCGAAGACCAAGCTCAGGTCTACACCAACGAGCATGGCACTTGGTTAGCCATGGAATTTGGCACGAAACTGCCCTATAAAGAAGTCGACGAAATCAAGGCCGTCGGCAATGCTGCCAATGCTGCGGTGGCGTTCGCTCGCTTGGGTCTTAAAAGTGGTTTTACGACCAACGTCGGTGGTGACCAGCAGGGTCGCGATATGATTGAAGCGCTGCACCACAACGGCGTTGATACGCGCTTGGTGCATATTAATCCCGACAAAAAAAGCAATTATCACTACGTGCTATGGTACAAAGAAGAACGCACGATTCTTATTAAACATGAAGAATATGACTACCAATGGCCACATTTGCGCCCGGCAGAAGTACCAAAATGGGTGTACTTCAGCTCAATCAGTGATCATGCTATAGAGTACCATGATCAAGTTGCAGAATGGCTTCATTCCCAACCCAATGTCAAACTCGCTTTTCAGCCGGGTACTTTCCAGATGAAAGCCGGAGCAGAACGACTACAGGCAATTTATCAGCGTACTGAAGTTCTCATTCTAAACCGCGAAGAAGCGGTTATTGTTGGTGGAGGTAATCATGAGGATGTTCATGATCTGTTCAATAAATTGCATGCGCTTGGTCCACGAATAGTCGTCATTACCGATGGCCCATCTGGAGCATATGCCAGCGACGGCCAGAACCGTTTCAAGATGCCACTCTACCCTGATCCAGCTGCTCCTTATGAGCGTACGGGTGCTGGCGATGCCTTTGCTTCGACGTTTATTGCTGCTATGGCAAAGGGCATGGGTATCGAAGAGGCGCTTCGCTGGGCACCAATAAACTCCATGAGTGTTGTTCAGAAGGTCGGCGCGCAAGCAGGTTTGGTTACCGAAGATCAGCTGAAGCAGCTTTTGGCTGCCGCACCTGAATGGTATCATCCCGAGCGCATGTAATTTCTTGTGTTTACGCATAAAACAGCGGCAGGAATGTCGCTGTTTTTCTAAACCGCAGGAGCGGCTTGTTGTGACCCTGACGACCAGACGTGCTCGTCCCTTTGCTCGCTGGCGGCAATGCCAGCCTCTAGGCTTTTTGCCAGTGAAATGCCGCTTACGATGGCTAGTGCGCTGCCAATCGTTAGACCGGTGGCACTTGCAGCTTGCCCTACGGGATAGTCGCGTTCGGCTGTGATGGCCAAGGGGCTCGCCATAGCGATGGTGCTTGTCACGAGTGCACCGGTTTTGATTTTACCGAGGCCCTGGGCGTTTGTGGCAACGCCATGTTCGCTCGCACGTTTGCGGATGTCAGTGACCAATACATCACGGGTGAGTTGGACGGCCTGATTGATGCCTAGCGTTGCGGCCAGAGCCGGCTGCTGATTTCGCCAGGCATTAACGACCATGCCGCCCAAGATTGTATGTGTAAAAACTTTGTCAGCCATTTGGTCGAGCCACGCACCACGCTCGTCAGCTGTCTTAGGATCAAGTTGGGCTGCTTGCCGAGCAAGCCGACCATCAAGTACATCGGTAGCGCTCAAGAGGCCAATCAAACCTGCGGTTTTCCAACTCCGGTACTCAGGCTGGCGTGCGATGTATAAACCAATGAGTGGCCCAGCAATCATTCGCGCGTAGCACAGTCCGTTTGCGGTGCGTTTTAGAATGCATGCAGTGCGCTCGGCACTGCCATTTTTTCTTCCGTCTGTCATCTGATGCCATTATGGCTAATCATGCGCAATAAGCCAAGATAATCGTGGCTTATGCTTTGCTTGCGCACGCGGCTTATGCTAATCTGAATACAAGATGACACGATATTTATCGTTAGCGTTGGGGGCAGAGGAGCCGATATTTTCACAAAGCATCCAGCAGCTTGAGACAGCCAGCGGACAGCCAAGTGCAGATATTCGTTTGAGTGTCGACCTGGAGCAGCGTACACGCCAAAAGATCGCAGAACTTGGGCTTGACCCGCAAGATACAACGGGGCCCGAGCTGTACAACGCACTCCATGAGCGCCTCAAGCACGATGATTTACGCGTGCGTGCGGTGCTCCACATTCCGGCGGAGGCCAGCAGTATCGATGTACTGAGAAGTGTCGAAGAGCTTATTGCCAAAGCGGAGATGCCAAAGCATTGTTTTGCTCTGCGGGCTGCAGTGGCCAAGCGCATGTTCAAGAAAAAGACACCCAAGAACGTCATGAAACGTTTGGGCTATCGTTCCCTAGAATCGATGCTTAAGCATGAGCCGGTTGCACAATTGTATGCGGCGGCTTTGATGGTCGAGTCTGCCTCATGGCGCAAAGCATTTTACGAGCAGTACAGCGCCCTCAGGCCGAGTGACTTCGAAGTGCGACCAATGCACATCGTAATGCCAATGTCCAAAAAATGGGACGAACTAGCGGCAGAATTTATCGCTACCTCTAAGCATAACTTACTGACGTTTAAAGAGCTGGGTACGATTGTCATGCTACCGATGGCGGGACAAACAGATGGCTTGGCGATTACGTCACTACTGCTGACACTCCATGCCATGAATGATATTCGCGCCTATAGCTCGTATAGTAAGTTGCAACAAGTTAAACCGCATTTTGGTGACGTCGTTCGTGATGCTGTGTCGCAGGAACCGCGTGTTGCGGCTACATTGGCTGGGCAACAGGTGACATGGAAGACCATTCACCGCTATTACGCTCGATTTGCTGAGGCCTACCACCCTGAAATCTTTGAGCCACACGTGCAGCCTGAAGATTTAACATGGGCGCAGGCTGAAGATGTGCTAGCACAACTGGAGCCAACCCTGGCTTTCTGGCAAGGCACACAAAGTTTGGCGTTATTACACGACGGTCAGCCTGTATCGTGCAACATACTAGATGTAGCGCTGAGCTATTACAACCACCTACCATTCAAGGATCGTATTGTGCATTTTGTGCGAGATACGATGTGGCACGAACTGATGCTCAAGTATCTCAACCAAGAAAACCTCGAAGAAGCCGTGGGGCGGCAGCTTTCGTACGAACTTGTGGATGATTTACCATTAGCGGATTAAGTAAAAATTAGGTACACTAAGAACCAATGACAAACGATCTCGAAGACCTCAAATATTTACGTTACTCAATCTGCGTTTCTGGCGCAGCAGCCGGCAAGACGGTAACGGATTCACACAAACTTGCCGAACGAATTGGTACGGAAATTGCTAAACAAAACCACATCCTAACTACCGGGGCAACCGTGGGCTTGCCGTACTATGCCGCATATGGCGCCAAAAAAGCAGGCGGTACCAGTGTTGGCTTTTCACCTGCTAGCAGCTTGCGTGAACACTTGCGCAAATACCGTTTGCCACATGACGTTTTCGACTTCATAAACTTTACCGGATTGAACTATGTTGGCCGTGACTTGTACTTAGTACAGTCCAGTGACGCAGTTATTACCGTTGGCGGGCGCTTTGGTAGCCTGCATGAATTTACGTCGGCACTTGAGGCACGCAAACCATGCGGCGTTTTGCTGGGCAGCGGCGGTACGGCCGATCTTATCCCGCAGCTCATGGAAACGCTCGAACCACCAGATGGTGATTTGGTTATTTATGATGACGACCCAGAGCGACTCGTTAAGCGCATCATAGCGGTACTCGACGAAAAGTACAAAGACATTCACGATCAGCTCAAGAACCACGATGAACACTGGTTCTTGCATCGTGAGTCGGACCAGAATCCGACACCACGTGCCGGATAAAATCACGCGTAAAAAAGATGCAAAGGGATGGGGCATTGAAACAGTTGGATGAGCAGGGCGTATCAATTTTTGAAATCAGCATCATTATTCTGATTCTCATATTCGTTGGTATGAGCTGCTATCTTGTGATGAGTAACATCAACAATTCAGCGCACACCAACTACAACAAAACGCGCACGATACCGAGCGACGGCAAATAATTATTTTATTGCCAGAATAACCTGAAATAGTTATCTGATACAATAAAGAGATGAGCGAGTTCAAACTTAGCAGTGGCTATCAACCAAAAGGCGACCAACCGGCCGCTATTGCTCAGCTAACTAAAGGTTTGAATGATAATCTCAAGCATCAAACGCTGCTTGGCGTGACTGGCTCGGGCAAGACCTTCACGATGGCTAACATTATTCAAAATGTCCAAAAGCCAACGCTTATTTTGAGCCACAACAAGACCTTGGCCGCCCAGTTGTACGAAGAATTTCGCAAGTTTTTCCCAGACAATGCCGTGCACTATTTTGTTAGCTACTTTGATTATTATCAGCCAGAAGCCTACATTCCGCGCTCAGATACCTACATCGAAAAAGACTCGCAGATTAACGAAGAGATTGATCGTTTGCGTCACGCGGCTACCGATTCATTGCTATCGCGACGGGATGTGATCATCGTGGCTAGTGTTAGCTGTATTTATGGCATTGGTTCGGTTGAAGATTATGACGGCCTGTCGATTAAATTAAAGGTCGGCGAGCGCCGGGTACGTGACAAATTGCTTCGCCAGCTAACCGACATTCAGTACACCCGTAACGACATGGATTTCCATCGTGCAACCTTCCGCGTACGCGGTGACGTCGTTGATGTTTATCCGGCCAGTGAAGAAGTTGCCTATCGCATCGAGTTCTTCGGTGATGAAATTGAGCGTATCATGAAGATTGATCCGCTGACTGGCGAAATCTTAGGCAAGCCCAATAGCCTGACGGTCTTCCCGGGTTCTCACTATGTAACACCGTACGACAAGCTCAAAGTTGCCTTGGGTAACATCGAAAAGGAGCTGCAGGACCGATTGGCCATGTTCCGACGCGAAGGCAAGCTACTGGAAGCGCAGCGGCTCGAGCAGCGCACTCGATTCGACCTGGAAATGATGGAAGAGACCGGATTCGTGAAGGGAATCGAGAACTACTCGCGCTACTTAACAAATCGTGAGCCTGGCGAGCAACCTGCCACGCTTATGGATTATTTCCCTGACGACTATCTTATTTTGGCAGATGAATCGCATATGACCATCCCGCAAATTCGCGGCATGTACAATGGTGACCGCGCGCGCAAGGAATCGTTGGTGGAATATGGCTTTCGCTTGCCAAGTGCACTCGACAACCGGCCGCTTACATTCACGGAGTTCGAAAAACACATCAACAAGGTGATTTATGTTTCGGCAACACCCGCAGAATATGAGCTTTCGCGTAGCCCTGCGCCGGCTCAGCAGGTTATTCGTCCAACCGGATTACTTGATCCGCCAATCGAGATTCGCCCCATCGAGGGTCAAATTGATGACCTGATTGGCGAGATCAATACGACCATCGCCAAGCATCAACGTGTCCTGGTAACCACGCTCACCAAGCGCATGTCCGAAGACCTGACCGAATATCTCAAGGAATTGGGCATCAAAGTTGCGTATTTGCACAGCGACGTTGACACCCTAGATCGTACTGACATTTTGCGCGATTTGCGTTTAGGTGTGTACGACGTGCTAATTGGCATTAACTTGCTCCGCGAAGGTTTGGACTTACCGGAAGTGAGCCTTGTGGCAATTTTGGACGCCGATAAAGAAGGTTTCTTGCGCAGTGCGCCGGCCTTGATCCAAACAGTTGGCCGCGCCGCGCGTCACGTCGAAGGTCATGTGGTCATGTACGCTGATCGCATCACCAATAGCATGAAAATAACGCTTGACGAAACAACTCGCCGCCGTAAAATTCAGGAAGCATACAATGCTAAGCACGGCATCACGCCAGCTGGTATTAGCAAGACAATCGAGAAAGGTATGCGTCCTGATTTGCCCGAGGAGGCAAAAACCGCTAAGCTCAATCTCAGCAAGATTCCTAAAGATGAGTATGGCACGTTGGTCCGCGACTTGACGAGCCAAATGGAGCTAGCCAGCGCTAACCTCGAGTTCGAGAAAGCTGCTGAATTACGTGACATCATACATGATATAAAATCCAAAATGAAAAAGTAGCTGAGCTAGCCCTCGAATGCTATACTAAGCGCGAGCAGTATGAATGTAATAAATCATCGACAATTTATCCGACGAGTACATCGGCGGCCTACCTGGTTGCGTGTGACCATCTACAGTCTTGCAGCGCTATTCAGCGTGTTTGTTGTGGCTAATATTGTGCTGTTTGCGTTGTACCAGAATAAAACGTTGCCTCATTACACGCTAGCAGGGGTGTCAGTTGGTGGCAAGAGCTATGATGCGATTGCCCAAATGTCCAGTAGTAACTTTTTGCCGCCGAACGTCACACTTGAAAAGAATAGTGCTTCACAAGTGGTATCGACGAGCAGTCTTGGTATTGCTGTTGATTGGGGTAAAAGTGTTGCTAATCTCAAAAAATCTAAGCCCATAGTGCCGCTACTGGCATTTATTGGCAAGCATGATGTATCGGTAGTTTTGGCGACCAATCAGCATATGCTGACTGACAAACTTACCTCGTTGCAAACGATGTTTTCGCGTCCAGCGACTGATAGGCGCATCACGTTTTTGAGCGGCAATTTTGTCATACAAGATGCCCAGGCGGGCTATGCGCTTGATATCGATAGTTCCACGACGGTTGTAGCGCGTGCCGTCGCACAAGGCCAGACGCATATTACCGTGGCAACAACGGCACTGCCAGCTGGAAACAATACTGGCGATTTAAATGGCCAGTTGGCCGCTTTGCAGAAGCAAATCAAAACCACAGTTACGTTTAATTATCAGGGCAAAAAAGTCACACCGACTGCAGCCGACATGGCTGGCTGGTACGTTCAGGATGGCCAAACAATGAGCCTTTCTGATACGGCAATTAGTAACTACATCGATGCTACGGCGCACCAATTTGGAATTACGGCCGCAAACCGTAGCGATCTCATCACTGCCGTAACGTATGTACTCAACAAGAATTTGCCGTCTAACTTCACCGTTGTATCGACTGTGGGCAGCGTAGTGCGTACCTACTGTACTGCCGTCAATGGCGTCAGCCAGGATGAGCTGCCTGATCTTATCGGCAAACTTGCTGCTACGTATTCTGACACTCGGGGTTGGAACGATAACGGGACTGTCGCATTCAGGCATGTGGCGTCAGGCTGTACTTATAATGTGGTTATCGCTGCACCAAACCTTATGACGAGTTATGGTGCAATCTGCGACAACTACTACAATTGCCAGGTTGGCAACAGTGTGATCGTCAATAACGATCGCTGGTTATACGCGACCGATCCGTGGAGCAAGACGGGTCAAAGTCTCGAAACCTACCGTCTACTGATTATCAATCACGAAACAGGCCATCGTTTGGGCTTCTACGACAACCCTACGTGTCCTGGCCCAGGCCAGCCGGCTCCCGTGATGATGCAACAGTCTATCGACCTCAAGGGATGTGTGTTTAATACATGGCCTCTCCAGAGTGAGCTCGATGCGCTCAAAACTATGCTATAATTTGTGGTTATAAGGAGAACAGGCGTCGCCTTGATGCGCTGCAGGCGATGCTGCTATACTATCAACAATGACTACACTAACGCGCGAAGACGTCTTAAAATTGGCTCGACTTTCGCGACTTTCTTTAACCGATGAGGAAGTTGACGAATATCTCGAAGAACTAACACAGGTGCTGCAATACGTTGAACAACTACAAGGTGTTAACGTAGATGGCTTAAACCCAACAACGCAGGTTACGGGGCTTGCCAATGTTATGCGCGAAGACACGGTCAAGGACTATGGTGTCAGCCGGGATGATCTGTTGGCCTTGGCGCCGCAGACACAAGACGGCCAGCTTAAGGTTAAAAGGATGATTGGATGAGTCAGTGGTTGCCAATTGCCGAGATCGCGGCCAAAGTAAAAACTGGTGAGCTCTCCGCACGTGAATTAGTAGAACAAGCCCTGAGTACCATTGCCGACAAGCAAGAATACGATGCGATTATCGTTACAACCGAGACTCGTGCTCGTGATCGTGCGGCAAGTGTTGATGCTGCTGTAGCGGCCGGCCAAGAAATGGGCCGCTTGGCTGGCGTGCCGTTTATTGCTAAAGATAACTTTTTGGTATTCGGTGCGGAAACAACGGCGGCCAGTAATATTCTTAAGGGATTCAACGCGCCGTATCAGTCATCTGCAATTGATGCATTAGAGGCTGAAGGCGCTATTTGCGTCGCCAAAGCCAACCTTGACGCGTTTGCACATGGTGGTTCGACCGAAAACAGTGACTTTATGGTTACCAAAAACCCACATGATAAAACACGCGTCCCTGGTGGATCGTCGGGTGGTTCGGCTGCGGCCGTCGTGCTCGACATGGCGCCATTTGCCGTCGGAACTGATACTGGTGGCTCAATCCGTCAGCCTGCTAGCTTTACGGGCGCCGTAGGCTACAAGCCAACCTATGGCTTGGTCTCGCGCAGCGGTGTAGTGGCCATGGCAAGCAGTACCGACACCATCGGGCCACTTGCTCGTACGGTGGACGATGCTGCCATAGTGCTCGACGTAATGGCGGGTCGTGATGAACTCGACAGTACAACTATCGAACGTGATGCGGCAAGCTATGCAGATCTTGCAGACGCAAGTCTTAAGGGAAAAAAGATCGGTGTTATCAAGGAGTACATGGGCGAGGGAATCGACCCTAGCGTTAAAGAGCAAATTACGCAAGCCATTCAAAAGTGCAAAGATGCTGGCGCCGAAATTATTGACGTGAGCCTGCCAAGTTTGCCGCTTGCTTTGGCAGTCTACTACGTGGTCTGCCCGGCTGAAGTTAGCAGCAACCTCAGCCGCTATGACGGCCAGCGTTTTGGCTACTCATACCAGGAAGCCGAAAATCTTGAGCAGAGCTATTCTAAGTCTCGTGGTATTGGCTTTGGTAAAGAGGCTAAACGTCGCATCATGATCGGTACGTATGTACTAAGTAGCGGCTATTACGACGCGTATTACCGCAAGGCGCAGACGGTTCGCACCAAGCTTATTCATGAGTTCGCGGATGCGTTTAAAACAGTTGATTTTATGGTTGGTCCAGTTGTCCCAACGCCAGCCTTCAAGATTGGCCAGAATGCCCATGACCCGTTACAGATGTACCTGGCAGATATTATGACTGTCGCCGTGAGCCTGGTCGGGGTACCTGCTATTAGTATTCCAGCCGGTACGGTTGATGGTTTGCCTGTGGGTTTGCAAATTATTGCCCCACAGCAACATGATCATGATCTGCTGGCAATCGCTAAGGCAACAGAGGAGATCCTGTAATGCTGTATATAATTCTTGCTGTCGGCTTGGCGGTGGCTGCTGCAGCTGTTCTGATTTTTTGGCGTCGTCGTCGCCCAATTAATACGAATCGTTTCCAGGAAGGTTGGCGTGAATTGCAGAAGTTACTTCGTGACAAAACCACCTGGCCACAGGCAATCACAAACGCTGATAAGCTACTGGACGAGGCGCTCAAGAAACGTCGATTTGGCGGTAAAACCATGGGTGAACGCATGGTTAAGGCGCAGCGTATTTTTAGCGACAACGACGGTGTGTGGTTTGGGCACAAATTGCGCAGCAAAATTGAAGCTGAACCCGAAATGAAACTCAAAGAAGATGATGTCAAAGATGCTTTGATCGGCATTCGCCAAGGACTCAAAGATCTCGGCGCACTTCCTGACGGAAAGAAGAATCCTGACGATGATAAGTAAAGAAATCCGCGACCAATACACCGTAACTATTGGTATCGAGTGCCACGTACAGCTTAAAACAGCGACCAAATTATTTGCAGCTGTTGGCAATGATGCTCGTGACGCTGTGCCAAATACATTGGTAAGCCATATTTGCTTTGGTTTGCCCGGGGCATTGCCCGTTTTGAACCGTGAAGCGGTACACCTTGCTATGCGTGCAGCGTTCGCTTTGGGTACGCCACCACAAGCCTACAGCGCTTTCGACCGTAAACATTATTTTTACCCCGACTTGCCGTTGGGCTACCAGATTACGCAGTTCGAAAATCCCATCATTCGCGATGGATTCGTGACGATTGAGGTTAACGGCCAAAAGAAGCGCATCGGCATTCACGAAGCGCATATTGAATCAGACGCCGGCAAAAGCACACACCCTGCTGGCAAAGACTATAGTTTAGTTGACCTTAACCGAGCTGGTACGCCACTTTTGGAGATTGTGTCTGAACCGGACATGCACACCGCCGAAGAGGCACGCATTTATGCCAAAGAACTCTACTTACGTATGAAATATGCTGACGTTTCCGACGCAAACTTGTACTACGGCAACATGCGCTTTGACATTAACGTCTCGGTAAGCAAGACCGACGAGTTGGGTACGCGTACCGAAACCAAGAACATCAATTCATTCAAGGCCGTCGAAAAGACCATCGAATTTGAAACGACGCGTCAGATCGAGCAGCTCGAAAAAGGCCAGGCAATTGTCCAGGAAACTCGTGGTTGGGACGATGCCAAACAGCGCACCTTTAGTCTGCGCGCCAAAGAAGACGCGCACGACTATCGCTATTTCCCCGATCCTGATTTGCCACCAGTTAAACTGGCGCAGGCAGATATCGACGCAGTAGCCGCCGAGATGCCAATCATGCCCGACGTTTGGCGTGACCGCCTGAAGGGCTTCGGGCTTAATACTGCCCAGATAGACACGCTTCTTGATGCCGAGGTAGAAGAGGGACAGGTGGCTTACCTTCCTCTGATTGAGATGCTTCTTGATCAACCGGACGCCGTGAAAGATGTCGTCAACTGGATGATTAACGTTGAGATTCCTTTGAGACGTGAGGGCGGGATGACTAAGATTTTAAGTGATTCAGCACGGACACGTATTTACCTCGAATTATATGAACTCGTTAAGATGAAGAAGCTAAGCTCGTCAAACGCAAAATCAATCTTATCTGAAATGGTGAGAGGTGAATCAATGCACGACATTGAGGCATTTGCCAAGCAACATAACTTAATTCAGGAATCTGATGAAAGTGCACTGATTAAAATTGCCAATCAGGTGATTGCCGAAAACCCCAAGGCCGCAGAAGACGTCAAAAACGGTGAAATGAAAGCTATCGGCTTCTTGGTTGGTCAGGTTATGAAACTGAGCCAGGGCCGAGCTAACCCTAAACTTGCCCAAGACCTACTGCGCCAGCAACTTGGCTTGTAGATAGACCAGCATAATGCACTGAGCGTGCTCTAGCTGTAGGCTATGGCTCGACTCGTTCGCACATCAAGTAATTGGTCTGCAAACTTTTGAATGTCCTCTAGGCCCGATTCAAATGATACGTCGCCCGATGCCATGCGGAGTTCGGCGATAGGTAGTGCGCTGCTTCCGCGAACCCTGTCTATGGCCGACGCATGTACGCCCAGTCTATCTGGCGTCTTTTGCCGGGCGTACAGCGGCTCCTTGAATGTGCTAGGGTAACTTGTATCAATATATTCATCGGAACTAAAGCCAATGCTGATCGGTGTTCCTGCTGGGCTGATGAGCCGTGACCTGCCATATTCACGAAGAGTCAATTGCACCGCGCTACAACCCACCGAAAGCGCTGCACTATATCGACCTGATCTTCGTTCAATCCGTAGTGCTGTGTCGTAAGTGCCGTTCTCGATTTCTAGCGTGCGGATTGAGCCATAGGGCCCCACGCGCCCAGATTCGTGCGCCGTTCTATATATTGTCTTTAGTGCGTGCATGTTGCAAAGCGGCTCAAGCACACTGGTTAATTCTTGTTGATGGTGCGGGCAAATATCGAGACGGGAACTTTTCATGACGTCAATCATAGCATAAATTTTACAGATCGTCATATACCATGAATTCCAGCCTATCTTGTGCCGGCAAGTGCTACACTAACCTAGTACGACACACGTCGTTTGATAACGAAAAAGGATTATATGGAAAATTTAGCCTGGGAGCGTCAAGCACCAACGGATGTTACTAAAGTTGGGTATCGTACCATTGTCAATAAGACATTTACCTTGCCCGATGGACTAACCAAGACATTCGCGACCAGCGGAGCTGAAGAGTCTGCAGCTGTGGCAACAATTGCCATCACCAAAGATAACAAGGTCTTGGTGGTTAATTTGTTCCGGCCTGGTCCCGAAAAAGTCATGCAGGAAATACCAGGTGGTGGCGTAGAGCCCGGCGAAGATGATCTGGCACTAGCCGCTGCGCGTGAGCTGGCCGAAGAGACGGGTCATAAGGTTGGCTCAATTGCTTACTTGGGCTACTGCCACTACGATGCGTATACTAATGGTAAGCGTCACTACTTTTTGGCACGAGATTGTGAGCCAACAGGCGAAGGCCAAAAACTGGATGCCGAAGAGCAGCTTACGGTGAGCGAAATCAGCATCGAGCAGCTTATTCAAAATGCTTTGCAAGGCAACATGACCGACCCTGGTGCAGTAATGCTTGCCTACGATCAGCTTCACGAGCTTGCATAATTTTCTAATATTTTAAGAGCACGGGGATATACGAAAATGAAACCTTGGAAACGAATCGAACCAACTGTTACGGCAAAAGTCGGCCATCGCATGGTTATTACTAAATTGTTTGAGCTATCGGACGGCACCGTTCACGACTTTCAGACGTTTGACCGTGAAGGCCAGGAATATGCCGGAGTTGTGGCGTTGACGCCCGACAATCAAGCGATTATTATCGAGCAGTTTCGACCCGGTCCCGAGCAAATGATGCTTGATATTCCGGGCGGATTTGTGGACGAAGGCGAGACGCCAGAACAAGCTGCTGCACGTGAGCTTGAAGAAGAAACGGGCTACAAAGCCGGCAATTTGGAATACCTCGGCAAGGTTTACAAAGATCCGTACAACAACGCGACCTGGCACTTTTTCTTGGCGACCGATTGTGTGGAGACGGGCAAGGGCCAAGCCTTAGAAGAGACCGAAGAGGCGGGCCTGAAGCACATAAGCATCGACGAGTTTATTGCTAATGCCAAACAAGCACGCATGGCCGATGTTGAAGCGGTATTTTTGGCCTACGACAAACTCCTGGAACTCCGCTAAGTCGCAAAGAGACCATATGAAAATACTTTGTATAACACGAACAGTGGGCAACCGGGGTGGTCATGTGATTTTTGCACAGTTGATTCGGGCTCTAAAATCACAGGGCTACGTGATTGATTTTGTGGCATTCAAGCCAGATGGCACTGATGATTTTTCGAATTGCGAATCGCTGTACGAAGGTCTTGATGCCAAGGTCATTGCAGTTCCAGCATCCGAAAATGATGCCACTCAAATGGATGCGTACCTTGCCGCAAGTGTTAAATTTTTAAAAGCCTATCAACATACATACGATAAGATCATCCTGGACAGCTGGCTCACCGCTGCGGCTGGAATTATAGCCCGAGTAGAATATGGAAAATCCTATCAGCTCGTGCAGAGTGATCCATTGTTTGCGCCGGAGGACGAATCGGTAATATGGAAAAGCCGTTATTTTGAGCTATTGCCATTGTATCCAATGCAGCGTGTTGTTGTTTCACAAAGTATTCAGACCTTGTTCGAGCAGCGCTACCATACGGTGCATCCGCGCATTGACCTGAGTATTGATGATGCCTATCGAACGGCTGATTTTACAGTCCAAGACGGGCCTGTAATGCGGTTTGTGTCATCGGCGTCGGACTTTAATATTCCGAGTAAAGGACTGGATTTTTTGCTGCAAAGTCTGAAGGAATTCGATAAACCATGTAGTCTGACATTGATTAGCGGGAAACCGATCCACAAAGATTTGGCGGGCTATCCATTTGCCGTAACAGAGAAGACCGCCGAGACCGTCGACCAAATGATACAAATACTGCAAGCACACGACGCTTATGTAAATACCTCGACACGTGAGAGTTTTGGCTTGGCACTTGCTGAAGCGATCACGCTTGGTATGCCGGCCATTGCGCTGGACTCGGTCGGTAATCGGGATTATAATCGCGGCGATAATTTTATATTCGTTGAAGACAAATCTCATTTTAATGAGCAACTTGTTCAAATTTGTAAGCGTGAAGTTCGTGAGCGACTTCACAATAACGCGAGATCAAGTATGGATGCGTACAAGCTTAGCGTAATGGTTGACCACTTTAAATCTGCAATCAAAATATAGTGTATGCTCGTGCACTTGTGAAGAATTTCCTTGCGGGAGCGCAAAGATCTAGTGCATAATGCCTACGGAGCCGCACCAGATATGCACCTGCATACCGTGCAGGCTTCTCGCTTTTTATGAGCATTTACTGCGTAATTACAGAAGGAGGGTTTAATGGAAGTACGCAAAGCCGTTATCGCTGCTGCCGGATTTGGCACACGATTTCTACCGCAAACCAAAGCAATGCCTAAAGAGATGTTACCGATTGTCGACAAGCCAGTAATTCAGATTATTGTCGAGCAACTAGTCGCCGCGGGTGTTACTGATATTATCATCGTAACCGGATCGTCGAAGCGCGCAATTGAAGATCATTTCGATCGTTCCGACGACCTGGAAGCCGATCTACGCAGTAAGGGCAAAGATAGCTACGCTGATATGATCCGCGACATTGCCGACATGGCAAACTTCGTGTATATCCGACAAAAGGGCACGCCAAAAGGTAATGCTCGCCCGCTCTTGAACGCGCAACACCTGCTCAACAAGGATGAGCCGTTCTTTTATTTGTTTGCAGACGACTTCTTTCGGTGTGAGGTGCCGTATCCTCAGCAGCTACTCGAGGCATACAAAAAGACAGGCTCACCGGTGATCTCAGCTGTTAAAGTTGAGCCAGAAGATTCCAAGCGACTTGGAATGATCGACACTTCTACCCAAATTGATGAACGCACATTTAAGGTCAATGGTCTGGTCGAAAAACCCGGCCCCGATGCAACTCCATCACTATTTGCATCCGTTGGTAGCTTTTTGCTTACCCCGGATATCATGTCAATTATTCAGCAGGAAAAAGTTGGTGTAGGTGGTGAACTAGTTCTTGCAGACTCTATTAATGAATTTGCCAAAACCAATGACATCTATTGTCGTTTCATAGATGGTGTTTGGCATGATGCAGGTGACAAGGGCCGCTACTTGCAGGCAATTGTCGACCACGCGCTCCTCGACCCGGAGCTTGGCCCAGAATTTCGCACGTACTTGCAGAGCCGCCTCGATAAGTAACGGAAAAGCTCTAGCTGTTGTAAAGCCTAGGCAACGTTGTATACTAAGCTCATGACTATCACGACTACCGAGCAAATTTTACTTATTGTTCTTGGCGCATTTCTAGCCCTGTTTTTACTGTTGGCTATCGCCGTGTTGGTAGCGATTTTGCGCTTTATCAAAACATTGCGTGATATCTCTCAAAAGGCAGAACGGGTTATTACTTCTGCTGAATCAGTGACTGAGCTTTTCCGTAAGGCCTCGGGTCCAATGACTATTCTTCACTTCGTGCGCAGTGTTGCTGATACCGTCGCTAAACATAAAGAAACTCGTAAGGACAAGGAGTAATTGTCATGGGAAAAACTGCTAAGAAATTTGCACTTGGTACACTAATTGCTGCAGCTGCTGGCTATATTGCTGGTATTTTGACTGCACCAAAGAGTGGCCGCGAAACACGCGAAGACATCAAAGAAACTGCTGTTAAGGGCAAGGCCGAAGTCGAAAAGCAGCTCAAGCGCTTGCACACCGAAATGACTTCGATGATTGGTCAAGCCAAGGACCAGGCAGCCAGCCTCAAGGGCAAAGCCCGCGAAGATATCGATGGTGCCATCAAGAGCACCCAGGGTGTTAAAGAAAAGGCTCGCGAACTTTTGAGCGCACTTCACGAAGGTGACGCCGACGACAAAGACCTCAACAAGGCTATCGCCGATGCTAACAAGGCTATCGAGCACCTTCGTACCTATCTCAAAAAATCCGTATAAGCCTTAAAAAGCTAGTGTTGTAAAAGAAAAGTCGCGCCTCGTCTTGAGCGCGACTTTTCGCTATAATAGAACCTAACGAGAGGGTAACACGCGCGCATTCTATGAGTGATCTAAAGACTAGTGATTATGTGCATTTGCACAACCACACCCAGTTCAGCTTGCTGGATGGTTTGACACGTATTCCAGAACTAGTGGATTACGTTAAAGGCACCGGCATGCAGGCTGTGGCCATGACCGACCACGGGACACTTTCGGGCGCCATCGAATTTTACAAAGAGGCACGCTCCAAGGATATCAAGCCGCTGATTGGTATCGAAACATATGTTGCGGCACGCAAACACACCGACCGCGATCCACAAAAAGACAAGCAGCGCTTCCACTTGATTATTATTGCCATGAACGAAGTTGGCTACCGCAACCTTATGAAGTTGAGCACGGTGGCTAATCTGGATGGATTTTACTACTTTCCGCGCATCGACCACGACCTGCTCGAAAAGTATAACGAAGGCTTGCTGATTAGCAGCGCCTGTATGGGTGGTGAAGTTGGTAGTGCCATTCGTGATGGCGACACTAAAAAGGCTCGTGAGATTGCTGGCTGGTATAAGCGCGTATTTGGCGACCGCTATTACCTCGAAATCCAGGACCATGGCCATCCCGATAACCCGCTGTACAACAAAGAGCAGGGCGATATGAACGAGGGTGTGTTGGCGCTTGGCAAAGAACTCGACATTCCTGTGGTGGTAACCTGTGATGCGCACTACCTCAAGCACGAAAACCAAGATGCCCACGAAATTCTGCTATGCGTCGGTACTGGTTCGTTCCTGAGTGACGAAAAGCGTATGTCGCTCAAGAATTACCCGTTGCATGTCGAAAGCCCCGAGGAAATTATCAAGCGCTGGGGTCCGGAGCACCCAGAAGTAATTACCAATACCAAGGCGTTGGCCGATCGTGTTGATCTGACAATTGAGCTTGATCGAATCCTTATTCCTAAGTTCCCCGTGCCCGAGGGCGAAACCGAAAAGACGTTCCTAGATAAGCAAGTGTACAGTGGTTTATTGTGGCGCTATGCTGGCAAAACTGAAGAAGAAGCGGCGACTATCAGTATCGAAGAAGCTCGCAAAATTATTCCCGAAGACGCACTCAAGCGGGCCGAATATGAACTTGGTGTCATCGACACTATGGGCTTCAATGGTTACTTCTTGATCGTGTCCGATTTTATTAGCTGGGGCAAAGCTCAGGGTATTATTTTTGGCCCGGGTCGTGGCTCGGCGGCCGGTTCTATTATTGCCTATGCTGTTAAGATTACCGATCTTGACCCGCTCAAGTACGATCTCCTGTTTGAGCGCTTTTTGAACCCCGACCGTATTAGCATGCCTGATGTGGACATCGACATCCAGGACACTCGCCGCGACGAGGTTATTCAGTATTGTTCCGAAAAGTATGGCAGCAACCGCGTAGCCAACATTGTGACGTTTGGCCGAATGTTTGCACGCAACGCTGTGCGTGATGTGTCGCGTGTGATGCAGGTGCCGTATGCCGATGCTGACCGTCTGGCCAAGATGATTCCGCAGCCAGTACAAGGCCGCCACATTCCTTTGTCGACGTCAATCGTAGAGGACGCCGATTTACGGCGCGAGTATGAAAACAACGAGACTTCACGCGAAGTCATCGACCAGGCGATGATTCTGGAGGGCACCGTGCGCAGCCATGGCGTGCATGCTTGTGGTGTGGTGATTGCACCGGCTGATCTCGTAGAATATCTGCCGCTGGAAATGGCCCAAAAAGGCGTGGTTACTACGCAGTTCCCAATGGGCCAGGTCGAAGAGCTAGGGCTTCTCAAGATGGACTTCTTGGGCCTGTCAAACTTGACGATTATTAACAATGCACTTCGCATTATTAAGCGCGTGTACGGCAAAGACATCAACCTCACCAAAATTCCGCTTGATTCTAAGCCTGCCTACCAGTTGCTAGGTAGTGGCGATACGACCGGTGTATTCCAGTTGGAATCCGCGGGCATGAAACGCTATCTCAAGGAACTCAAGCCAACGGTGTTTGAAGATATTGTGGCGATGGTGGCGCTGTATCGCCCGGGTCCAATGCAGTTTATTGATGACTTCATCGCGCGCAAGCACGGCCTTAAAAAGATTGTCTACCCGCATCCCAGCATGGAAGGTGCGCTCAAGAACACCTACGGCGTGCTGGTTTACCAGGAGCAGGTGATGCAGATTTCTAAGGAAGTGTGCGGCTTTACTGGTGGCGAGGCTGACACGCTCCGAAAGGCGATTGGTAAGAAGAAGATCGACCTCATGGCTAAAATGAAGGACAAGATGGTCGATGGTGCCGAGCGTGTTTCGGGCATTCCACGCGAGCTTATGGAGCGCTTCTGGAAGCAGCTGGAAGACTTTGCAGCCTATTGTTTTAATAAATCGCACGCGGCTTGCTACGGCTTGATTTCTTACTGGACGGCATACCTCAAGGCACATTATCCAGCGGCGTTTATGGCGGCGGTTATGACCAGTGATTACGATGATACCGATCGTTTGGCAATCGAAATTGCCGAATGTAATCACATGGGTATTGATGTATTGCCACCCGACATTAACGAATCATTTCTTGAGTTTGCGGTGGTGCGCGATGACGCCAATCCGGATAATCGCAAGGCCCCGATTCGTTTTGGTATGAACGCCATCAAAAATGTCGGTACCGGTGCTGTCGAAGAGATTCTCCGTGCCCGCGAGATTGATGGTAAGTTTGCGAGCCTAGAAGATTATCTGGCCAAGGTCAACCCGCGCGTTGTTAACCGCAAAAACGTCGAAAGCCTCATCAAGGCGGGCGCATTTGACCGTTTTGGTACGCGATCCGATTTGTTGCATAACCTTGACATGATGCTGGCCTACGCCAACCGTCTGCAAAAGGAAGCTAACAGCGGTCAGACTGACCTGTTTGGCTTGATGGTCGAGGGCGCAACGGCTGTGGCGCGCCCGGGGCTCAATCTCGAAAAAGCTGCCGAAGTATTTACGCCGCGCGAGCAGCTGTTGTGGGAGCGGGAACTGCTTGGGCTGTACCTAAGCCAGCACCCGTTGGCTATGTTCGAGACATTTTTGGCGGAGCAGACAATGCCGATGGATGAACTCAAGCCTGAACACGAAGGTCGTGGCGTGGTCATTGGTGGTACTATTTCTGACGTCCGTGAAATCACCACCAAAAATGGTCAAAAAATGGCGTTCGTAAAGCTAGAAGATAAGCACGCAGAGCTGGAGCTTATTCTGTTCCCGGGTGCTTACCAGCAGACGGCTGGTCTGTGGGAGCGCGATCGGGTGATTATTTCACGCGGTAAAATATCGGCCAAGGACCGTGACGGAAACCTCGGGCAGGAGGTCAAAATTCTCGTAGATGATGCGCGCGAAGTGACGGCCGAGCAGGCTCAGGCCTATCAGCCGATTGGTAAAAAGATGCGAGCACCGGGTAGCAAGCGTTCGGCGGCGGCCTCTGTTACGGCAACCAAGGACCGCACAATAACGGCCGAAGCCAAAGCACGCGAGGGCCAAACTGAAGCTGACGCTATTGTTATGCCGCCCCGAGTGCAGCGAGTGTACATCCGGCTTGTCGATAGCCACAACCAAGAGTTGCTCATGGGTCTCAAACATGTGATCGATCAGGCGCGAGGTCGCACTGATGTGATTTTGGTACTTGGGCCGCCAGAAAATAAGCAGATTATTAAATTGCCGACGGGTATCGACAATACAAAAGAAAATATCGATAAACTTCGCACGATAATTGGCGATCAAAACGTTAAAGTGCAGTAATATATGCTACAATAAACCTATTATGGTAATAGCTTCAAAACCAAAAACTCGTCAATCAGTTCATCACAAGCGCCGCACCGGCCAACATCAACCACACACTAAACATTTTATGAAAACGTACTGGCCGTATTTGCCGATGATGGGCTTGGCGGCAATTTTTAACGCCATGATTGCCCGCAGTACTGCATTAACAACCTCAGCAAGTGTTACCCCAACGCCCGTTAGCCGCTTGCAGGTATGGACTCATTCTGGTCCAGAAATTACTGCAGTTGTTCTCGGTGTCGTCATTGTATTTAGTATCGTTGTCGTTTCCCGACACACCGTGGCTTGGCAGCGGGCATTCGTTAAGGGCGAAGAGTTTTTCGTCCATCATCACATGCTTGATTTGATTTTGGTATCTGTTATATTGGCGGGCGTTATCGCCACGCGCATGGTCTAGTTCACCATAAAGCGACAGTGATACATCGCCATTGCGGCAGCCTGCACAACGTTGAATGATTCCTTCTGACCAAACATAGGGATTTCTAGCGCGCCGTCGCAGCGCTCGAGCACTTCGGACTCAACCCCTTCAACTTCACGTCCCATGAGTAGGGCGATTTTGTCCGGGGCTTCAAACTCTGGCAGTGGGATAGAGCTGGCGGTTTGCTCGACCGCCATAACAGTGACATGATCTTGCTTCAGTTCATGCAGAACGTCGGTGACATCTTCGATATATTCCCAGGCGACCTGATGTTCAGCATCGAGAGCCGTCTTGTGAATTTGCTTGTCGATTTTGGCAGCTAGGTGTGGCAAGCGTGCATCGCCAGCTTGGCCCATTGGAAACGGCGTATATCCAGTGAGGTACACCTTTTGGATACCCAAGCCTTCAGCTGTGCGCAGTAACGAGCCAATGTTGTGGCAGCTGCGCAAATTGTGGGCAATCAAAATAATAGTTCGCATCCACCCATTATACACCGATGTGGCAGAGCGCGGCGGGATACGGTCAAAGTCCAGTGTCAGCAGAATCATGCGTAACTATATAGCTCGGCGAATGCGCTCATGCTATAATGAATGCAATATGAGTCAGGATGCTCGCTTAGATGAAGAAGTCGCAACACAACGTCGCGCCGCCCTCTTGGGCCTGAACTACGTTGATGTTTCGACGTTGCCCGAAAAGACGCTGTACCACGATTTGCTCGAGGTACAAGAAATGTACCAAACGCGCGTTGTGCCTATCCAAGAAGACAAGAGTAACATACTGTTCGGTATCACCACAACGACATCGCAGCAGACGCTGAACGCATTGCAACGACGTTTTAGTGATCGCCGCATAAGTTTTGCGATCATTTCTGATACCGGTTACCGCGAGTACATGCGTTTGTTCGATCCACCCAAAAAGATCACTTACGAGAACATTTCGTTTGCCGAGCAAGCGCCCGGGGTTAATCTCGTCGACGCTGTGACGATAACGTTAGACCAAGTTCGTTCGGACGATATTCTGGCCTACTTAGTGCAGCAGGCGTATGGTCTCAAGGCATCTGACATCCACCTCGAAAACCAAGAAAACGGCGTGCGCATTCGGTTCCGCGTTGACGGCGTCTTGCACCCCATCGCTATTTTGACTAACGAGAAGTACCACTCGCTGTTATCGTCCATCGCTGTGGCTGCCAACGTCTCGACGGGTGTTGACGAAGCTCAGACTGGTCACATCAACCGCAAGTATAATTTGGCAACTGGCGAAGAAGTAACTGTCAACTTACGTGTCGAAACCGTACCGACCGCGTATGGCCAAGACGTTGTCATGCGCTTGTTTACCATGAAAATGGAGCTGCTAAATCTCGATAATCTTGGCTTGTCAGAGCGCGAACGCCACGTAGTTGATGACATTATCCGACACCCAACAGGCATGGTTCTGGTGGTCGGTCCTACCGGTTCCGGTAAAACAACGACCCTGTACTCGCTTATCAACACGTTGAATAGCGACGAGCGCAAAATTATTACCTTAGAAGATCCAGTTGAATACTTCATGCAGGGCGTTGTTCAGATTCCGGTGCACGGTGATACAAACGCCTCTGGCTTTGCTGAAAAATTACGTGCTGTACTGCGTTTGGACCCAGATATCGTCATGGTCGGCGAAATTCGTGACCAAGATACTGCTAAGACATCTTTGCAGGCAGCTTTGACGGGTCACTTGGTGCTTAGCACTTTCCACGCCGGTAGTGCCGCCGCCGCACTTACTCGTATGCTTGATTTCATTGGCGTTAACCCATTATTTGCGTCGGCAATCCACCTTATTATGGCGCAACGTTTAGTCCGCCGTCTGGACGATAACACCAAACAACCGTACCAGCCTGACGATGCTTTGCGAGCTCAACTTCAGAGCGTTATTGACACGTTCCCGCCAGGCGTTGATCGTCCTGATCTCAGTAATATCACCCTGTATAAATCGGGCGAATCACCACAGAATCCATTCGGTTACACCGGTCAGATCGCTATTCGTGAGCAACTTCAAATGACGCCGGGTATTCAGCAGCTTCTTCGCTTGCCACCAAGCCAACTCAACACCGACATATTGCAGGAACGCGCCGTGCAAGATGGCATGCTTACGATGCTTCAAGACGGCATCTTGAAGGCCATCGATGGTATAACGACTATCGAAGAAGTCTACCGCGTTATCGCGTAAGCCTTAGTTGCAGACGGCAGTACTGAGGTCGTCGAGCGGTACAAACCCAGTAGCATTGCTAATGGATGCTTCTACGAAGTTGTTCTTCCCAACCAGGCAGTCAATTTCGGCAGGCCCATTAATGGTAAAAGCAACCTCGCCACCACTGGTTGTTTTGTAGGCTGGAACGGCGGCATCACAGATGATTTGGCGGTGCGCAAAATCGGGACTTGGCGCGTTAGGGTTGAGTGTACAACTGCCAAAGTTTTCGGTAGGAGCAGTCGATGGCGTGGTGCTGTGTGATGGCTTGGGTGGCAAAACGACTCGACGACTATGCGTTGGACTCGGAGTGCTAGTCGCTTGGAGTGTTTCAGATGGACTCGGCGATGGGGAAGCGGTTGTTGGACTTGGGGATGGTGAGGCAGATGCAGAAACAGAAGCTGAATCAGACGGACTGGCTGTATCTGTGGCAATATCGCTTGGGCTATCGGAAGGAAACGCCTCGGCGCTTGCGCTTGGGGCATGATGCCCACCCGAAATAGATGCGAGTCCAACGCCAATACTGGCAGCCGCGACGAGCGCGCCAGCTGCAACAGCGGCTCTAAACCATGGTCGACTCTTTTGGTATTCTTGCGCTGCTACCCCGGGATCTACGTCGCTGTAATCTGCGTCGTAGTCACCGTTGTATACAGTAACTTCGGCATCGTCCGGATCGGGAAACATCTCTTTCAATAAACCCACAATAAACTCCTGTGAAATATCTGGAGTACTATACCATTAGAATGGTATTCCGGCAATGACCACAAACGGCGAAACCTAAATCTTAGTGAATAACGTTCGATACTGCTTGAGCAACGCCTTCGTCAAAGGGCCCGGGAATGATTTTGTCGGCTGTAGGTTCAGTAACAAGCGCCGCCAAGGCTTCGCTGGCGGCAATCTTGTGCTCGTCAGTAATGGCACGAACGTGATTATCGAGCGCGCCCCGGAAAATACCGGGGAAGGCGAGCGAGTTGTTAACCTGATTCGGGAAATCGCTCCGGCCGGTGGCTACAACCGCTGCACCTGCCGCCCGGGCAACGTCCGGCATCACCTCTGGTGTTGGATTGGCCATCGCAAAGATGATCGGATCTTTGGCCATAGTTTTGATCATATCAGCGGTTAGAAGCCCTGGCTGGGAGACGCCAATGAAGATGTCGGCATCACGAACGGCGTCGGCTAGCGTGCCACGGTGAGCCCGCTTACTAAAGCTCAATAATTTTTGCTTCTCGGGGTTAAGATCGGTCCGATCGCTGCTGATAATGCCCTTACTATCGACCGCAACAATGTCGGCGCCACTATATAGGTGGATGAGTTTGGCAATGGCGACACCTGCAGCGCCAGCGCCGACTAACACAATTTTGGTATCTGCCAGATTGCGTCCGGTAATTTTTGTAGCGTTGATGAGTCCGGCTAATGTCACGACAGCGGTCCCATGTTGGTCATCGTGCATGACAGGTATAGTTAGGTCGGCCTTGAGCCGTTCTTCAACTTCAAAACAGATGGGTGCGGCAATATCTTCTAGGTTAATACCACCGAAACTTGGGGCGATAGCTTTTACGGCTGCCACGATCTCATCGACAGTGTGCACGTTGAGTACGATTGGCACAGCATCGATGTTGGCAAAATGTTTGAAGAGCATGGCTTTGCCTTCCATGACTGGCAGGGCTCCGTAGGGTCCGATATTACCTAAGCCCAAAACGGCCGAGCCATCGCTCACGACGGCAACGTTATTATTTAGCCAGGTGTAGTCGCGTGCTTCATCAGGGTGTTCGGCGACATATGAGCTAACTGCACCCACACCTGGTGTGTAGTAAATGCTAAGCTTTTCACGGCTGTCCAGGCGGTCTTTGGCAGTAATCTCAATCTTGCCCTTAAGTTGCTTGTGTTTTTCGAGTGCGAGTTTTGCGTAATCCATGTCCTTAGTATACAGGCCCGAGCCGCTATATCATATGCGGTATATATTGATATCTCCAGCTAAATACGACGTAAAAAATATGTTGTATAATAGGCTTACTGCCCAGCTGAGAGGGCTTTTACCCGTATTATTGAGGTTGGTATTTCTGCCACTTGGCTAGCGCCAACAGATGTGTTATACTTGTTCTAACGCAATTATTAGTGTAAAGTAGGTCAGGTTATGCAATCTGTTATTCAAAAAATTGAAGAGAAATTTAAGAAGTCAGCTGTTGTTGACGTTAAAAGTGGTGACACCGTAAAAGTCCACCAGAAGATTAAAGAAGGTGCTAAAGAGCGTGTTCAGATCTTCCAGGGCTTGGTTATCCGCTGTGACCGTAAAGGCAGCCACACTTCACGCATTACGGTTCGCCGTATTGCAAGTGGTATTGGTGTTGAAAAGAGCTTTTTGCTCCACAGCCCACTTGTTTTAAAGGTTGAAGTTACCAAGCGAAGCAAAGTTCGCCGTAACTATCTGAGCTACATGCGTGAGCGTACTGGTAAGGCAGCTCGTTTGACAGGTGTTGCTTTTGACGCAAACGCCGTCAACGCTGTTCACGACAAAAAAGCTGAAGTCGAAGAAGAAAAACTTCACGACGCTGCAGTTGAAACACACGAAGCAGCTACCAAAGAATAAAGACCTACTTTATGCAAAAAACACCCGGAGAAATCTGGGTGTTTTTGTGTGTACGGATTGCCTTGGTGTGTGTTTGTGCAGAGGAGGCGCCCATGTGGCGGGGTTGCTCGATCGAGCTTGTGCCCCGCCACCGAAGGGCTACTTCTGGGTGTGGTAATACGGCCTCACCTTGAGGGCTATGTTGAGCGTCGGCTCCATCATGGCCACCCACTTGCTATCGAGGTTGATCTCGATCTGCACTTTAGTGAACGAGTTGCAATCTTTTCCTGCCTCGATCGAAATGGCGAGCAGACGTAGCTGCTGGATGCCGAGTAGCTGGCCATCGAGCATCTGCTTGAATAGCAGAAGATTGTCGGAGCCGAAGACCTTACCCAAGCCATCGATGGTGCGATTATTCGCTATGAACGTCGGTCGCCCGGAGGCATTCCAGAATAGAACGTCGCCAATATATAGCCTTCCCTTTGCTTTACGAAGGCGTGGCCGGAGTTCAACGTCCAGACCGGTAACTTCGACCATGAGCGCTCGGGGCGCTGCTGCGCCGCGATCCATAACTGTTATGGTCATCCTGCGCGGTCGCCGAGGTAGAACTTTCACGGGGGACCTCTCACTCTGCACATAGATTCAAGTGAATCGATCGTATTATAGCATTCGTACTCGAAAACTATGCTAACCCCAGCACCAGGTATGTAAATTTTGACGAGCTCGTGCTAGGCTGGAGCTATGATAGTTGGGATAGACGAAGTTGGCCGCGGTTGTATGGCTGGGCCCTTGGTGGCTGGTGCAGTATTGTTGCAGCGACCGATGCGAGGACTTAAAGACTCTAAGAAGTTGACGCGTCAGCAGCGCGTCAGTTTTGATGCCAAAATTCGTGACAAGGCTTTGGCGTTTGGTCTCGGATGGGTAATGCCCGAAGAGTTGGATGCAGTTGGCCTAACGCAAGCTGTCCGCCTGGCGATGGAGCGGGCCCTGGTTGCAATCGAACTTGAATATGAACGAGTTATCATCGATGGCAATTTTAACTTCCTAGCACACATGCCTAAAACGGAAACCCTTATTAAAGCAGATGATCTTATCCCAGCCGTAAGTGCCGCAAGTATCATCGCTAAAGTCGCGCGTGATACTTGGATGATCCAGGTGGCACAGGAATATCCTGAGTATGGTTTTGACGCGCATGTTGGTTACTGTACACCTGCACACCAAGCAGCCTTGGCCCAATACGGTGTCACGGCTCTCCACCGCAAAAGTTTTGCACCAGTTCGACGTATCCTAGAGAGATAGCATGACTACATTTGATAGTGGCCGCCAGGCAGAACAAGTAGCGGCTGATTTTTTGGTGCGCCAAGGCTGCGTGATTGTAGCGAGGAATTGGCGAACCAGGATGTGTGAAATAGACGTCATTGCCGAACGTGGTGGCATTTTGTATTTCTGCGAGGTTAAATATCGGCGCAGCATAAGCCAGGGCTCGGGCATCGAATACGTGACACCCAAAAAAGTGCAGCAAATGCGCTTTGCCGCGGCAAGTTGGATGCATGTCCATGGTTGGGAAGGTGAAAGCGAGCTGTGTGCCATTGAAGTATCGGGCACAAAATTCAAAATAACCAATGTCGTAAAAGATATATAACGCGGGCGTGGGCTACTTAGCCGCAAAGAACTGCTTGATACTTGCCAGGTCACGCGTGCGCCACTCGGATTGCCATTCAATCATCTCGATACCCTGGCGGACTGAACGATCAAGCGCTGGTTCCATAACACTCTCGAAGAATTTCTTGTAGATTGGCAAGAATGAGGCGTCGCTATAGCAGCGAGCTGAATAGACTGGCATACGATAAAATGCTAGGTCACTGCCAAGATTTTTAGCGAGCCACGACCAATGTCCAACGAGCCACTCCCAGGTTGCATCACGGGCAAAGCGGTTGCCAAAGCTATAGGCAATCCAGTACATGGCATCTTGCAGGCGTACGGTGTCGGTAGTTATGAGATCAAGCGCGCGGCTAATGAGCTCTGGCTGCTTAAAGCCAGTAAGCGCAGCGGCCAAGGTGACGCGCTCTTCACTCGATGGGCTAGAATCGTGCATTGCCAGTAATTTTTCGAAGGTTTTTACATCACCATGACGAGCAGCGGTTGTGTAGATAAGGCCGCGCAAATCGGGATCAACATCTTCAGGTTTGGCCATCTGAGCAAAGCGGCGGAGCGCCTCTTTGAGGACGTCGGGTTCGTCGGACGCTACAGCGAGGCCGATAATGAGGGGACGAAGAAGCTGGTCGAAGTGGCTGTCGCCAGGTTTTGTCTCCCAGCCCAGGCGGGCAAGTTGTTTGGCGACGAGCCCGCGGCAGTATGGTTTCATGGATTCGCGTAGGGCGTCGTCGTGCATCAGACTGCGAATTGCGCTCAAGTTGCCGACCATAACATCCCAAACAACGCTGTTATCTTCGTTGGTGTACGATTCCAGCAATTGCAGCGCCTGCACGGTTGTGCTGTATCCGGCTTTGGCGCCTTCGAAGGCATCGCTCAGTAGTCCGAGCCGGTCGAGTGGGTCAAATGTGCCGGCCTCTACACCTTTGGCGAGTTTACCAAGGTGCTTTTGATCGTACACGACGCGGTAAAAACCACTGCGCTCATGGTTGAGTCGATAGGTGTCAACGTCACCAGAAATAGTGGTCTGCATACTGGCCTTACTGAGGGTGTCGTGGTTGGCATCACCATCGCGTAATGGAATCGGCCAGAGAGTTGGTGGTTCGACCTGGTCGCTGAGCGGATCAATCAGGAATTGCTTTTGCGTCAAGTTGACGTCAGTGCCATGTACAGTTGCTTCAACGATTGGGTAACCTGCTTCGCTTGTCCAGGTTGCCATAAATTCTTTGACGGGCTTTTTGGAGATGGTTTCGAGCGCATCCCAAAGATCGATGGTATCAGTGTTGCTATATTGATGTTTCTGAAGATAATAACGCAGGCCATCGCGGAAAATGTCAGGACCAAGATATTCGTGCAACATGTGAATGACACTCGAGCCTTTGCTGTAACTGATTGCATCAAAGATACTGCGAATCTCGTCGGGGTGGTTAATGGCAACTTGAATGGGGTGGGTGTTTTGAAGCGCGTCTAACTTAAGTGCACCATATTGCTCGTCGACGATAAATTGCGTCCACATTTGCCATTCTGGGAAGATGTGGTCGGTAGCCAGGTATTCGATCCAGCTGGCAAAGCCTTCGTTGAGCCACAGATCAGTCCACCAGCGCATGGTAACTAAGTTACCAAACCATTGGTGTGCGAGTTCGTGCGCAACAACCATGGCGACGTACTGTTTGGTTGGTAGGCTGGTGTTGGCCGGGTCAACCAAAAGGCAATGTTCGCGGAAAGTGATACAGCCCCAGTTTTCCATGGCACCACTAGCAAAATCAGGCAGGGCAATGAGGTCACACTTCTGAAGCGGGTATGCGATGCCAAAATACTCGGTATAGAATTCGAGACATTTAACGGCTACATCGAGTGCAAAATCGGTAAAATCTGCGTTGTGTGGCGTCGCGTACGTGCGAACTACAATGCCATCTTTGGTTTTGGCTTCACGGAAGCGCATGTCGCCGTAAACAAATGCCAATAGGTATGTCGACATCTTAGGTGTTGTTTCGAATGTGGTGATGAACTTTTCACCCTCGGTTTTTTGAGTCTTGACCGGGGTGTTGGCGATAACTTCCTCGCCCTTGGGGCTTGTGAGGGTCAGGTCAAAGGTTGCCTTAGCCTCGGGTTCATCAATACAAGGGAACGCTTCGCGGGCGTGGTGACTTTCGAACTGAGTAGCGATAAGCTGTTTTTCGACACCGTTTTCTTCGAAGAAACAAGGGTATACACCATCCATTGGCCGGGTAATGGTGCCCGTGAAAGTCATGGTTACGGTGTATTCGCCGGGATATAGTTGATGTTCGGAGTGCAAGCGTATCTCATCGAGGGTTCGCTGGTGATTAATGCGGTCTACTGTATAGCTCTCATCACCCTTTTTATCGTGCTTGACGATGGTTGCGCCAGTGATGGTCAGACCGTGCTGATGGAAGGTGAGACGTTGGCTGGGTCGGCCGGATTTTTTGCCTCGGATAGTCACTGTGCCGCTGAGAGTCATGGTTGCTCGGTCGGGGTCGAGTGAGATTTGGTAGTTGGTTGGTTGAAAGCCCTCAAAAAGACGTTTTACTTTTTTGCTCATTTCTCCATTCTAGCACGATTTTTGCCATCTGGCAGAGGCTTGCGCGGGCTTGCCGTAAACAATGCGGCAGATTTGACAATTACAGGAACCTGGACTATGATTAAAGGGATTGGTCGGCCGCTGTGGTCGGCTTTTTTCGTATCAGAACACCAAACAGTTTCTATAAATAAGAAAGGATGCTGACATGGATTTAGATGTTAAGCAGATGGCAATGGCCTTGAAGTCGATTGCCGAAGAAAAGAATCTTCCCGAAGACACCGTCCAGGAAGTTGTCGAGCAGGCATTAGCTGCTGCATACCGCCGCGATTACGGTGATCGTGAACAAGAAGTTCGTGTAACCATGAACCTGAACACGGGTGATGTCGACGCGTACGTAGTTAAGGAAGTTGTCGAGCGTATCGGCGACCCAGCGTATGAAATTAGTCTCACTGACGCACAAGTGATGAAAAAAGACGCGCAAATTGGCGACATGATTGAAGTTCACGAGCAAGTCAAAAACTTCGGTCGTGTAGCCGCCCAAACTGCTAAACAAGTTATCTTGCAGCGCTTGCGCGAGGCAGAACGCGAAATTGTCATGAACGAATACGAAGACAAGATTGGCACCGTTATCAACGCACTTGTTTCTCGCGTTGAAGGCAATATTGTTCGGGTTGATCTCGGCAAAGCTCAGGGAATTATGCCTCGCTCAGAGCAAATTCAGGGCGAGCGCTACTACCCGGGTCAACGCCTCAAGGTATTCTTGAAGGATGTTGAACGTGGCATGCGTGGTCCACAATTAGTGGTTTCACGCGGTAGCTCACAGTTCATTGAATGGCTGTTCCGCGCTGAAGTTCCAGAAATGGAAAGTGGCGCTGTCGAAATCAAGAGTATCGCTCGCGAAGCTGGTGTTCGCACTAAGCTTGCCGTAAACAGCACCGTTCCCGGTGTTGATCCTGTGGGCACCTTTGTCGGTGGTCACGGTACTCGCGTGAACGCTGTTATGTCTGAAATCGGCGAGCAAGAAAAAATTGACATCATTGTATGGAGTGACGACACGGCCGGTTACATCACAAACGCCCTTAGCCCAACCAAGGTTGCTAAGGTTACGTTGGATGAAGCTAACCACAAAGCTCGTGTTGCTGTCCCTGAAGACCAATTGAGTATTGCTATTGGTAAGGGTGGTCAGAATGTTCGTTTGGCAAGCAAGCTGACTGGCTATGAATTGGACATCGAGGCTGAAAAGGTTGCAGCTCCTGCACCTGTATCAGTTGCTCACGAAAATGTTACCAAGCCAACTACGCCAAAGCTAAAAAAGAAGACCGAACTCGAAAATAGCCTCCTCGAGGCCATCGAAGAGCACGGGGAATAATCACCGCCACGGGCAAATATAAAAGGAGTCGCTTACAAACGAGCGGCTCCTTTTTGTTCAAAGGAGAATCTAAAAAATGGAATACGAACCTTATATCGACTACGCTACCGTTACGCCTTTTCAGACAGGTAATTTTCGGCACTCAGATGAACGAGTCCCCGCAAGTTTTGAACGTGACGAAAGCCTTGCCAACAATCGGGCGCTCGAAGCAAGTGCTGATAACTGGACGCGCCGTAACGAACTGCAAATGCATTACACCCAAGCTGCACAGGAAGCCGAACGGCGTGGCGAGGAGACGAACGAACTGATCAGGTGCCAGCGTATAGCGCGTAGTATTATGCGAGCGACTACGGGCTACGAGACACTTGTAACCCGCGCTATCTTCGACGATATTGTACGGACAAATCTCGTAAACTAGCACCAGATATTTTTCGTAAGCTAGCACTCTTGACTGCCGAGTGCCAATAACGGTATCATAGATATATGGACCAGCCGGTTCCACACCTTTCATTCGTATACAACACGTCGAAGCCAGTCCGGCATAGACGAGATATTTTGACTAATAGGCCACCAGGGCCGGAGGGAACGACGAAATGATGCCACCTGACTCCGCAGATTTCCAAGATTTTCTAAATCACCTAACTAATAATGCATTGCACAGTCTAAAGCATGCTGACGCAATCGCACGCAGCTTCGGTAGCGCGTATGTTGGTACTGAACACTTGCTGCTCGGCGTATTGGCGCAGGACACGAGCATGGGTGCCAAGGTGCTTGAAGGTGCTGGCGTTACGCTCGATCGTGCCCGATTAGCACTCAATTTAACTGCCAAAACAGCGGTTATGAATGCTGGCGCAAAGGGTTTGAGTGAAACCGCCAAGCTGACACTCAAGATGGCCTACGATACGGCCCAGGATTACAATCAAGATTATTGCGGCACCGAACACATCCTCTATAGTATCCTGAGCCAGAAAAACGCTCGTGCGACTGTGTTACTTAGGGACATGAACATAGATGTCGATAGCTTGATGGGCGAGCTCGAACAATTTTTGAATCGCCAACAATATGAAGAAGAAGGTGACACTGACACGCGTCGTCGTGGCCGCAAAGGTGGCCGCAAAATGGCCCTCGACTTCTATGGCACGGATGTTACGGCTCAAGCTCGCGCTGGCAAACTTGACCCTGTTGTGGGCCGTGACCCGCAGATCCGTCGCGTGGTGACTATTCTGAACCGTCGTACCAAAAATAACCCGGTTCTTATTGGTGAACCAGGCGTTGGTAAGACAGCTATCGTGGAAGGTTTGGCGCAGCGCATTGTCGCCGAAGACGTGCCAGATAGTTTGCTCGAAAAGCGCATTGTAATGCTTGACTTGGCCGGGATGATTGCCGGCACTAAATATCGCGGTGAATTCGAAGAACGCCTCAAAAAAGTTATGTCCGAACTCGAACAAGACACCAAAACAATTGTCTTTGTTGACGAAATGCACTTGCTGGTTGGTGCCGGTGCTGCCGAGGGTGCGATGGATGCTGGCAACATTTTGAAGCCCGCACTAGCCCGGGGCAAAATCCAGATGATCGGTGCCACCACCACTGACGAATACACTAAGCACATCGAAAAAGATGCTGCCCTGGAGCGCCGCTTCCAGCCGGTGCAAGTTCCCGAAACTACTGTTCCGGAAACGCTCGCAATCCTAAAAGGTCTTCGCAAACACTACGAAGAGTTCCACGGTGTTGAAGTTAGTGACGAGGTACTTGATAACATCGTCACACTTGCCAAACGTTACATTAACGATCGTTTTATGCCCGACAAAGCAATTGACCTACTGGACGAAACATCAGCACATTTGCGTGTCGACAAGGGCAAAACTAGTCCCGAAGTGCGCAAGCTCCAAAAAGAGCTAAAACTCAACAACGCTCGCATTGATGATGCTGTTGATAACGAAGATTACGAAAAGGCTGCCCAGTATAAGACACGGGCTAGCCAGATCAACGAAGAACTCACTGCGCTCCAAGCTACTGATAAGACTGCTAAGCGCATCACAGTAACCGACGAAGACGTGGCTGATGTCGTGGCGCGCATGACCGGCATTCCTGTCAAAAAAGTTATTAAGTCCGAGGCCAAATACTTGTTGAACCTCGAAAAAAATCTTGGCAAATTCATTGTCGGTCAGCCAGAGGCCGTGCAGGCAGTATCGCGTGCTATCCGTCGCAACCGCTCCGGAATCGGTAGTGCCAAGCGTCCAATTGGCTCGTTCATTTTCCTTGGCCCAACTGGTGTCGGTAAGACAGAGCTTGCTCGTGTATTGGCCCGCGAATTCTTCGGATCAGACGAGTCAATGATCAAAATTGATATGTCCGAATTTGGTGAACATCACAATGTTTCGCGCCTCGTCGGTGCACCTGCTGGCTATGTCGGCTACGACGAAGGCGGCCAGCTAACAGATAAGATTCGCCGCCACCCATATAGTTTGGTACTGTTTGATGAGATCGAAAAAGCTCACCCGGATACCTTTAATATGCTGCTCCAGATTCTGGAAGATGGCACGCTAACCGATGGTAAGGGCCGCAAGATCGACTTCACCAATACGGTGATCATCATGACGAGTAATATTGGTGCCGATAAACTTCAAAAGGAAGCCTCATTTGGCTTTAGCGCGACCCGTCCGGCAGACCTCGACGATCTTGACGCACTGCACGACCTCAACCGCGATAAAGTTATGGATTCGCTCAAAAAGCAGATGCGTCCTGAGCTATTGAATCGCATCGACAAGACCATCGTTTTCCGTGCGCTTACCAAAAAAGATATCTATCGTATTATCGACTTGCAAATGAATGAACTGAGCAGTCGCTTGCAGAAGCAGGGAATTGGCGTACAGCTGAAGCCTGCTGCCAAGCAGTACCTGCTCGACAAGGGTTACGATGCCAAGAATGGTGTTCGCCCACTCCGTCGACTCATTCAGGATACTATCGAAGATCACGTTGCGGTCGAGCTGCTTGAAGGTGCCATGCAAAAGGGCACGATCATCCAGGTTGGGGTCAAAAATGGTGAGCTGACCTATACGGCAACCACCGAAAACGACTAAGCAATTCACATACCAAAATGCTACACTATAAGCCATGAGTAGCCTTCGTCGCTTTAGGTCATTTATTACACTGCTGTGTATCATTGGAGTGTATGTCTTAATCTGGTCAAGGCATGACGTAATTATGGATTGGACGGCCTTACGCAACTACACGCCACCGTCCACCATACAAGCTTTGGCGAAGCATGACACTATGACGCCCAAGGCGGAGCACTTACTGTACGTTAATCACCCTGAGGTGAATAATCGTACGACGTTTAATACTCACTGCCCTAATAATTCCGAACAATCAGTAGTGTTGGGCTGTTATTTAGGCAATCGCCAGGGTATTTATATCTTTGATGTAACCGACCCACAGCTTAATGGTGTGCAGGAAGTTACAACTGCCCACGAGATGCTCCATCAGGCCTACGAGCGCTTGAGCTCTTCGGAGCGCACGCGTATCGATGGTTTGCTTGAAAACTACCAGCAGCACGGACTCACCGACGACACGATCAAATCGCAAATTGAACTCTACAAAAAATCCGAGCCTGGCCAGCTAGATGACGAAATGCACTCGTTGTTTGGTACGGAAATCGCATCGTTGCCAGCTCCGCTGGAGCAGTACTATGCACAGTACTTTGGCAATCGACATACGGTTGCCGGATATTATGCATCGTACCAGGCTGCATTTACGACTCGCAAAGCTCAAATAGCTGCCTATGACCAACAACTTGCTGCCCAAAAACCGCAGATTGATGCACTGCAGAAGACATTAGATACCCAAAATGGCCAGTTGGATGCGCTTAAGACAGAGATGGATCAGAAACGGGCTACCGGCGATATTGCCGGCTACAATAGCCTAGTTGGCACGTATAATACGCTTGCAGATACGTTTAATGCGGGCCTCGTGAACATCAAAACCCTGACCAGCACATACAACGACATCGTTGCTAAGCGCAATGCGATTGCCGACCAAGAGCAAGCGCTTCAGCAAAGTCTGTCAAGTAATCAGCTGCCGACTGCGGCCGGACAATGATACAATAGACCGATATGGCGAAACGATCATCACGATATGTTTGTACAAACTGTGGCGCGGTAACTTCTAGTTGGGCTGGAAAGTGCCCGCAGTGCGGTGAATGGAACACCATGCAAGAAGAAGCTGTCATCGACAGCGGTATTATTGGTGGCGCCGTAAGCAATGGCCACGTCCTGACGCCAGCATCCGTCGATAGTCTTATTTCCCACGATCAAAAGCGCTTGCAAAGCGGCATCGCGGACGTTGATATGGTCTTGGGCGGCGGCATTGTCGCCGGAAGTGTTAACCTTATCGCCGGTCAGCCGGGTATTGGCAAAAGCACGCTGCTCTTGCAAATGGCTGATGCTATCGCCCACAAGCATAAGGTTTTGTATGTTAGCGGTGAAGAGTCGGGCCATCAAATTGGTTTGCGGGCACAGCGCCTTGGTGTTGACGCCGAGTTACTACAGCTGGCCACGGCTACGAGCGCTGACGATATTGCTGCTACCGTCGCTACCAAACAATACGAGTTGGTCGTTGTGGATTCTATCCAGACGGTGACCGTAGGCTCTGTTGCCTCGGCTGCGGGGACTGTGTCGCAGATTACTAATAGTACGCAACTTATTTTAAATGCTGCCAAGCAGAGCGGTACGGCTGTCGTGTTGGTGGGGCATGTAACCAAAGAGGGGTCGATTGCCGGGCCAAAAGTTTTGGAGCACGTAGTTGACGTTGTTCTGCAGCTTGAAGGTGATCGCTACGGTGGCTTTAAGATTTTGCGGGCTATCAAAAACCGCTTTGGCCCAACCAGCGAGGCTGGGATTTTCGAAATGGTTGGCGAGGGTTTGAAGCCAGTCTTAAATCCGTCCGAAGCACTGCTGGCTGAGCGCCAAGTTAGTGACGGTTCGGTTGTTCTGGCCACCATGGAAGGCACTCGTCCACTGCTCGTTGAAGTCCAGGCACTTGTAAATAAGACAAGTTACGGCTATCCTAAACGTGCTGCTAGTGGCATCGACCTCAATCGAGTCAATCTGTTGGTGGCAATGTTAGAGCGCCGTACCAAGTTGCGCCTTGGCGAACAGGATATTTATGTTAATATCGTGGGTGGTATGAAAATTACTGAACCTGCTGCCGATTTGGCTGTGTGCTTGGCAATTGGCTCAGCCGCCAAGGGGTTACAGCTAAAATCAAACGCTGTCGTGTTTGGTGAAGTGGGCTTAAGCGGTGAAGTACGCCACGTACCATACATGGAAAAGCGCTTGGCAGAGGCCAAGAAGATGGGCTTCGATGCGGCAATCGGTCCTCGCCAGAAGAGCGAAAAACAATCATCATTATTACAATCGGTGCCAGATGTCCGCACAGCACTGAACCAATTTTTAGAAAAGGATTCATAAAAATACAAAGCCTATGGGAACGTTCGTAGAAATCATTCTTTTGTTATTCATTGCAGGATTCTTGATCGTGCAATCTAAAGACGGCCTCAATACCATTTTTGGGCGCAAGCGACAGATTATTCTGGACAGTTGCGCGCTTATTGACGGCCGTATCGTTGAACTAGTGCGCAATCATTTTGTGGCTGATGAGCTCATCATTCCCCAGTTTGTTCTGAATGAATTGCAGCTTCTTGCTGATGGTAACGATAGCCACAAACGTGAGCGAGCGCGTTTTGGCCTTGATATCGCCCACGAGCTTCAAGATACGGCCTTTGAGGCCAAGGTTATCATTGAACGCACGGCATTCCCTGACGTGCCCACAACTGACGATAAGCTTATTCATCTTGCCAAGAAAATGCAGGCGTATTTATACACGACCGATTACAACTTGGCCAAGGTTGCTGCTATTGAAGCGGTGAGCGTGCTCAATGTAAACGAACTGTCTCAGGCCCTGCGCCCGATTGCACTGCCGGGTGAGACATTGAAGATTAAGATCGTACAAAAGGGCAGCAACCAAAACCAAGGTGTTGGCTATTTGGACGATGGCACCATGATTGTTGTTGAAGGCGGCGCTCGGCACACGGGCAAGATAGTTGACGTTACGGTGACGCGTATGCACCAGACGGTTGCTGGCAAGATGGTCTTTGGTCAAGTTCGCGAAGAAAACCACCCGCAACATGCTCAACAGCGTCCAGCTGCGCATCAAAGTGCCGCTGAAGTACAAAAGCAGAAGCTCCAGGAGCGTTTGCGCACTCCCCAGCGTCAGACTGCCCCTAACGCGGTTGCAGTGGCGCCTGCTGCTCCAATTCAGCCCAAAACGACTCCCGCGCATCACCAGCAGCCTGCTCATCCCAAAAAGCAACATCTGTCTTCTCGTATGCGCCAACCCCGCATTATGTAGTAGACTAATCTGAACACAAAAGAAGCCCCCACCGCGGAGGCTTCTTTTAGTTTCCATTCCTGCCATAGCTTTTCTCCGCCACTTCCTCGCCCTCCGACCTATGCCGCCGCTCTTCGAACGTAGTGCCTCAAACCGCGCACTTTCCGGTTTTAACCACTACATCCGAGCACGACTTGGTCACAGATCTAGCGGGTGGCGCTTGGCGGGGCACCCCATCACAGTGCTCGCCGGGACACGGCTGCGCTCGCTGTGATGGGGTGGACCAAGCGACAGGACCCGCAAGCTGAGGCGTACGAGCGGAGGGCGAGGAAGTGGCGGGCAAAGAATGCGCATGAGGGCTTGAACCAAGAAAGACCAGCGTTGCGTGCTGGTCTTTCTTATGGCTGCAAAGTATGCGCTACTTAGTTGCTACTGGTATTCTGAGGACGAATTCTGCCTCCGCCGCCAGAGTTGTTCCCTGTTGTGGTGGCTCCAGTCGTTGTGGCTGCATCGAACGTTGAAGTGGCGTCAGATGTACCACTGTAGAGTACGCTGTCGAATGCTTCGGCATGGATGGTCATCGACCCGGCATCTGTCGGCGTATAGTCGAACGTCGTGGTGCTGATTGGGTCGGTAATATTAGCCGTCTCGACCTTGTTACCATTAACATACAAGTTCAATGTGCCTGGGTACTGGCTGCTGTTGATCGGGTGCGTTCCTTGGGTAACGGTGACAGTGATCTTGCAGTCTTGGCCGACCGTACAGGTTGGTGGCACCGTGAGACTCACGACCGGTTTGGTATCATCACAGTTATGGACATCATCGGTTGCTGTCACGTTTGCACCGCCGGTACTGCCACCTCCGGCAAATATGTCGGCTGAGAAGACGTTGGCGTTTGCGCCTCCGACGGTTTCCTTGGCTGCATCTGGCGTACAAGAGGTAGCAAGCTTACCGGAAACTTTATCGAGTGTCTGTGATGAAGCACCAGATTTTTGTTGGTACCACGATGGGTAGATATCTGTGCTAGAACTTGGCAAAACCGCACCGGAACTAACGTCCCAGCCGCGAAGTACATAGGCCGGCAGTGTCTTGATGTCGGATGGCGCTGTCCAGTTTACGGGCTTCATATTGAGTTGATCGTGCGCGTACTCCATGAGTCCACGTGTGAGCGGCTCGGTCATGTGCTCCATCTGTCCGGCCGTTAAGGCTACGTTGCGTGTGTGGTAACCGACCCAACTGGCGACGGCATATTGTGTAGACCAACTGGTCATAAGGCCATCAAAGTTGTCGTTGGTGGTACCCGTCTTGATTGCGAAGTTCCATCCCTTGTAGTGCTGGAACTTGTAGCCGCCTTGAGCGAGTGACGTACAAGTCGTATCGGTACAGCTTCCGCGTAGGTAGCTGGCCTTAGGATCACTGAGCATGTTATCGACGATGTATGCTGCGTCAGGACGAACAACCTGCGTACCCTTTGGCATCGTCCAGTTGTAGACGCTCTTGTTGGCTGCATCGGTAATCTTGAGGATGTATGTTTCTGGAATGGCGTTGCCAAGGCGGGCTAAGGTACCGAGGCCGTTTACGTGATTATCAAGGTGCAAGTAAGCACCGTCGCCAATGGCGGATGATCCGTAGCAAGGCGCAGTTTGCGTCAATGCTTCATCCCCATAACACTGGTAGGCGTTATCGACACTCATCATGGCATCGGCGGTCTGGATTACCTTATTTGTTCCGACAGTAAGCATGGCCTTCACGGCAGGTACGTTGCGGGAGCCGGCTAGCGCGTAGCGAATAGGAAGCGCTCCAGGATATTTAAAGTCGTAGTCCATCAGGCAGTTTCCACCCTTAAGAGGTTCCGCCTTGTTGGTGCATGGATATCCCGGCAATACGGCTTGCGTGTCGTATAGCACGGAGCCTGCGCCACTATTTGTCGTGTCGTTTATGAGTGAAACGTAGTCATAGGGTTTGAAACTCGATCCCGGTGGAATCTTAGTTTGAGCGTAGTTGATTTGTCCGTAGTCGGGGTTTTGGAAGTCGACACCGCCAACCAGGGCAACCATTTGTCCGGTCTTGATATCTTCAGCGGCAATGGCTTCTTCGTCGCCCTTATATCGCGTGACGTTCGGCAGGTTGGCCGCAACAAGCTGTTCAGCCTTGTTCTGTAAGTCCAGATTAACTGTTGTGGTAACTTTCCAGCCACCACGATTAACGGTTGCTGCGCCGTATTTGTTCTCGAGCTGCTGCTTGGCGGCTAGTACAAAGTAAGGTGCTTTGATGCCAGAGTATTTCTGCTGTAGTGGCTTGACTTGCGCCAGAACGTCAACTTTCTTAGCGGCATCTGCCTGGTCTTGCGTTATGTATCCTTGCTTAGCCATTTGATCGAGAATGTAATGCTGGCGGCCGAGCAAAGCTTGCTTGCCAAATTCGTCAGCTGCTGCCGAAGGGTTGTAATCTGGCGAGGAGTACGGCGAATAGTATGACGGAGACTGTGGAATAGCTGCCAGCATCGAGGCCTGCTCGAGAGTCAGGCTTTTGGCGTCGGTGCCAAAGTAGTCACGTGCGGCGCTCTCGACACCGTATTCAACACCACCGTACGGCGCTACGTTAAGATAGCCCGTTAAGATGTCATCCTTGGAATATTCACGTTCCAAGTTAACGGCCAGAATGAGCTCTTTAATCTTGCGGGTTACCGTGTGCTGATCGGTCCAGTTTTCGTTAAGTTTAACTAACTGCTGGGTAATGGTTGAGCCACCTTGCGACTGGCCACCGCTCAAGTTGCTAAAAATAGCACGCGAGGTACCGCGCACACTGAACGCGCCTTCTTTATAAAAGTCCTTATCTTCGATAGCGACGGTAGCCTGTTTCATGTATTTGGAGATGTCGCCACTTGGAACAGGAATGCGCTTAACCGCATCGTAGTCCTGCCACAAAACTGTTTGACCCGTGCGGTCGTAGTAGGTGATACTTCCACCCAAATTATTGCCGGAGATATCCTTGATGTTAGGAAGATCCTTACGGAAGTAGGCGAACACACCAACAAGCATGATGAAACACACGACTATGCCAATGCCAGCAACCTTGAGAGCCATAATGGCACCATCGCGGCTAAACCAAAACTGTGCCATGCGCTTAGGATGCATACGATAGAGGATGCGCTTCCACCGGTTTTGCGGCAGTGTATTGAGATACTTCGCGTGACGACGGGCTTTGTCGTCGCGACGTGCACGGATGCGGTCACTCAGGCTTTGATTCAATTTGATGGTATTGCCACTTTTGGTGGTAAAGGTACTCTTGCCAGGCCGGCGACGCCCAGGACTTTTACGGGGAGTGTTCATCCGATTTATGTGCTCCTACTATTCGAGTTTTACTAGGTTCTATTATAGACAAAAATAACTTTGGCACAACTAGCTAAGCGTCTGGATATGCAGCAAATCGTCAGACTACGCTATACTGGTAGATGATATGAATATTCAGGACCCTATCCGCCATCAGTACCTCTATATGCCGTGCTAAATAACCGCATATAATTATTGATGATTTAAGGACAAAAAATATGAGCGATATGAAACTTTCAGAAGACCTGCAGTGGCGTGGATTAATTAAAGACCATACGTTTAGTGATATGGCATGGTTGGATACACCAAAAACCTTTTACTTGGGTGTTGACTGCAATTCTGCCGACAGTATGACCGTTGGTAACTTGGCAGTCGTGATGCTTGCACGACGCCTCCATAAGGCAGGCTGGAAGGCTGTGCTGCTTGTCGGCGGTGCTACAAGCTTAATTGGTGACCCGGGTGGAAAAAACGAAGAGCGTGAGCTTAAAAGTCGCGAGGAAATTCAGCACAACGTTGCGGGTATCAAAGCACAGATGCAGCGCTTATTTGAGGGCGAAGAGTTTACGCTCGTCGATAACTACGATTGGTTCAAGGATATCGGCTTCTTGGAATTTTTGCGCGATGTTGGCAAACATTACAGTATGACCGAACTTGTGCAGCGCGATTTTATCGCAACACGCATGGGTGAAGGCGGTGCGGGCATCAGCTACGCTGAGTTTAGCTACAATATGATTCAGGGTTACGATTACTGGCACCTATTCAAAAACTACGGTGTTGAGCTGCAAATTGGCGGCTCAGACCAGTGGGGCAATATGCTTTCCGGCGCACCACTCATTCGCAAAAAAGAGGGTCGTGAGGCGCACGCAATGAGCATGCCGCTGGTTATTAATAAGGCTACTGGGGTTAAATTCGGCAAGAGCGAGAGCGGCGCTGTTTGGTTAGACGCAGCGCGTACTTCACCTACGCAGTTCTACCAGTTCTGGATGAATGTTGATGATGATGGCCTCGAGGATTACCTTAAGGTGTACACGCGTCTCGATAAAGCAGAGGTTGACGAAGTGTTGGCGCTACACCAGCAAAATCCACGTGAACGTGTTGGGCAAATGAGGTTAGCACACGAAGTTACGACTATTGTGCACGGTGCGGATGAATGTATGATTGCCGAACAAGTCACCGACTTTTTGACCGGTAAGCGCGTTGTTGCTGATGCAGAGGGCAAAAGTCTCGAAGCGCTTCGTAAAGAAATCCCGCACGTTGTTGCGCACCCTGGCGACAGCATCATTGATGTGCTGGAACAATCAGGGCTAGCAGCATCTAAGTCAGAGGCTCGTCGTTTGCTGAGCGGTAACGCAATCGCGCTCAATGGCGCAAAAGTCGCACGCGAAACATTCGAAACTGATGATTTCAAAAATGGCCGATTGCTTTTGCGCAAGGGCAAGGCCTTTAAAGATTCTGCTCTCATCGAGTTGAACTAATGGTATACTGGGGCACATATGAGTAAAACAGCATCAAAATCTTCACAATCAACATCTAAGAAAAAGGCCGATCAGTACAACGACCCTACCCACAACTATCTCCGTTATTGGGATGGTCGAGACTACGAGCACGCGGCTGAAGAAATGGCGCTTACTCGCTTACTACGCGGCAAACACTTTGGTCGTGCAGTAGACGTTGGCGGTGGCTACGGACGACTTTGTGTTTTCCTGGAGCACTTTGCCGACAAGGTAACACTGGCAGAGCCAAGCCAACAACAGCTCGACATCGCAAAGGAATTTCTAAAAGATCACCCAGAAGTTGATCGTCAGTTGATGCAAGCTGATGACCTCAAGTTCAAAGACGGTAGCATTAATCTTCTGACCATGATTCGTGTAATGCACCACTTGCCAGATCCAAGCACCGAGTTTAGCGAAATCGCTCGTGTGCTAGCAGATGACGGTTATGCGATTATCGAAGTTGCCAATTATGCACATGGTCGCAACCGCCTGAAATTTGCGTTGAAGGGTAAAAAACTTCCGACTGAACCAGTTGATATTCGTTCAAAGGAGTACCGCAATAAGGACGAAATTCCGTTCGTAAACCACAACCCACACACGGTTATCAAACAGTTGGCACATGCTGGTCTTAAGGTTGATCGTATTTTATCGGTATCCAACCTACGTAGCCCTGGCCTCAAGAAAATCCTACCCAAAAAAGCTATGCTTGCAATCGAAGGTATCCTGCAGCCAACTCTCGCCAACTCATTCTTTGGCCCAAGCGTGTTCTTCATGGTTCGCAAAGGTTAGATAAACTATGGCCGAACGAGAAACTTCCGACCGTTTTCAGGCCGCCTACGAGGCAGTCATGAACTACGGTGGCTATGTTGATGCCGATATCATTCTGAGCACCGATCCTGATGCCCCGGCCCTCGACTTAGAAGCATTGCAGGGTATATCACTCGAGGCCCGGCTAGATGAGCGGCGCTATATGCCAGAAGATCAGCAAGCTACGACGGAGAGTCATTATCCCATGCTCATATACAGTGAATATTTCAAGGAAGAAGCTCCCGATAAGGCCTGCGGCATTTATGCCAAATACCTTATTACTGAAGGTGACCAGCGTGCGGGAGTGGTGTATAGGACCTTTCGGCGCCCCAACGAAGACGGAGGCGACTATAATTATGCCCGAGATACTACGGGCAAAGGGTACGAAGTTGCCTGGGGTTTGATTGAATCTGCGTTGGGCAAAATGATGATTTTGCCGACATTAACGTCGAGTGACCGCTAGACCAGGTATACTATCTACATGCAGCGGGATATTACGAGCATTAAGGGCGTCGGACCGGAATTGGCCAAGAAATTTGCTGTACTCGGTATTCACACAGTGGGTGAGCTTGTAGAGAATTTTCCACGTCGCTACGAGGATTACTCGCAGATTACACCAATCCAAAAGTTGCACCCCGGCGCGGTCACCATTGAGGCGACCATCAAACAGGCAACCGGTCGTTACGTTCGTCGGGGCATGCATATTACCGAGGCGGTTGCTAGCGACGGTACCGATAGCGTGCGCCTGGTGTGGTTTAACCAACCGTATCGAGCCAACGCGCTCAAACATGGCGAAAAATATTATATCTCTGGGTTGTACGAGCTGAGCCGCAGCCGGTTTGCAATTATGAACCCAAGTGCAGAGCTTGTCAGCACTTTCCCGGTCAACACGGCGCGCATTATCCCCGTGTACCGCGAGACAAAAGGCCTCACAAGCGTCCAGATCCGTAAGATTATTCGCGAGTGTGTGCCCGAAATGCGCAAAACACCCGAAACATTGCCACCATGGCTTATCAAAAAACAAAAACTCATTGACCGTGGAACTGCGCTACAGACAATGCATTTCCCAGAAAGCAACGAGGTGCTCGAGCGCGCCAAAGCGCGCCTTGGGTTCGAGGAGGTATTTGCCTTAACGCTCGCCAGTCTGCTCAACAAAAACGAGCTACTCCAGGATACTAGTGTGGCGATTCCTTTTGACGAAGCAGTAGCACGAGAATTTACAACGCACTTGCCGTTTACCTTGACTGATGCTCAAAAGAAAGTGGCTTGGCACATATATCAGGACATGGCCAAAACGCAACCGATGAACCGCCTTATTGAAGGTGACGTGGGATCTGGTAAGACGGTTGTTGCGACTATGGCGGCGCTGATGCCCATTATTGATGGCTACCAAGTGGCGCTCATGGCGCCTACTGAACTGCTAGCGCGCCAGCATGCCGAGACTGTGTTCTCGCTGCTTGAGCCATTGGGTATGCACGACAAAGTGGCACTGCTGGTCGGTGGCATGACTGCGGCTGAAAAACAACGGGCGTATGACCATATTGCCAACGGTACAGCTCAATTTGCTATAGGTACACATGCGCTTATTCAGGAAAAGGTCGATATGCACAAATTGGGCCTGGTAATCATCGACGAGCAACATCGCTTTGGTGTGGAGCAACGCAAGACACTGATGGCCAAGGCCGGCCATATGCCACACTTGCTGAGTTTGACTGCCACGCCAATTCCGCGCAGTTTAGCGCTGACGTTGTATGGTGAACTGGACATTTCGATCATTGCCGATAAGCCGCTCGGTCGCTTGCCAATTATCACCAAGATTTGCTCGCCCAATTCGCGTAAGCAATTGTATGCCGAAATCGACGCAGAGCTTGAGGCTGGCCGTCAGATGTTCGTGGTATGTCCACTCATCACCGAATCGTCAACAATTCAGGCTAATTCGGCCGAGAAAACGTTTGAAGATTTTACGACGCGTGATTTCAAGCATCGCCGGGTTGGATTGCTCCACGGTAAGATGAAGCCGCAAGAAAAAAACGACATTATGGAGCGATTTACCAAGCATGAGCTGGATATTTTAGTCTCGACGACGGTTATTGAGGTAGGTGTTGATGTTCCGAACGCCAGCGTAATGTTGATTGAAGCTGCCGATCGATTTGGATTGGCACAGATTCACCAGCTACGTGGTCGTGTTGGCCGCGGCAAGGACCAGGGCTATTGTTATCTTATGATGAGCGACTCCAGCGCACCACCGCGGCGATTGCAGGCATTGGAGCGTTCACAGGACGGCTTTAAATTGGCTGAACTCGACCTAGAACTACGTGGCCCAGGTGCAATTTATGGCACCATGCAACATGGCCAACTTGATCTGAGGGTCGCTAAGCTAACCGACGTGCATCTTATCGCGAGTGCCCGTGCTGCAGCACAAGCGTATATCGATCGTGGCGAAGATTTGATACAATACACAGAGTTGTATGAACGTGTCCGCACATTGCGCGCCGTTACTAACCTTAATTAAAAGGAATATTTGTGCGTGTTCCGCAAGGGGCCGCACCAGAAACGCTGCATTGTTTCTACCCTATATATGTATTCAGGAACAACACTTACTTCATGGGACGGCCGTTTAGTTGGCGCCCACCAAAAAATAGATCGCCTTGCACATAATGCGTTACAAGCTTCTATGCCAAAAAAATCATCATTCCCCAGCAAGCGCGCTATTTTACATTTCGAAGGGCTCAACGGCCCGGACGCAATCAAGCGTAAAAGCCCAGCCAAGGATGAACCCTGGCATTACTATGCGCCATTCGACGAAACCGACACCAAGCTACTGGACATTATTAGCAATCATCATGGCCGTCTCGTGGAAGCATTACGCACTAAGGACGAGGTTCGTGCTTCGTTTGAGGCTGCCTGGCTCGCTCATGCTCTTGTTGATGGTTTAACGCCCGCGCATCACTACCCGTACGAAGAAGAATTAACTGAACTGCGTGGTGGTCAGGGTATAGAAAGCCGCACGACCATTCGCCAGAAGTTAGTTATGCCCGGTGAAACCCGGCGCAAGCAAGTCCATAACAACTGGAAGATGTGGGGCCCCAAAGGATTGCTTACAACCCACGGCCTATTCGAATGGGGAATTGCTGCTATTATTCTGCCGCTATCGGCCAAGAATAAGGCGATAGTACTGCAACAACGGGACATTGACGAACTCAACGAGTATGGATTTTTGGAGCTGTTCAAGCGCAAGGCGCGCGAAATCGCAACGCTCAATATGTACGGTAATTATTATCGTCAGGGCTGGACACCGTACCTTGCACGGCAAGTTAGGCGCCAGCTGACACCCATCATCGTTAAGACTGTGGCGCTCAACTGGTACGCGGCAATTAACGAGGCCAAAAAGAGTAAATAATGAGAGTTATTGCTGGCACGCTGGGCGGCAGGACTTTTGATTCGCCGCACAATGCCCGAACTCATCCGATGAGCGACAAAATCCGTGGCGCATTATTTAATACTCTTGGCGACATCGAAGATTTGACGGTTCTGGATGCATTCGCTGGCAGCGGTGCGCTCTGTTTTGAGGCTATCAGCCGTGGCGCGCAGCATGCCTATGCTATCGAAAATGACAAGTCCGCCCAGCGAGCCATTGCTGCTAATATTACGGCGCTTGGCCTTGCTGATCAGGTTACGCTCGCAGCAACTTCAGCAAGTTCCTGGTTGGCCGCAAACCTCGACCAACAGTTCGATATTGTATTACTCGATCCACCGTACGATAACGTGCAACCCGAGCTTATTCAGCAGCTTGCGGCCACCGTTAAGCCTGATGGAATCATGGTTTTGTCGTGGCCTGGTGATCAGACACTGCCAAGCTTTGGCCAGTTTGGATTGGTCATGAGCCGCAGCTATGGTGATGCCCAGCTAGCCTATTATCAACGCTAGCCTTGGCTACTTTTTAGGTTGCTCAGTAAACTTTTTATTGATCTCGGCGAGTTGGTGAGCTGCTTCTTGAATTTGTTGATAACGAACCGCTGGGGCACAGTAATATGCCGCGTCAATCGCCCAGCCGATAACTGGCGCGCTTGCCAAGAGTCCGTTTAACACCTGGACACCAACAAGACCCCAAATGGGGCGAGCAAAGTTTTGCGAATCGGCGGCACTACGGCGAAGTGCCTCGCGGATTCCGACGTTTTGGTCGGCCAAATAATACGGTGCAAGTAAATAACGTCGCACTGCAAAGAAAAACGGCACAATAAGTGCGATGAAGCTGAAGACGTATATGAATCCGAGGCAAATAATAAGCCCAAAGTAACGCCAAAAAATACCAAAACCTTTGCGCAGGGCCTCATCAACCTCAATAATTTCCTGCTTCGCGCTTTTAACCTGAGTTATGAGCAGGGCAGGCAGGGCGACAATGCCGAGTACAATGCCAAGAATGATTAATCCGATTCCAATATGAGCCATAATGGGAGTGTTGCCGTGGCGATTATCGTTGATATAGTTCAAAGTTGAACCTGACATAGTTACGATAGCCGGCACCACAAGCAGCAGTACGAACGTCCAAACATTACGGAGTAATGTCTCGATACTCGAACGATACAACGTAAAGGCGCTTGGTAGTGCTGGCACGACGGTTGCAGTAAATTTTGGGCGGGGTGTTTGTTTATCGGGCATGGCTGAAGAAATCCTTATATATGGTAGTAGTATACCTGAAACCAGGCAAAAAAGTCCGGATGACAACCTAGGCGTTATCTTGTATAATGATCTCATCCAAGCCACGGGGATGTGGTGGAATTGGTAGACACGCTAGCCTTAGGAGCTAGTGCCTCCGGGCGTGAAGGTTCAAGTCCTTTCATCCCCACCAAATATAAAAGCCCGATTTTAGTCGGGCTTTTATATTTGCACGGGTTACTAAGGACTTGAGGGAGAATGCGTGAAGTAGCCGGTGGCTACTTCACTTCGAAATAGAGGAAGTCCTTTCATCCCCACCCATTCCTTTTGGTATAATTATCTGACATGAACGCACTCCTACTGCCCGAACGTCCGGCCGATCTAATCGAAATTGAAGAGCCCGTGCGATACGTTCGTATTCCATTGCCCATAGCTGGCGACATACCGCCCGAAGAATTCTTTCGCCCTGTTGAGCCGCGAATTAGTCAGATCGAGCGCCGTCGCATCGCGGCTCGCGCTGAAATTGCAGGCCGACTTCTTCATAAGGCCAGAGTAGAACCGAGCCCTGTTGTATTAAGTGAAGACCACAATGAACGAGGGAATCGGTACGACTACGTCCAGTTACCGGACGGTCGGCGATTGGCATACTCAGACATTGGCGACAAGCGCGATCCGGCAATTGTAGCCTTCCACGGAAATCCCGTTGGCCGAAAAGATGTCTGGCCCCGTGCGATACACAATTACCAACGCGGTCTTAGGATTATCACCTTCGACCGCCCTGGGTACGGCGACTCTACGCGTGACAAGGGACACACCATTTGGGACAGTGCATTGGATGCTCAAGTTTTGGTTCGTGCACTTGGTCTTGGCAGATTTGCGATATCGGGGCGTTCCGGCGGTGGCCCGGCAGCAATGGCGCTCGCTGCACGTATGCCCGAGCAGGTTTCCAGCCTGTCGCTTTTGGCAACAGTTGCTCCGCCCAAAGAAATGATGGCTGATAGGTTCTTTAATTGGACCAGAGGCATGTCAGCAGATAACGCCGAGAAATATCGCCTTGCCGACCAAGCGAGTATCGAAGATCTCGAGGAGATTGCCATGAATCATGCACTTGATTTGCAGGATGATCCGTACAGCTTCTTCAAAATGCTCGAGCCGTCGTTGACCACCCATGATCGTCGTGTGCTGCACGGTAGCGGCCTACGCCATCTGTTTATGCGAGCATACGATCATGGTCTTGCGCAGTATGGCGTAGGCTGGGCAGATGACATGCATGCGATTAGTCATGATTGGGGGTTTAGTGTTAAAGATATTCCCGATACGATGACGGTGCGTATTTGGCATGGACAGCACGATAATCACGCACCTCACGCGCATGCTGAATGGCTGGCACGTGCTATCACTCATGCGCGATTTGATAGTGTTCCATTCGCATCGCACTTTGACACATTCACGGCTTTCCCAGGCATTTTGCTATGGCACCGTAACCTGCTCCTCGACGAAAAAGAAGCATAACTTATTTGTATGAAAAACGCCCCAGCACGCGTATACTAGTAACCAGAATTCAATAATCCGGTGGGCCAATACAAGAAGAGCATGAAACGTATACATACCCTTTGCAAGCGCATTGTTGCTAGTATTTTTGTGGGTGCATTTGTGGCCATGCCTTTACTTACGCTGATGCCAAAAGTCCTAGCTGCCGGTGAGACATATACCTGGAAGGACTATCAGACCATTTCGATAACTGGTGGCGATGCCGACGGCAGTCACTTTACGATGACTACCGATCCTTCGACGAATGTATTTGGCGGCACGATTAACTACAAGCCCAAGAATTGTATATTCGAGATTATCGTTACGCTTAGCACGCCAAACGCTGCTACTACAAACGTGAACCTGGCACAGCAGATTGCTACCGCTCCTGGTCAACCAGGGCTTTGTAGCCAAGATATTATGAAGGCCTATAACGGCCAGCAACTTACTATTGGTGGAACGCGCCCGAGCAATTCCAGTACCGCTGAAACTCCCGGTCAGAAAACGGTTTACGTAACAATCGAATCCGCGCAGCCCGCCGCATCATCGCCGGGGACGGCCACCCTTACGGTCAAAGATTCGACTGGTAAAAATACGGTTGCCGGTCCGACAACGGTGCCTCAATCTACACCAGCGTGGGAAAGTGACAACGTCCCGTCAGACCAACGTGCCGTCGAATACGACACTACGTTTAGTGTCGATCCGGGCACATACCAACTGTGTGTCGATAACGTCCTGAACCAGTGTTTTACCTTCACAAAAGTAAAATACCAAGCTCTGACCTTGCAATATGGTGATACGATTGCCGACCAGACCATCGCGGTAACAATTAATATTACCTACGTCGACCCTGCAAACGCCACGCGAACTTTAGGCCCAGTTGATGTTACGCTTGCCAAAGCTGACGGTAGCGGCGATACGACGACCGTTCAGTCAGACACACACACGCACGTCCCAACAGATGCAGAGCTTAATTCAACGCAATATGCCACGATCCAGACATCGCTCAATGCGCTGTTTAGTGGAATTGACAAAGGCACGTTCAATATTTGCGTGCCGGATATTAAACTCTGCAAAACGATTACAAAGGTTAGTGGAACCGCTGCTTCGGTTACCTTTGATACGAATAATGTCGATCCGCTAACGCGTGGTAATCAATCGGCACAGGACGTCGTTTGTCCAGCGGCCCTCAAGGCCTGGGGCTTGCAATACGTGGCCTGTCCGTTGTTCTCGGCAGCGAATACGGCTGTTAATAAACTTGAAGATTTTGTGACGGGTATGCTCGCAAGCGACGTTGAGGGTATCTTCGGAAGCAGCACTGCGCAGGGTGATTTGCAGCAGTCAGACGCTGCCAAAGGATATTATGGTGCCTGGAATTCATTCCGGGTCTTAGCAGTTTCGCTTATCCTGATTGTTGGGCTGGTCATGGTCGTTAGCGAAGCAATGGGGCTCGCGATCTTTGACGCCTATACTATTCGAAAAGTATTGCCACGCATGCTTATCGCGTTAATATTTATGTCAATTTCATGGTGGTTGATGAAGTTTGTCATCCAGGCGTTCAACAACATTACCGTGTGGTCGACAGATGTCGTAACCTATCCATTCGCGGCTTTTAAGGATGCGAATACCAATGCCTGGAGCATTGTGGGGCAGTGGAGCATTATCCTTGCAGCAATTGCCATCCTTGGGCCATTCGGAATTCTTAGCTATGCTGGTACCATTTTCCTGGCGTTGATTATTGCCGCTCTTACGCTTATTGCGCGTCGCATGTTGCTCGTATTCGCCATTATCGGTGCGCCACTTTTCATTGCTTCTTTTGTTGCGCCTAACACCCAGAAGCTCGGTAAATTTTGGCGGGATGGGTTTCTTGGCCTGCTGCTAATGGGTCCAATTTTTACGATGCTTGTTTCTCTTGGCCACGTATTATCGAGGGTAGAGGGTAAAACCGATAACACATTCGGCATCTTGCCGTTCATATGTTTGGTCGGCCCACTTATCGCTATTCCTGTTATCTTTGCCAAACTTGGTGGCGCAGCCGGGTCATTGATTGGCATGGCTAACGACCGAACAAAGGGTGGGTTTGATCGACTTAAAAACTATCGCTCCGGTGAGGTACAGCGTCGTGGCCAGCGTGCTAAATCTGGCCAACTCTTTGGCAATGGCTTAATCCGTGGCGGCGCGGCTGAGCGCCTCAACAAACTTACGGCCAATACAGCGCTTGGTGCGCGTGGTAACTTTGGCCTGGGCGCCAAGGGTAGAAACGCCTATCAGCAACAGGCAGTCATACTGGCTGGGGCGCATGCCAAGAGTCCCGAAGGGATGTCCGGACAATTTAACGACGACATGCTTCGTGGTCAAACGTACGGCAGCGAACGCTCTATGCGTGATAATATGGTTAAAGATTTTGATTTGTATCAAGCGCAGGATAACGGTGATCATATCCAGAACGCTGACGGAAGCTTTAGCTACGTTGGTGAAGGGGCGGGAACTCACGTTGCAGATACAGCTCGTCTGGAGCGCTCAGTCGCTGCGGTTAAGGCCAACGGTGGATGGGGTGCCGTGCGCCAATATGCTGCCGCTCAGCAATTGGCTATGACGGGTACTGGCTATGATGACTTGCGCCAAACCATCGAGACGATTAGCCGCGTAGCAGGCACCAACAGCTCTGCCGCTGGTGCACTTGCCGGTAACATAAATAACGTTACAAAACGAGCTGGTCGACACGATCTAGCAATTGGTGTTGGAACATTTGTCGGTTCAAAGGGTCTGGTGACCCAACAAATGGCCGCCAATGCCAATGGCGGCGAGGGTGCCCCAACGCCTGAGGATTACCGCAAGGCTACCTTGAACGCCCTGGATAACGTTGACATGGCGACTCTGGCACGCAACCAGAATAGAAGTGTCGTTAACGTATCAAGGGCACTTTCACAGGGTATCCAAGCTGCTAATACTAGTGCTCGAGAAGCTGCCAGCACTGGTAACACCGCCGAAGTCGAACGTCACGAGCGTGAAGCAGCGCACCTTACGCAAGTCCTTACCAACTTCCAGAACAGTGGTCGCTTCGGCTCGCTCACTAACGTCAAGACAGTCCACGAACAAGTGGTTGTACCCGATCAACAAGGGGATAATGTTATCGAGACTGTTCGAGCCCGGTCGCAGCCGACCACGAGCTCTACTGTTACGATCCGCCCTGATGGCGACAATTACGTTCGCGAAGAGACAATGCGGGGTGGGCCATCTCCGGCTCCACATATGCAAGAAGAAGCGGAAATCTACGGTGGTGGTCCTCGACCATCTCGTCGGAACAACGATCCGCGGTCGACTCCGGGCCTATAACACGGATAGCTATGCGTGACAGGGGTCGTGTGCTATACTTAATGCGAAATAGCGACGTTGCAAAGTGATTTATCAAAGCCATATTTTTTGCCGGCGTAACCAGGGAACATCATGAAACTATCCACTCAACCATACAAAGGGGCACGCGATTTTTACCCCGAAGACAAGCGATTGCAAAAATACATGTTCAATACCATGCGCCGGGTCGTTGAGCGCTTTGGCTATGAGGAATATGATGCGCCAATCTTGGAACCCATCGAGATGTACTTGGCGAAATCGGGTGAAGAAATTGTTCACGAGCAGACATACGTGTTCGAAGACCGTGGTGGGCGTACGGTAACTCTGCGTCCTGAAATGACGCCTACGGTTAGCCGCATGGTAGCCGCCAGGCGCCAGGAATTGCCATTTCCGCTTCGCTGGTACTCAATTCCAAATTTGTGGCGCTACGAGCGTCCACAGCGCGGACGTTTACGCGAACACTGGCAGCTTAACGTCGATCTTTTTGGCTTGGGTGATTTAACAGCAGAAGCCGAAATTGTTCAAACTGCCGATGCTATTCTTAAGGCGTTTGGTGCGACCCACGACATGTATGAAGTGCGCCTCAACAGCCGCAAACTCGTTGATTACATCATGCATGGTTATCTTGGCCTCGACGAAACGCAATCGCACACAATCATTAAGCTCATTGACCGTATGCATAAAATGGCTACCGAGACATTTGTCGCCGAAGCCGACGCAGTATTCACGCCATCTCAGCGAGACGCAGGTGTAAGTAACAAACTCCTAGGTCTTCTCAAGATCAAGCAGATCGAACACTTACCAGAGGTAATTCGCGAACACCACGCCATCAAAGAACTACAACAATTGATGGAAATGCTTAAAGATGCGCGTGTCACTAATGCGGTATTTGACATCACACTCATGCGCGGCTTCGACTACTACACGGACATCGTGTTTGAAGTCTTTGATAAACACCCGGATAACAACCGTGCCATGTTTGGCGGCGGGCGCTATGATGGCTTGGTCGGATTATTTGGCGTCGAGCCGGTCCCCACCGTTGGCTTTGGTATGGGTGATGTGACACTCCAGAATTTCCTGGAGGTGCACGACCTGTTGCCCAAACTACGCCCCGAAACTGATGCCTACGTTATTCTTATTGGTGATGTTTATACTCAGGCACAAAAAGTAGTCGCAGAATTACGCAACATGGGTGCCAATGTCGCCGTCGATACAACAGGGCGCCAAGTTGATAAGCAGATCAAGACCGCTGTCAAAAAGGGTATCCACTACGCCATTTTTATCGGTGAAAAAGAACTTAAGGACGAACAGTACGTCGTGCGCAACCTACACACCAGTGCCGAAGAACGTCACGGCGCATCGCGCATCGTGAGTATCGTCAAAGATTACCGCGACGAAGACCTCGACTAGTAGACCTACGATAAAAAATGACCACCGCCAAGGTGGTCATGTAGTTTCAGGCTAGATATTGCCAGTGCCAGGGTTCCCAGCGCATGCCTTCTTGGTTATCTTTGGGATATGATTCGTAAAAGCCAAAGTCTGCAGCATGCGCGGCCAGCCAATGATACTCGATGGTATCCTTAAAGCCTTCCAAATCTTGATTGGTCGGCAAGCCTTCAATATTTTCGATGTCGAGCGCAGTGTGTGTTGCCGAACAGTGCTGCGAGTATGCCGGCAATGCTACATGATGAAGTGTCTTGGCGACGTCGCCATCGTAAAAGCGTGCAAGCCAATTAAAAAAAACTACGACCTGGTATGCAGGTGATCGGTAGCCGGATTCTACGAGTAGTGTCCGTCCGGGGTAGTCTGTTTCAAATGCCGCTTTCATTGCCGCAAATGCGTCATGGACTTTACGCGGTAGATATGGATCGTGCAGTGTCTTGGTTTTACCTTCGGCTAGGTAATGTTGACCATGGACAGTTACGAGGTCTTCTGGGACTTCATCCAGGCCAGAAAAAGGTGTTGTGAGGCCGTAAGCACTCGGCTTAATTGCTAACAAGTCGCTAACCATACGATTTTGCTCTTGGCTCAGCATCGCCCGCAGCTCGTCAAAGCGGATATATGCAGGGAGCGCATGCTTGCTACGAAGCGTTTTGATAGTGCGAAGCCATGAAGCGACGTGCGCCGCGTTCCATGGTGTAGACAGAGCGTTTTTCATCCGTCTATGATACCAGAATATTTCGTGTGCTGCCTCCTCTGGCCAAAACTGCCACTATCTGGTACAGTTGGTAACTATGCAAGTGACTCAAAAAAATCTATCCGATACCAACGTACAGCTCACCTTAACCGCTGATGCAGAGATGCTAAAAGCTGCCAAGGAAGAAGCCCTAAACCACATCGCTCGTAGCATTAAGCTCCAGGGATTTCGCCAAGGCAAAGCACCCTTGGCGCTTGTCGAAAAGAGCGCTGATCCTGCCAGCCTGCAGTCAGAATTCCTCGATTTGGCTATGAACCGCCTCTATGTTGCAGCATTAGACGAAAAGAAGCTTCGCCCGGTCGCTCAGCCCCAAGTAAACGTCAAGAAATTCGTGCCATTTAGCACACTCGAACTCGAAGTTACTGTCGAGGTTGTCGGCGCAATTACCCTAGCTGATTACAAAAAAATGAGCCTCGTAAAGCCCGAAGTAAAAATTACCACCAAGGATGTTGACGAGGTTATCGAAAATCTTCGCACGCGTGAGGCCGAAAAAGTTGATGTTACCCGTGCAGCTAAAGACGGTGATGAAGTAACAATCGACTTTGTTGGTGTTGATACGAAAACCCATGAAGCAATTCAGGGTGCCGATGGCAAGGATTATCCACTCGTACTCGGCAGCAATACCTTTATTCCCGGTTTTGAACCGGAAGTTATTGGCATTAAAGTTGACGAGGAAAAGACGTTCGACATCACCTTCCCAAGCGACTACGGTGTTGCTGCGTTGCAGAACCGTGGTGTTACATTCACGATCACTGCCAAGAGCGTTAAGGAAATCAAGCAGCCAAAACTTGACGAAGCTTTTGCTGCCAAGGTCGGTCCATTTAAAACTGTTGAAGAGCTTCGCGAGGACGTTCGCAAGCAGCTTATCTCCGAAAAAGACTACCAGAACGACCGCGAATTTGTCGACGACATGGTTTTGAAGATCGCCGAGAAATCAACTGTTGCTATTCCAAAAGTACTGGTCGACGAGCAAATCGATCGTATGGAAAACGAAGAACGTCAAAACGTTATGTACCGTGGCCAGACGTGGCAGGAACACCTCGACGGTGAAGGCGTTACCGAGGAAGAGCACCACGAGCGCATGCGTTCTGATGCCGAACTTCGCGTAAAGGCAGGCTTGGTATTGTCCGAGATTGCCGAAGCCGAGAAGATTGTTATCACTCCTGAAGAACTTGAAATTCGTATGCAACTTTTGAAGGGTCAATACCCTGATCCACAGATGCAGGCTGAACTTGACAAGCCAGAGAACCGCCGAGATATCGCATCACGCTTGCTGAGCGAAAAAACTTTGGCTAAGCTCAAAGAATATATTGTTGCCCAGCCTGCCGCTAAGGCACCTAAGGCTAAGGCTGCAGTAAAACCAGCTGCCAAAAAGTAAGCACGCTGGCGCACCAATAAACATGCGCAGATTATAATTAGCACTCTTGACTCGAGAGTGCTAATTTCTTATTATGGGTATAGAACGTTAGATGAGGAGACATCGAAATGCCATTAGTCCCAACTGTTATCGAATCCGACGGCCGCATGGAGCGCGCCTACGATATCTATAGTCGCTTGCTCAAGGATCGTATTATTTTCCTGGGCGAAGAAGTCGGCCCTCACACTGCGAACCTTATCATCGCACAGCTGCTGTTTTTGCAGTCTGAAGACGCCAAAAAAGACATCTACTTTTATATCAACAGTCCTGGTGGCGCCGTGTATGACGCCATGGCTATTTATGACACCATGCAATACATTACCAACGATGTTCAAACCGTTGGTATCGGTATGCAGGCTTCCGCGGCAGCATTTTTGCTAAACTCAGGTGCAAAGGGCAAACGCTTTTTGCTGCCGAACTCAACCGTGATGATCCACCAACCATCTGCCGGCACTCGCGGCAAAGTTACTGACATGGAAATTGACCTCAAGGAAGGCCTGCGCCTTAAGCATCGTCTAAACGAAATCATGGCCGAGCAAACAGGGCAGCCACTCAAGAAAATTACCGAAGACATGGAGCGCGACTACTGGCTTTCGGCCGAAGAGGCAGTCAAATACGGTCTTGCTGACGCGATTATTACGTCACCACCAAAAGCTACATAACAAAGTACTTGTTATACACGGCGGTTGCGCGTAAACTTGTGGCAAATGGCAGCACTACGACTCGTCGAACAAGAGCCTGCGACTTCGTATTTTAACGGAGACTCACAGAAGCACGATAGTGTCGACTTTCGTGAGATCTATTTACGAGGACAGTCAGCATACAACCCAGCTGTTTCTGGTCTTGCTGAGTTTGTTTGGAGGTGCGGTCGAACGGGTGAGGGCGCTGAGGCGATCTCGCACAACTTAGTGGCATCTCAGGACCGCCATTTTGTAGCGACGAGTCCTTACGGCCTTCACGCTGGTGACGTCTACGGATACGCTGCCACGACAGGAATATCTGAACTATTATATGTATCGACGCTCGTTTCGCGAGACGGTTCGCTTACTGGCTCTTACCGACGAACTATGGCTGCGCTGCTTCATGCGGCACTCGACGATGAGCCTGACCGAGCACTTATGATCGAAATTGTCGACACGCAAGACAAACCATTCTTTGCCGAAGCTGGCATGCAGGTTCAGCTTGATGGCCTGGAAACAATGGCGCGGGCCGAGTCCCTCGTTGCTATCTATAATTCACTCAGCGTTACCTATGATCTAGGCGGTGATTTCTAGACCTTTTCGATTGCGCCGAAGTATCGTATAGTTTGCATTGTCTCACCCGAGACACATCTCATCCCTCCTGCGATTGGAAGCAGACATGCCGTTCTTCGACCTTGCGCTGATGTGGACCTCCATCATCCTGCTGTTTGGCGCGGGTATCATACTGGGCTGCCAGCTGCCAAAACTGCGGATCGTCCAGGCTCGTGAGCCCTTCTGGACGAGTGTCCTGTATGGCTTGCTCGGTACCTCCTCACTAGCAGCGCTGCCGCCGGATCTGTACGAAAAGAGCATCGGCTCACTCAGCCTGAGTGTGGTTACAATGCTCGTTGCGTTTTGGTGCATGGTCAAGAACATCCGAAAGTACGAGGCGCAGATGCGTGCCGACAAGTTGCGCGCAACGCCGTCTTTGGATAAGGAGTAGTCGTGACAGAAGTTCCGCACTACCTGATGGTGCTCGCGAACACGGGTTCGGCGATCGCTGGGGCAGCAACATTGCTGGCAATTATGGCGGTGCTGTTCTCCCGCAAAAACTCCGAACTTATCGTCGCAATCGCAAGTGCGATGTTCAGTATCGGTGTAGCGTTCATGGTTCCGGCCGTAGAGTGCCTGCCGTATGGCACTGTGCTGTGCACGGTGTACGGTGGGGCTGCAGCAATTGCATTCCTGTCTGCCTGCTGGCTCGGTAACAAGATTTTGCGCGAACCAGTGCCCAACAGGGCACAGCCACGCAGGTGGTAGATGAGCTAAACGGTCAGCGTGATGACCTTGGCGCGGCTCAGAAAGAGTACAGCACCAAAAGGAAGAGTAATGGGCCTCCGCCAAAGACAACTGCCACTACGCAGTCCCATTACTCTTCCGCTCATGCTTCACCCCAGATACGACATATGTGCCTGCACATTCCTAAAAGGACTTGACATTTGACCCTTGCATATCCATAATCTTATGGTAAGAAGTAGTGTAGGTTGGTAAGTATGACTTTTGTTGAGACGCTGGTCATGCCAAAAACATCCAACTTAGGGAACCTTCGCGCGAAAAATCATTTAACAATACTAATTAGTAACACTCTACTCGGTTGCCGGGTAGAGGCTTTAGAGTCTATTGCAATAGGTCAAAGCTAATAAAGAAGGGGAACGTTGCACGAATGGCAAAAGGCGTTAAGACTACATCTGACGATGGCATGCGCGTGTATTTCACGACTCGCGACGATGCTGTCGAACTTGATGACCTTGGTGGTCACCAAAATAAATCATTCCAGTGGTTTGTAGAAGAAGGTTTGGGAGAATTACTTGCTGAAGTAAGCCCAATCGATGACTACACAGGCACTAAACTTTCTTTGCGCTTCAAGGGCTACCACTTTGAAGATCCAAAGATGAGTGAAACAGATGCACGCGAGAACAATGTTTCTTACGAGGCTCCACTAAAGGCAGTCGTAGAACTGACTAACAAGGTTACCGGCGAAGTCAAAGAACAGGAAATCTACCTCGGTGATTACCCATGGATGACTAAGCGCGGTACATTTGTGATTAACGGCGCTGAGCGCGTTGTTGTATCACAGCTTATCCGTTCCAGCGGTGTATTCTTCACCTCTGACCAGCATGGTTCAACCAACCTGTATGGCGCCAAGGTTATCCCTGGTCGTGGTGCATGGCTTGAGTTCGAAACTGCTGCCAACGGTGCTTTGTATGTCAAAATTGACCGCAAACGCAAAATCCCTATCACCACTCTGTTACGCGCTCTCGGTATGACCGAAACTGCGATGCGTGAAGCATTCAAGGGCGTCGATACTGGTACGCGCAGCCACTTGCAAACTACCCTCGACAAAGACACAACTCGTGGTCAAAGCGATGCTTTGATCGAAGTATACCGCCGCTTGCGTCCAGGTGACTTGGCCACCGTCGACAACGCTAAAAGCTTAGTCGAGAACATGTTCTACAACTTCAAGCGCTTTGACTTTAGCCGCGTTGGTCGTTACAAGATCAACAAGCGCCTCAACCTTGATGTGCCAAACACTGTCGAAAATCGCGTTATGCGCATCGAAGACCTCGTTGCAATTGTTTCTGAGCTTATGCGTCTCAACAATTCTCAGGAACCTGCTGACGACATCGATTCATTGGCCAATCGTCGCGTGAAATTGGTTGGTGAATTGGTACAACGCCAATTCCGTATTGGTTTGCTCCGCATGGAACGCAACACCAAAGACCGCATGTCTATGAGCGAAATCGAATCAGTAACTCCAGGTCAGCTCATTAACGCTCGTCCTATCGTTGCTGCTGTTCGTGAATTCTTCGCGAGTTCTCAGCTATCACAGTTCATGGACCAGATTAACCCACTCTCGGAGTTGGCCCACAAACGCCGCTTGAGCTCTATGGGTCCTGGTGGTTTGAGCCGCGAACGCGCCGGCTTGGATGTTCGTGATGCTCACGCAACACACTATGGTCGTATCTGTGCCGTAGAAACTCCAGAAGGTGCCAACATTGGTTTGGTACTTAACTTGGCTAACTACGCTCGCATTAACGACTACGGTTTCATCGAAGCTCCTTACCGCAAGGTAATCGACGGCAAAGTTACGAACGACGTTGTATACCTCGATGCTTTCGAGGAAGAAAACGCTGTTATCGCCGGTGCCGGTGCTGAAATCGACGACAAGGGTCACTTTGTTGCTGAGCGCGTTAGTGCTCGTATGAACCTCAAGTCAGGTGAAGTTGACGCTAGCGACATTACGCACATGGACGCCGCACGTAACGAGATCATCGGTTCATCCGCAGGTCTTATTCCTTTCATCGAAAAGAACTACGTGTACCGCTCACTCATGGGTAGTAACCAGCAACGTCAAGCTGTGCCACTTATTCAGCCTCGCTCTCCAATTGTTGGTACTGGTCTCGAAAAGGCTGCTGCCCGCAATACTGGCCAGGTCATTTTGGCCGAAGCCGATGGTGAAGTTACTCAAGCAACCGGTGCAAAGGTAGTCGTAAAATACGAGACAGGCGTTGTTGCTTACGAGCCACAGCACTTCATCCGTTCTAACGAAGGTACGAGCATCAACCAAAAGGTTGTAGTAACAGTTGGTGACAAAGTTAAAAAGGGTGACGTTCTTGTTGAAGGTATGTCAATCCAGGGTGGTGAACTTGCGTTGGGTAAAGACCTTATCGCAGCATTCATGCCATGGAGCGGCTACAACTTCGAAGACGCTATCATTATTAGCCGCAAATTAGTCGAAGACGACACACTGACCTCAGTACACATCGTTGACTTCATGATCGAAGTCCGCGAAACCAAACTAGGACCAGAAATCGTTACTCGTGACATCCCGAACGTTTCCGAGGACGCACTGCGTCACCTCGACGACGATGGCATTGTCCGCATTGGCGCCGAAGTACACCCTGGTGACATCCTCGTCGGTAAGATTACGCCAAAGGGTGAACAAGAACTTAGCTCAGAAGAGCGTTTGCTCCGTGCTATCTTTGGTGAAAAAGCCAAGGAAGTTCGCGACACCTCACAGCGTATGAGCAACGGTAAGCACGGTAAGGTCGTTGGCGTTAAGGTATTCTCCCGCGAGAATGGTCACGAACTCAAGGCTGGTGTACTGATGCAAATCCAGGTCTTTGTCGCTCAGATGCGCAAGATCTCAGTTGGTGACAAGTTGGGTGGTCGTCACGGTAACAAGGGTGTTATCGCTCGAATCTTGCCTGTTGAAGACATGCCATTCATGGAAGATGGTCGTCCCGTGGACATCATTTTGAACCCACTTGGTGTGCCATCACGTATGAACCTTGGCCAGTTGTTCGAAACGCACCTTGGTATGGCGGCTCGCGCCCTTGGTATCAAGGTTGCAAGTCCATCCTTCAACGGTGTTCCTGTCGAAAAGATCCAAGAACTCCTCAAAGAGTCTGGTTTCCCTGAAGACGGTAAGCAACAATTGTTTGATGGCCGTACTGGTGAAGCATTCAAGGAACGTACTACCGTCGGTAGCATGTACATGATTAAGCTGAACCACATGGTCGCTGACAAGATCCACGCTCGTTCAACCGGCCCTTACACGATGGTGACCCAGCAGCCACTTGGTGGTAAGGCGCAAAACGGTGGTCAGCGCTTTGGTGAAATGGAAGTATGGGCTCTTGAAGCATACGGTGCCGCAAGCACACTTCAAGAAATGCTCACCATCAAGTCAGACGATGTGTATGGTCGTTCAAAAGCCTATGAATCAATCATCAAGAAGACTGAAATTGTTGGTCCAAAGGTACCTGAAAGCTTCAACGTGCTTGTTAAGGAACTTCAGGGTCTTGGTTTGAAGGTTGATCTCGTTCAGTCCGACAAGGTCGTTGACGCTGAGCACGTGCTCGCAACTAACGTCCGTGAAGAAGGCGAAAGCCAGGCTGTTATCGAAGTTCCAGCTCCGCTTGCATCTGATGTAGATGTGACCGAAGACGCTGCAACTATCGACGAGTTCATGGTTATGGAAGAAACAGAAGATGATATGGCGAGCGTTATAGCTACAAGCGATGACGATGATGCTATTGATGATGACAACAATGAGAAAGAGGTAGCGTAATGCGACGATATAGTTCCAGCATGAGCATTTCGACATTTGATGCTGTACGTTTGGCAGTTGCTAATGCATCCGACATCCTTGAATGGAGTTA
>JBNQGE010000005.1:0-3272 GCA_050436805.1 Candidatus Saccharimonadota bacterium
CGCCGACACATGGGGCGTGTATACGCCCGCCATAGCACGCTGGGAATCCGTGTTCGGCCATGACGTGCCCGCAGCGAGCGAGATCGGACCGAAGGGCGGCCCGCGCCTGTCCGCGCTGTTCGTGGAGTGGATGATGGGCTACGAGCCCGGCTGGGTCACCGGCGCGCCGGGGCTGAGCCGCAGCGCCCAGATAGCTAGGCTCGGCAACGCGGTGATGCCGCAGCAGGCGGCTGCGGCTCTGCGCCTGATCGAAGACTTCGGTGCCTAGGCTTGGCGGTGATGCCGCCGACTGGAACTACGGCCTTGGCGATGCGCTGCCGTACGTCCGCAGACGGCTCTCTCTGTCCTCCGGAGCTTGTCATACAGGCAAGTAGCGGGGTAGAATGGCCTCATGACAGTGACCCCGCAGCGGCCCTCCGTGCCGCGTACATGGAGCGATGCCGAGAAGGCCCTATCCGTGGCCTGGCCGGGATTCAGCGCCCGCGAGCCCCAGCGCACGATGGCCCTGGCCGTCTCCCAGGTCGCGCACAACAGCGGCCCCGCACCCGTGCTGCTGGCGCAGGCCGGTACCGGCGTCGGCAAGTCCCTGGGCTACCTGATCCCGGCGATCCAGTCCGGCAAGCGGGTCGTGGTGGCCGTCTCCACCAAGTCCCTGCAGGAGCAGCTGTACACCCGGGACCTGCCGAACCTGAAGGCCACGCTGTTCCCCGACCTCACGTTCGCCATGCTCAAGGGCCGCAGCAACTACGTGTGTATGCGCAACTCGGGCGACGGCGGCGCCAGCGTGCGGCCGGGCAGCGACGGCGAGCGCGGGGACCTGCTGCGCCCGGTCGACGACAAGACCTGGTCGGAGATGATCACCGACGCCGAGGGCTGCGTGGGCCGCCAGCGCTGCAAATTCGGCAACGAGTGCTTCGCCGAGCGGGCCAAGGATCGCGCCCTGGCTGCCCGCGTGCTGGTGGTCAACACCAGCCTGCTGACCCAGGACCTGCGCCTGCGGCTGATGACCGGCGGGGAGCGCGCCCTGCTGGGCGACTACCAGCTGCTGGTGGTGGACGAGGCCCACGAGATGCCCGGGATCGTGGCTGACGGCCTCAGTACCCAGATCACGCTCGGCCGGATCGTCGCGGTGGCCCAGCGCCTGCGCGCCCACCTGCTGGCCAAGGACGCCGACGCCTGGCTGGATCAGATGCTGGACGCCGCCAGCCAGTACTTCGAGGCCACCGCCCGCTGGTTTCGCATCGAGGCGGGCAAGGACCGCACTGCCAAGCTGGCCGCCGACGACCGAATCGCCATCCGCAAGATCGTCGAGCCGCTGGGCCGGATCCAGGACGAGACCACCATCGCTGCCTGCACCTGCGAGAGCGCCGAGCTGGACGAGCCCTGGTGCGAGCACGCCCGCCGGGTCGACACCCTGGCTGCCGACCTGTCCGTATTCACCCTGGACTCCGACGTCAAGGACGTGGTCTGGATCGAGTACGACGAGCGCAAGGGCCGGATCACCCTGCGTACCGCCCCCGTCGAGGTCGGAGGGTTCCTGGACGCCGCACTGTGGCACCAGGACGGCTCGCAGGACCCCGTGCCGACCGTGATGGCCTCCGCCACCCTCTCCATGGGATCGGACTTCTCCTACATCGCCCAGCGCACCGGTCTGGGCCGGGACACCTACCGCGGCATGGACGTGGGCTCTCCGTTCGACTACGGCAGGCAGGCCCGCCTCTACCTGCCCTACAGCGACGACCCCGACCCCAAGCAGCCGGTCTGGAGGGCGTGGGCCCAGCAGCGGATGACCGAGCTGGTGGGCGCGGCGGGGGGTGGCGCACTGCTGCTGTTCACCAGCGTCTCGGCCATGCGCGAGGCGTACGAGAACGTCGCCCCCCGGCTGGAGAGCCAGGGGATGCGCACCTTCTGCCAGTACCAGCCGGGAAGTACCAACCGCGAGCTGGCCGAGGCGTTCGCCAGCGACACCCACTCGGTCCTGTTCGGCACCCGCTCGTTCATGACCGGGGTCGACTTCCCGGGCGACACCTGCCGCCTGGTGATCATCGACAAGATGCCGTTCCCGACCCCGGGCGACCCGGTGTTCGAGGCCCGCTGCAGGCTGGTGGACCAGCGCCTGGGCGACGGCTCCAGCTTCCGCCACGTCGCCATCCCCGAGATGACCATGGTCCTGCTGCAGGCGTTCGGCCGACTTATCCGCACCACCTCGGACCGCGGCGTGGTCGCCATCCTGGACGGCCGACTGCGCAAGGGCTGGACCTCCCAGGTCCGCCGGGCCCTGCCCCCCGCTCCCGTCATCGGATCCGTCGACGCCGTGGCCGACTTCCTGAAAGCGCGGGGCGCCCGCTGATGGCCGGGGTCCTGGGGATGCTGGGGGTCCTGTTCTGGGCCGGATCGGCGGCCATCGTGACGACCACCCGCTCCGTGCGCTCGGCGGTCGGCGCCGCCATCCTGTTCGGCACGGGGGCGCTGATCCTGCTGTGCGCCCTGACGGTAGCCTCCCAGGGGAGTCCGACGTGGGGATCCTGATCCTGGTCTCCGGGGCGGTCGCGCTGGCCTCTGCCCTGGCCATCCTGACCGCCCGGTCGATAGATACGGCGATAGCCGCCGCCGCGGTGGCCGTGGTCAGCGTCACGGTGTTCCTGCTGCTGGCTGCGGGTGCGAAGTGACTGCCATGGACCTGTACCAGGCTCGGGCCACGGCCAGCGCCGGAATCGTGATGTTCGTACTGACCGCGGCCACGACCGGCCGCCACTGAGAGGACCCCGATGTCTACCCGGCTCACCAAGAGCGAGAGGTCGCTGTACGACGCCCTGCGCGCCGCCCTGCCCAGCCCCGGCGACCGGCTGACTCCGCACCGGGACGGGCGCCAGCCCTGGTCCCTGTACTCCAGGCGGGACAGGCCCGACCAGCAGACCTGGGCGGCCAAGACCTTCCACTCCCTGCAGGACAAGGGCCTGATCCGCATCGTCGACACGGCGTTCTGCGGTGTCGCCATCGAGCTGCCCGGTCCGGCCGAGCTGGACGACATCGAGCGCAAGACCATGATCAAGGTCCTGGCCGCCTGCAAGAACACCCCGGACGGCCGGGTCGGCATCCAGCCGGGAGCCCACCGGATGCGGTACCTGCCCGGAGACCAGATCGGCCGCAAGGAGTCGACCTACGAGTCGATCCGCGACAAGGGCTACGTCACCATCGAGTTCGGATCCCGAGGCTCGACCGGCGTATGGTGGATCCGGCCTACGGCGTCTGGGGAGGGGGTGGCGTAGTGG
>JBNQGE010000006.1:0-152996 GCA_050436805.1 Candidatus Saccharimonadota bacterium
CCAGCTCACCGGCGAGGAGGTTGAGGTTCTGTCGGGTGGTTGTGTCCGCATCGAGCGGAATGACGTAGGTGGTGTTGACGACAGTGTTGAGTGCGTTGCGAACCAGGCGGTCCCGGATGGTACCAGAAGTCGCCCGCTGTTTGTGCGTGGTCACCTTGTGGCGGCCCTGGAGCGGTTCATCCCGAAAGATCCGGAAGCCGTTCTCGGTGGCGATGCGCTCGATGTCGGTGTAGAAATCGTCGCTTTCGTTGCCAGTGGTGCACAGCAGAATGCGGTTGCCGTACTGCCTGAGGTACTCGACGGTCTCGAGGTACTTCATTCGACCCCAGATTGGGACGAGAATGGTGAAGTCCTCGGAGAGGTGCGTGCCGAACTCGTAGGTCTCGCGACGTGCGATGATGCCGGCGCCCCCGTCGATGAACACTGCCAGAAGCGGCAGCGCGATGAGGGAAAGAAGCAGTTCGTACATGACCTCAGACCTCCAGAAGAAGCGGGGCCGTGCTGTGAAGCGCGACCAAGGCAATGAGTCGGGAGCGCAGCTTCTCGGGGGAAACGTCGTTCTCCTCGATGAGCATACGCAGTTCGTTGATCTCCTCCTTGTCGAGGACACCCGGAAGGGTGACCGTCGAGATTCGAGGGTGTACCGTGGACTGCCGATCCTCGGTGGGGTCGTACAGCTCCTCGTGCAACTTCTCGCCCGGACGAAGCCCCGTGAACATGATCTGGGGCATACGGTAGCCGGTCAGTTCGACGAAGCGGTGAACGAGCTCGACGATCGAGACAGGTTCTCCCATGTCGAGAACGTACGTACCGCCGTTCTGGGCGATGACTGCAGCTTCGATCACAAGGCTGGCTGCCTCGGGAATCGTCATGAAGTACCGGGTCGCCATCGGGTCCGTGATCATCACGGACTTGCCGGTGCTGACCTGCTGGACGAGCGTCTCGACGAACGAGCCGCGACTGCCGAAGACGTTGCCGAACCGCACGGAAGCAACCGTAGTGTCGCTGTCCGTGTAGCTGGCAACCGCCATCTCGGCGAGTCGCTTCGTCCATCCCAGAACCGAGGTCGGCCGGGCGGCCTTGTCGGTTGAGATGTTGATGAAACGATCGACGCCATGCCTGACACACGCATCAGCGACCACGTGGGTGCCAATGACGTTGCTCAGGATGGCCGCCTCGGGCGAGCGCTCGAGGAGGGGCAGGTGCTTGTGGGCGGCAGCGTGGATCACGATCTCGGGCTTGATCTCGCCGAGGATCGTGTTGATCCGCTGCGCGTTCTCGACCCTGGCCAGGATGAACCGGCTGTCGTCAAGCAGCGCCGTGTCGGTGAGGCCACGCTGCAGCATGTACAGGGCGTATTCGTCTCCGTCCACGAAGTGGATCATGCCGGCGCCGAGGTTGATCAGCTGCCGCACGATCTCGCTACCGATGGACCCACCCGCGCCGGTGACGAGGATGCGCTTGCCCTTGAAGAGCTTACGAGCCTCGAGGCCGTACACGATGTCGGTGCTACGCCGCAGCAGGGCTGCGGGTGAAACCTTTTCGGTACCATTCCATGTCATTGCAAGTCACTCCAGACTGAAGGTGGGTTCGTGCAAAACAATAAATAGCTTGCTGAGCTTTAAAGATCTCCTTTCGCGAACATAGGATGTTCGAAGGCATACTTTATTATATGGTAAAGAGTTTATTTTTACAATCTATAAAATCAAATTACTTTTTAATCAAATTTATGGGATTACATTTTATTTTATGGAGCTGCACGCACGTGATGGAGAAAATATCAGCCATGGGTACAGGTATAGAAAACCAGCTCTGGGGGTGATATACTTCCGCCAACACTAGACATAACAACGGGCACTAGCATGAATATTTTGGTAGCAGGTGGGGCAGGTTACATTGGCAGCCACACGGTAATTGAGCTGATCGCCGCAGGACACACACCAATTATTGCTGATAATCTTGCCAATAGCAGCCTGGAAGCCATCCATCGCGTTGAGACAATTGTTGACCAAAAAATTCCGTTTGTGCAGGTTGATCTGACGGACAAAGAAGCAGTTGCTGCGTTGTTTAAAGACAATGATTTTGATGCCGTGGTGCTATTTGCTGGCTACAAGGCTGTGGGCGAATCAGTCCAAAAACCGCTGATGTACTACCGCAACAATCTGGATGTGGCATTAACCGTGCTCGAAGCAATGCAAAGCCGTGGCGTTAAAAAAATCATCTTTAGTTCTTCGGCCACCGTGTACGGCAACCCCCGGGAACTGCCAGTCAAAGAAACCGCCCAAACAGGAGTTGGACTTACCAATTCCTATGGCCAAACCAAATTCATGATCGAGCAAATTTTGCGTGACATGGCAGTCGCCGATCCTTCTTGGGAGATTACTATTCTGCGGTATTTCAACCCAATCGGGGCACATAGTAGCGGCCTTATTGGCGAAGATCCGAACGGACCACCGCAAAATATTCTGCCTTACATTTCGCAAGTAGCCGTTGGCCTGCGCGAGAAACTTCTGGTCTTCGGTGATGATTACGACACGCCAGACGGAACGGGCGTTAGAGACTACATTCACGTCGTAGATTTGGCGCAAGGCCACATTGCGGCACTAACACACAGCAAAGCTGGTGTTGCTGTATACAATCTTGGGACCGGCGCGCAGGTATCTGTCTTTGATCTCCTGCATGCGTTTGAAAAGGCTTGCGGCAAAACGCTTCCGTACGAAGTTGTAGCGCGCAGGGAAGGTGACATTGCGAGCGCCTACGCTGACCCGTCCAAAGCTCAGCAAGAGCTAGGCTGGCATGCCCAAATGACACTCGAAGAAGCCTGTGCAGATGCCTGGCGTTGGCAATCACAAAACCCAAACGGCTACTCCGCCACGTCTGTATAGATTAAAATGGGGGCCGCTTTCGTCCTGAGGTTTGTTAAACCTGGGAGCTCATACCTTCGGTAACTCTTGGCTTTTTGCCAAGACAACCTTACGGTAGCTATTTCCCCTGTGGGGAAACTCATACCTTCGGTAGGAGCTCAAAATGCTCAGGATATGATTTCTTATGTAAACATAGAAATTTCATCCTTCCGCTTTTGACTCATCAGCACGAACGTAATTCGTGGAGCGGGTGTTTTTTGACGTGAGACAGGTTGTAGGGAGGGATGTCGTAGGACGACCAAGTTTTGGTAACGAGGTCGCCCTACGGGCACATCACCTGGGATGGATCAGTGTGCTACCGGGGTGAAGCGGATGGTACGTTCGCAGAGGCGAGGACTACTTGGTGGCGCCGGCTCCGACGAGAACGTTGGAACCACTACCGGGCCAGCAGCTGTAGCCAGGGGGAACGGCAACTCCCTTGTTGATCATCTCGGCCACGAGGTCGTAGCACTTGGAGACGAGCACGCCATTGTCGTTCGCGACAGAACTGGACAGGATCTTGTTGGCTGCTGCCTGGGCGGCGGCCGTCTGCTCGTTCTGGAGCGCGATGCGAGTGTTGGCGAGCGCCGCCTGGTACTGCGAGATCTTGCTCTCGGTGCTGGCATCGTACGTGACGATGGTGATGCTGACCTTCTTGATGGTGATGGATGTGCCGACATCGGCCTGCAGCGCCGTGAGGACGTTGCTGGCGATCTTGTCGAGCTCATCCTTCGAGATGGCCGTGGGGGCGCTGGTGGTACCGGTTGTACTGGTCTGACTCGCCAGGCTGGCCAGCGGGTCATAGCCGGAGAACGCCGTATTCAGCTCGACGGCCAGGTTGTTGTCAACCAGGTTCGAGCGGATGTTGGCGAAATCCTTGTAGTTCTTGTACAGCTGGTCGGCAGCGGCCGGGTCGATCTGCCACTGCACCGCATTCTGCACACAGGCCGTGCTCTGGTTGGCCAGGCGCACGGTGGTGCAGGTACTGGCACTCAATCGCTGGTCGTTCTGCTGTGCCCCGTCGAGGGTGGTGACCTTCGAGAAGGGGCTGATGAAGTGGAGTCCGTTGGTCAGCTCGCCATCGGGGTGACCGAACGTCGTGATGACGCCGATCTCCTTGGTGGGGACCTGGTTCGCGGACGAGACCACGGTCATCACACCGACGAGGATGAACGCGAGGACCGCGACGACGCGGGCACCGTTGCGGAACATCTTGGCGTCCGGGTCCGTGCTGCGGCCAGCGAAAACACTGACGACAACAGCAACGACGGCGATCACCAAGAAGATGATCGCGAAGATCATGGCTCCGGGCATATCAAACCTTTCTCATTGCCCTGAAGAGCAATGGGCAAGCATGGTACACGAAAAAACACACTAATCTGGGGGATTCCAGCAGTGCTTGCTATGCTCACTAAAGCACACCGAGCACTGCTGGATATTGTCTCTTGTCAAAAAACAAACCCGGGTCTTACCCGAGTTGCAAGACAAATTATACCACTCTTTTAGAAAATTACAATAAATATTACGTGGACCGTTTATGTGGTGGAAAAACACATAAGAAAGTTGTTGACAAGACGTGCGCGGAGCGATATTATGTTCGTATGTTTAAGAATTTAAACCAATGAGTAAACCACAAGACGTCATCGAATTGTTTCACAAAGCAGGTCCACTATTCGTCGCCCTCGGCGACGAGAACCGACAGCACATCGTGGTCCAGTTGCTGCAAATACACAAAATGAGCGTTAACCAAATTACCGAATCAACGCCATTGTCACGGCCAGCAGTATCGCACCACTTGAAGCTTCTGCACCAAGCCGGGCTTGTCGATATCGAGAAGCAGGGAACACAGCGATTGTATTACCTAGCCGATTCGTCAATCGAGCAGGTTGACCTACTGGAAATGCTTGCACGCGCACTGCGCGAATGTACCAACTGGCAAACTCCACAAAACTAAATCATCATATATAAGGGAGACCATCATGAACGACCAACAACATCCAACAACGCAATTTCTGGACCGCAAAGATGGCAAAATTGCCTTTGACGATCAGGGAAAAGGCCAGCTCATTATCTGTATGCCAGCTGGTGGCGACACCCGCGCTGAATACCGATTTTTGACGCCAATTTTGGTAGGTGCAGGCTACCGCGTCGTAACCATGGATATCCGCGGACAAGGCGAAACGAGTGCCCGCTGGCGCGATTATAGCTACGAAGCCATGGCCAGTGACGTTGTTGCGCTAATCGAGCGCTTACAAGCTGGCCCGGCAATCGTCGTGGGTACATCCAAGGCCGCTGGCGTTGCTGTTGTGGCTGCTACCGACCGCCCAGAGCTCGTCAGTAAGGTCGTTATGATGGGACCATTTGCTCGTACCAAATCACCAATTATGTCAGCACTAACTGCGCAAATATTGCTGTCACCACTATGGGGACTGCGACTATTTGCCGGCTGGTATAACGACAAAATGTATCCGATCAAGCCTGCCGACTACGCCGAACAGACCGCCCGCATGCGTGCAATGCTAAGAGAACCAGGTCGCATGTATGCATTACGTACCATGTTCTCTGACTCGGGCCAAAGCTTGGATGGTCGCCTGGCCAAACTTGCTCAGCCAACTTTGATCATCATGGGTGAAAAAGACCCCGACTTCCCAAGTCCCGCCAAAGAAGCGGCGGAATATCCTAAACGCATGCATGCCACAACACCGAAAATCTTCATTTCTGCCGGTGCGGGGCACCACCCTCAGGCTCAGAAGCCCGAGGAAGTCGGTGACGCCATCCTTACATTCATCAGCTAAAAGATCCCGCAAAAGATAAAGAGGCGCCGCAAACGGGCGTCTCTTTTGCTATAAGCCTGAACACTCTCTTGGCGAGGTTAACCATAAGCGGTACACTATATGGTAATGGATTATTTTGCGTATCAAGTAAATAAGCGGTGGTATTGGCTGTACTGGGTCATCATGGTGGCCTGGAATAGTGCGCTTTTGCTATCCTACATTCTGGCACAATTTTCTACACAGCTCATGCACTACACGATGCTACTCAATATTGACTCTGTGGCAGCTATTATCGCTGGCATTAGTGTGACGTATTTGTTGATATTTTTCTGGATCGTTAAAAAATACAGCCTGCCATATGCCACGCTAGCGGGATCGATGCTTCTCTTTTTGTCGTTGCTTAACGGCTTGACTGGCGACGTCGGTACTGCTGCAAGCTATCTCTATATCATTGTCTGGCTAATGTCGACGTTTTTTGCTGGGCTGTACGGATCACCATTTTTGCTGGGCTTTGTATTTTTAACGTTTGTGCATTTTTTGATACAGACCGATTTCAATATTGCAGCCGTATCAAAGCCGGCCTGGATATTATTGTTGGCCGACCTTGCAGTAGCTAGTTGCTCATATCTGTTCTGGCGGCGTCGATTTGTGAGTATCCAGGAAGAGCAATTCGACCAATTATCGGGCGAACTCAAAAGCAACCAAAAGCAGTCTGAGATCCTGATTCAATCAATCGCCGATGGTGTGATCGTGACCAATACTGAAGGCAAGATTACCCTGATAAACCCTGCAGCAAGTGCTATGACCGAGTGGCCGATTGCCGAAGCAGTTGGTGTTGATGCCCAACTCGTCGCCAAGCTCAGCCTAGAAGGTGGGCAGCCGATTGAGGCCACCGAAAATCCGTTCATAACAGTTCTCAAGCAAGAGAAGCACAGCAGTCAGACACTATTACTAACCGGCCGTGATGGAAAAACGCAAATTATTTCGTTGGTAATCTCGCCCGTGACCGAGCCAGGCAAGGACCAGCTCGTGGGTGCGGTGGCTGTGATGCGTGACATCAGTGAGGAGCGCACTGCCGAGAAACAGCGTGCAGATTTCATTAGCACTGCCAGTCACGAAATGCGTACACCTGTGGCGGCAATTGAAGGCTATTTGGCGCTCGCGCTTAACGAAAAGGTCAGTACTATCGACAGCCGTGCACGTGGATATCTCGAGAAGGCGCACATATCAACCCAACATCTCGGCAAACTATTCCAGGACCTTTTGACCAGCTCCAAGGCCGAAGATGGTCGCTTGAGTAACCACCCAACGGTTGTAGAGATGGGTGTATTTTTGCAGCAATTGACCGATGACCTGAAATTTGCCGCCGAAAAGAAGGGCTTGTTCGTGGATTTCCTGATTGGCGCGAGCAACGAGGCCATCGACGCCACCAACAAAGACACCGTCAACACGCATGTGCTAAAACCGCTCTACTACGTAATGGCTGACGCCGACCGCATGCGTGAGGTGGTCACTAACTTGTTTGACAACGCCTGCAAATACACCGAACAAGGCAAAATATCAATTGGGCTCACCGGCGACAACGACGTCGTGCAAATGTACGTCCGCGACACCGGTTCTGGCATCCCGGCTGATGACGTTCCACACTTGTTCCAGAAATTTTACCGGGTCGACAATTCCGCCACACGTACTATTGGTGGCACCGGGCTTGGACTATTCATTTGTCGCAAAATTGTCGAGTTATATAAGGGCCGTATTTGGGTCGAAAGCGAGATGGGAAAGGGCAGCACCTTCTTTATCAATTTACCGCGACTCAGCACGCAGCGTGCTACAACATTGCAACAAGCAGAAGCCGCAAAGCCGGCAGAGCTGTCCAACTCTGGTGCAGTAGCCAAATCATGATACAATACCAATAACCATAAGCATATAACACAGTAAAAAGGTACGAAAACCACCATGGCAAAAATTCTCCTGGTTGAAGACGACAATAACTTGCGCGAGATATATGAAGCTCGCCTGCAAGCTGAAGGGTATACAATCGTTTCAGCCCAAGATGGTGAAGAAGCGCTTGTTAAAGCCAAGCAAGAACGTCCTGATCTTATTATTTCTGACGTCATGATGCCACGCATCAGTGGCTTTGAAATGCTTGATATTCTGCGCAATACCGAGGGTCTCAAGGACACTAAGGTAATTATGCTGACCGCACTGGGACAGGCCGAAGATAAAACGCGCGCAGACGCACTTGGCGCCGATCGTTATTTAGTAAAGTCACAAGTGACACTGGAAGATATCGTTAAGGCAGCTGACGAGCTTTTGAACAACGGCGTGGCGCCTTCTGATACGCCAGCCGCCGCTCCTGAGCCAAATGCCCCCACTTCAACCCCAGCCGCTACGGTTGCAGTAGCGCCAGCACCACCCGAGCCTGCAGCTCCGGCTGCGCCAGCTGTTACCCCAGTAGTTGCAGCTCCGGCTATCGTGGTTCCTGCAACTACTCCAAGCGTACCTGCGCCAGCTGTACCAACTCCCGTGGCCGCACCCGCACCGGCTCCTGTTATTCCTGTTGCGACTCCACCTGCTGCAAGTGCGCCCACTCCAGCTATTTCGATGCCACAAACTCCAGCAACGACGCCAGCTCCGACTACCCCAGTGGCCGCTCCTGCAGGCACGCCGGCCGCGCCACAGACATCGGCCGCACCTATGCCTAACCCAGCCCCGTCCGCTGCTGAGCCCACACAGGCTGCGGTAACCGTTCCTGCTCCAGAGGCAGCTGCTGCATCTGCAACGGTAGTTACGCCAGCTCCAGAGGCCGCTCCTGCCGTCCAACAAGAAGACGACAAGATGATGGCAGATGCCATGAGCGAGCTAACCAAAACCCTGGAAACTGCCACTCCGACAGCCGCTACGCCAGAAACCCCCAAGACCAGCGAGAAGCCCCAACCGCCAGCTCCGGCTGCGCCACAGACATCGGCCTCAGTTGAACCAGCCGATGAATCGGCGCCTGTCGTTGCAGTACCAACCACACCAGAGACAGAGGCGCCCGCGGCAGTACCAACTCCTAGCGACTCACCCGAAGCCGAAGCCGAACCAGCTCCAGCGCCAACTGACAGTCAAGAATCTACACCAGCCCCAACCGAGCCTACGTCATCACCCACGACCCCGGACACCACCGAAACACCAACACCAGAAGAGCCAACTGCCGATGTAGCCCCAGCGTCCGAAGCCAGCACACCAGATGGCACAAATCGAAGCGCAGATGAGCCTGCAGATCTTTCAGGTGCCACTCCCACTGCCGATGAGCAAGCACTCATGCAGCAGCAGATCAATGACTTTATCAATCAGCAAGATAGCGCAGCGCCGGCACCTGCACCAGAAACCACCGATGCAAGCCAGCCAACAGTAATCACACCAACTGCAGAGCCCGATGCGAGTACTACCACCCCAGAAGTTGGCGCTCTAGAACCGGCACCAGCCCCACCTGCGGAAGAGACTCCCACAACAGATGAGCCCGCAACCGACGCATTGGAAGACAAGCCTATTACACCCCAGCTTGAAACTCCCGGCAGTCGAACTTTTTTGAGCCCAACTATGCCATCAGAAGAGGCAAATAACAACGCTGCGCCACGAACGTTTCAGCCGACATCGCCAAAGCTAGAAGCACCAACGCCAGCAGGCAACGAAGCCCCCGCTAAGGACGAAGACGGTGTTAATATCGCTCACAAGAAGATGATTCAGCCACCAGTTGAGCCGATGTCTACACAGCCTGACCTCAACGAACTTTTGGCACGCGAAGGAATCAATAATCTCGATGAACATGCCGAAGGCGAACACCCCATATCGAGCCCATTTGCTGCGCCACCACACCAACCCGGACACGTTATTTCTCCAAATGGTGGGCAAGGGACAGACCCCGACGACCCAAACAACATCGCACTATAGGGAGTGACGCTAGGGCTAGGCAGGTGTCTGTCGTATAATGCAGGTAATGACATCTCAGCCTTCTACGCCCATCCGTTTAAATAAATTTTTAGCAAGCAGCACGTTTTTGTCGCGCCGTGGCGCCGACCAGGCCATTAGCGAAGGGCGCGTGCACGTCGATGGACACACCGCTTCGACTGGCATGATGGTTACAGGCCTTGAGGACATAACGGTAGACGGCCACGCGGTTGATGCTCGCCCACGTACGCAGACTATTATGCTCAACAAACCACGAGGATACGTGGTGAGTCGTAACGGACAGGGAAGCAGGACGGTCTTTGACTTGCTACCCGAAGAACTACATCACCTCAAACCCGTAGGCCGTCTCGACAAAGATTCATCAGGACTATTGCTCATGACAACCGACGGCGATTTGGCAGAACAATTAACACACCCGCGCTACCAAAAAACCAAGACGTACCAGGTGGTCTTAGATAAGCCACTCGCGCCGTTTCATCGCCAAATGATCGCTGATATGGGTGTGCAACTAGAAGACGGCGTCAGCCAGCTGGGTTTGGAGCGAATGGAAGATGGCAATGACAAGCACTGGCTTGTCATTATGCGCGAGGGGCGTAATCGCCAGATTCGACGCACCTTTGACAGCCTCGGCTACCTTGTAACAAGCTTGCACCGCGTACAATTCGGAACGTATACGCTTGGTGACCTCAGTTCGGGGAAATTTGTTCCATTGGCAGAGAAATAAACGGAGTCATAACGGGCGCAGCAGGCCGTACACCGATGTACTTCGCCACGACTTCCAGCCAACCAGTGTAACCTTTTTGAGTTGCAAGTTGTGTCTCGGTCCACAGGCTATGAGAGCTCTGGCTCATAAAGGCATCGGCATAGCCTCGGGCACCTTTCGCGGGCGCTTTGCCTTGCAACATGTCATGAACGAGCTTTATTGCCTCTCTGTTAAACTTGGCCTCTGGCGGCAAATTGTATTGGCGCTCGGCAGGCCGAGATACCGACAAATTGGGAATAACGACACCTTGCGAAGTAATGCGCTCACCGACTTTGATAAAGCGTCTTTGGTCGGAGTCGGATGGGTCCGGATCGTAGTTTATCTCTTGGTACATACGATAGAACGATCCATCTTCACGGGGGAGATACTGCGGCTCGCCGTACTCGTTAACGAGTTCCCGTGTAATGTTTTGGTGGAGGCGGAAGGCGCGAACCTCACCAGTAATAAACTCGCCGAAGCGCTGTTGGCGTCGTGCAAATTCCTGGGAAAACAGGGCTGGGTCAAACGATTGCTCGCCATACGGGCGTTGATCGAAGTTAGACGCATCAGGACCAAAAGCATAGGATTCTGCACCACTCATAACTTTCTACTATATAATTTTTCATACAACGCTGTCAATTTTACCTCGAGTTTGGTATACTAGGACCAATGTCATCGAAAAAATTACCTATTGTAGCTATTGTAGGACGTGCCAATGTGGGCAAGTCTAGTTTATTTAATGCGATTTTGCACCGTCGTGAAGCGATCGTCGCCAAGGAAGCCGGAACGACGCGCGACAGCATCATGGCCAAGGGTCGCTGGAATGACCAAGACTTCTGGATGGTCGACACCGCCGGTGTTAAAGACGCCGAAGACGACTTCGAATTTACAATCCAGGAACAGATTTTGCAGGCCGCCGACAGCGCCGACGTAATCTGGGTCGTGGTTGAAGCCAACATTCCAATTACCGACGAAGACCGCCGCGTCGCCAAAATGGCACTCAAAAGCCGCAAGCCAGTTTTCCTGGTCGTCAACAAGTTCGACAAAGCCCGTCGTGCTGACCTCAGCGGTTTCGAGCGTTTGGGCATCAAGCCAATTATTTACACCAGCACCACGCATGGCGAAGGCCTCAGCGATCTTTTGGATACGCTTGTTGAGGTTATTCCAAAAGCCAAAGTCGAAGAAGATGACAACCGTTTGCACATTGCGCTATTGGGTCGCCCAAACGTCGGCAAATCGTTCTTGTTTAACACGCTCGCCAAAAAGCAACAGGCAATTGTTGCAGACCGTGCTGGCACCACTCGTGACATCAATCGCTCTGTCATTCGTTTTGAGGGCCGTGAAATCGAAATTATGGACACCGCCGGTATCCGTCGTCCCGGTAAAATCGGCGTTGGAATCGAGCACTTCAGTGTTATTCGTTCGCTATCTGCCATCGAACAAGCTGATGTTTGTCTGTTACTTATGGACGCTAACGAACTCAACGTTGGACTCGACCAAAAAATTGCTGGTATGATCAAAGAAGCCGGTAAAGGCCTTATTTTGGTCGTTAGCAAGTGGGACGCCCTGGAAGAAAAAGATGCCTTTACGCGCGACGCTATCGCGCCACAGATCGCACAAACCTATGACTTCGTGCCATGGGCTCCACTGATCTTTACGAGCTCTGTTACTGGCCAGAATGTTACCAAGATTTTTGATTTGGCCATCGACATCGACAAGCGCCGTTCTCAGCGCATTACTACCAGCGAACTTAACCGTTGGTTACGCGAAATGGTCGACAAACACCCACCAGCTGGTCTTAAAAACCGCGCACCAAAGCTCAACTACATGATCCAAGAAGACGACAACCCAATTCCTGCCTTCAAGATTTTTGGTTCACACACCAAGTTCCTACACTGGAGCTACAAGCGCTACCTGGAGCGCAACTTACGGGAACGCTTCAAATTTGACGGTACAGCGGTGCAATTGTGGTTTATCGAAAAACACGAAACCCACAAACACGGCAACAGCCCAACCAAAGAGCCCCGGAGTGAACAACGAAAAAGCCCCGACCAAATCAAACGGGCGCTCGAGAATAAAATAGCTCGCCAGTCAAAAGGCTCACCCAAAAAATAATCGCCAAAAAACAAAAAAGCCTCGCATAACCTGCGGGGCTTTTTGATTACAAGATAATGGTGGAGTGGTGGAGTGGAGCGAGAAACGAAGATATGTGGTGAGCAGGGATGCTCTATCTTGGTTCTCGCCCCACTAGGTGCTACCGGTCGCGCTTTGGCGACGAATAGCTCCACCTACGATCGGATGGGAGTGGCCAGAGGCCGGTTTACTTCAGGTTGAACAGCACCTGGTGGGCGACGGGGATCAGGAGATTCTCGTCGGCCTTGGTCGTCCAGACGGTGAACGTGAGCCTGTAGGGGGTGGTGACCATGAGACCCGCATCGTTCGTGTCGCCGTTGTAGATGTACTCCGCCTTGCTGGCGCCCTTGAGCTGGCTGAGATCTGCGGCGCTCACTGACATAGCTGCTTGATTGGGCGTAGCCGTCGTGTTCGTGATGGTCTTGGCATACGCTGGGGCACTGTTGTCAGGCTCAACCTGAGTGGTGAGCTCTAGTTTGGGAGTGTCGCCACCACCAAATTTACCGACAGTGAAGTCGCACCGACTGTAGGAGTAGTCGAAATAGCGGACACCCGGCACCTGTGTGACAACGAGAGACGTGCCGGTCAAGACCTTGGCCTGAGCTGCGTTGAGCAGGTCACAGGCGGGAACGCCGTCGGCGCTGAGCTTCGGGCCGTCCTTGACGAGCACGTGCGTTGAGCGCAGCAGCGGGTCCTGAGTCCTGCTGTAGAGGACACCTCCGTATGCCGCACCAAAGATCAGCGCGATAAGCATGGCTCCGCAGGTAAGGATTCGGTTTTCGGGTTTGCCCCAGAAGAAGTTCCTGACGGCCTTACGCCGGCGACCCGGAAGGTACCAGCTCATGTTCGGGCCCTCGATTGGCATCGTACGCGTACCTTTCTTGCGTGACTGCTCACGCGGCTTTGGTGTGGCTAGGACAGGTTCATGATCGCCACCTGGGCGATGTTGAGCAGGTCTTGCTGGGTCGCCGGTTCCATCCAAATGGCAACCGTCACTCCTTTCAGAGTGAAGGTGATACCACTCAGGTGGCCGGTCGAGGGAGCGAACTGGTAGAACGCTGCCGTGACACCCTTGAGTTCCGGCTGAGCCGAAACGTCGATCGAGACGTAGTTCTCCTCAACGGAGAAGCGTGCCGTCCGCTGCCGGGCGTCGAAGGACGTGAAGGTCTCGCCAGGCGAGTCCTTGTAGGTGTTGACCTGGATCGCCCTGGTGCCGTTGCCATCGAAGGCAGCAAACCCATGCTGGGTTGCCGGAGCGCTGGTGTAGATGCAGGATCGTGCCTGGTCGTTCTTGTAGTCGACATTGGTGTCGGCGAACGTGTGCAGGGTGCCCATGAAGGCTTGAGCCTGGGTGTGCGACACGACGAAGCACGGGTCGATACCGCCGACGCCGGTCTGCGACTGCGGGAGCTGCAAGACGTGCGTCGAACGGTGCAAGCTGACCGTCGGGTCAAGCGCATCGCTCATGACATTGGTGAAGAACTGCAGGTAGAAGGCCGCAAGGCCTACCAGCAGAAGGAACGTCGTGATCGACATCACGACAGGGGCTTCGTGGAAACCGTCCTTCCACCATCGCCCGAAGGCGACAAGGCGCGAAGGGCGCGTACGCATGGCGACCAGTTTGGCCACAGTGCTCACTCCTTTTTGGATCGTAGCTGGGAATGTGCGTGCCCGCAAATATCTTGCGGTTCAGGAGAGAAAACACCAGGCTGGTGTTGCACCGGTGTTATTTATACAATATTTTTTGTTAATTTGCAATATCTGTGCCTTACAGGGCTTTCTGAAACGACCGACAGCCTGTAAGATAGAACCATGGCATTATTTCAGAAACGACCCAGTTTTAACGACAATATTCAATTTTATACACTCGGCCAGAACAAAACCGTCCTGATCGTGGGGCTCGGTAATGTTGGCAAAAAGTATGATGGCACACGCCACAATATCGGCTTTGCAGCGGTTGATCACTTTGCGAATGTTAACGAATTTCCGGCATGGATCGAGAAAAAAGACCTCAAATGCCACTTGGCAAGTCACACGCTTGGTGACACGCGCGTAATACTTATCAAGCCAACAACCTTCATGAATCTGAGCGGAGAGGCAGTGCAGGCAACGGCCGCGTTCTACAAAATTAACCCCGAAAAAATCGTCGTTGTCCACGACGAAATTGACATCCCGTTTGGCCAGATTCGCATGCGCGTGGGCGGCTCGGCCGCAGGGCATAACGGCATCAAATCAGTAACACAGCACATCGGCGAACAGTATGGGCGCGTGCGCGTTGGCATCGGCCCCAAGGAGCACGTCGAACAAGACAGCGCCGACTTTGTATTAGCACGTTTTTCGAAGGACCAGGAAGCGCAGATGACCAATCTGCTCCGTGAAAGCAGCGCTATTTTGAGCGAATATGCCTACGGTGGGCAATTGCTCGCCGAAACACGCAATTTTATCGTTTAGCCAGTTTTTTAGCAACAAAAAACACCACCCAGTCACGAGTGGTGTTTTGATAATTTACATGTGGGTGGGGTGGTGGGGAACAAAGAGGCGAGTAGTTTTGTGAAGGCAATGCCGACACGCACTATTGCTTCTTTGTCCCCACCAGGCCACGGATTGTCGTTACCGACGAAAACCGTAACCTTAGGGCCACCTACCTGCTTGCGAGCACCGCGTTAGCCTGCGCAACCTTGAGGGAGTACGCGGCGATGGTGCCAGCGTCCAGAACATCTGTCCGATAGTGTGTGCTGGCGTGAGCCGGCACCGGAGCGCTGATGATCACCATCGTGCCGTTGACGTCCATGGCCAGGGAAGTCGGGTCACTGGGGGTCAACGAGCTGTTGAAGTACCAGATGGCGGCGGTAGCACCGTTGAACCTGAGCTCCGTGAGTTCGGGCGGCGTCAGCGCAACCTGGTGGCTACCGACGTTGTTCTGCGGTGCCGTCAGGACCTGATAGGCGTCGTGGGCACCGGGAGTACTGGTATACACCTGGATGTCGGCTTCTGGCACAGCGGGATTGGCCCCGTAGTTGCACTGACGTCCCTGGAGCCTGGTGCTCTGGGTGGTCGTAGTGAACGGCTTGTCGATGTCGCCCTGGACGAGGCTCTTGATGATGTCGGCGTTGACCAGGCAGGGGCTCACCTTGGTGGGCAGAACATTGATGCCCTGGTTGTCGGGCTGGGCCGAGGCGCTGGCGATGACACGGTTGGGGTCGGACTTGGTGGTCGAGGAGCTGCCGCAAGCAGCAGTCATGGCGACCGCGGTCGCGAGGGCACCGAAGGCAATGCAACGACGAACGTTCACGCAAATCACTTCTTTCAAGCGAGTAGGTGCGAATGGCTGACGATCATATGTATGACGACAGCAAAAAAGCGCTATATGAGCACTCACATTCAAAACATATTATACTATAATTTATTGACTTTGTACATGGATAGTCTTGGGGTAGGTAGGGCGCGGGAACGGAAGATATGGCTGCATGATGCAGACGCATGAACTTCCGTTCCCGCTGATTCCTACTTGAGGTTCTTGAGGTTGTCGGCGCTGAACTGCATCAGTGCGATCAGCCGAGCAGACGTGAACTGGTTGCCGGTCAGCGGGCCCATAACCCAGACCACGCGGTCGGAACCGACCCGCAGGAAGTAGTTCTCGTCACTCACCAGCGCCGTATTGTTGAAGCCGGGCAGGTAGTGGGCGTGGTTGCCCTGATTCATCAGGTCGACCTGACCGGCCCAGACAGCAACCGGAAGGTACATGATCGTGATCATCTGGTCGGTGGAGCTGTCGTAGTACATGCAGGTGCCCGTGCGCGGCGTGGGAGACTTGGCACCCTTGGTGAGCGAACTCACCTCGAAGGAAGCGCGAAGGATCCTCGAGACGTTCGCGCCACTGATGGCGCTGCAGACGTCGATGCCCGCACCACTGCTGGTGGCGGAGTTGGTGGACGGTACTGCGGTGATCGTCGGCTGCGGGTTGCCGTCGGAATTGCCCGGCGGGTTGGCGCTGTCGAACGTCGACGCGACGGTGGGCTTGGCGGACGGGGCGTGGCTGGAAGATCCGGACACGGCCTGCGTGGTGGGCTTGGCGGTGATGGTCGAGCTCGAGCTGTTCGGTCCACAGGCCACGAGGCCGATGGACAGAGCGAGCGCCGCAGCTGCGGTGCTGACGAATCGGATACGCACTTCGTCGGCGTCAAGCCAACAAAAAATCACCGGCTGGTGATATGCTAAATATATTATACTATAAAAACTAAATTTTAGCCAGAAGTGACAGACACGGGAGAAACCGTAGTCTGCCACTCCGGCATGCATGGAGCTCCTACGGGACATCAACCTGGGGTTCGGCCGGCTTTCGCAAACCTGGAATCTGCTCTCGAAAAATACAGAGCATCATCGCACCATCCATAAGCAGCAGGTAGACCTGGAAGGCCGACGCAATACTCAAGCGGTAGGCCAGCAGGCTCAACACCAGCGACGCTAGGCCAGTCGTGAAGGTCCAATGCGATTCACTGCTAGGATCGCGCCAGGTTTTGATGACGGCTGGCGTGTACGCTGAGGCATCGGCCAGGATGGAACACCAGATCGCCACCACGGGGTTGCCGCTGGTCTGCCAAAGAATTACTCCAATGGCCGCAATCGCCAAGCATATCCAGTCCAGAGCGCTCCTACCACCAACACCCTTCCAGATACTCAGGCCAAAAATCACGAAGGCCTGGATGGCGAAAACATAGGCGATAACCAGCGTGCTGAGGTTACCGTGGGCAGCGATGACGCTGCATAGGTTGAGGATCAGGACCGCGCACAGTGCGAATCGAGTAATCCGGTGTGGCCGCGAAGAGCCCCGGATAATACTGATTCCGTAAACGATGGGCGAAATAATCGCCAGGACTCCGCTTGCAACTACCAATAAGATATGCACCGAATAAGCATACGTCAGAACGTCCACATAGACAATTAAAATTGGACGCAAAAAAAGGCCGACAAGAGGGGGTGGGCACCGCTTGTCGGCCTTTTAGTGGGGACGTTATTGCTAACATCCCCGGAAGGTCTCTCCTCGAAAGAAGAAACCGACCCTTCAAGCCCACCTGTAGTGAAGCATCGCGCGCCAAAACTCCATAAAGCGGCGTGCCGGTCGCGAGGACCATCTTTGAGGACTCACTCTTGTAAGGTCGCCTCATCTACCGAAGTAGGTGAGGTGCTTAAAGGGGTTAGTTTGCTTTAGAGCGCATTTCAGTCTGTTTTTGACTAGCGCTGACAAATAAGTGGAGGGTAACAACTTAGGCGCACAGCACGCTCTAGAGCAATCTAACAAATTGTTAGAAATGGGGGATATAAGGTACGTAAGTCGTACTAACGCTTACAAGTTGCAATAATAGCAAATACATGGCTTTATGTCAATACTTTTCCATATTATTGACTTAATAGCTAGTTTGGATCATAAGAGTTTTTAGCATAAGCGGCTAGACTTCTGAGGGAACCTATGAAATGATATCGACCGAAGAGGAATCTGCACTATGCCTAATATCAGTATACAAAAGATAGCACCCAAAAATCCAGCTTTTCCTGCTGATTTTTTGCAGACATTGCCAAAACCGGAAATGGTGTATATTGCATCAGAAAATTGGGACGATTTGATGGCGCGGCCACGGGTTGCAGTCGTTGGAAGTCGCAAAGTTAGTGGGTACGGTAGGCAAGTAACACACATGCTTGCCGCCGAACTTGCACGGGCTGGGGTGGTTATTGTGAGCGGTTTGGCCCTCGGCGTTGATGCTATTGCCCACAAAGCGGCACTAGAAGTTGGCGGATTAACAATTGCCGTGCTGCCAGGTAGTGTCGGGCAAGTGTATCCAAGTAGTCATGCAAATTTAGGACGGCAGATCGTAGCCCAGGGCGGGGCATTGCTGAGCGAATATGGTCAGGGCGCAGTGCCATATCCGGCAAATTTTATCGCGCGCAACAGATTGGTTGTCGGATTAAGTCAGGTAGTTTTAGTAACCGAAGCCGCCGAGAAAAGCGGCACGTTGCACACTGCACGATTTGCGCTAGAACAGGGAAAGGATGTGCTGGCTGTGCCAGGAAACATCACCAGCCCGACCTCCGTAGGCACCAATAACCTCATCAAAACCGGCGCAACTCCCATCACCTCCAGTGCTGACGTTTTTCATGTATTAGGTATTGCGCCTGGCGGACAGCAGCGTCGCATGCCACATAGTAATAACCCGGATGAACAGCGGATCATAGAACTCATTGCCAGCGGCGTACACGATGGCACACAACTTTTATCGGATAGCCAGCTGGATGTGCAGCGATTTAATCAAACAATCACCATGTTAGAAATTGGTGGTGTCGTACGGGCGTTAGGCACCAATAATTGGGCGTTTTACTAGAGAGGATTGCATGGTTCGATTGTCGTGCAAATAGGTGGGATATATAAAGAAAATATAATAAAAGATTTGCAACTGCCGCCAGGATTTGCATAATATAGTGGACCCGGTATAAGCTAGTTGGATAAACATGAGCACAGATAAAAGTAAAAACTTAGTTATTGTAGAGAGCCCCGCAAAGGCAAAAACTATCGAAAAATACCTTGGCGGTAATTACACCGTCAAGAGTAGTTTTGGACACATTCGCGACCTTCCTAAAAAGGGTCTTAATATTGACGTTGAGCACGATTTTGAACCCACGTACGAAATTAATGCCGACAAAAAGAAAGTTGTAGCTGAGCTACGCAAGGCCGCCAAAGAGGCCGAAGACGTCTGGCTCGCAAGCGATGAAGACCGTGAAGGTGAGGCGATTGCCTGGCATTTGACCCAGGCGCTTAAATTGGATCCCAAAAAGACCAAACGTATCGTTTTCCACGAAATTACCAAACCTGCAATTGAGGCGGCTATCAAAAATCCTCGCGTCGTTGACCTGAGTTTGGTAGATGCTCAGCAGGCTCGTCGTGTACTGGACCGGCTCGTTGGCTATGAGCTCTCACCAGTGCTCTGGAAAAAAATCCGCACTGGCCTCAGCGCCGGACGCGTGCAATCTGTTGCCGTGCGTATTATTGTTGAGCGCGAGCGCGAAATTCGCGAATTTAAAGCCGAAAGCAGCTATAAAATTGTTGCGCTATTCGATATTGATGGTCAGGAATTGAAGGCCGAACTCGCTAACAAATTATCAACCAAGGATGACGCTCGCACTTTCTTAGAAGCTGCAGCAAACGCCATCTTTACCGTAGGCGACGTAGCACAAAAGCCTGGCACCCGTAGTCCAGGCGCACCTTTTACTACCAGTACCTTGCAGCAGGAAGCTGCTCGCCGCCTTGGTTTTAGTGTTAAACAGACCATGTCAGTTGCTCAACGCTTGTACGAAGAAGGTAAGATTACCTACATGCGTACTGACAGCACTATTTTGTCAGGCTTTGCCATCAAGGCAGCCGAGGAATTTGTTAAGCGCGAATATGGCGACGAGTATCACCAAGTCCGTCAGTTTAAGACCAAGAATGCCTCGGCACAAGAAGCTCACGAAGCCATCCGCCCAACTGATTTTGGTACGCTAACCGCCGGCGCCGATGATCAGCAAAAGAAGTTGTACAAATTGATTTGGTCACGCGCGCTCGCCAGTCAGATGGCCCCCGCCAAGACCGAGAAAACTGAAGTTACGATTACGGTTTCAACTCGTCCTGAAATGTTAATTGCCAAGGGAGAAATCCTCAAATTTGACGGTTTTATGAAGGTATACGGTGGTATTAAGGACGACACACTCTTGCCACCGATTGAACAGGGACAGAAGCTCGATATGAGCAGTATGAGCGCGACAGAAACCTTTAGCCGCCCACCGGCACGTTATTCAGAAGCCGCCCTCGTCAAGAAGCTAGAAGAGCTTGGCATTGGCCGCCCAAGTACCTATGCACCAACGATTTCAACCATTCAGGCTCGTGATTATATCGAAAAAAGTGATCTGGAAGGTACCGAACGCACTGTGCAAAGCTTGCTCCTGCTCAATGGTGCAATCGCCGAAGAAGAAACCAAGGAAATTACCGGAGCCGACCGAAACAAATTGCTGCCAACACATTTGGCCGAGGTTACAACCGACTTTTTGGTAAAATATTTCCCAAGTGTCGTTGATTACGCCTTTACTGCTAACGTAGAAGCCGGATTCGACAAAGTAGCCGATGGCAAAGAAACCTGGAATAAGATGATTGGCGAATTCTACAAGGATTTCCATCCATTGGTAGACGCAGCTGGTGGAGTATCGCGCAGCGAAGTCAGTCAGGCCAGGGAACTTGGTATCGACCCCAAGACCAAGAAGCCAGTTTTGGCACGCTTTGGTAAATATGGCCCAATGTTGCAACGCGGCGCTTCCGAGGACGAAGAAAAACCAACCTTTGCACCATTGCCAAGCGGTGTAAAACTCGAAGAAGTCACACTTGAACAAGCTTTGACTATGTTCGAACTACCACGCCTGGTAGGCAAGACTCCTGAAGGCGAAGAAATGAAAGCCAACATTGGGCGCTTTGGTCCGTATGTACAAGTCGGCAAAGTGTTTGTCAGCATCAAACCCCTCGATCCATTTAGTATCACCGAGACAGAAGCCCTCGAGCTCTACAAGGCTAAACTAGAAAAAGATGCCAACAAGTACATTAACGAGTTTGCGAGCGGTATTAAGGTAGTCAATGGCCCGTACGGTCCGTATATTACCGATGGCAAAAAGAACGCCAAGATTCCCAAAGACGTCGAACCTAAAGATTTGACCGAAGAAGCCTGCAAGAAATTACTTGATGAAGCTCCAGCACGCAAGAAGTTTACGCGCCGCAAGACAACTAAAAAGTAGATCTTTGATATGGATCTGGAACGAGTATCAAGCGCCCCAAGTGGGGCGGGGTATGAGCCGGACCGTGTTCCAGAAGGTTGGCGCTGCGAGTGGCCAGCAGAATATTTACTGCCATACGAGCAAGTCCACAACAGAGTAGAGGGCACTATGCCAGAAACGCTCTATCAGAGGCACCTTGAAGTGGCCAGTCTATGGCGACAGATGGTCAGCGGGACGATTACCGCTACAGCCGAATGTCTTGAGCGGCTACCACGCAGCACCAAGGACGCATCCTACGGCGCACACGATTATTTTGCCAGTACAACCACCGAATCGCCTGTTCGTTCGCAGCATCTTCTTATTGGTCGGCCCATGGTCCCCAGTTACGCGACAATAATACGAGTGCTGGGAAGTCCAAAACCAGGGCGAGTAAACCCCTTGCGAATCAGCAGCGAGCTTGGCGCTACACCCGACTACATCAAGATGTCTTGGCAGCCTCGCGCCCGCGCTCGCGTCCAGGACATACTTGCCGAACTTGGTGCCGCGCCAATACTCGGGGCCATAGTTGGTGAGGTTGGTGATCGCAAGCTTATTGGTCAGAGCAGGCACGAGATTAACCTTGGCCTAGGCATCGTGCGCTGTCCAAGCCCAAAAAGATTATTGCATAGACGCCCCCTCAATGTTCACCACCCAATTTTGGGCCTACCCTTTGATATGAGAGGTAATTTTCGGCTTAACACGGCAGGAACATTAACACCTACTTATGCCAGGGAAAACGAGCATGGTAGGGTGACAATTCCCGAATTTCTGGCACTTGGCCAGAGCATATTAGCTTTGTTGGATATTCCACAAGCTCGTAACTTTATGCCCGTTGACCCTACGCTATCCAGGGAAATTGCATGGAAAAATCTCAATATACCCCCTATAAAGGGGAGGGCTTAAGTGTGATTTGCTGCATAATATACACATGTGTTGTGTAGTTGTATTTTATGCCATAGTTTAGTGCAATATGTCCATTTCGTGCTACAATAATGTAATACGAAACGCGTTTGACTTTTAGAATCTAAAGTTATATAATTATATAAAAGTTTAACGACTTAACAGACAGGGAAAACTTTCATGGCCAAAGCCGAAACTGCCTCGAATACACTCGACACAGAACAATTCGTGCAAGAAATTCTGATCACTATTGATCGTGACCGCGAACGCGAGATTATCGCGCGTCGTTTTGGTCTGTTCGATCGCAAAGAAACTCTTGAGCAAATCGGTGAGCTATTGGGTATTACCCGTGAACGTGTCCGCCAACTCGAAAAAGCCGTTATTGCACGGCTTAAGGCACAAGCCGAGCAAGATCAGCTACCTCATATTTCTATGGTAGAGCAGGCACTTATTGCGCATCTGCAAGTTAGCGGCACAGTTGCACGCGTCACTAACTTAAGCGCTGTTGTCACTGCCGAAAACAGCCGCACTGATCAATCTCGTGTCGCATTTCTGGCTACATTGTGTCCGCAACTTGTTTTGGTTGAAGACACCGACCACTACCACCAAGCCGTGGGCATTCGTGCTATTCGTGACGAAAAGGCAATCAAAGAAACCATTTCTGCTATTTTGACAGCAATCAAAAAGATCGGTGAGCCTACCGTTATCAACACTATTGCCGACGAAGCCCACCTCAACAACATGGATGAGGCTCGTGCATTAGCAAGCGTTTCTAAAGACCTTGCGACCCTAAACGACCGTTGGGGCCTTATCAAGTGGCCAATGGTAAACCCTAAGAATATTCGGGACAAGATCTACGTTATTCTCAAGACCAACGGCAAACACATGCATTTCAACGAAATTGCTGAAGCCATCAAAGATTCCGACTTTAAGCGCAAAGACGTTACTACTCAGGCCATTCATAACGAACTGATCAAAGACAAGCGCTTTGTTCTCATCGGTCGCGGTATCTACGCCCTTAAAGAATGGGGCTACAAAAAGGGAACCGTTGCCGACATTATTACCGAGGTTTTGCGTGAGGCTAATGAGCCCTTGCACCGTGATGAAATCGTTAAGCGCGTCCTTAAGAGCCGTTTCGTGAAAGAAACGACAATCCTATTGAACCTACAAGGCAAACAGCAATTCAAGCGTGTCGCAAAGGCAACGTACGAACTCGCCGAGGCTGAGTAGACTACCAGAATGCATTACGAACAAGAGGCTCATAGATTGGGCCTCTTTTTTATATGTTGATAATTCCGAACACAATACGAACATTTTGCGACATTGTGTTTGTGCATGGGACACGAACAAGCCCATAAAGCTAGATGATGATCACTGAATATATTCGGACACCATGTCAACAGGCCAGTGGCAAATAATGACAATGTAGTCACGCAGGCAAGAACGAATAGAATGCTAAAAGCGGCAAGAATTGGTCGACAGGACGCTGCACAACCACTCGCAAAAGGTCACATGCTAGATGTCGTACAATGTATATTTTGCGACTCTATAGTAGTGTTTTATAGATGAGTATCCATACCCTGGACGAACAGGGGGTTTATGACTATCAACACACTAATGAAGGATTTCTCGTATTATCACACGTGCCAAGATAATTTTATTGATGAATATCACTATCGACGTAGTGCGTTATGTCATAGTACCCGTTGCGTCTATGAGGCGTTGACCTAAATAGACGCCGAGGCTCATTTTGACATTTTGCATTTCACGTGTTGATGTATGATTTTCACAACTTGCACGGTTAGAACATACGACGATCACAAACTTTTCCACAACCTTGTCGTGAAATATTTGCTTTTTCCACCCTCTGATTATTTTATATTACTCCCCTGTCTTCTGTTGCCCCCTACTCTATTTTTTGACATTAAACAAATTTCATATTTATATATGTTTTTTAGAAAACGTTCCATGCCTCAGAAACTATGAACAAAAAACGAACGTTATAGGGGAGAGTGGGGACTACTTGTAGTAAACCCTGCCCGTTACGCGAGCGTCGATGTATTGGCCTGGCGTAATCTTTTTACCATCTAGGTAGTTTTTGGCGGCCAGGAACGTGCCAGTCTCTTCCCTCGCATTGGACTGCAGATTGAATTTCACAAAGTAAGGCGCCCCACTCACCTTCACATTGAGCTGACTTCCACCGGCGGGCAGTGTCCAGGTATCAATTTTAATCTGTTTAGCGTAGAGTTGTTCGGCAACCTGTGTTATAAACGCCACACTCTGGCTTGGCAGGGCGATATCACCCTTTCTAACTGCAATACCGGTCTGGTCACTCACAATGGGCACAGAGCGGCTCGTGGGCAGCTTGGTGTCCGACTGATAGTTAGAGAGGGCTCGTCCATTACTATCCAATATGAATTGGCCACTGGCGGTCGAGAATACGAGTTGCGGTGTCGCTGGCTGAATGTACACTGTGGGCTGGCGGCCAAAAAACGGCAATGAGATACTCACCGCATGCAATTCGGGGAATGAGTTCCTGAGCTCGACAGCAACAGCATCCGTGTTGATTGTCAGTTTATTATCGTTGGCTATCGACCGGCCAAACGCATTATGTGCAGCTTGGCGATATACGGATAGGTCCTGGAGTGCAAACTGGTTGGACACATCCCCAAGCACAACGACCTTCGGAGTGCTGCTCAAACCCATTAGCAACAAAAAGATAACGATACCGAGTATGCCAGCCAGTACGTGACGCGGCTTAATATGTTGCATACCAAACCGAGGTGCGGCCTTACGCTTGGGTGTCTGTTCATCTGAAGGAACGGCATTACGGGCACGCGTTTCTAGGCTACTCGAACGGCTCGCATGATACGAAAACACCGGCGCGTTGCGCGGCACATCAGTTGCAGTGACGCCCGAGACACGATTGCGTGGCCGAGACGATTCGGGGAGTGAAGGTTTCTTTTTGAACATATTTTTTGTTGTAATAAATAACAGTTGTGCGAACTACTTGGTTGCTATATCTAATAATACCATCGCAAGAGCGTGCGCGGCATCAGTTTGTCCAAGTTTGCCAAGTCGCTCGCCCAATTCGCGCGCTTTATCGGGGTGATCGAGTAGATCTACCAGTGGTGGCATGAGCGCGCTGTGATCGGCGATCATATCATCTTCGCGAACCATTTTGATAGCTTTTCGGTCGGACAGAACTTTGGCATTTTTGAGCTGGTGACCACCAGTAAGGTACGGATTCGGCACCACGACGCAAGCTTTGGACTGGGCTGCAAATTCAGCCATACTCGTGCCACCAGCGCGCGTCACAATAACGTCAGCCACACCGCTGTAATCGTACAAGTTGGTGACAAAATCTTTGACCAGGACCCGCTTAGCATCATCTGCAGATATGTGCCGTTTATACCTTTGGCGAAGCTGTTGCTCCTTGCCGCGGCCAGCCAATTGCACAATGGCCAGATGTGGATATCGCGCCAGTAAGTCTGGCACGCAATCGGCTAGTGCGTCATTCAGGCGTGTCGCACCGTTACCGCCGCCGGTTAGGAGCAAGACTTGATCGTACTGAGCAAGCCCAAGCTTGGTGCGAATATCACGTTTTTCGGTGGCCGAGAATTTACGATACTCGTGCGAAATTGGCACGCCAACTGTTACCGTCTTGTCGGCTGGATAGGCATAGATTTCTTTGGGTAATGCCACCGCATGTACACGAGCCCAGGGGGCTACAATACGGTTAGCCAAGCCTGGCAAAGCATCAGAATCGTGTGTCACGTAAGGAACACGCCACAAAGCCGCTGCGAGGCCCACCGGTACGCCCACAAACCCGCCCTTAACAAACACAACATCCGGGTGTAACTTCTTTACCAGCCAAATACTCTGGAAAATACCCATAATCGTGTAAAACATATCGCGGATGTTCTTGAAAACAGTTGGCAGATCAAGCAGTTGGCGCAAGCCTTCCCCGTGATAACGCCGTAACTTCCCTGCCCGCACCGTCACGACTTGGTCGATATTTGGATCGCGGGATGGCAAATCTCCCAGAGCATCGCCCTGAGGTGTAATATAGATAATCTCACTATTCGGTTGCAGCTTTTTTACTTCATGTGCGACTGCCAGAATTGGGGTGATATGCCCCCCGGAGCCGCCGCCCGTCACGACGATTCTCATATGTTCCTCCTGCATCAGATGCTGCCAAACTAGTATACCGTGAAACCTGGAAAACTATACCCAAAACTGCCATAACAAGCAATACGCTACTACCGCCATAGCTAATCAGCGGCAACGTAATGCCCTTTAACGGCAGTAGTCCCATCATGGCGCCGATGTTAATCATGGACTGCGCACAGAGCCAAACCAAAATACCAATCACCACCAGCCGGCTAAAATTATCTGGAGCACGCTCGGCCACGCGTTTGATGCGCATAAAGAATGCCAAAAATAGGGCGATTAACGCCGTTACACCTATGAACCCGAATTTTTCGGCGTAGATAGCAAAAATCGAGTCATTTTCGGCCTCGGGCAAATAGCCATAGGCCTGCACGCTACGCCCCAAGCCCAACCCCGTTGCACCGCCCGAACCTACGGCGATCAACGCTTGGCACACTTGGTAACCAGTCGTCAGACAGTTCGCGCTGGGGTTCAGGAACGTCATCAAACGTTCACGACGATATGGTGTAGTCGATACTGCCAAGACCAACAGAACGCCAATCATCAGCACAATCAAAATAATGCGCTTCATGGGCAGGCCGGCCACAAACGCCATCGTACCCATCATCAGCACAATCACACCAGTGGAACCGAGGTCACTCTGAACCCCCGCTACAATCACACCAATAGCTAATAACACATACGTAATCGGTTTCAGTGTTTTTTGCATGTCACCAACGGTGTTGTCTTTCATGCGCATAGCCATAAAGCTTGCGAACCAGATCAGCAAGGCAAACTTTACGAGCTCAACTGACTGAAACGAAAATCCGCCAGCCCTAATCCAACGATGCGCCGGATAGCTAGGGTTGACGGGCAGCAGCAACGCTACCACAGTTGCACCAAGTGCAATCACCGCCAGAGTCTTGTAGTTTTGGCGAAGCATATCAAGTGGGATACGAGAGGTAACGCCAAACATGACCGCACCAAGCACAATCGCAATCAATTGGTGCGTAACATAGTAGTTGTCGCTCGTGCCATGCGTAGCAGCCAACGCGGGGCTAATCGCATACACTACGATCATGCCAATTGCGAGCAGCAATGTCATGATAATAATCAATAAATAATCAGGACGATGCCGACGAGGCTGTCCCACTGCGGACGGACGTAGATCACGGCGAAGTGCTTCGGCCATATATTTAGGCAAATCTCCCGAGCAAAAATACAATCAAGCCCAGGACTGCAGAGACTTGGCCAATAATCCAAAAACGCATCGTGACTTTTGTTTCTGGCCAGCCAATTGCCTCAAAGTGGTGATGAATTGGCGATGACAAAAAGACCTTTTTGCCGTGCCGTAGCTTGCGTGATGTACGATTAATGATTACCGATCCGGTTTCCATAATGTACACAAAACCAATGATTGGCAGCACATAAATCGTATCCGTTTGCATAGCAATAACACCGAGTGCCGTTCCGAGTGCAAACGACCCCACGTCACCCATAAAGAAACGCGCTGGGAAGATGTTGAACCACGTGTAACTAAGCAAGCCGCCAACAACTGTCAGGCAGAATGCTGCCAAGCTATATCGGTGCTCCAACGCAGCGATAACAGCGTAAACCAGGAACGACGAACTTAGCAAGCCACCGGCCAGGCCATCCAAACCATCACTGATATTTACCGAGTTAGCCGTTGCTACAACTACAAGCCAGAAAATCGGGATAATGAGCCAGCCCACGTGCAATTCGTGCAAGCCCGGAATGTACAAGCTCGTTACATCCAGCTTGGCAAAAAACCAAAATCCACCGGCGATTGCAACAAGACTGTATAGCGCAAATTTAGCCTTAGCATGCATGCCCGCCTGTCCACCATTGCTTCGTATGTTCATAAAGTCGTCGATCAAACCGACCGCACCAGCGCCCACCATGGCCGCCAACGGTAACCAGGTTTGGCCTCGATTGAGGTTGAAGAAAATGCTCACGAGCGCAATCGCTACCACAAAAATAATGCCGGCCATTGTTGGGATATTTCGTTTGTGTTTGGCGGCGTGCAATTTAGCATATACCGTAGCTTTTTCGCCACCAACCGTTTCGGTTCGAGCCTTCTTCCACCACTGTTTTTTGTAGGCAATTGTGGTGTAGAGCGGTGTGATCAGCATGCTGACCAAAAACCCCATAAATCCGAGTAAAAAGATACGAATAAGCGTATTTGTGTCGATAATAAAATGAATCGTTGTCATAGAGTTTTGGTGTGCCTTACGTTAGGGCTAGTATAGCACTAATGAGTCTTGGGTGTCACTCCGAAGTCGTCGATCAGCATGTGTGCAAGATCACCAAAAATTGGCTGTGCTGCGGCAGTACCGGCATAGGCATAGCTGGCAACATGTGGCATGTACGTAAAGACTACAATGACATATTGGACCTTGTCGCCGCCCACAAATCCCATGTACGTACCGTTAAATTCATTATCGTAGTAGCCCCCACCTGGCTGCGCGATCTGCGCCGTACCAGTTTTACCGCCAACAGCATAGGTATTCTGATCAAATTTCCGTGGAAACGTGTGTTTTTGGACCACATATTCCATGAGCGGAATAAGCGCCTCCGTGGTCGAGGGTTTGACCACGTTCGACTTAACTACCTTCGGCTGATTCTTAACCGTCTTACCATCTGGGGTCGTGTAGCTATCGATAAGTGTCGGCTGATAATACGTGCCGCCATTCAATACCGACGACAATGCAGCGCCCATTTGGACCGCCGTGGCCGTCATAGCCTGCCCAAACGCGGTGTTTGCATACGTCAGGTCAATACCCGCGCCATTATCGGTAGGCTTTGGTATGTACCCATCAGCTTCGTATCCCTGTTCAATGCCGGTAGCCTTACCCAATTGGAAGTGATTCGTCATGTAATCGTACCACTTATCGCGGGCCTGCTCATCAAGCTTTCCGCCACCCATTTGCATCAATTCCCAGGTTGCACCGGTGTTAAGCGACAGATTCAAAATATCACCCAAGCTTTTGGTCCCCGCGCCACCATCTTGCTCGATGTTAGTAATCTTAAAGCCGTCCACTGTCCACGAGGCAGGATCGTAGTACGTTTGGTTCGGCTGTACAGCACCCGAGTCAATTGCCGCGGAGGTTGTTAGCGTCTTCATAATCGATCCAACTTCCATAGGCGCGCTCACTGCGGCGTTGTTAAATACTGATGAATCCGACACGTCGCCGTAATTAGTGGGGTTGTACGTCGGATAATTGGCCATCGCCTTCACCGCCCCGGTGTTCGGGTCCAGAATCAAAGCGCTCGCCGTTTGCGACTTGGAACTTTGGGCGCCCTTTTTGAGAATATCTTCCAGCTGCTTTTGCATACCAACATCAATTGTGAGCGTTACGTCACTACCCGCGACCGGCGACTTAAGAATATTGCCGGTGTTTGCCGCAAGCGGCACGCCATTAATGTCAGTTACCGCTTTTAATTGGCCGCTTGTACCCTGTAGTTTGCTGTTTAAGGCTTGTTCGATGCCGTACACACCCTGATCGCTGTTGTTCACAAAACCCAATACCTGCGAAGCCAGCTGGCCGTCAGGATACGTTCGATACTCCTGCTCCTCACTGGCGATTCCCGGATATTTTAAGGCAAACAATTTTGTTTTGGCGTCTTTGCTAACCTTTTTGGCCAGTACTACGTAACGTGTGTCCTTGGTGGTGATCTGTTTTTTGTAGTCACTCGCGTTGCCGCCCAAATATTGCGTCAAAGACGCAGAAATCTTGTCGACATCCTTGGCCTTAATAAGTGTTGGGTCGGCAAAAATGGTGTACAGCTTTTCGTTCAGCACAACAGCGACCGTACTGTCACCCATGTGTGCGCTAATCGTGCCACGCTCGGCTGGGATTTCGTATTCTTTAAGTTGGTCGCTCAGCGCAGCCTTGCGGTAGTAACTGTAGCGAATAACCTGAAGATAAAATGCCCGCGCAACAAACAACCCGAATACTAATGCCAAAACAACGTACACAATACGTGTTCGTCGAACTACATGAATATCGGTTTCGGCTGCGGGCCCCATTAGCTTATAGTATATCGCATTTCATTAGATTTCATCCGTTTGGTGCTTAAAGGATCTTTTTCCGAGTGCTCCTGAAATCGTTGTCGACTTGGCCTGAAGGGCCAAACGGTTACGGCGTATTTTGAGATACGGGGAAAGTCCAACAGCACCATTCATTAGTCTTGGACAGTGGCGCTTGGCGTAACGGTGGCCATATTCTGGGCGACGCTGCTGCTCTGTACACGGTCAACTGACTGCAAGCGTGCTGACGCTACTTCCAAATCGTCATGCTCGTCGGCAAGCTGTGATTGCTTCTGCTGCAAGCTGTTAATCTTGTAGCCATACGCGTTAGTTTTAGTAACCTGCGTGAGGTACAAAAGCCCCAGCAAACACGCCAAGACAATCAAAATTACGGTGTTGCTGACTGGGCCGAGAGCCTTCTCGCGACCCCTAAAACTTGCAGTGTTTTGGTTGCGGCTGAGCCCTGCGCTTTTGCGTCCGACTGCCAGTGAGCTTGAGTATGTCATTTGTTATGTTCTTTTCGTTTTTATTTTTGTTTTTGGGATAACGGACTGTCCCATGCTAGGCCAGATTCAGAAATATCTTGGATCAAGCCAAGCACGATACGTGCGATTTTCGGTACTTTTAGTTAGGGTGCCAGCCGGTGAAATTTTGTCACCGACTGGTCCCTAGTATGGCTAGAAATATCTAGTTAAAGGAGCCTTAGGCTACAGTAACGTGGATTTTTTTAGCACGAGGGGTGAGGTTTACTACGCTGATTTGCATATTGTTAAACCCTTTCTTTTATTTTTTGATTATTTTTGTTTCAATGCGGCTCGAAGCTTTGCACTTCGCGCTCGCGGATTAAAAACTAATTCCTGTGCGCTGCCCGTGGCTGGTTTTTTGGTAAGCAGCTGAATCGTTGCGTCATATCGATCGCCACCAGCAGATTTGAAGGCATTTTTAACAATGCGATCTTCCAAACTGTGGAAACTAATGACAACAATCCTGCCGCCCGGCTTAAGCAACGTGTCTATCCAGACCGGTAAACTGAGCCTCAAAAGCTCTAGTTCATCGTTCGTGGCAATCCGAAGCGCCTGAAACGTTCGGGTAGCGGGATGGACTTTGCTGTGCCCTGGCCATGCCTTGGAAACAACGGTGGCGAGTTCGTGAGTGGTTTTGTATGGTCGATTGTTCACAATCAGCGAGGCAATCTGCCGCGCTTTGGGATCTTCGCCATATCGCTTGATCAATTGCGCTAACTTATCTTCGCGGTAGCTATTCACTATCTTCGCGGCGGTAAGCGATTGCGTCTGATCCATGCGCATGTCGAGTGGCCCATCTTGTGAGATCGAAAACCCACGTTCTGCCTGGTTAAGGTGCGGTGACGATACGCCAAGATCGGCTAAAATCAGATCGAACCGTCTCCCCTGCTCTGCTAATGTTTTGCTCGCGGTATAAAAATCCGCTTGCCGAACATCAACCCCCTGCCCCATAAATCGTTTTTCTAACTCCGTTACGGCGTTAGCGTCACGATCGACGAGCACAGATTGTGCAGGATTTTTGGTTCGTTCCAATATTGCGCTTGCGTGGCCTCCGTAGCCGCCCGTCAGGTCGAGATATGAATCGCCTTCCTTGGGGTCGAGATACTGGAGTGTTTGCTCAAGCAACACTGGAATATGTAAATGATTTTGTTCTTCTTGGTGCATGCCTATCAATAATACCAATTATTTTTGTTTTTTGGTGTTTTTGTTTTTCGCAAGGTTTTGCTATACCACTCGGGCTTCCTTCGCCGAGTGTAGTAGCTAACCTCGCTGGCAAGGTCACCTAATCAGCAGTCAACTGTTTGTTTTTTTGTAGTTTTTGTTTTTGTGGTGATTATGAGCCGGTAGGTATAGAAGTGTTTTTGAGCGATAAGGATTTAAAAAATCCTATGAACTTCTTAACTGTGCCCATAATCAGAGTTGAGAGACTTATGTGTGAGGTGGAGTTTTGGGAGGTGTTTCCAAAAAAAGAACTATGGTTTTTAATGTGGTGCCATCGATCCACACGTTGACTGCCGAATAGCTGACCTCGAGCCATGTAAATTGGTTCCTTGGTGGTATGCTTCTTCGGTTAAATTGTTAATGAACGTGTATGCCAGTTTACCTGGCGACCGATGTTATTCGGTAACCATAATGCGCCAGTATTTGCCGACGCGAACCGCGGTCACTTCCTTATCGATTCCGGCGTACTCCAAGAGGTGCTGCTCAATACTGATGCGTCCCTGCTTGTCATCGCATGTACCGTCCGTCTTGCCCATTCGGAATTTGACGTTCAAGTCGGCGATGTGCTCGTCCAGGATATTACCTTGAAGTTGCGGCTCGACCAGTTCGTCCCACACCGATTTTGGGTACAGGTGGAGGTACTTTTGGAATCCTCGGGTTATTACTACTCCACTCGCGAACTCACTTCGAAGTTCAGCCGGTATGGTTAACCGACGCTTGTCATCAAGCTTGCGTTGAAAGTAGTCTACCGTGGCCATTGGTTTATATGGGGTTAAATTTCTAGTGGTTCTTTTTATTTTGCTGAGTAGCCTTGTTTGGAGCTTCTGCTGCTCTTGGGCTACCCACGATTACCCACTGACGTCATCATACTACCCACTCTTACCCACGCACAAGTCTCTTTACGTAAAAAGAGTGGTATTTCCTACACCACTTATCCACATATTAGAGTTATCCACAGCCCGGCCACAACATCTAGTGGATACACTGTACATACACCGCGCTAGACGCGACACAACTACCTGTTAATTATTGCCTGATGAGATGGTCGGAAAGCGCGCTATAGCAATGCTAGCCACACCGTGACGTGGGTGTTCGTGATGCATATACATCCCTATCCAGCTAAATCCCTGGTTGTAGGCTTGGCGCATAGCAGCGTTCACACGGCTGTCGATCTTAACCAACGTCACACACATAAGCCCCAACACAACTGCAATTACGATACGATGGCGTAGTAGTCCCTCAATGTGCTGGTGAATCGCTTTGTTGTGTGTTGGTACAGTTTGTTGCATATTTTTGTTTTAGTGTTTTGCTAGCATTACTTTACCAAAACATTAGCATTATGTCAATTTTATGTCCTGCTGTAGAATATGCCTAGAATACACGCCACAGGGCTGTTTCCATCCTTACTCTCATTCACCTCATGCATAAACATTGGGCTTGCCAAATAGGACGAACTGCGAGTAGACTCTTAGCACTTCATGGCCAAAAACTTACGAATCCACGAACTCGCAATCACCGACCGCCCGCGTGAAAAAATGCAGCGCAAAGGTGTGGCTGCCCTATCAGACTACGAATTGCTCGAGGTTTTAATTGGTACCGGAAATGCTGGTGCCGACGTAACATTTATGGCTCGCAAGGTCCAAAAATTATTTCACCAAGGCACGCAACATCTTAATTACGACACATTAACTGCTATTCGGGGTATCAATACGGCCACCGCTAGCAAAATCTTGGCCTCACTCGAGATTACGCGGCGCTACCTTATTCGGGACGTTGAGCCCATTCGCACCCAGCAAGATATTCTGGCGCGGCTCGACGACATTCGCGGCAAGCAACAGGAACATGTACTCTGTTTGAGCCTTGACGGTGGTCAGCGGCTTATCGCCCTTCGCACTATTACCATTGGTACCCTTGATAGCGTCATTGCCCATCCACGCGAAGTATTTGCCGACGCTATCACCGACCGAGCTGCCGAAATAATCATTGCCCACAACCACCCCTCTGGCGACTGCACGCCAAGCCAGCGCGATATTCAACTCAGCCAGCAACTCGCGGCGGCAGGTCAGCTACTGGGCATCGCCCTGCGCGATCACATCATCGTCACCAAAACCAGCCACTTCAGCTTTCGGCAACACCATTACCTCTACACGTAGACGGCGTTGCAAAAAGTAGTATCTCAGGTAATGGAAGTACCGCAATAGACAGATAGGCCTGGCTCCCGCCAACTGCCAATACTGGTCTTTTTTGTATTATATTGGATTAGTCAGATCCGATTTTACTTCGAGGGAACCTGTGGTATGATGCGCCAAGAAACACACAAACCTATGTAAGCCTATGGAGCGATAATATTATGGCAACAGCTTTTTTCGAACGTCGAATATCATCAGCGCGGGGCACCGATAGCCTCGCAGCCGACATTATGCGGCATGTGCACTCACGGCAACATCTCGGCAAGACGATTGTGGTTTGCGAGTCCCCTGTCGTTGTACTCAGCGCAGCCCGCAAGCAGTGGCTCAAACTGTCACGGACCATTCAAAAACAACGCGCCAGCACACTCAACGCAGATAAAATTCTCAAGTATACGCATGCCATCACACGGATGCAGCACATGAATTTCACCATGAAGATGCCCTTGGACTATCCAGAGGCAGATATTTTCTTTTTGCATCCCAGCGCGCTCACCGATATGCCGGTTAACTCTTACAATTTATACCTACTAGAGTCGCTGGAACCAATCGTTGCGGAAATGATCGCCAAGCGGATGCCGCAAGACGGACTCATTGTCGACTACGTGCACGATACCCCGTGGGAAACATATGGCCTGCAGCCCAAAACCGTACTCGAAGAGCGCGTGCGGGCTCGGTGGCACGAAGTTACGACATTTTTGGAGCTGTACGATATCGAGCCAAAAAAATTACGCAAAGGGCTCGACGACAATATAGAAGCCATGGACGACGCTCTCGATACCCTCCTTAACGTCAGCCAAGGGTTTATCGATGTTGCCAATCATTTCCAACGCTCGCTCGAATTAGCCCGACCGCTCAAAATACCCGTAACTACACGTCTGCAATACGACACGGTCGTACTGCTCGCGCATCGCGTACAGGCACTTAGTGTCACTACCTACTCCCAGCGATTCCTGGAATCGTACAACGAAGACGACGCATTCTTCTTTTATGACCGAGTACGCGAGCATGTCTACGGATCTGGCGAGAGCTTGGCGGAAGTAATCGCCCGTCACCAGGCGCACGGTCGCCTTGCCCTTGCGCAAGCCCTAACAGAAGCGGCCTTCTTGCGGAGCGATCAACGTGGCGCTAAAAGCGCTAAATTGGGCGTTCTTTAAGATGCAGCAAAAAGCCCACGTAACTTGCCACTACGTGTACGAGCAACCAAATAAGCAAGAGCTCAACGTACTGCAAAAAGTGCAGCTGGATATACGCCGCCGTTGCCAATGCCCCACCAATAATATAATCAGTCTGGTCAAACGGAAACCAGCCATGGCCTGGAGCCACCTTGCGCTGTCGTTTAAAGAAGCTCTCTATAGCATCACCGCCCAGGGCGCCAAGCCCAAATAATGGGCCTACAATCATTGTTGGCAAACTTGCATACGAAACCTGGCTCGTCCAGTCGTGCAGCCAGCCAATGTGTGCAGCACCAATCTGCTGTAACCACAACGTGAGTGTTGCGGTAATAATACCAACTATCAAACCCCGCCAGGTCTTGTGGGCGCCTAGAACACGCTGTCCACGATAGGTCCGGCCGCCATCAATGGGCGCGTTCCAGTTACGCAAGCCAGGCATTTTTGCCACAAAAATCGGTGCAGCATTGGCAAGTCCAGCCGGCAGGAAAAACCATACGGCAAAAAATAATTCCTTCATTGTCTACGCGTCCAGCGCCTTGCTGATAGTAATCAAGCGTTGAAAAGCTGTGTAGCTAGCCAGAACTGCGATAACCGCCACTGCCCAAACCAAATAGCCAGAAACAAGACCGAGAACGAGAACGACCATGCGCATTTCGAATGTCAGCACACCATCCTTGAACATGTGATTAAGAACGTCGTGCGGGATCTTTTTGGCGCCGCTTGCCACAGCAGCTTCACCCTTGGCTTTTACGTAGCTTACGCACAGTGAAGCGCCACAGGCCACTGTCGCCCATACCGCGTTCAAGGGGTGTGCACCGCCGGCCAACCAGTACGCCACACCACCATATAGCAGCACTTCCTTCATGCGATCCGTTGACGCGTCGAGCAGCATGCCGCGTACGCTCGATGTCTTTTGCAAACGAGAGAGTTCGCCGTCCAAGGTGTCGAATAATCCAAAAATTACCAATAATAAGGCTGCCCATAGTGGGTGTGCCGTGGCAATCAGCACAGCGATAGGAACATGCATCAAAAAGCCAAAAATAGTTACAGCATTAGGAGTTACGTGACCACGCGTGGCAATATTGAGCCAGCGCGCGATAACACGCATTACCCTTCGCACAGCAGTTTTGGTCGCTTGTATTGCGGCGTTCATCTTGGCTCCAGTATATCACACGTTAGGACGTAAGACGTGGATCGTCATGATCAATAACACAGCATTCGCTGATCGGCCCAAATAACCATCCATCGTATGGATCACTGTCCTCAAAATGGACCGTGCCCGCAAGATACGCATCACGGCGAACAACCGTTTGGCCAAATAGCTGAGCGCGCCTATCACATCCGTGGACCTGCTCCAAGCCAAATGATTCGCCTAATCGCTCTTGTGTGCGAACATCCAAAAATTCGCCACTATATCCAGCATCAGTGCGTGTAATACGCACAATTTGCTCCACCGGATCGGTGTAGGCTATATAGATATCATCTTCCGAAACTTGCGGGTACGGTACCGGTGTCGAACGGCTTATCACGTCCAGCACCTGACCTACTCGCAAATCGTCCAGATCAGCTAATATTGGCGTGCTCAAAAAGTTTTCCACAACCAGTTCTGGCCCAGTCAGCGTTTTCCACTGTTCGTAGGCTTCGCCAACGGCTTCGGGCACATCCAGCACCTGACCAGCCTCGGCTGACCATGATAATAGCGGTTTGTCGAATATATCCGACAAATTCTCCTCGGGAACATACATAGTTTGCAAATAGTACAACTAATTTGTTCAATTTGCAACAAAAATTTCTAGCAGCAACGAGCGATGACATACTCGAGACTACGTGGCAGCTGGTTCGGCAAAGCGCTGCGCGTCTTGTGCACACTTGCGGCGCAACATGGCATCGACTTCCAGGGCTTCGTTGCTGATTTTGAGCGCCATGCGGTTAATGCCCACCAACGTTAATGTCTGCAAGCTACGCACTCGACTCAAGGCCACGTATCCCATGCCCTCAACAAATGCCCTGCGTAAATCAATCTTGGCCGCGTCGAGCGTCATGCCCTGGCTCTTGTGGACCGTAATTGCCCACGCCAGTCGCAGCGGTATTTGCGCCAGCGAAGCGCGCTTTAGATCACCGTCACGCAATTCCCATGTGTCAGGCTCAACCGTAATTTTGCGACCATCCATGAGTTCGACAATCGGATAATCCGTAACTTTCTCGAAGTTAATCACCGTGCCAAGCGTGCCATTTACCCACCGTTTTTCAGGATTATTTTTGAGGAACATTACCAGTGCACCCTTTTTGAGCACCAAATCTTCGGCTGCCATACAGGACCGCTTTAGCGTTTCTACAAAGTTGTTCGGCCCAAACGTATTGAGCGTGTATTGATGTTCGTCGCCCTTAAGCGCTGCGAGTTTTTGGCGATTAATCGCGTCGACATCGACATTCACTGTGTGCAGCTCGGTCACATCATGATGATTGGGAAGCTCTGCATCGACTCGTTCCAGAAGTGCTTCGGCATGGCGTCTGCGCACATCCCCCGCACGCAGCGCATTCAGAATATCCAAAAAGGTGTCGTCGTCCTGACGATGCTGCTCTTCCAGGTAGCAAATAACAGGGTCAAGTGCCTCCCAAGCACGCGATCGCACCACAAATCCACCGCCTCGCGATCCGGCACGATTTACGGGTGGCAGCTGGAAAAAATCGCCACACAAAATTACCTGCAAACCACCAAATGGCTCAGAATTTTTGCGAATATGGCGGCAAACGTCGTCGATCATATCCAGGCGATAGTCATGCAGCATCGACACTTCGTCAATAATCAACACATCTGTTTCTTTGATAAGCTTACGGCGGTCCTTGCGCATGTGATCAAAGAATTCTTGTTCCAGTTCGTCACGCACGCCCAAACCACTCCAGGCGTGAATTGTCGTGCCGCTTAAGTGTGTGGCTGCTAAACCGGTCGTAGCCGTCACAGCCAACACCAGCCCCTCTTTGCGTGCTTGCTTGATGAACTGATTCAGAACGTATGTCTTACCAGAACCAGCTGGGCCCGTCAAAAAGACACTCTCGCCCCGCATCATAATATCTAACGCCAATTTCTGGTCCATACGGAACATACCCTCAAAAAGTTTTAGTCTTGTCCCTATTGTACCGGTGTTTGGCTCACATTTCGAGCCCTTTCTTTAGGCGACGTGCGCAAGCGGCGATACGGCAGTGCCAAAAGCAGGCTCAGTAAACAACGAATGCACGGCGCCAATAGCGTCAAAATCCTGTGGCGCCTGGATACTCATCGACACAATCCTACCCAAATATTGCGCCTGACCTGGGTCGGTCATATCCCATGGCATGCAATCAAGCTCATTGCCCACCTTCAAAATAACTGATCGGTCCAGGAAGGTTACGCCATCGTACGATGGGCGTTGATGCATCAACCTATAGCGCGTGCTATACAGCGTCGGCAGTGCCCAATCGTGCATGGCACCACGCTGTTGTTCGGTGCGCGTAAGCACTGTCTCTATCAACGTTTTTCCAATCTGGCCGATAACCACCAGTCGGTGGTCAATAGCAACACCGCACGTATCAAGCTCAACAAATTCACCCTGGTGCATACGATGGCGAGGTACACCTCTGCGGCTTGTAGCAATTTCCGACATAAAAACTCCTCCAGACATACTTCGCGTCCATACTTCAATACATCGCCGGGCAAGCGATGCCCTGAAGTAGGGCTACGAATATCTGGTTTTAATTTACACCACTATTCTGCACCGGATAGCCAAAAAGTCAAGCCACCACTCACATTGGTGGGCTATGTGTGGCGAATAAGGGGTTTGAGCGCGCGTTGCATGGCCGCGCCTTGTGCAAATGTCACCAAGCGTTCTTGCGATTCAAGCGTACGCAGCAGCCTTCCCTGCCAGCGCATAACTGCCAGTTCTGTTGTGGTCGTGCCCTCGCGCAGCATTTCTGCCGGGATGTGCTTGGGGTCACCAATGCGAATCGCAGCAGCGGCATTGGCAAATGCGTTCCACGACGCAAACGGACCATCGTGCAATTGCTCCCGGAATGCCCTACTCCCAAGCGACTGCTCGATGTTTTGGTGCATGTGTCCAAACTTTTCGTGATCTTTGGGGCGCAATCCCGAAACCGATCGCATTCGGTATGCCAGCAAGTGCCCGACTGGGTTAAGTACCCCTACAAGCTGGTCGTTGGGCAGCACTAGATTCCAGGGTTCATATGTTTCTACCGGTGTTGGTTGTAGCAGCGGCCCCAGCTGATATGCTCGCTGGTCGTTCTGGCTCATCAGGCGGCGTGACAAGAAATGAAATCGTTCATTGGCATAGGTTTGTTGGTTATCAAAGCCAAAAAGCGAAACCTCCAAGTGCCCATCGACCACTTCTTCGGCAGCCTTTTTGGCACGCGTTGCCTGTTCGGGTGTCAGGACAGCATCTACCAAAATATCGACATCACGCTGGGTTCCATTGGGCCGCGTAGCCGATATGTCGGCAGATTTCCGCACAAAGATCATACGTTCATTGTGGTCAATATGCGTCTCTGGGTCCACCAAGGCAGCAGTTGCAATGCCACCTACCACAAAATAACGAGCTCCCTCCGGCAGTGCTTCGAACAAGGCCGAATCCATATCAGTAATTACTTCAAAGCAACCAGGTTCGGGCAGAAAAATATCACGGATCATAGGGCTTATTTTGTGGCTACTCCGCCACATCTCCTCTGTTAAAAGTATACTCAGCTGAATACATTTTGTGAACTACCTTCTTGTTCAGGGTATTGTTATGCGAGGCCCAAGGAGCCTAGGGCGAGGCTTAAACAGCATCTGGAACATCAGTTTATCGGTCGATACAATTTCGCGCAGCAAATAATTTCGGCTAAAACTGCTTGTAGTTTGCGCAGCTACACCAATACTATCAACGCCCAAACTGCGACAAGCCGTAATTGCCCGCGGCAGATGATAAGCATGGCTCACCAGAATCGCGCTATTCACCCCAAAAATGGCGTGCGCACGGTAGCAACTATCGTAGGTGTTGAAACCCGCATAATCCAGGACAATGTCCGTAGCAGGCACGCCCTGCTCCACGGCATAGCGCTGCATAGCAACGGGCTCATTATGGTGTGACGTACTGTTATCACCCGTCATCAAGACCTTTTGTACTGTGCCTGCCTTATACAAAGCTACTGCTGTATTGATCCGATCTTTAAGATAATTTGTTGGTGTGCCGTTTGGCAATACACCTGCGCCAAATACAATTGCGATATGGCGCCCAGGGATCGTATGACCAGCAATACCACTCGCTCCATACCTGCGCCCACTCGTGCTGATGTTGGTGTACACAATAGGTGCCATGACGATCATGCCCAGTACGGCTAGGGCGATAACAACTGTAATCCCGTGCTGCACAATCCATTGCCGTCCCCGCACAAGACAGGAGGTCCCGCCATCACGATTGGTACTCACTTTTTTATGCAAAGAATTGGTATGTGCCATCTGTTAAAAGCCATGCACGTGGAACAATTTTGCGATCAATAGTGGCAACACGAACGTCAAAAGAACAAAAAATACCAGGATGACCACCATGCGCGTCCCGTTGGTCGGACGCATGGCAGGGTTAAACATGCGCCACGGAAATATCAGTGCCGTCATAAGGCTGACATTTTTGCGATCGACATTCTGGGTGCGGTCGCGTGCCTGCTCTTCCATATCAAGCTTCATGAGCAGCGCACTGGCTGTTTGTGGATCGAAGTCCCGCTTACCACGACGTAGCTGCTCGTAATACGCAGCAACCTTCTGCTGCTCCTCGGGAGTATGCGGCGCCGGGTTAGGAATTGCGCCACCTTGCGGTGATACCACCGACTGCGGCTTGGGCGGAGATTGCTCAGTCTGTGGATTATTCGGGTCGTTCTGCATAGTTTTAGTATACGCCCTCGGTTATATTTACAGTGCTATTTCGGCCGCAGCGTCATCTTTTGGTGGCTTGAGCGCTTTCTTGCCGCGGATCTCGTACTTGATGCCCGTTAGCTGCGATTCGTAATAGTCATCGTTCAATAAGTTTACGAATTTCGTCAGGTCTTTGGTGCCTTCAATAATAATTGCGCCGTCATCATCGATCATGAGTTCTACGCCAAGCTCGGCACCGTGGTCGAGCAGATCATCCTGTTTGATGTCGCCAATTTCAATCTTTTGCAACTTGTTAACCGTGGCCTTGTTGCCCTTAACTAATGATTGCAGATCCATACCTTCGGCGAAACTCAGCTTGAACGCCGTCTCGATTTCTTTAACTTTTTGTTCGGCAATACTGTTCTTCTTGGCGTTGTAGCCAAACATACGATCTAACTTAGCCTGGTTGAACACAAATATGTCATCTTCGATCACCAGCATTTGGTTGTCGGCAGGAATCCGAAACGCTGGTGCCTCAAATGGCACGAAACTTTCGCCCTTAACCATCCAGGAGCCTTCGCCCTTAAAGGTCTGGGCACCTGGCAATACCTTGATAACATAAAATGGCTCGTTCATCGACGGATGGTTGCAGCGCGCCAAAATACCCTTAATGCGCTTGAGGTCGTGCTCTTCTTCTTTGAAGAATTCCATTTCGTGCTCTTGGGTATGCAGCCAATGCATTGCCTCCTTGAGGCGCAGGATATTTTCCCATTTGGTGTACTGCAGCACATTCTCTTCGGCCTCAGCATCTTCAAATCGGCGTATTACCATGCCAGAACCAGCGCCCATCATCAGGTATTCGAGCAGTGGGTTAATGAATAACGGTTGAAGTTGCTTGTCGATGTCCGGCGTCGTTTTGGTGCGATACATGACATTGTTTTTGTTGATCAAAAACAGCTCGATCTTTAGCTGGTCCTTGTGCTGAAACATGTTGTTGGCCCAGGCAAAAATATCAATCTCACCCGATTCTGCCAGGTCGGCGCGAACTGCCGCAGCCTCTTCTGCACTGTGGTGTGCAATGCGTTCCTGATCTGGAACATCCTTGTTCAAGTCAACTTTTTCTGCATCCAAAACTTGCGTAACAAGTTCGTCGCTGGCGTCAGCCTGGCTATCGGTTTGCTCCAGTGCCGGAGCAGCTCCATTAATTTCATCGGCAGAAATAACTGCCTCAGATGCGTCTGTGTCCATAGTAATACCCTCTTAGACTCGCGCCCACCAGTTTCCGCGAGTTATTGTTTTTAAGCGTAAGTACATTCTACCCGAAAACACCGCCAGCGTCTGCTGTAAATTTGTATATCCAAGAAATGAGTAAGCTACAGACGTTCGCCGGTTCGGGCTTCGTTAGCCCAATGGTCGGCCAGTTCGTTGCCTGGGTCGTTATTATGGCCGCGCACCCACACGAGTGTCGCCTTCGATTTGCGGAACAAGGGGCACACTTCCTGCACGATATCGAGGTTTTTAATCTCGCCACCCTTCTTTTTCCAGCCGTTCTTTTCCCAGGTCAGCGACCATTTGGTAATAACGTTAATCCAAAATTCACTGTCCGTATGGATGGTGCATTCTTCCCCGTTGGCGTCTTCAAGGGCTGCCATAATTGCAAAACCTTCCATGCGGATGTTCGTTGTCTCCTCGCCACTTGGCTCACCGCCCAGTCGGCGTGGTTTCATGTCTCTAATAACAGCAAAGCCGCCAGGGCCCGGATTCGGGCTTGCGCTTCCATCGGTGTAGTAAATAATCATGACCCTATCTTCTCATATTGGCCGCTAAAAGCCATGTCTTCTGCGCCTAATTTGTAAAAACCAAAAATAATGGTAGAATATATCAAGTCAACGACCGTTGATTTCGCACACAACAAGAAGTAGGTGAAGCACTCATGCTCGTGGATCTCGCATTCGCGTTCGTGCTGTTGGTCCTTGGACTCGCAGCAGTTGCCCAGTACGGCAAGACCGCCGGCAAGCGCCTGACCCTCAAGCAGACCAAGGCCGACTTCGAGCGCGCCAAGCTCAATGCTCAGCTCGAGCAGGGACACCAGAACGAGCTGGACGCTGAGATCACGCGAGGAGAGCGCCAGCTCGCACTGGAGCGCGACAGGCTGACCCTGAAGGCCGATGCCGAACTGGACATCGCCGCCAAGCTGCTGAAGGCTGCCGAGAAGCGCCTGGCTGTTGCCGAGGCTGACGCCAAGGCTCAGGTCGCCAAGCTCACCATCGACGCGCAGGCCGCGGCTGACCGCAGGGTCATCGAGGCACATGCCAATGCCCTCGAGGCCGCTTCCGCTGAGTGGGCCAAGTCCCAGCCAGCGCCGCAGCGCATCAAGGACCCGATCGAGAGCGTCGACCTCAACGCCCTGTACAAGGACTACCTCAACACAGCCTACAGGCAGAGCGTCAGGGCACTCCCCCTCGGCCAGTGGCTGGGCGAGAACTACGCCAAGACCGTCAATGCCGCGAGCAAGCGTCGCAAGTAACACCGGCTCACGCCGCCGCCCCTAACTTCTAGTGGCTACATCAGTAGTTTTTTGGACATTTTCTACTGGTCGCTGTTCAAGCGAAAAACCAAAAAAATGTCTGCACCACCCCCTTGCAATCATCCCGAACACGCCAACTCAAGGCGTGTTTTATTTTGCCGCTGGTTTTTTGTAGAGCTTGTGCTCGCCCCTACCCACAACCTGCACTTTACCGTCAACCACTGTAATTGCGGTTGCGTCATCCACGGCGTATACATTGTATTTTGCCTTTTTGGCATACGCCGTGGCCTGCTTTAGGGAAATCATTGCGCCAATGTGCGGAATAAACTCAAAATCAACAAAGCCAAGCGCATCCAACTTTTCCATGCCGGTATGGTTGGCGTCAGCGATCCCCGACACGGAAATCGTCGGTGTCATGAGGATCGATCCGGCGCTGCTGCCGACCAAAACCTTGTCGTTGGCGTGCTCGGTGAGCCAGTCCATAAAACCCGTTTGCTGGGCTTGCTTAAGCAAATGAAAGGTGTTGCCGCCGGCGATAAATACTACATCCACATCCTTCAGGCGATCTCGCCAGTCTAGGTCAGCTGCGCTCGGGTCAACAATGTCGATCCATTCGTAGCCACATTTCCACAAACGCACGTAATCGGCAATTAGCCAGTGCTTGTCGCCCACTTCGCCGTTGGCGGCAGTAGGAACAAAGCCAACTTTTACATCGGCTGGCACCTTGCCTATTAGTCCCTGTAATTCCGCCGCGATTGTGTCGTCAACAATGCCCGAGGATGTCAGTAATAATTTCATTATTTGCCCCACGCTAAGCGATATTTTTGAGCCGGCGTAGATTCGTAGCCATCAAACAAATACCAATTTTTAACAGATATTTTGTAGTATCTGGGGCCTTCTGCCGAATCCGTGGTAGCCTCAATTTTGGACGCTTCGCCGTAGCGCGCTGCCGTAGCCTTGTAGGCGGGGTGATTTTCGTCAACTTCGCCCAATTCTTCGCACGTACCCTCAAAATACACGCCGCGAACCTTTTGCTTCATGAAATGCTGTGTCACGATGTTACCCGCAACATTTGGATTCTGGCGGATTTCTTGCGAGTGGCGGCGATCACTCATCGAGCGAAAATAGACGTTCAAATCATCGTCGCAGGAAAAATGCACCTCGCATACCCACGGTTTGTTATCAACACTAGTAGCCAGCGACATGTGCACAATTTGTGAAATATATTCCCGGATTGTCTGTTCAATTTGTTGGTCATTCATACGCCTATTATACCCCAAGCGAGTTCATTGTCTTGACACTAAATATGGGCTGTGAGCTGGTCGATAGCGACGCGAGTTTGCTCGGCGGTGTCGCGGTCGCGGACGGTTACCGTGTTGTCTTCTAGCGTTTGGAAGTCGATAGTAATGTGCGCGGGCACACCAATTTCATCGCTACGGCGATAGCGTTTACCAACATTGCTGTTGTCGTCCCAGGTCACGTTGCCCAAAGATTTTTGGAGCATGCCGTAGACTTCTTGAGCCTTAGCTACAAGTTCTGGCTTGTTCTTAAGCAATGGCGAAACGGCGGCCTTAATTGGCGCCAAATGCTTTGGCAACTTCAGCACAATGCGCTTGTCGCCGTTCAGTTCATCTTCGCAGTAGGCATTTGCCAAAACAGCCAGCAAAAATCGATCCAGACCAAACGTCGGCTCAATGACGTGGGGCAAGAATGGCTTGCCGCCAGCCTTAGGAATGTACTTAAGATTTTTGCCACTTTCGCGCTCGTGATTAGTCAGGTCAAAATCAGTACGGTACGCTAGGCCTGCAACTTCTTTGGTACCAAATGGATATTCAAATTCGAAGTCGATAGTGCGCCTGCTGTAGTGGGCACGGTCCTCTTCGGGAACTTCCAGCTCGTGGATTTTTTCCTTTGGCAAACCAAGCGCGTTCGTCCAATCGTAGAACAAGTTGTGCCATCGTTCAAATTCGGCCTCCCAAGTAGATGGCTCGATAAACCACTCGAATTCCATAATTTCGAATTCACGGACGCGAAAAATAAAATCGCGGGGACTAATTTCGTTACGGAAGTTGCGACCAATCTGCGCCAAACCAAATGGCAAGTCGGGGTAAAAGCTATCGACGACATTTTTGAAGTTAACAAACATCCCCTGCGCCGTCTCACCACGCATAAAAATGGTGGTCTTTTCGCCTTCAACGGCACCCATTGAAGTTTCAAATAACAGATTAAATGAGGCAGGATTACCGAGCTCGTTACCATCAGGACTCTTGATATTGTGTTCGTGTAGCGCAGCGACCATACCCTGCAGGTCCAGGCCCTTTAGGCTGATTCCGGCATCTTCCAAAAGATGGTCTAAGCGATAGCGCTTTTTGGTCTTAACGTCTTCAATTAACGGATCAGTAAAGCCCGAAACGTGACCACTCGCCTCCCACACTTTAGGGTTCATGAGGATAGCGGTGTCTAAGCCGTACATATCGGGACGGTCTTCGACGAACATCTTCCACCACAAATTCGAGATGTTGCGCTTGAGCTGCACACCCAGAGGGCCGTAGTCCCATGTTCCGGCTAAACCACCGTAAATTTCGCTGCCCTGAAAAATAAACCCGCGGCGCTTACATAAGCTGGCGATGTCTTCTAAACTAATTTCACTCATTATTGTTTACCTCTTAAAAGCTTGGCTATTTTTTGCAAAAGAAAAGTTACTGTAGGTCGATACCACAGCCACGAACAGATCCAGAATAGGTGCTTTTCGATGTCATTATGGGCTAATTATACCCGATTTACCTCTGACAAGCCAGTTATTCGGGTGTTGCCAATACTTCGCACATTACGCCAGCGGCGTAGGTCACAAAATCGGCGTACGATTTTGTACCGTATGTTGGTTCATCAGCGGCGAATACTCGCTTATTATGACCCTGGTCGGTCGCAAATAGCAGGCGCGGATACAGCGGCAGTTCCTCGACTGTTTGCGGATCGTATGGCAACACAACAACCGTTTCCGGTCCGTCAAAGCGCCCTTTGTAACGACGGCCCGTAATCAGCGACAAAAGTGGCAAACCGGGCTGCCTAAATTTGTAGATTTCAACGTGTGCGGGGCGAGTTGGGTCGTGGATAATCGGTCGACGGTAGGCATCCATGGTCCGCGCCGAAATTGGGTACTCAAGGCTGCCGTACACGTCACCAAGCAAATACATTACAGCCTGGCCAACACGCAGGGCTCGTGCCGTCGGATCATCTGCACTTTCACCGTCACGGATTAGTTCTAATTGTTCAATATGCTGCTCGCGATTCAGCGGCAGTTGTGAGTCCATGCCCAGTTCAAGCGGTAGTTCAACCGTTGCAACAGGACGAGCCTCAAGCATCGTCATAACACAAGCATCCGTCTCATTAGTAGAGCCTATTATACGCTATATTCACTCAGGATGCAGGCTGAATCAGCGGCAAGCAGTCTTGCAAAAGCGTGCCCATACCCTGGACCGAGGCGAGGGCTTTTGGTGTATTTCCGGCAAAAACCAGGCGCAAAAACTTGATGTGATTAGCGCCAAACCGGCCGCTAAGCGGATTTGCCACAAACGTCTGGCGATCAAAATCAAAATCATACAATTGGTCAGCCACCAAGCTTCGACCAGTGTCGTCCAACCGCAAATTGGGCGTATGCCCGCCCAAACGCAGCAGTTGCGCCGTAAACCAAAATCTAATGAGCTGCACCGGAATCAGTGCATCATCCAACGCCTCAAACGATTGCTTGAGTAGCTCAAAATATTCCGGCTCTGGCGCATCTTCCGTGATCCGATTCAGTTGCTTAATCAGCTCGTAGCCCAGCATCGTGCGCGTGATATCTTTGACGATCTGCGAGTAATGCGAAATCAAGCGAGTTGATGCCAATGTCCCCAATTCACCCCTGCCCCGTGCAAATGTAATCGTACTGACACTAAACAGCTCAATGCCACCAGCCAACTTGGATTTCACGCGGCGCACCCCACGCGCCATCAAACGCAACTTGCCATATTCGGGAGTTAACAACGTCAAAATTCGGTCTGCTTCACCGTAATCGGTACGACTTAGGATAATTGCCGTCGTGACAAGCTGTTTCATAGCTCGCCCACTGCATGACGATGCAATATTGAGACCAACTGCGCAAGCGAGGTCTGTGGTTTATACAGCCACCCGATCACGCCATATTCGCGTGTTACGATATCGCAGATCGTTTCGTTGCCTTGCGGCGCGATATACGTGTGCAATAGGACGGGGATTGCCTGCCAATCGGGATACGATCGGAATTCCTGCAAAAAAGCGATGCCGTTTTGTGTGGGCAACTGCATTTCCAGCACTACAACGTCGGGCATATGTTCGTCAGCCAAAATAACTGCCGATTGACCGGACCGCGCGTGGTCCACGGTGTGCCCGGCAGAAAGCAGCGCCTGAACGTAGGTGCGAGCAAGCAAGCTATCTGGTTCAATCAGTAAAATATGCATAATATTAGATAAATTGGAGCTGCTGACTTGGCAGTAATGTCATTGCCAAACCTGCCTTACGACCATGTCGACCAGCTCGCAAACGGCTCGTCATAGCATGCGCCAAAGCATCAGCCACAAACACCCCTGCTCCGCTACTGCCAAGCAATGAGGTTAATGGCTGTTTGGCTGTGCCATACAATGCCAACGCTTTGCGCAAACCCACGCCGTCGATGCCATTCACGCCGTACATGCCCGTGGCAATGCCGTGTGGCGTGCGATGCCCTGCCAGAATGACGCGCTTGGGACCTTTGTCCTCGCTCGCAGCCCGTGCCTCGATCAAAGCATAGCCCAAGCTCGTCAGAGCCGCCTTAAGGCCAGCGTGATGCGCCATAACCGGCTCGTAGCGACCCGCAAGCGCCACTTCCAAATGCACACCATATTGCCTAGCATAACGATCCAGCTGATGGGCGGTGTCCGTCAGAATTGACGAGACTGAAACTGGTTCTAATTGCAGTGTTGCCTGGGCAGCCAACAGTTCGATACCCAGTAAATAGCTGTCGACCAGGGTTAGGGCCGCAGTGGCCTGAGCATGAATCAACGCACTATCAATAGCCTGGCCTGCGCCAACAGTCGTCAATTCGGCATGGCGCGCGATGCTCGTCAGTGGCATCTTCAACTGTTCCGCAACAGACAACAGCAGTCGCGTTGACTGATCCACATCACCACTACCCTCAATTTGCACCACGTGGACACCCTCTTTTGAACTTATTGTTCCAGTATAGCACCGAGGCTAGGCTAGATTAAGGTGTAAAGCTAATATTTGGCAAGATAATGCCGTTGAGGTCTGGCAAGAAGGATGTCGATTCGGTCCAAATTTTGAGTGTCATGTTACGCAAAGGCAATACGACCATCGTTCCTTGCTTGTTCGATTCAAGTTGACCATTGATGATTGAGCCAACAATACTTGGCACTTTTGGCAGTTTGTATGGTGCAACGGTGGCCTTGCCTGATTGAACGGTACCGGCAAAATCTTGTACCGCCTGGTCGTACGGTTCCGTTACAAGCTGCACACGCAGCGAGAATGATACGTTCTGGTTTGTGATATCAGGTACGAAACCAGGGTCAAAATAGCCACTAATTGGCGTGCTGCTGTTGTCATCACCTTCGACAACGTAGGCGCTCCAGGTCTTCGGATATTGCACCGTAATGGCACCAAATGCCGAAGGACCAACGTAGGATCGTAGTGGTTTTTTCTCTTGCTCGGCAAAGTTTTTGGCATCACTGGCTTGTGTGTTGGTTTGGGCAGCCGTTACCGCGACGGCAACCTTTTGGTCACTGTTATTTTTGTAGTCTTCACGACTCGTGAATGCCCAGTAACCGAACCCTGCGGCAATCACAAAAAACAGGATGACCAAACTAAGGGGGATCAACAGCACATTTACTGTGCCCTGCTCATCAAAACTGCGGATCTTCATATCGCTTATGGTACCTTATTTTAGCGCTTTTGCGCAATATTCTTATCATATTCGTACAAAAAAATGCCATTATAGGTAGATTTTGGCGGCTTATCCGGGATAAAAAATGCAAAACTCGCCAGGCGCACAGGCTTTTCGTGCCATGTCATAATGCGATGATCCAATTTGCTCATCTGGCGCTGCAACATAAACGTAAAAATGCCATCTGACTGCGGCCACTTCGCCTTCCACAAGTCACTCCAAATAACACGCACCTGCTTGCGATATTTCCAGCAGCGAATTCGCGAAATAATCACCAATAATGGGTTAAGTTCCACGCCAACCACGTACAAGCCGCGCTCAGCTGCAGCCTTCATCACCTTGCCATCACCAGAACCAAGTTCGAGTAGTGTCTGGCCAGGTTTTAGATCGAGCAAACTGAGCGCCGTCTCAACTTGTTTGTTGAGCGTCGGTACATAGGGTGGGCCCACCAACACCACAGCGCCAAACAGCAAAACAATCGTTCCGATAACAATCAGCGCGATATCCATGTTTATTTGTCCTGAAGTTCCAGGCGCAAGGTACGGAGTTTATTCTCGGCAGTTGTAACGTGCGTTTCCAGCTGCGCGACGAGTTTCATCCCCTTTTCGTACAAGATCACTGCCTCATCGACGGCAACATTAGGTTGCTGTAATGCCGTGAGGACTGCGTCAAGTTCCTGCTCCAATGTCTGATAATCGAGTTCTTTCTTTTCGGGCATCGTCATTACTCCTGTTTCTTCTTGGTATGCATTATAACTTGTTTGACTTCGGCAGTCAGATCAGCGTCCAGTAATTGTACGGAAATCGTATCACCCTGCGTGAGTTGCGAGCCAGCCCGGACTACTTGCGAGCCCTTTCGGACCAGCGCATAGCCCCGAGTCAACGCCGCCTGTGGATCATACGCAGTTAAAATTTGACGACGCAAGATCAGCTGCTGCTGAGCCTGCACGATTACCTGGTTACTAGCTCGGAACAATAGGTCGGCGTGAGCCTCCAATTCTTGGCGAGCCGACTGCGCAGTTTGGCTTGCAGCATAGGTTAGGCGTTCGCGGCGGGTTTGCAACTGGGCGAGCACTGCCCCACGATCCGGTACGAGCAATTCAGCAGCGTTACTCGGTGTGCTAGCTCGCCTGTCGGCAGCTAGTTCTGCCAAGCTAATGTCCACTTCGTGACCAATCGCCACAACCGTTGGGATGCGACTAGCAGCCACCGCTCGCGTTACCTGTTCGGTGCTAAATGCCTGTAAATCCTCAGCACTACCACCACCGCGAGTTATTACTAACACATCGGGTCCATCAGCAAGTTCGTTGAGCTGTTTGATGGCCGCAACGATCTGCCCCGGCGCTGGTTCGCCCTGTACTTGCACGTCAACATGGACAATTTCCAGCCCACCCCATCGTGCGGTGATAATCTTCATAAAATCGCGGTAAGCCGCCGACTCACCAGAGGTGATCAGGCCAATAACCTTCGGTGGATGCGGCACACGACGCTTGCGCGATTCGTCGAACAGACCTTCGAGTTTCAGCTTCGCCTCAAGTAATGCCGCGGCTTTTTTGATCGAGCCTTCGCCCGTCGGCACCACCGATTGAATCGTTACACTAAACCCGTATTGCGGATGCAGGCGCGGTACGCCCTTCACTGCCACCATCATGCCATCTTCCAGCGGCCCAGGCATCTGGTACACTGTCCCAAAAAAACGCACCATAGCCGTGTCGTCCTTGAGGTCAAAATATACCCAACGATTCTTGCTAACGCGGAAATTAGCAATTTCACCGGTAATAACAATGCCGGGATATGCAAATTCAAGGGTCTGATTTAACAGACCAACAAATTCACCTACCGTACAGGTAAGCGGCTCAGACATGGACTGGGCCCCGCGGCAGCACATCATCAAGTGCTGGGTTGTTGTGGAGCGTCTTGTGGTAATAATAATAGCCTGGCGGCAACTGGATAAGCATGTTCAATACGCGGTACATAACAGTCACCGGGATGCTCAGCGCCGCTGGCACACCAGCAACCACCAGCACCGCTGTCATGAGCGCCTCGTAAATACCGACACCACCGGGCAGTACCGATACCAAGCCCGCAAAATTAGCAATTGAATATGCCAAAATCACTGATCCTACATTTACCCAATGCCCGAATGCGATATATACCACGTACACTGCCGCAACTTCGGCAGCGTTGGCCATTAACGCCCAAAAAAGCGGCCACTTAAGCTCTTTATAGTGCGATTCGATGACTTTGTAGTTCGCATGTAGCTCCTCGATGGTAACGCGCGCCTTGGCGATGTTAATTGTCTCTGGGTGCCGTGGGCGCACAACGTGAATTACTCGATTTAGCAACTTGGTAATCGTCGTAAATGTGGCGTTAATACGCCTTTCGTGGCCGATAATCATCACGAAACCGATCGTGCCAATAACCAGCAGCGTGGACAGCGAGCTGGTCACCAAAATAACCAGATTGTTTACACGACCGCCAATTGCCATAAACATCAGTCCGGCAATTAACAAAACTTCAAACGACAAAAACAGCAACATCAGCTTCATCATTTGCACAACCGTTGCTTTGGCACCCGTTATTTCTCGGTTACGCATGCGCACACCGAAATATGAAATTCCCGACACACCGCCGCTTGGGAACACGCTGTTTACGAAATTCAACTCCAAAGATGTCTTAAACAAAAATTTATAGCTCAATTTGTTCCCCACCACTGCAAACAAATGTCGATACAATCGCGCCTGAGCGTCATAGTTCAACCATTCGATGGGAATCAGTAGTACCAACGCCCACACGTGCACGTGAGTCAGATTGTGCAGTGTGTCGACCAACTGATGTCGTACGGCATAAATCAAAAATAATAGCGCCACTACGGTCGCGATATTTACCAATAATTTCCAACGGCGTTTTAAAAAGGAGATTTCAGTCATATCGCTTCATTATAACCATCAGTTCACACTTCGACTACCCCTCTTGCATGGTATTTGGGTATAATCCAGGAACTTATGGAATTCACTCCCAGAGCATTGCCACACATGATTGATCCGACGCCTTGCGCGCGTATGCTGGATAGTACTGTGCATGGCGAACGGCACCACCCAGACAGTACAGGACTCAGTACCGTCAAGATATTCAGCAGGTTCTATGCCGAAGCCGTGCCAGACATATCACAAGTCGAGCTTGATGCGTGCCTCGATACCTACGTGCTCCCAGTCGTAGACGAAGCCGTCCAGGGAGAAGTTGGCCCCGGGTGCAATGCCATCGAAGTTTGTCGCACTATCGGGCAAGTCGCGGTTGCGCAAGCCCAACCTCCCCACCCCTCGCTCTATGAACCCCTCATGAATTTCATGCAAGCTTATGAAAACAGCGGCCACAGCACAGATACTACAGCCCAAGAAGTTGCCCGCGTGATTGGTACACGACACGAACTTGTTGGACTCTACACTACGATCGGCGCTTTTGAAAACGATATGGATTTTGCATTCAAACTTGATGATGTCAGCCAATCATATAGTACAAATCTCTGTAGAGTTATCGATGCGTTGACACAGACAACGGCCCTCAAGCCAGACCAAAAACGAGAAGCCATAGTAACGCTCATCCAGGAAGTATCGGATATCGACGCTCCGTTCGATTGGTGGGAGCTCAATACCTACCGAAAATTATTCAGCACGCTCTACGATCTTGATCCCATTGCGGCCATACAGCCAGCCGAAACAGCACAGCAGCGCGCCGGTCTTCTCTTGGGTATGCTTGCTAACGGACACATACCGCCTAAGGCGCTTCTTGCCCGCGTTCTGCCAGTTGTCAAAGAGGATAGTTTTGTTATTTACGGAATTGTTGATGCCTATACTAATGCTGGTGATCTGGAGACTGCGCATCAACTGCTATCTGCACACGGAGGTCAGAATCAGTATCGACGTTCGGAACAGCTTGAAGCCCTTGCGAATATCGCCGTTAAGGCCATAAATCATACTGATAATTCGGGTGTAAACCCTACTCTTACAAGCCTGCTTCGGGAATTTATTCGGCTCGAACAAGACACTGACTACATACAAAGCATGCGGCCCTACGCGCTCATCCACGACGCACTGATCGAATGTGGACAACCCGAGACACTTGCTGCGTTTACTCAATTTCGGGGCAACACCAGATCACACGAAGCCAGGGCCGAAGATTACGTCAAGGCTGCTATCTTCGCTGGTAACGTCGAAAACGCAATTGTCATCTCCATGAGCAGCGAAGCCAACGCCAAAAAAGCTGCAAACTTTTATAGCGGTGCGGTGGCACTGTACCAACATAGTGCAGGCGATCCGGGCGCTTGGGATCAGATTACAGAACTATGCGATATGGCATACACGTACGCCAAAAAAGCCGGGCGCGAAGACAGTGCCATATTTGCCGTTTACGAATCTCTGCTCCACCAAGCGATCGATGCACAGGATTATACGTTTGGCAGTTACCTGGAAGGTCTCATTCGTGCCAAAAAGCCAAATAGTAAACAGCGAGCACAGCTTTCATACACGGCACAAAAGGGCTATCTGGACTATGATCTGTACGTCGGTAATTACGAAAAAGCATCTCAGCGAGCCAAAAAACAAGGTGATCTCCGCGGAATGGCCAAAGCTGTGGGTTTAGGCATCCGTGCCGCCCACACCGCAGGTCTGCTAGGATAATACTATGGCAGAACTCATAGACCCAGCACTCTGTCACGAAGTCTTACAGGCATCGCTAGAAACTCCACCCCTCGAACCGCACCTCAAGCCAACACCCGTAAGCTCGTGGTTGGTTGCCCAGAACTTCATTACGGATTACGCCAACGCCGTACCAGACATTACCCACAACGAACTTCTCACCTGTCTCGATACCTACCTTATCCCGCCCCTTCTACCGAAACTGCACGAAGAAATCGAGCCGGCTTCTCTCGAGTTTACGGTAAACGCCGTGCATGCACTTGGCTACTTGCTTGTCGGCACGAGACAAGCGCCCCATCCTTCGCTCTACGAACCCATTTGCGGGGCGATTGATGCGTTTGAAGCAAGTCTCGAACCCAGTAAATACTACAAAATGCACGAGTATGCTGGCCTCTACACCACCTGCGGCTCCATCAACGATGACTTTCGCCTTGCCTCCACAGACGATGATCACCTAAATAGAGGTAACCTCAATAATATCGTCGACGCGCTCGCCAAAACAGACACCATTCTTCCAGATAAAAAGGCAGAATATGCTGCAAAAATTATTGAGCAGCTGCTTGGAATAGAACCCGCAAATTCCTACCTCTGCGAAAATGGACTGCGTCGCGCTTTTGGCGCGCTGCACGCACTTGACCCCACACAAGCTTTGCAGCTTGCTCAGGACCCTCGTGCTAAAAGTTCACTCTTGCTGGGTATACTCGATTGCGGGCAAACACCACCAGCGGAATTACTCCAGGCCATACGACCCGAAATGGCCAAAAGCCAGTTTCTGTGGCAGGATATCATCACCGCCTACAGCAAACGTGGCGAGTTTGAAACTGCCCACCAGCTGCTGCTCGACTACCTCGTGCTCGACCCCCATCAGAGCGCGGGAATCAGTACCTTTGGTGATGTGATCGCCTACGCTATTCGGCACGGAGTTACCATGCAAGAGGGTTCACCTGGCCACCAATTGCTCCGGCAATTTGTAGCCTTCCGTGCCGATTACGTCAACAAAATGGGGCCTACGGCACGAATCCAGAAGGCCTGCATCGAATCAGGTCAGCCTGAGCTGCTTGAAGCATTTGCCCACCTGCATCACACCAAGAAAACGACCCAAGAGGCCAATCCTAACCAAGTTTCGCAAGCCTACGTCTACGCCAACGACCTGGATCAGGCCGTCCGTATTGCTTTGTCGCGTACTACCGACAGGGGCAAGGCCGACAACTTTTATCACCTCGCGGACGCACTCTACGCTTATGACCCCCAAGCTCGCGGACGAATAGCACAGCTTTGCGAAACATCACGCCACTATTACATACAAGCCAAAAGAAAAGATATCGCTCTTACGAGCCATTACTCAGTGTTGGGTGCAGCCACAAGGGCAAAAGACTACGGCTTTATGGAGTACATCAGTGACCTCATTGATGCTACACAATATAACTCGGCCTCCGCGGAGCACCTCTCTAGCGCCCGCCAAAAACTTGGTTTGCAGGCAGGTCAATTTGACAAGGTGCTAGAGACTGCCGATAAGCACCACCGGCTGGCGCTAATGGCTAACGTGGTAGGTCTGAGTATTCGGGCCGCCCAGTCTGGTTAAATTGTTGTCAAATCCTAGGTTCCCTACCGATGTTGCGGTATAATAGTCAACACTATGCAGAGTATTTTTATTTTAGGTCGCCAGCCAGCTATTGGCCGAGCCGAGCTCGAGAGCCTGTTGGGTGCCGATCACGTTCAGCCGTTGGGCGACAACGCGATGTTAAGCGATATCCCGCCGGAGGCGATCAATTTTGCCCGCCTTGGCAGCAGCGTTAAGCTCGCTCGCTACCTCGACACCGTCAGCTCCACCGACTGGCGCACCGTGCAAGATGCCCTGCCCACACTCGTCCGCACCGCTGCCGATGCAATTTCCGAGGGCAAGATTCAACTTGGCATCAGCAGCTACGACATGCGCGTAAATCCCAAACAGCTGCTTGCTGCCGGCTTAACCCTCAAGAAATCTCTGCGACAAGCTGGCTACTCCGTGCGCCTAACTCCTAACCAAGAAGCCGAACTTTCGAGTGCTCAGGTACTACACAATCACCTCACCGGTGATCGCGGCATCGAGCTTGTCATTATTCGACATGGTGCGCAAACGGTTGTTGGCCGCACCGTAGCCATCCAAGACATCACCGCCTATGCGCGACGCGACCAGGAACGCCCCAAGCGCGACGCGTTTGTGGGCATGTTGCCGCCCAAACTCGCCCAAACCATTATTAACCTCGCGACCGGGCCGCTTGAAACTTCAGCGGAGCATGTCGTACTTGATCCGTTTTGTGGTACTGGTGTTGTGCTGCAAGAATCACTCTTGATGGGCTATGGCGCCTATGGAACCGACCTGGAGCCTCGCATGATCGACTACAGTCGCCAAAACCTTGCATGGTTAAGCGAAAAACATGGCACGACTACCGAACCACCCCTGGAAGTTGGCGACGCCACGACCTTTACGTGGCAGCACCCCTTCACCACGGTGGCCTGCGAAACCTACCTGGGACACCCGCTTGCAACCTGGCCACGTCCCGATAAATTGCAGCAAATCATCGGTACCTGCAACCTGATTATCGAGAAATTTATGCGTAATATTGGCACACAGTTGCCAGCTGGAACGCGACTTTGTCTAGCCGTCCCTGCCTGGAAAGCGCCCAATGGCACAATTCATCATTTGCCACTACTTGACCACCTCGAGAAAATGGGGTACAATCGAGTGAGTTTGAGACATGTCGCGCCTTCGGATCTGGTTTATTATCGCCCAGAACAAACCGTTGCCCGTGAACTGCTCGTAATAACAAGGAAGTAATAATATATGTCACACGTCAAAGCCGGCGGTACCGCCAAAAATATTCACGATAGCCCAGGACAACGCCTTGGTGTTAAACTTTACGGTGGTCAAAAGACCCGCACCGGTAACGTTATCGTTCGCCAGGTCGGCATGACCAAGCGCGCTGGTAAGGGCACTTTGCTCAGCCGCAACTTCACCATCCACGCAATGCGCGAAGGTGTTGTTACCTACACGACTCGCCGTGTTCGTTTATTCAACGGCAAGAGCGTTAAGCGTGTTGAAGTTACCGTAACCGACGCACCAGCCCCTGTTGCTAAGGTTGCCAAAAAAGCCCCAGCCAAAAAATAATTTTGGCCTTATTCCAGCAAATACCCCAGGCTCTCCTGGGGTATTTTTATCGTCCAAATTACTAGCGACGATTCATTCGGCCGCGCAACCGGGCCGCCAGACCACGGAATCCAATCCGTCCAGGATCGACAATCATTTGAGGCACTGCTTCGCGTTGCGGTGGTGCCAAAACATAATCGCCTTGCTCGTAGTGGCGCGGTTGAGGCGGGCGCTGCCAAGGTTGCTGTGCGTAAAACTTAGCGATATCACTGCCCGCTGGGGGCGCATACTGCGGTTGTTCATAGGGTACAATGCGCTCCGGCATCGGGGCGGTGAGCTGTCCGTGCCCAGGAACTTCTACCGGCTGCGGCAACTCGCCAGCTGAATCACCGGGAGTGGTATAGGGTTGATTGTAGAAATCAGCCAAGTTTGCCTCATATTGGCTATGACTAGGGTCTGGCGCATATTGTGGTGCTTCTGGCGCCTCATATGGTGCGCCGGGCGTTGGATAGCGATCGTGATTCATATACTGTGTCCTTCCCTACCTTGTGTGCTCGAATGTACGAGTGCTATCAAAATAATCATCAGCGTCTTCAGGACCCAACGGCGCCTGGTCGTGAGGTACATACGCTCGCATGTTTTCAGGGAATGTTAGAAATATTGAATTAGGAGCAGCTACGAGCGCAAACCTGCCGATTTTTTGGCCCTCATTTTCAGTAGCAAAGTGATAGATGGGCACAGATTCATCGGTACCTTCAGTAACCTCTTCGATAATATCGCGGTTTTCTGCACGTTCTGGCCACGACGCTTCTGTTACAGCCCTTACACCTGGCGTAACATCACCGACTGCCCTGCCAGCGTGGCGACGTGATGCACCAGCCAGTCCGTGGACTGATACATTCTTGGCGCCAACTGCGATTTGATATCGAACGGTCCCATCAAGCGTTTCGAGATAGACACTACTCGGAGTTCGGGGGAATTGTGCCTGATGCTCAAGTACTTCTGTGTTATAGAGTGCCCTATCCTGTGGTGCTTCTGCTGTGGGTTTACGATGCGATACCATAATTTTTGCCCTTTTTATTTTTGTGCTTTTATAACCTTATAGTAGTATAAGTTTGTATAAATGTCAATAAGCATGAGCGGTAAATAAAATAGCCCTCGGGGGTTCGGGGGCTATTTTTTGGGCGCATCCATATACTGGCTACTCCATGTTCAGCAAGTGCTTAATGCGCTCGATAACATCAGTGATCACAACCTGTGATTTGACCAAGTAATCATCGACACCGAGGCTATAGGCACGTTCTTTATCTGCTTCCTGGCTGAGGGCCGTCAGAATGATAATTTTGAGATTCGCCGTTTCGGGCGTATTGCGCAAAATATCGAGCACATCAAAGCCGCTTACCTTTGGCATCATAACGTCCAGGAGCACGAGATCTGGTTTGTAACTAATTGCTGCGGCCAAGGCGTCTTCACCATTAGCTACGCGACGTACATCAAAACCTTCGGCTTGCAATCGAACTAAATAAACACCGGCTAGAGCGTCGTCGTCTTCTACAAGGAGAATTCGCTTAGATGGCTGAACTGGTTCTGTACTGGGTTGATTTGCCATATCCATACTGCTTACGCTACCTTACTTACTCTTATTTTGCAACAATTGCGCGACAAAACTATCGAACATCGGGTGTGCACGATTCGGCCGCGACTTAAACTCTGGGTGAAATTGACTCGCCATAAAGAAGGGATGGTCGATGGCTTCGATAACCTCCACGAGATGCTCGTCTGGCGAGAGCCCCACAACCTTGATGCCCCATGCTTCGTAATTTTTGCGGTATTCATTATTGGCTTCGTAACGATGGCGGTGGCGCTCTACGATGGCATCGGTGCCATATGCTTCACGTGCCTTGCTGCCCGCTGCGAGCACACAAGGATAATCACCCAAACGCATGGTACCACCGGTATTTTCCTTGCCCTTTTGGTCTGACATAGTATGGATAACCTGGTGCTTAGAATTAGCGTTAAATTCAGCAGAGTTAGCATCCGCCAGACCCGCACGACGTGCAGCAGCGATAACGCCAACCTGCATCCCCAGGCAAAGCCCCAAATAAGGAGTTTTGGTGTCGAGCGCATACATGGCAGCCTTCACCTTCCCCTCCACGCCACGCGCGCCAAACCCGCCGGGCACAACAATACCATCAACGTCCGCGAGTGTTTTTGTAAGGTCTGCATCAGAATGTTCAAGTTTTTCGGCATCAATCCAATCGATCGTGACGTCTGTGTCATTTGCCCAGCCCGCAGCATGCAGTGCTTCAAACACCGAAATATAGGTATCGTGATTGTCGAGATATTTAGCGATAACGCCAACCTTGAGTTGATGCTTGTGTTTGCCCGTAGCGTGCTTAACCATGCCGCGCCATTCGTCGAGCTGTGATGGGTGGTCCGGAAGACCAAGTTTGCGACTAATAACGTCCACAATGCCGTCGTCCTCCAGGGTGAGCGGAACCTGATAAATCGTTGAGGCATTAGGTAGCAGTGCAATGCCGTCCTCGTCGACGCCACAATACATGCTCAATTTGCGCTTAACGCTTACGTCGGCAGGGTTTTCGCTACGCGCAACCAAAATATCAGGCATAATCCCTAAGCCGCGAAGATCGCGGACTGCGTTCTGGGCAGGCTTAGTTTTGATTTCTTTGCTTGCACCCAAGTACGGCAAATACACAACGTGCACATACAGGCAATTTTCGCGGCCAAAGCGAATACTACACTCGCGTATGGCTTCGACAAAGCTCATACTTTCCATGTCACCGACTGTGCCGCCAATCTCTACAATGTGCACGTCAAACCCTTCGCCAGCATCCTGAATTGCCTGTGTGATGGCGTTCATAACATGGGGCACAATTTGCACTGAACGCCCTTCATAGAGGCCAGCACGCTCGTCGGCAATAACTTTGCTCAGGACGCGACCAGCCATGAGAGAACTTGCCTGGGTTAACTCTTCGTCTAAAAATCGCTCGTAGTGGCCAAGATCGAGATCGGTCTCGGCACCATCGCGAGTCACGAAACACTCACCATGCTCACGCGGGTTTAAGGTACCAGCATCAACATTTAAGTATGGATCACATTTTTGAATGTTAACATGAAGGCCTTTAGCCTTGAGAATGTTACCAATAGAAGCGGCTGTAATACCTTTTCCCAGTCCAGATAGGACTCCCCCCGTAACGAACACGTATTTTGTCGGCTTTGCCACCTGAAATTCTTCCCTCTAACTATCAGTAATCATACCGTACATTTTGTGAACCTGGCAAGCAATATCTTTGGGCTTTTTAATTATTGCCTAAGAGTTTTGCGGTTGCGGCGTCCAATTGTGGGTCACGATTATTAGTGTAATCAGCGTCTGTCATTGGAACAACGGTATCAGGCGTGATGCCCTTTTTGTCGATATTCTGACCATTTGGACGATACCAGCGAGCAACCGTAACCTTGATTTCTGCCCCGCCAGTAAGCGGTGTAATTTGCTGCACGCTGCCCTTGCCAAAGCTTTTAACGCCCATCAAAGTCGCCTGACCATTATCATGCAGCGCACCGGCAGTAATCTCGGCCGCACTTGCACTTCCACCGTTGATCAACACAACTGTTGGAATTTGGTCAATAATTCGGCTTCCGTCAGCCTGGTAGGTCTGGATAACCTGCCCACCACGCTTTTCCTGCAGAATTGTCTCGTTCTGTGGTAACCACAGGCTAGAGACACTCACGGCTGCGGTCAGCAAGCCACCAGGGTTGTCACGCATGTCGAGCACGACTCCCTTAACGCCCTTGTCCTTAAATTCTTGCGCAGCTTTGGTGGCCAATCCAGCAGTGTCATCGCTAAATTGCGTAATCTGCATGTAGCCAATGTTGCCATCCAAAATCTTGTAGTTAACACTCGGCACCTTGATATCTTCACGGGTAATCGTAAAGCTGAGGGTGTCGGTCTTGTTGCGGAGTACCTTCAGCGCCACGGTGGTGCCCTTTTTACCGCGAATCTTGCTAACCGCGGTGTCAGGCGTCATGCCCACCGTGCTCTGGCCATCGATGCTCGTAATGATATCTTGAGCCCGCAAGCCGGCCTTGGCCGCTGGGAAGCCATCAATCGGCGCCACCACAATCAAATCCTTATTGCTATCTTGGCCAAGTTCCGCACCGATGCCCGTGAACGATCCTTGCAATTCATTGTTGAAGTCGGTAGCATCGTTGGTGCTGAAAAACTCTGTGTACGGATCACCCGTGGCCTGAGCCAAGCCGGCCTTCATGCCGTCCAAGAGTTGTGTTTCCGTTAATTTACCATCGTAGTTAGCCTTGATGGCTTGGTATACCTGGTTGACGCTACTGTAATCGAGTTTGTTCGGCAACGTGCCGTTCTGGCTTGAAAGTCGCGCAAAAGAGATGTCGCCGTTACCGATGCCGACTCCACTTGCGAAAATAAGCAGCGCTGCAGCAGCAAGCCCTGCAGTTTTGACGGATCGAGTCATGTACGGACGCGCTTTTTTCACATAACGAGCAATATGTTTTTGCACTAAAGTCCCCTCACTTTTTCTGGTTATGCTCATGATTATACGCGAACGCAGCGGCTGACGCCAATGTTGAAAATACACTTGGAAGCAAAAAGCAGCCAAGTGTTCTGGCTGCTTTTGCAAAGCTCATAACTTTTTATTTATATGCTCGCCACTGCGTAGAATATTGGCCCGTAAGTTGCTGGTTGTACTGAGACACGAAGATCTGGTTACCAGATACTTGCTCGACATACATGGCATGACCCCAGGTACCGCTTGTGCTAATGGCGACGTCGCCAGGCTGTGGGTCAGTGTAAATTGGAACACCATCCTGCTGCGCGGCGACCACCCAATCCTTCGCATTTCCATAATACCTTGGTGCGGTACGGCCAGAACGCTGGACAGCCCATGCTGCGTACGAGACACATTGGCGAGTACAATAACCCCACTCGTCAGCACTGTCAGCGGAAGCAGGAGGGCTACTACAAGGGGTAGTACTCATACTGAAACCATAGTTGGCATAGGGGTAGTCGTTAACGCTCACGTCGTGGTTTTTGATTGTGCCGGAGAATCTGAGGAAATAGTAGCCTGAAGCCGGCAGAACATCATTAGCCCGACGCTGCTGAGCAATCAGATCATTTATTTTTGCCTGGTTGGCCTGAGTCTTTTGGCTATAAGCGTCTTGCTGGGATTGATTATAGGCGAGTAGATTACTCTGCTCCGCTTTAGCAGCGGTTAGATCTCTCTGTTGGCTTTGCTGTTGAACTAACAACGCTTCGACTTCTTGCTTCTGGGCATTCAGCTTATTTTGCAGTTCGGCTATCTTCTTGAGTGTCGATTGAATTTGATTGTTAACCGTTGTTCTGTACTCTTCTTTATCGACAAACTCACTAAGGTTTTGGCTTGATGCAAGCATCTCCATGGTCGAGGGCTGACCATCTACGTACATCATTTTAATACTGTCGCCCAGGGTGGCACGCTGTCGAGCAAGCTCCGCTTGGTTAGCAACTATTTGCTGTTGAAGATCATTCTGTTTGGCTATACTGTTAGCGATCTGCCCCTGCAAACTACTAATTTGTGACAATAGACGATTGATTGCATCTTGGTAGCTGGTTGCCTGACTTTGAAGATTAGCCACAATATTACTGTTATTGGCGTTTTCCTGCTGGAGAGCCTTGATTTGGTCACTTATACTATCGGCCCTCACGATGTTGGAAGTGAAAGAGCTACCCAAAACTAAGGTCGACAAAATCATCACTGCTAGCAGTGAAAAAGAATAATTTTGAAGCTTTTTCAATCGATTTTGAGGGCGAACAGTTGGCAACGCATCAAGAAAATGTAAGTTGTCGAGGCGCGATAGCTCGCTCTGCTCGTCTAATTTGAGGCGTTTTGTTTTCATAGTTTTTGTAATCTTTAGATACGTCTTCAGCTTACTATATATACCCATCTCTTGTAAATTGCCCCCTTCTTACGATGTTGTCTTTTTCACTTTTTGTTTTACATGAGGCTCGGGAGATTACACGGTTTATCTGGTCTTGAATTTAAGATACCGCTGGGTAGCAACGACAGAAGATGCGGCACCAATCAGTATACCAACCGACAGCTGCGTGGTCAAAAGTGCCCACAAGTGCCCACTAAAATAGGTGCTGGCATAATTAATATCGAGCAAACCCAGTGAACTCGCCTGCAATGCCGACGATGCCAGTAAAAAGAGTACCTTGATAATAGTAATCGATAATGCAGCCGAGAAAATACCGTATACAATATTCTCGACCACAAATGGCCCACGGATAAACCAGGTACTCGCGCCCAACAAACGCATAATTGTCAGTTCGTCACGTCGGTTAAAGATTGCCATCTGAATAGTGTTAAAGATGATTAGAACTGAGATAATCGCAAAAATAACGACTGCAAAAATACCGGCCTGACGCAATATATTGGTAGCGTGCGTAATTTTGTCGATAGCGGCTTTGCGGTCACCGGAATATGACGGATTATCCGACTGTAGCGCCACATTGGCGGGCTTACTCAAGTAATTTTTAATGTCCTGCATTTTGTTAAGGTCACGTGGTTTGATCTGGATAGTAGCCGGCAGTGGGTTATCGGTTGCCGAAATTGCCGACAACAATTGCTGATTGCCGGCATTTTGTTTTTGGTAAGCCGCCAGAGCCTGGTCCTTCGTCAAATAATTAACTGATTTTACATTAGGCAATGCCTTGATGCCGTTCAAGAAACTCTGCGTCTGCGTGGTGCTCAGGCCATCCTGCAAATAAACCGAGACATCAATTTTGTCGGTAATTTGCGCGATGGTGTTAGCAAACGTTGCATTCGTGACTACCGAGAACAACACGATCGTTAGCGTGACTGTCATCACTGCCATGGCAGCTACTGCCAACCAGGCGTTGCGGACAAAGTTTACCAAGCCCGTCTTGACGATACGGGAGAATGTTATCATTTTTCGGTTCATAGTTTATAGCTCGCTGAGGCTTTATCGCTGGCGATGTGGCCGTGTTGGATCGTCACCACGCGCCGTTTTAGCTTATTAACGATCTCCTGGTTGTGCGTTGTCAGCAATACGGTTGTGCCATACTTGTTGATCTTCTCGAGGACGTTAATAACATCCCATGCGTGCTTAGGGTCGAGGTTACCAGTGGGCTCATCCGCGATGAGAATTTTAGGCTGGCGAACAATGGCGCGTGCGATTGCCACACGTTGGCGCTCACCACCCGACAGTTCGTACGGCATGCGTTTTTCCTTGCCCCGCAAATTCACAATATCGAGTACCTTAGGTACTGTGTTGCGGATTTCGTAATTGCCCATGCCAACAATTTCTAGTGCAAAGGCCACGTTTTCGAACACGGTACGATTCTGTAGTAGTTTGAAGTCCTGAAAAACCACGCCAATTTTGCGGCGCAGCAACGGGATATCTTTGTCGCGCAGCTTGTCGTAATCGATACCACCAACAACAATTTTGCCGGTCGATGGCTTTTCTTCACGGGTTAGTAATCGCAAAAGCGTAGTTTTTCCAGCACCACTCTGCCCCACTACGATAACAAATTCTTTAGGCTCAACGTGCAAACTTATCCGATCAAGTGCCGGTGTGGCATGCTTGCCGTACGTCTTCGTTACCCTGTCCAATAAAATCATTAGCTTTATTATAGCAGACCTATACCGGGGTCAATCAACCCCGCAAAGAAAAACAGCCCTATTACGGGCTGTTTTTCGGTATAACAACAAGTTATGTACGTCAGGTCTCGAGCGATCCTGAATCGGTTCGAACCGTGACAGGCTCAGGTTCGGTGCTTTGGTCCTCGACCTGGATGGCCGTTAGATAATCAAGGTGATCTTCCTGTAAATCTAGTTCATGGAGACCGATAATACTGCCGACAGCATCTGCTGCCGTGCCAATATTTTGGGCTTCCTGAGGTGACAATTCTATACCACTGTTGCTAAAAGGATCTGCGTTAAAACTACCCATCTATTTTTGTTCCTTTTTATGTTTGACTGAACAAATATACATTAGCATTTTATTGCTGATAAGTCAATTACCTGGCCGTTGTATCTATTACCATGTGGCACTATATTGTACAATAATATCTACATCACTGAGGTGGTGCGCTCTTTATTGCATTGCGCATATTGTTGTTTTTTTGAGGGTCAAAGTGTTCAGTGGTATGCTGGATAGCTTGACCCTCAAAAGATGGTCCTCTGCCGCTACGAGAAACAAGGACGAAGCATGACGCTCAAGCACGCACTTGACTCAAGCGACCTGCGAAGGGAGCTCGAACGCGCTGCGTTCCACGTCTCCCACGACCCGGGCCGTACCGATGTCTTCATCGGTCTGCTCAGCGAAGCGATCGACACGCTCTCCCTGGAAAGTGGCGAGCGTGCGATGTCCGTCGGACTCGACTGGCTGCACGCCAGCAACAAGGAGCTACCGGCGTTTGCAGACTTCTTTCGAAAGGTGGTAAAAGACCCTTTCGACCTGTTCGTGCAGCACAACGAGTACAACCCTTGCACCGCAGAGGTTGGCTGTTCTGCGCTTCTGGGGCTCGTCCCCGAAGCGATGCGACCAATGTTCGTGCGTACAAGTGTGCTCCGCTGGGGGCCACACTGCGCGCGCTGGCAGATCGTTCTGCACCGCGAAGGTTTTTCGCGAAGCTGGACAGAAGATCTTGCACGTGAGTTCCTCGATAGCGGCGCTGTGTCTGCCGCCATGCAGGATAGGTACCGCGGACAGCTTCTCGTCGACCGAAGCAAGCTGGGAGCCGCAGATCTGCCCGACCTGGACAGTCTCGACGACGACCAACTTCTGGACATCGCAGAAGACTTCGCGCGCCGCCACCCCAAGGACATGCGCAGTCTGTTCAAGTACCCCTTGCGCGGACCCGTCCTGGGATTCTTCTGGCAGCTGGAGTCTCGTTTCGACGACAAAACTCTCGAACGTCTCCTGGTAATGGCAGATGGAGGTGACAAAAAGTCCCCGGCACAGCGCCCCAGTACCTCGACCAACGAAGAAAGTCGACAGTTGAACGACATTCTTCGCGGCAAAGCATCACCCGAGGCGCTCGTCAGGCTGGCGCTCAAGCTCGACTCCCGTGAGCTCTTCGACGACTTTCAGGCGTCGTGCGACTGGGGCCAGTTCATCGAGCACTACCAGACCCGCCTGTACGGACTCCTGCGGCAGCACAATGGGGCGCTCGCTCAACACATCACAGCAATCCTCCTGCAAAAACTCGAAGCACGCGGCTGGCGAATCGGCAAGATTGCCCCGCGACGTTGGAGGTTCACCCGGGCACATATCGAAGTGGCCTGCCCCGGTGGCGGAGTCATCACCTACCTGCAAATGCGTGGGTCACATTTCTCACCGAAAGAGGGTGAAGAAGTTCTGTACTGCGTTCGGACCGCCAAAAGCATCAAGACTGGCGTATTCGGCGTCAACTTTCTGGAGCTCTACAGCAACCAGAGCTGACGATCACGGAGCGTAAGCGGCAATAGCAATAAGAGCCCCGGTTGGGTGAGTTGACGTCTCTTACGACGACCTCACCCAACCGGTAAGCTTTCATATATATGTACTCAAGACTTAGCCGAGTTCACATCGTGAAAACTTATGATTCGCTGCTGGCGACAAGCGCCTTCATCCCGGCCCATGCCGCCGTGAGCATAGCACCCATCCGACGACCTCGCTGGCCGTAATATGGCTTAGATAACTCGTCGCCAACGATGGTTCCAAGTGCTGCCGAGCTCTTCATGAGTGCTAAATAGTCAGCGTTCATCGCAGTCTGGTGACGAATTCCCAGTGTTATAAGAAACGACTGCATAATGGCGTTTGTTTCGTAATTAATCTTCTGGAGGCGGCTTCGTTTTTTGGTCGATTGCTGCAAGTAAAACGCATCCACCGTATCTTTGGCGACAATGGTAGCGTCTTTAACACTCACCTGTTCATGATTTGGACTTTGAATAGCAACATATGCTTTGGCGATTGCTTCCGGTTTTTTGCGCGCAGCTGCAAGCAGGAACGAACCGAGGTTACGCATCATACGCGGGCTACGCTCAATAGTTCGACCCCAATCGTAAACTACGACATCCCCACTCCCGTCTGGCGCAGCTTTAATATTACCAGCATGCATATCACCGTGAATCAGGCCTTTTTTCCATAATGTGCCTGCCATACGAGCAAGATTTTTGAGATGTCCAGGGTGCGCTGGTGCGTCTTCAATACGAGTACCCGGAACCAGTTCCATAACAATACGACCCTCATCGCTTAGTTCCTGGAAAGTGGCTGGCACGTGAACACCTGGCAAGTCTGCAGTGGCTTGATGTGCCCGTGATTGCATCCTCCGCTCACGGTCAAAATCAAGTTCACCATATACATCGCGCCGTATAACTTCGAGCAAGAATGGCAGAATCGTCTGCATGCGCGCTAGCTCCCCAGCTAAAGCGCTGTCGCCGGCGTGGGCAGTCAGATACTCCTTAACAATGTCCGAGGCAACGGTATAAGCTCGCACATTATCAGTTAACGATTGTTCAATATTTGAGCGTTTAACTTTGCTCGCGAATACCGCACCCTGTGCGTCGTGAACTTGCAAGACATGCGCAATTGATGCGCTACTTATGACACTGTCGAACGCAAGTTCCGGTGGTAGTGTTGCCGCGATTTCTGCCTGTTGGTCCTCTTGCGGCAACGCTATGCCTTCCTGTAATGAACGCCCTATCTGCATCACAAATGGGGCACGTGGCCCTGGTGATTTTTTGGCGATACCCGTCAATGACTGCCCCATTTTGACAAATATTGGACCCATCGTGAATAAACGTTCAGCAATTTCGTCAGTCGAAATATCAGAATCACCTTTAAGTGAAAATTCTACGGCCTTTGCAACCGACCCATATAGACGTTGCATAAGCAATGTGTCGGCCTGCATCTCAGCCAGGCGCTCAACAGTAGCCGGACCATCGTAAATATCAACTTCGGTGAGACGCTTGGCTATATAGGGCTTGAGAATATCGAGAGTCACACACGCCACAACAGCCACGTTATCACTGGGTTCAACGGCTGTCATATCAATAATTTCCGTGATAGTTGCGAGCAATTCTTCAGTACTTCCCTTTGCGGGATAACTAAGCGCAAGATCTGCTGTTTGGCCTATAATAGTCGTGGACAATTCGTTGGACTTGCGCGCTACCAGATCCTTATCCAAAACACCAAGCACAGAGGCGCAACCGATTATTCGATCGCGAGTGCCATCAATTGCCTGCCGGGCAGCTTCTTGGCGATCGCCCAGCGGCGCGTCCTGATTAAGTAACGCATAACCCAGCGCATCAACCGGCGCGGCATCAACCGGAAGGGTTATATCTGCGCTGTATGCCTGGAGATTCTCCCTAAAAACAGCCGTATATCCCGTTTCGGGCGCTAAAGGATCATCAAGCGTTTCAATAACTGAAGTTCGTAAGTATTCGCGAGTATTCATATATAAGCTTTCTCCACCTAGAACATAGTATACGCTTTAATGCAAGCTCTGCGTCGTTTTAACGGGAGTGATTATTGTCCGAGCGTATGATTTAAGTAGGCATTGATGAGCGGGTCGAGGTCGCCACCCAACACGCCCTGTACGTCACTAGTTTCGAAACGCGTGCGCAGGTCTTTGACTTGCTTATAGGGGTGCAAAACATAGCTGCGAATTTGGTTGCCCCACTCCGCCGATTGGTTCGGGCCTTTAAGTTTATCGAGATGTTTTTGGTGTTGTTCCATCTGCAATTGAATCAGTCGAGACCGCAAAATGGTCAGCGCTGTTTCTTTGTTTTGCAACTGGCTGCGCTCATTTTGGATCGCCACACTAATGCCGGTTGGAATGTGCGTAATGCGCACGGCAGAATCGGTGGTGTTAACTGACTGGCCACCGTGGCCGCCGCTGCGATAAACATCGGTGCGCAAATCTTTGTCATCAATTTCTAAGTCTTCTGGACGGTCAACCATGGGCAAGATATCAACCTTGGCAAAGCTGGTTTCTCGTGATTCGGCATTGTATGGACTCAGGCGTACCAATCGATGAACGCCATGCTCACTTTTGAGTTTGCCGTATGCAAACGGGCCGCTGATTTCCAGTGTTGCGCTTTTGATACCAGCTTCGTCACCTGCTGATTCATCGATAATTTTCACTTCCATATCGTGCGATTCCGCCCAACGCACGTACATGCGCAGCAACATCTGAGCCCAATCTTGGGCATCGGTTCCACCGGCGCCAGCGTATACGCCAAGAATCACGTCGTGATCATCGTAGGGGCCAGAAAATTTGAGCTCCTCACGAAGCTCAGCAAATTTGCCAACAACGGTATCAAGCTGTGAAGCCAGCTCTTCCTGCATCGTCGTGTCGTCTAGGGTTGAAAATTCAGCGATGTCCGACAACTTCTCGCGCAGCTCCAACCATGGCAGAATGCGCTTCTCTAACTTGGACTGCTGCTTAGATATTTCCTGCGCTTTCTGGGTGTCGGTCCAAAAATCGGCTGCGGCCATTTGCGTTTTGAACGCCTCATTTTGAGCCTCTAGTTCATCGATGTGCAACTTTTCGAAGGCAGCATCCAGCTCGGCTCGCACGTCATCAACACCTTGAATCAATTCTTCCATTGCTCCTAGTATATCAGCAAACGGTTTAGTCTGTGCTTTTTTGCCAGAGTGGTGCGACTTGTTTTTGGAGGTCAAGTGCAAATGATTTATCGCAATCGCTCAAGACGCCCAAGCCCCACAAATCATCGGCAAATAGTTGACGAGAAATGTCGACAATTGCTTTCTTGGTAACTGCCTTAATGCGGTGTGGCACTTGGTAGTAATCATCGATAATTTCGTCAAAAAAGTAGCGGCCGCTATAGCCACCAGCAGTTCCGCTAACCGTTTGCGCACTGCGCTGGAAGCGACCGATGCTGTATGCTTTAGCTGCTTCGATGTCTTCGGCATCAATCTTGCCTTCGAAGACATTTTTGAGCTCGGTAATCATAATTTCAAAGAGTTCCGGCGCGTTTTTGCACGAAACCTGCGCACCAAACCACCAGTTGCTGCTGTGCTTGGTTTGACCATAGCCAGAGCTCATACCGTACACTAAACCACGTTCGCGGGCCGTTCCCAACATTTTGGAATACAGTGTTTCGGTCAGCATAGTGTTCACCAGACTCAAGGCATCAGTTTCTTCGTCGGTCATACGGCGATTCATAAAGCTATCGAGGTAAAAATAGAGATTTTCGACTGTTTTGTTGTGGATGTAGATTGGGTCAGTCTGGCGACTTGGACGCTCATTGGGTAGAGCCAAACGCTCGGTTCCCTTTTTGAGGGCCATGTGTTCCAAAGCCGCCACAACTGCCTCGCGACGTTTTGGTGTTAGATTGCCGGCAATGACAAAGCGCATGTTTTTAGTGGTATGCGTGCGCTCATAGTGTTCACGAACGTCTTCCAGTGTTACGTTCTTCATAAGCTTGAGACGCTCCTGGTCGGTGCGTGCGATAAAGCCGTAGTGTTCGCGCAGCGCCAAGCTCAAGTGACGGAAATGGTTATTGGAGCGTGCTGCCAATTCTTCGCGAACGTTGCCAAATTCCGCCTTGAATTCTTCTTCCAAAAACAGTGGCTCACCAATGGCCATCAACATAAGGTCTAAAATCCGGTCCCATTCAAAATCGGCACATTCTGCTTCGTAGGTAATGTCATATACACCAGTTGAAGCATTGCTGTAAGCTCCATTTTTCTCGATTTCCGCTTGGAACAAGCGAGCCTTGGGGTACGTTTTGTTAGCACCAAGCAAAATATGCTCCATAAGGTGCGGGGTTTCCCATTTTTCGCTGTTCACGAGGTATTCACCGGCACGGAAGTTGAGCTCAAAACTCATCACCGTTGCGTCGGGAACATGGATCAAGAGACCACGAGCACCATTTTTTAGGCTCAATTCAGTTACAGTATGCTTCATACCAACGATATCCTTTATGTTTAGCCGAGTTGACCTTGGTTATTTGCGCTTGCTTCGAGCTTTGGTTTTGCGCTGACGCTCGGCCTTACGAACCTTCTTGCGTTGCGTAGTTGGCACTGGTTTTTTAGTTGCGTCGGCTTTGGACGATGCAGCCGTTTTGGTTGCGAAGTCAGCCGCCTCAAACTCACTATCTACGTCAATAATGCGATCAGCGTTGCTAATTGCCTGGCGTGCTGCACGAGTCAATTCAGTTTCGATTGGCTGCTCCAGCTCACTTGGATCAACTGGCTGTGCATGGAATAGCGTGCGGACAACTTGGTTGCGAAGTTCATTCTGCATTTCGTCGAAGACGATCTGAGCTTGGCGACGGTATTCAACGAGTGGGTCACGCTGACCAACAGCCATCCAGTGGATACCTTCACGCAAGTGATCCATGTTCTCTAAGTGCTGCATCCAGAGGTTGTCAAGAATCTGCAAGTACAAATCGCGTTCAACTTTACGCATAATTTCGGCGGTAAATGCCGTTTCGCGGCCATCATACATTTCCTGTGCTGCATCCTTGAGCACCTTGCCAAATACATCAGCGGTGCTGTCGAATACACGATCAAGCGTTGCTTCATCGAATGGGAAGGTTTCTTTAACGATGTCCTCGAACTGGTCGGTAGTTAACATTGGCGATGCCGCCATTGCTGCGGCTTCTTCTTCGATCAAGGTCTTGATGCGCTTACTGATGTCTTCTGATTGCAGCACTTCGCGGCGCATGGCGTAGGTAGCCTTACGGTGGCGGTTCATGACATCGTCATATTGAACAACGTTTTTACGCTGGTCAAAGTGGAAGCCTTCGACTTTCTTCTGGGCACCTTCGAGTGACTTAGAAATCAAACGGTTTTCGATTGGCGTTTCGTCGTCGACTTTCAAGCGGCCCATAAGATTCGCAATGCGGTCACCACCAAAGATACGCATCAGGTCGTCTTCGGTACTTACGAAGAATTGCGTCACACCAGGGTCACCTTGGCGACCAGAACGGCCACGCAGCTGGTTATCGATGCGACGTGATTCGTGACGCTCGGACCCAAGTACGAACAAACCACCGAGCTTTTTGGTTTCATCGGTCAAAACAATGTCCGTACCACGACCAGCGATGTTAGTCGCCAGTGTTACTGCACCATTCTCACCTGCCTTGGCAACGATCGCAGCTTCGCGTTCGTTGTTTTTGGCGTTCAAAACTTGGTGTGGAATCTTAGATTTGCTCAAGAGATTGCTAAGCAACTCGTTCTTTTCAATTGAAACAGTACCGATTAGGACTGGTTGGCCCTTTTCGTGCAACATCTGAACCTCTTTAACGATTGCCTTAAATTTGGCCGCTTCGGTCTTGTAAATACGATCTGGGCGGTCAATACGAGCGATACCTCGGTTCGATGGGATCTCCACAACTTCTAGTTTATAGATTTGGTGGAATTCTTCGGCCTCAGTTTGTGCCGTACCGGTCATACCAGATAGTTTTTCGTACAAACGGAAGTAGTTCTGGAACGAAATCGTCGCCAGGGTCATTGATTCCTGCTGGACTTCAACACCTTCTTTGGCCTCGATCGCTTGGTGCAAACCTTCGTTATACCGACGGCCTGGCAGCAAACGACCAGTAAATTCGTCAACGATTACAATTTCGCCATCTTTGGTAGCAACGTAATCTTTGTCGCGCTTGAATAACGCCTGAGCACGCAAGGCTTGTTCCAGGTGATAAATGGTTCGAATGTTTTCAACGGCGTACAAATTAGTGACACCCAAGACTTTTTCGACTTTTTCGACACCGGCGTCGGTTAGGATAACAGTTTTACGCTTTTCGTCGGTTTCGTAATGTTCATCCTTTTTAAGTTGACGAACAACTTTGGAGAACTGAGCGTAAGCGCTACCGGTTGTAACACTTGGTGCCGAGATAATCAGCGGCGTACGAGCTTCGTCCACCAAAATGGAGTCCACTTCGTCTACGATCGCAAAATGCAAGTTACGCTGGCGCAACTGATCGGTTTCGCGAACCATGTTGTCGCGCAAGTAGTCAAAACCAAATTCGTTGTTGGTACCGTACGTGACGTCAGCAGCGTAGGCTTCTTGACGAGTACATGGCTTGAGATGACGGATGCGCTCATCCTCGTGATCTTCGTTAATAAAATTTGGATCAAACAAGAATGATTTGTCGGCCACAATAACTGCGGTGCTCAAACCCAGAAAGTGGTACACCTGACCCATCCAACCAGCATCACGTTGCGCCAGATAGTCATTTACCGTCACGACATGCACACCTTTTTCGGTCAAAGCGTTCAAATACACGGGCGCGGTAGCCACTAGGGTCTTACCTTCACCGGTTTTCATTTCCGACACGTTGCCTTCGTGCAACACCATACCACCGATTAGCTGCACGTCGAAATGACGTTGGCCAAGCGTGCGTGTTGCGGCTTCGCGAACAACTGCAAAAGCTTCGGGCAAAATTTTGTCGAGCGTTTCGTCCTTGAGTCGTTTCTTAAGAATGTCGGTCTGCTCGCGCAATTTTTTGTCAGTCATCTTTTTGTAGGTATCTGACAGTTCGTTGATGCTACGCACGCGTTTTCGCAAACGCTTAACCGTGCGCGCCTGTGGGTCACCCAGTATTTTCTTCCAAACAGTATTCATAATTACTCTTATATTCTCCCTAATATTCAAGGCTTTACCACCCATTGTAACCTGTCACTCGCTGTAAGGCGAGCCGTTTTTCACTAATACTCAGGGTAACGCCAGATGCGTTTCGAATCAACTATATTTTTTATACTGTTGGCTTGCGGTCAAATCGCTTATGCTGGGCGATGCTTCAAACGGATCAAAAGTCGGCGGTGCAACCGTGGGTTGGCGTGTAAACTCTTGTATTTAGCCAACTGGTGGTGCAATTTGGTTTCTGCAATATCAATCGCTGCAAACGTGTTGATCGTGCTCTCGGTAACCGTTAGTTTCTCGTGAGGTAGTTGCATAATAACTTCGCAAATACATTCTTTTTTGCCACGCGGTTTGCTCTCTTTGAGCTTAACTTGTACGTACACACTTTCGCGCCCAGCACGCGGAATGTACCGATCGAGACGCCCAATTTTCTTCGTAACGTATTTGTGCAAATCTTCACCTACCTGCATGTGAACACCGGTGATATCGAGTTGTTTAATCATAAGAACCCCCTTTTGATTAGATCTGCATCTGCCCGCCCATGAATGGACGAAGCACTTCAGGAACAATGACAGCACCAGTTGCGGTCTGGCAATTCTCCAGAATACATTTCAGAATACGACTCAGAGCAAAAGCTGTCGCGTCGTTGGTGTGAACCAGCTGGATGTCGCCATCGGCGTGCGGCACGCCCGCCTGCTCGGCTGTAGTACGAACCTCGTTAGCTGGTTTGACCATGCGGCGTACGCGAATTTTAAGGTCACGAGCTTGGTAATCCGTCATGTAGTCTGCAGTATGCGTTTCACGGTACTTGCCCTGCCCGGGAAACCAACAGTCAATGTCAAAACCACTAGCGTTGGGCTTACCAATGTCGGCAGTACACTTCTGAATTAGCTGATACGGCAGACCAATTTGCTGGACCAAATATTCCTGGATAGCCACCAGCAATTTGTGCTCTTCTAGGCCAGTTTCGGGTGTGCTAAAGACTTCCATTTCTAGTTTATCGAACTGGTGCAGACGAAAAATGCCCTCCATGTCCTTACCGTAAGTACCAGCTTCGCGCCGGAAACTTGTGCTATACCCTAGGTAGCGGATTGGCAACATCTCTTCGGGCAATACTTCATTCCAATACATCGTACACAGTGTATGTTCAGCACTGGCGTTCAGCCAAAGATCATCACCTTCTAGTTTATAGGTAACTTCAGCTTCGTTCAGACGAGCAGATGCCACGTATGGTTCGGTACGTAACATGGCCGGTGGTAGCACTGGCGTAAACGGTTTAGCGGGAATGTTCAGATTGTTTTCGTCGATCAGTTTTTGAATGATGTTTTCGTCGCCAAGCGTCGTCATCACAAATTGGATGATTGCAAACTGCAACCGTACAAGATCACCTTTTAGATACGCAAAGCGACTCCCAGCGATCTTGGCAGCGCGTTTCTTGTCAATTAGATCAAGCTCCTCGCCCAGCTCGTAATCGTGTTTAGGGGTAAAATCAAATGCGATAGGTTTGCCAACAGTTTTGATAGCAACATTTTCGTCTTCGGTGGCGCCCACCGGAACTTCAGCCAACGGCATGTTCGGAACCGCCTTCAATAATACTGCGTACTGCTCATCAATAGGCGCAAGTTCAGCTTCGAGTGCAACGATATTGTCCTTGAGCTTCTTGCCCTCCTCGATCTGTTCTGGAGTTGGTTTAGCCTTTTTGAGGCTGTCAGATAACGTGTTTCGTTGAGCACGCAACTGCTCGATTTGCGTTACGAGCTCACGCTTTTGGACGTCAAGCTGCAAGAGCTTTTCGACATCAACGGCGTAGCCTTTTTGAGCTGCTTTTTCGGTAACACGTTCACGATTTTCGCGGATAAATTGGATGTCTAACATCAGGAATTCCTTTTTAACAAAGTTCTATACTACGTTTGAGATGGTGTGAAAATACAAAAAGCCGACTAACGCCGACTTGAACGAAAGCTTGAGAGATGTGCGAGACGTATTACTTTCATTACCTATAGTATACCACCTCTGGCAAATCTGCGCAGCCCTGTAGTGAACTTCTCTACATAGATTGCGGCCATCGTATTTTCCTGGTATTGTTGGCAAAACTAAGAGGTTTGTATGATCACGAAAGGACTCCACATGGGCGCCCTCTATCAAACATCACAAGACCCGGGTGAATATGTGCCCTTTCCAGAACTGGGAAGCGGCAGTCAATTCCATGTTTTTGACATGCACAACGGGCGCGTACTCAAGTTGCCCCTCACAAAGCAAGAAACGTATGTCGTTGCCAGCAAACGCCGACACAACATGAATCCACTCTCAACAGATGAGACGGCTACGTTGGACGCCCGTGTACAAACAATTATTAGCAGCAAATCTCGTATCCCTGCTATGCTCGACCACTCGTTCTACGATCGGAGCGAATTCCTGCAGCTGCTCGGCAATCCTTCGATCATCGATACCGGTACAATTTTGCCGCAAGATACCCCCGACAAACAATGGGGCACTGGGCGCGTCATATATACCCAAGACAAATTGGCCATGGTTGGTGACATGCTCAATGCGTTTGCCGATTTACCCACATTACGAACTGGTGATATCAACAAAATAAAACAGATCATCGATCGCTACATTGAGCAAATGTACAGACTGTGGGAATTTGGCTTTTCGGATTATGTGTTCAAAATTGGTGACACGGGTTTTGATGCCACGGGGGCGCTCGTGCTGGCCGACCTAGGTGAGTATTCGAGCGATGCGGAATTTATTCAGCAGGTACTGGCCGACAAGCGGTGGCTTCACTCGATTTGCCCCGATAAAATTGACTTTCCACAGATACCAGGCCAACTCCACGAGTATTTCACGCAAACACTCAACAACGCCTTTACGCCGGAACAGTTCCAGGCGCACTGGCGCAAAAAGCATACGTGCAGTAGCTGCCTGCCACGGAGTAATGATGATGTCGTAAGCGCATTTATTGCCGCTAAAGTTGCAGAGATAGATTATGTCGACAGATGGTAGCGTGAATAATTCCGAACTTTTGCGCGGCGCCGTTTATGCCTATAGATACATCGATCATGGAGCACAGTACCGGATATACGCGGTGCACACCATGGATGGTGCGGAAACCGGGCGTGTCGTTAAGGTGCCCCTCGATTTTGTCGAAAGCCGACAGGCGCTCGCGCCTCACCTCAAAAAACTGGCTTTCACGGAGTCCGAAATTGACCATCGTATTCACACGCTGATTTTGCGCAAGCAGGAATTGCCTCGTTTGCTTCAAGGGATATTTGCAAACGACAAAGCACTGATGCGCATGACTGGGGACCTCCGACTCATTCCGGTACTCGTGAATGTGCCGCAAAGTTCGCCGGAATACACCATGCCTGTGTATTTCACGCAAAAACAAGTGACACCAATGGCTGATTTTATGCATCGATTCCGGTTTGTCGACTCGGCATCTTCACGGCTCAGCTTAAGTGATGTCAAACAAGCCAGACACCTTATCCGAGCAATCATCCAACTCCACTATCACCTCTGGGAATACGGCGTCTTTGAGCTAACATTTAAACTCGAAAACGTCGGCATTACACCCAGCGGCCGCAGTTCTATGCACGCCACATTGGTAGATATGGCCGAGCATACGCTCGATATAGGTCTGGCCAAGACGACACTTGCCGAACAAAAATGGCATCACTGGTGCAATCCTATAAAAACTGATCATTTGTTCCTGCCACTTGTTCTCCACCACGAATATATGCGCATGTGCGATCAGATGTTAACTCCCGAAGCGCTTGAGCGTCATTGGCGAAAACGCAGCGACGCTATTACACGGCGTGCAAGTCGTACGCTGCGCATCCAGCAAATGCTCAAACATAATAGCGAAAAAGAGTTGGCACTTTGGGTCAAACGTCAGACCCTTCGCACGGTACTCTACCGCGGCATTCCCGAACATCGTATTGACACTATGATGATCCCTCGCGCCGATCTCGAGCTTCTTTATAAAGATACGCACACGAATAAAGCGCCAGCTAGCCGCACCGAGTTACAAGCCGAAGCCGAGCGCGCCATGGCCCAGCAGTATGGGGACGGAACTACCCAAGAAATATTCCGGCACAGCATGCCGATTACTTCTCGATAAGTCCGCCTCGGCACGACACTTGTATTTATCTTATAAATATTGTAAAATTTGCTTATCTTGTGAGCGATTCTTATCTGTTCCGAGTGCTTTTTGACAAGCAGATTGCAAATCATGAAGGCGAGAAATAAGCACATCCATCTCTGGTGCGTTTGCTTCTCGCTTTCATAGGAGAGTCCCCATCCATCGGCGCCATCGCCATCGTTCAAGGGAGTGTTCCACCATGACTGCTCAGCTCCAGACCCCGGAAACCTCGGAGACCCGGCCCGCGCGCAGCACCACGTTCAGCCTGATGGCCTACATCATGGCGGCCGTCTGCGTCGTGCTGACCGTCGTCTTCGGGTACGAGGCGCTGCACAGCGTCTGGCAGATCCTCAAGCACAGCGTCCTGCTGGCTGTCTGGGTCTTCCTCTTCGGTGCGGCCATCCAGGGCGTCTCGCTCAGCCTGGCCCTGCGCCACCGGGAGCTCCGCCCCATCAAGGATGTCATCGGCCTGATCGGCGGCTTCGTGACCATAGTCCTGCTGAGCTTCAAGGGCACCAAGGTCGTCGGCAACCTGCGGCACCGCGGTGACTCGCGCGAGCAGATCAACGCCTAACAGCAAACCCAGAGAAGCCCCCAACAAGGAAGAAGCCATCGTGCAGAAACCAATGTGGCTCAAGGTCGCGGCCATCGCTGGGGTCGGAGCAAGTGCTCTCGCCCTCAAGCTGCTGCTCGCCAAGCGTGAGTACGACAACCAGATGGTTCTCCTGGCCGTGGCTGGCAACTTCCAGACCATCCTCAGGGAAATGCCCGAAGACAAGCAAGCCTTCTGGTACGAGAGGCTCGCCGACAACTTCGACGACGTCCCGACGCTCCGTGACCAGTTCGAGAAGTTCCTCGAGATGATCCCGATCGAACCCGCGAGGGAGGTCGCGCAAATCAAGGCAGAGGTCGAACGACGCAGGGCGATGCGCCGCAAGGAGCAGACGGACAGCGAAAGCTGACCACCGCCCTTCGCCACTGATCAAGAACAGCCGGAAATAGGATAGGTGCCGCAGTGTGCGAGCGAGTGATGCCAATCGGTGTCCACCCCTCGCACGCTGCGCTCCGCCCCCACAATCACTGCAATCTGCTGTCCCTACCCCTTTGACGTTTTGCCCGCTTGACCGCGGGATTTTTTGTGTCCCATATCCTTTCACACGCAGAATAAAACGTGACAATTATGCTTAAATATGGTATAATCGCAAGATCTTGTGAGGCCTCATTTTGAGTTGCATCCAAGTGTTTTTTGACAAGCAGATTGCATTTTTATGCGAAACGGGTAGATTGCGTACGAAGTTCGCGCGCGTCCTATCCGTTTCGTAAGGGAACCCCCTGTGGCATCCGCCACCCGTTCAAGGAGTCATCCATGCTCATCGAGTTCGCGCGCAAGGCCGGAGTCCTCAACCGCCGGTTCGCTTCCTACCGCCAGCAGAACCTGCTGTCGCGCTGGATGTTCTGGCCGCTGGGCTTCGGCTTGCTGTGCCTCGTCTACTACATCGTCAACAGCCTGATCGGCCTGATCACACCGGTGCACCTTGCCACGCTCGTCCCCATGAGCCACGGCTTCCTGTACTTCGTGTCCATTCTGGCCATGGAGGTCATCGCCGCCCAGATCCTCATGTTCATGATGCTGCCGTACATCCACGGATACAAGCTCGGCCGCATGTTCGGTCTGGGCCGGATGGCAAGCGTAAGGTTCGGCATCATGCCCCACACCTACAGGCTCAACGGCTCCACCCTGCGACCCGCGGACCTGCTCCCGACCCTGCGACAGCTCCTTTCCGAGAAGTTCGAACAGCCCGTCAGGTAGGACCCGCCAGCACGACCCCTCAGACCCCTGTGGCATCCGCCACTCGACAGCAAAGGAACACTACCGTGCGCAAGATCATCTCGGTGGCCTTCATGGTTTTCGGCTTGTACGAGATCCTGAAGTTCGTCTTCAGCCCCGCCATCGCGGAGCTGCTCGCGATCGTTGCCGTCGCCATCTTCGCCTACCGGCGTTGGGGCAACAGCAAGAGGTTCAAGGCGGCCAGGAAGCTCTACACCAAGGCGCGGAACTACATCCTCGCCGAGGACGAAGACGACGAAGAGCCGGCCAAGGTCGCACCCGTCAAGAAGACAGCACCCGCACAGCCCGCCAGGCAGTCCACCTCGACCGCTGACGAGTCCACGGAACCTGCCAACTCGGACACCGCAGCCCGCACGCCCGGCAAGCTGTCGCCGTTCACAGGCACGATCAAGATCACAACTCACCGCATCAACTAGTAGTACCGGCGCAAGAAAGGATCCTCATGCTCATCGCATGCACTGTCCTGGCCGGCCTGCTCGCCGTTACCCTGTACGGGATCTGACACCAAGGACCTGCAGGACGCGGACCAGATCAAGAACGAGCGCATCACCAGCTACCAGCACGCCATCGACGCCTACAGCATGTTCCAGCCGCTCGACATCAGCCACCTCGGTGAACTGAAAGACCTGGACATCCTGGACGGTCAGATCGGCGTACTCAACCATCACTTCGACAACATCAGCAACCTCGAGGAGCTCGCGAGCTTCAAGAAAGAACTCATCGCGGTGATCCTCGAGCTGCAGCGCATGCGCGACGATCTGGTCAAAAACAGGTAATCGGCTACACCAGCCAAGCAGTTCGTCCGGGGGGACATCCAAGAAATGTGACGCGGTGCGCGAATGACCTGCCAACCAGCAGACTCATCTCGCGCATCGCGCTCACCTCTTAAAAATTGCAATCTGCTTGTCCCTACCCCCAAAAATTAGTATTCAAAAGAAGCAAACAGCCCACGGTGAGCTGTTTTTTGTTTGCAAAAATTTGTTCAGTCTTAGGTAGTTAGCCTTGAACTTTGGGCTGTTGGCTACGTGCCTGCAGGGCCTTCAAGGTCAATTCGGTTCGACTGCGAGCGTAGGCGCAAAACTCACATTCACCGCCCATGATACTGTCGCCAGTTGGTGGTATATTGCCATCCATGCAGGCTTTCATTTTGGCCAAGGTTGGCGCCACCCAGTCATCGTTACCAGTGTACGGAATAAGTTTAGTTTTGAACTCCAGGTGATCGTTAAATCCATCAAGGTCCATGCGGCCGTTGGTGTACACAAAATAGCCAGTCGAAGCTACGTTAAGGCCATTTTGACGCAACAACCATTGGTATACTTCCATCTGACGCTTATAGCTAATCTGCCAGCCAGCACTAATGCTCACCTCTTTATCTTTGGCGGTCGCCTTGTAATCAACAACAATTACTTCCCCGTCGGGCGTCACCCAGAGGTCGTCCACCGCGCCAAAAACGTGCAAATTAGTTGGTTCGTGCACGTGCACTACGCCCACGAAATTTTCACGCCACTCATCCATTTTGTCGTGTACAAATGGCACTGCTGCCACCTTGTTTTCGAGCATAATTGGATGTGGTTCACCCTTAACGCGATAGCCATCAAACTCTTTTTTAAACAATTCGTCGATTGCCTTGTTGATATTAAACGGCGGACTATTGGGGCGCGTTATTTTGAGGCGCGCATCAAGCCAAAAACAGCGCGGGCACTGCATGAAGAGCTCGATCTTGCTGCGGCTTACCTTGAACGGTGCCGTCTGTCCGGGCTGATATGGTTGCGATCGCTCTCTCCAGTAATTGTTGTAAGCCATTACGCCTAGTATAGCAGAGTTAGCGCTGCCATCGAGCGGCAGGTTGTCGTACTATTTACGTACCAAAACGGCAAGTGTTTCGATATGTGGGGTGTGTGGGAAGAAGTTAAAACCTTCAAAATAGGTGATGTCATATGCGTCTTGCAAAGCCGCCAGGTCACGTGCCTGTGTGGCCGGATTGCAACTTAGATATATAACCTTAGGAGGCTTGACCTCAAGAATACGCTGAACGACTTTGTCGTGCAGACCAGCTCGCGGTGGATCGACGATGAGGTTCTTGTCAGACACGATGTAATCCAGAACTTTTTCGCTTGGTGATTCAATCACTTCAGCTTCGATGCCATCCGTTTGGGCGTTAACACGTGCCATGGCAGCTGTCGCTGGGTCAGACTCAATTAACTGCACGTTCTTATTGGCTACGCTGAGACCAATGCTACCCACACCGGAGTACATATCGACCAGATCATCGGTTGCGCCATGCTCACGGATGGCGGTCAAAGCCTTCTCAAAAACGGGAATATTTACCTGGAAAAAAGAGTCAACATCATAGGTAAATGAGCGCCCCAGGAGTTCATCAGTTAGCTGAGCGTCACCTACTTCATACAATAATCGTGTTGGAACACTAGCGGGACTTTTGGGGTTGGAGTAGTACACGCGCAAACCCTTGAGTTCCTTGGGCAGTTCCAGCTCTACAAATTTTTCGAGTTTAGTGTATAGCGATGCTACCACGTCACCATTTTGCGAACATCGAACAATTATTGTCTTCAAGTCACCAGCTCGCGGGATAAACTGCTGCAACTGAGCAACTAATGCATTCGCACCAGCGTCCAAGGCGGCAATGGCCAGCTCGCTACCCGTAACAATAGTCTTCTGATGCGAGCCACGGCTGTGAAGCGCCAGATGCAAGCCATCATCGTCACCCCAAAAGCTGTACTCCATTTTATTGCGGTAATGCCAGTCATCGCCTGCCCCCGTCATTGGAAAATCAGGGATCGACACGTGTGCGCCCGTAAATAATTCCTCGACAATCTGCTTTTTGTATTCATTCTCTAACGTAATAGGGATAATCTGCCACGGGCTGGTTGCCAAATAGTTCTCTTCGCGTGGCGCAATTCGATTGGGGGATGCCTCGATGATTTCCTCGGCAATCGCCTCGGAATAGCTACGCTTCTTTTTGATAACACGAATGTTCACTTTTTCGCCAGGCAACGCGCCCCACACAAACACCTTGCGGCCCTCGTCGGTCGTCGCCAATCCTTGGCCGCCGTGTACTAATTTTTCGATAATAACTCTTTGCATATTTATACCTTTTCAACAGCTGCTAATAATTCTTGGGGTTGCATCACGAGCACATCAGGATGATGGGATGCAAGTAACTCTGGATCATTATACCCCCATCCGACCGAAATCATGGGCACTCCAGCTCGTTTGGCACCATCAACATCACGTAATTCATCGCCGATGTACACACAATCGTGGCGATTCATGCCGTTTTGACGCATAACTTTGCGAATAGCCGACGCCTTGTTCAGTAAGCCGATACCACCGTAGACTTTGGTAAAATACGTATCCAATTTAGTAATTTGAAGATACCTTTGAACATTTTGAGTACTATTTGAGCTCATTATGTACATTTCGTAGCCATTTTCGCGCAAAGCGAGCAATGTTTCGGGGATATCCTTAAAAACAGGTACCTCATGCAAGTGGTCGCTCATCATCTTGCGGCCCTTCATAAGCATGCGTGGAATTTGCAGGGGTGGGACATGCAATTCCTTGACAACTTTGGTCATAGGCAACTTACGCAAACGCGCAATAACTGCCGGGTCTTCAATACGCTCATGCCCAGTGAGCGTATAAAAAATTTCGGCAACCACCGTAAAGCTATCGGCTATCGTTCCATCAAAATCAAATAAAAGTGTACGCATCTGGTTAAGGGCGAAGTATGCCAGCAAATACTTGCCACGCAAGCAGTGTTTTGGCCACAAGGCTCAAAAGCATATATACACGCTCACCGTACATATAGTCAGCCCACTTACCCTTTCTTTTATATTGCAAATACATATTTACCGCAAAGCAGTTGAAAAATAGGAACATACTGCCATAAATCCAATATACAAACCCGGGGATATGGCCAGATCCATACACATTTGCGCCGACAAGATAGATTGCGATTACAATCCATGGTGCAATTCCAGCGATACAGCCAATGCCATATGCAAGCCAGTTTGGCTCAGGCTTGCCCTGGTTGTAGGTTTCCATTGCCGAACCAAGAAGGTTCATAATCAAGCTTAGGACAAAGATCAGAATAAGCGTCGATACATCGTATACACCGCTTAAAACACCAATTGCGACCAGCATTACGCTGGCGCTCAAACCGTATTCTATCCAGCGAACGCGGTTGATGCCGCGTGCCAAATCGGCTTCGTAACGGTTGCGGTAAACGCTTGCAATAACACCGTGTGCGATTGCCGAAATGAAGAAGAAAATAGCCACGAGCCATGCCAAATTTATATCCAGTACGTGGTGTGTTGCCGGCACAAGGCTGACAGATCCGCTTACTAGTGGGTTTGGGGTCAGATAGGTGGTGCTAAGCGGCAGCAAGCGGCTTGCACTGAAGAGCAAAATTGCCACACCCTGAGCCGCATGAATCCAAGCTAACCATGCGTTCCACTGATGCAAGTCAAAAAGCGGTGCTTTTGCCTTATCGGTCTGTGTAGCGACGGCTTGGTCTGAGGTTTTTGCAGGAGCTTTAGCAGCTGTTATTTCTGCGGATTTGGCCACAGAGGTTTGTGCCTGCTTGGGTTTTGCAGTCGTTCGTTTTTTCTTTGTAGATGCCATATCTAAACTATACACGGTTCGCGGCCAGTATACCACTCAATTAACAGAGTAAAAAGTTAGCTGAGCTCGTGCTGGGCAACTACTTGGTTGGCATACAACCAGTACACTACATTCCCGCTATCCAGGTATTCGCCCACCGCTGGGACAACCGCGATTGCGTTACCTGCAGCAACATATGCATTGAGCACATCCGTCAGATGATATTCAGCCGTTTTGTCACGAGCAATATCCTTGTCTACATAGGCAAAAAACGCTGCATCAAACAAATACTTACTAATGTTAACCAGATTACTTTTTGCCTCTCCGGGTGCTGGTTTTTCCTGAATTGCAACGAATTCTCGATGAGTATCACGCTGCCTACTTTCGATCACGCCGTAGTGACTCGCCTGTTCGGGTAGTACTTCAACACCCAGCATTCCTGCACTCGCGCCGCTGCTCTGCACGGCCGCAAGTAGTCGCGCTGCCTCCGAGGATCCGTCGGCATTATAGATAAAGTCATCACCCATAAGCACCAAAACATGCTCATCGGGCTCGATAAATTCACGGCACAACCATACCGGAACACTCGTCCCATAGGGCGCACCGACACTCGTATCTTGCTGCACAAAGTGGAATTGCACCGATGTTGGAGGAGTAATCAAGGGCATCATCGCTTCCTTATGTTGCGACTTGAGATATTGCTCTAACTTTGGCGCTTTTTCGTAGTACTCGCGTACCTGACTAGCACCTGGACTTACTACAAAATAAATGTCGCTAATACCCGCCTTGATACAATCTTCAACCACATAATCGATAATCGGTCTATTCAAAATGGGCAGCATGCATTTTTCGATAACTTTAGTAATTGGCAGCCGGCGAGTACCAAAGCCAGCAACCGGGATAATAGCCTTAGTACATTGCATGCGATGTCCTTCTTAGATCTGATAATGATAGCACAGTTACACCGGTGCGTATGGAATATGACACATGCCGATGCCAGTGCGCTCCGAAAGTTTCTGGTGATATGCTTCGGCTTTATAAAATTCCCCTGCCGGCTCGATTTGCGTCACAATTGGCTTATCAAAAGTAGGCTGTAATTCGTCGCGAACCTTTTTGGCGATCTGTTTTTGCTCGTCATCGAAGTAAAAAATAGCCGAACGATACTGATCACCGACATCTGGACCCTGTTTATTCAGCTGAGTAGGGTCATGCATACGGAAAAATTGGCGTACTAATGTCTCGTAGTTGGTCTTTTTGGGGTCAAATTCAGCAAGCATTGCTTCGGCATGACCGGTCGTGTGCGTGCAAACCGCCTCATAGGTGGGATTTGGCACGTGCCCACCAGTATACCCGACCACTGTTTTAATAACCCCAGGCACTTCATCAAAGTAGAACTGCACACCCCAAAAGCACCCTGCTGCGACAATAATTTTATTCATACTTATAAGTATAGCACTAACAGTTTTACCCCTGATAAATGTGAGATATATCACACATTTATGTTGCTTTTCTGAAGATTTATTGACTAATAACTTAAAGGGCGTATAATGATGGATGTAATTGAGAGCCTCACCCGGTCTTCCCCGTGAGACAAAGGAGAATTTATGGGCAACTTCAAAACTATTGCTGCAAGCAGTATAGTCAGCCTGGGCCTCGTAACTGCAATCGCCACACCAGCCTTTGCCTGTAACCCAGAGGGAAAAATTGTGAAAAAAGTTCAGGACGTTACCTCTAGTAGCTCCCTGACAGATGCAAACACCACTGGCACCGCTTTGAGCGTTAATGCTGGTGACACCCTAACGTACGTTATTACGGTTAGCAATGCGCAGACCAATGACGACGGCAAAAACGATATGACCAGCACGGTCCTCGCCGATACGCTGCCTGATGGCGTTACGTTTGTAAGCAGCCCTACTCAGCGCACTATCAGCGAGAACATCGGTACGCTGAAGCCAAATCAGAGTGTTACCAAGCAATACCAAGTGAAAGTTACGGCTACAACTGCCACAACTATCACCAACAAGGCTTGCTTCGATGCTAAAGACGCTAACAACAAGGATTTGAATGGCTGTGATGTTGCCGTTGTAAAGGTAACTGTCCCCGTGACACCTACCCCCACACCTACACCCACGCCGACTCCTACACCTACACCAACGACACCAGTAACAACTCCAACGACGACCCCTACCCCCACTGCGCCAGCTGCAACCAGCCTGCCAAACACTGGCCCTGGTAGTACGATCGTTCTTGGTTTAGTTGCCGTTATCGGTGGCTACATTTTCCGCATGAAGCGCTTGGCTCGCCAAGAAAGCTAATCAACGGATTGCAATCTCTACAAAATACCTCCTCGGGAATTCTCGAGGAGGTATTTTTTATTCACTCAGTTCAACGTCGCGCCAGAAGGCAACGTAGTTTGAAAAATCTTTTTTAACGATATCAATCGCTGATGGTTTGGGCTTTGGGTAGCTCCATGCACTGTCGTGGCTCCAGTCATCCCCTTTCCCAACGTCAAAATATTGGCACTCGCCCTTCCATGGGCAGGTATATGGTGTCGGGCTTTTGCGCAGAAACTTCTTTTTTACACGCGACGGTGGAAAATACCAGTTCTGTTCAATAAAAATAAGTTCGTCACGCGTTGCTTCGGCGATTACTTCGCCTTTCCAAATGGCTTTCATATGTTTGCTCCTTACTTTCTAGCCGCACGATGGTGAGCGACTGCATGTGTTTGGTGGACCACCACCTGTGGGTATGGCAGATCGATGCCTTTTTTATCAAAGGCTGCCTTCAGGCGACGTCTAAATTCACCCGCGACGTCCCATTGGGCGCCAGCCTTAACTTTGCCGAGGGCTTTAACGATAATAACCGAGTCGCCAAACTGGTCAAGACGCAAAAACTGTACTGCTTCTACGACATCTGGCCCGCGTTCTTTGTCTCCGGCCAGCTCGATACCCACCTCGTTGATAATATCTTTGACTTTATCGATATCCGACGAATACGAAATGGGAATATCAACGTTCACATTCGCAAATTGAAAGGTCATGTTGGTAACCACGCCGGCAAGACCATTACTCACGATATGAATATTGCCGTCCATATCACGCAAACGAGTAATGCGAACGGTTATATCCTCGACAACGCCAGAAACACCGCCAGGCACGCCAGCACTCAAATTGACTACATCACCCACTCGATATTGGTTTTCCATAATAATAAATATGCCTGCTAAAAAGTCGCGAATCGTGCTTTGGGCGCCCAAACTCACCACCACGCCCACAACACCGGCACCAGTAAGCAACCCGGCAACGTTAATCTTGAGTTCAAATAAGATCACCACCAGAGTGATAATCCAAATAATCACCATTAAGGCTGTGTGGAACACATTAATCAAGGTGTCTTCGCGCTTGCGCTCTTCTTCCTTGCTGGTATAACGGTGGCCGCGGATAGCCCGGCGCACGATGCGATCTATCGGCTTCCGCGCCAACAACTGCACAACCACAGCGACGATCAACGTTAACAAGACCTGAACGAGCCTATTCTGCAAAAATGCATGCAGGTTTTGTGACGATTCCATACTATTAACCTTAACCGTTTTACCATGCAAGAGCAAGCAGACTAACAAGCTTGCAAATCATGCCACCTGGCAGTACGCTTGAAGCATACTTTAAGCAGGACATGTATATGACAAAGCTGAGCACCCTCGAGAAAAATCTGACTGACATTTTTGTAGCAAAAGCGCCTCCGCTACCAGCCAAAGCCAAACAAAAGATCGTCGAATATCTTCCATTTCTTACGGTTATTTTTGGCGTATTGAGCGCTGGCGCCGCCTGGTCACTATGGCACTGGGCACATATTGCTAACGACCTCATAAATTATGCGAACAGCATGGAACAAATGTATGGCAACAACACTGTTGCACCAGTATCACGCATGAGCTTCATGGTATGGGTAGGCATTCTTGTGCTCGTCGTCGAGGCCTTTCTATATCTGTCGGCCTATCAACCTATCAAGGATCGCAAAAAATCTGGGTGGGATTTATTGTTCTACGCAGCACTTGTGAATGTAGCCTACGCTATCGTTAGTTTGTTCACAAACTATGACGGCTTTGGCTCATTTATTGGCACGGCCATAACGACGATCATCGGCCTCTACTTCTTGTTCCAGATTCGGGATAGTTACCTGGCCAAGCATGCAACTACGCACGGAACACCAGCATCCGAAGCTCGCCACAGTAGCAAAAAATAAACACCTCCTATCCTAACAAAAACCACCCGTAGCAGCGGGTGGTTTTTGGATGCGTGCACATACACAAGATTGGCAGCTTACCAGCCGCCCCCACCACCTCCGCCTCCTCCACCTCCAGAGAAGCCACTGCCTGCTGAGAAGCCACTGCCGGTTGAGCTACTGGGTGGTGTAAACGCTGTGGTGCTGGCCGTCGAAAAGCCACCTAGTGATGATGCAAACACTGCCGCATTGAAAGTCGTCCAGTTGCCCGCATACCAGTCTGGTGGTTGCTGATATAATCCGGCAAATTCTTGTGCCCAATGTTGTTCAATGCCAAAAATAATCGCATACGATAACAGCCTTTCGTATAATTTCACGAGTTGTTGAGTGTCACTCGCATCAACGCGTACACGTTCGGCACCTTCCGGACTCTGCAACACACGAATACGATCAGCCTCGGCCATTTGCATGTAATCACGCATGCCGAGCAAGTAGTCGCGAAGTGTCACGCCTTTTTCGGTTAGCGGATGCATTCTTGAAGCAACTATAATAGTGACGATTCCGGCGATAACCGGACCAGGGTTGAGTAGCAGCAAACCGCCAGCCGCAAGGATACCACCCGTCCAATACAATCGTTTACGCACCGCTACACGATCAGCGATGTAGTATAGTTGTATGCCATGAGTTTGGGTATCGCGTAGCAGAATTTCGGCCTTTTTGTACAGCTGATTTTGGAGCGCAGCAAGGCTAACTCGTGTCCCAACATCGGGGTGCTGGCCAAAGATACCCGTAAGCAGTTGGCGTTCCTCATCGTGCAGATCGTCGGGTAATTTGATTAGTTCTATGCTGAAAGTGTGTTTTTTGAAAATTCTACCGATAGGCTCATCATAAATGCGCACATAATGACGGACTGCTAGATCAATAATTTGGGCAGTAACCGATGCCCCGGTCTTCCGCAGAACAGTGCTGGAAAGCAGCACGCTCACGTCCTTGGGTGGTGTATATTCAGGAATAATGGTGCCCCGACCTTGTGGAGAGCGCCCGAATGCGCGCCATGTTTTTATGAGGCGAACAATAACAGTGACAAGCACGAGAGCGCCTATAGCAAACCAGGCCATGAGCAGGGTTGGTCCCCAGCGCTCCAACCACGTTTTTTGGTAGGTCGCAAAGGTGTCAGGCTTGAATCCGGCAACGAATGTCATGTTTTCACCAGGGTTTAGCGAGCGAGTTGCGGTGATCGTAAGTAGCGTTTCGGTGGCAGTGGTTGTTTTTTGCATTATGCAGTCGTGTCCTGCCGCCCCCTGGGTACCCGTAAAACAAGTTAGCCGACCATCATAGGCGTTTGCGAGGCTGCTTGGGATATGCACTCGGGCAGTTACTGCGCCAAAGGCCTGCTGCCAGCCTGTGCCGTTAGTATCCCAGTAAAATTCGCTGTCGTTCTGGAAATTCTTGGTCACATCCTGCGATGTGTAGCTAATAACATAGGTTTGCTCGCCATGCACGTAGGTGTTAGCATCGCCGATGCGCAGCAGGGTATTATCGCCTTCGCCTATACTTTGGTAGCTCCAGGGTTGACCGTTAAGGCTCATAACCGAAAGAATGGCCAACTTGACCGTGTGGCCGTCATACGAATTCGGAATGGCCCGTTCGATGCCATGATTCTGGTCATAGCTCGGAAAATCGGCGGTTATCGTTTCGACTGTTTTAAGATGTGATTGGTGCTTGGCGTCACGCGTCAGATAATAATCTGCGCCAAAACTTTGGACCGCGAAATTACTCGTATCTTGGGCGTGTACACGGGCGGGCAAAAGCCCAGCGAGCGATACGCTCAGGAGCGCAAAAAGTACGAGAACAAAGGGTATGTGTCGTTTAAGCATACCCCTACTATACCGGTATGCACCTTTATTGGACAACTTTGGCTAGGTCTTAGACTGCAGTGCCTGCAAACCACTCGGCGAAGTCGTACCAAATATATTTCTTAACATCGAGTGCGTGGCGACCATATTGATGGCTTTCGGCGATGGTCTTGCCATCGATAAGCACAATCTGCTCAAGCGAAGGTCCCTCGCCGCGAGCGCTTGTGGCAACTTCAAACCAGTATTCCTTGGTGATAAGTTTGGTCTGCGTGGCATCTTTATAGATAAGTGTTTCGGTGCAACAGATGCGACGATCGGTCTTGTTGGCCATCAGGCGCAACCAATCATCAGTTGTGAACCATTGCATAACATCCTTCATGTAGCCGCCCGGAAAACCGTTCAGTGCTGGTATGTTCCAAAAGGCATCATTACTGACAGTTGGCCTACCGCCCGTCATCTTGAATGCCTGCTCTGCCTTGTGCTTAGAGATTTCAAGCGGGTCATCGGACTGGATTTCATCGATATCGAACACTCGTTGGTCCACCGTTATATCAAAAAGCGCACACGCTTCGCGCATATGTCTGATCTTGCGCTCGTTCCCTGTTACAAAGATAACATTCATATGACTCCTAGGATTTAAGGCTGAGGCGATTGACGAGCCATGTGCGAGGTAGCATACTCAAAAACCAGCCGGCACGCGGGCCAGAATTTTTGCCGATAAGTACGCGGTACAGCGTCGCAAACATCTCTTTGGGTGCCAAACCAAGCTCATCCTTGAGCGTATAGATTGCATCGTGGAACCATGCGCCATCGGCATCTAGCGGAGCCTCGGCAGCCTTGGCTCCGAGGCGTCGTAGGAAGTTCTGCTGCGCTTCGTTGAACTGCGTACTATCAAGTGTGTCGAGAAGTGAGAATTTCACATCCTCGGGCGCACGTTTATCAAGCCAGGCATCGATAAATCGCAGCTCGCGCTTGATAATTTCAGCATCGCGCTCTGCGGTAATCGCATGCTCAGTGCGCTTAATAACAGTAATGGTTTGCTCTGCGTCCCTAAGGGATGCCTGATAGCTCGCAACGAGATGCGTAAACGGAATGTTGCTTACCGTAGGCTGTCCCACACCGTGCATGCAAAGTTCAACGAGCTGTTTGTCGGAATCTGAGTTATTGGGGTTAGCCAAAAGTGCGGCAAAATCGTCAAAAAGGTGCATGAGCGTCTCACCCTCATCGAAGAACAAAAGCTTATCGGGTGCCGCGCGGAAAATAAAGTAGCGCACGATTTCGGGCGGAAGCAGATCAAGCAACTCGGAGGCAGTAATTGTGTCGCCTGCACTTTTACTCATCTTTTTGGTTTCACCGGTGCGGTTAATAAAATTATACGGGACAGGTATCGGTGCTGTTGCGCCAAATACTTCGCTCACCAGGACTTTGCCCGTGTCGTAGCTACCACCTTTGGTAGCGTGATCGCGACCGAAGGGCTCGACGTTAACACCAAGGAGCCACCAGCGAGCCGGCCAATCGAGGCGCCAATTAAGCTTCACGTCGCCGTGTGCGTAGCTAACTTCTGTTTCTTGGCCATCTTTGTCCAGGTAAGTGATGATTTTTTGGTCGACATCAATCGCTTTAAACGGTCGATTCTTTAGCCTACCATCTTCAATAACCTGAATCGGAGACCACTGCTCATCAAGCTGGCGACCTGAAACCTCTGCCAATATACGACGAATATCGTCAAGGTGAGCCATTGTTTTCTCGATGGCAGGCACGAACATGCCTTGCTTGTAATTGTCGTTGGAGCGAACAACTTCCATCTCCAAATGAAGTTTTTCGGCAGCAGTTAGCATGTCATTAAGATAATAGTCAGCATAGCTACCCTCTCCGGCTGGAGATGGCACGTCACAGAGCGGCTTGCCCAGATATTGTTCGTACTCGGCTGGCAAGCCGGCGGGAATTTTGCGGAACACATCGTGATCATCCACGATATGCAAATGACGTGCTTGGTGGCCGCGACGCTTCAACTCGAGCATTACCACTTCCGCTGTCAAAATTTCGCGCAGTGTGCCGAGGTGGTATTTGCCTGATGGAGAGACGCCGGATGAAACGATAATCTCACTATCAGGATGCTGACGAATGGCATCGTCAACAATTGCGTTTAGCCAATTCATGTGTGATTTCCTTAATTTTGCTTCTATTTTACCACAGTTACAGATAGAGATCATCTGCAAACAAAAACAAGCCTGGTGTAGGCTTGTTGTATACATTCTGGGGGGTTGAGGCAAGAGAGAAGTAGTTGGTGGGGTTTGGAGGTTTGTGGGCGGGTTGGGGTGGATAATAAAAGGCTTGGTAGCCTACCGAGTTCGCAGTAATTGCGATTCGTTTATCCACCCTCCCGAGCGGTTACATCAGGTGTCAGTCAGACGTGCGATCCGTCTGATCATCCGAAGCCGGGCTCGTTTTCCCAGTCCCTGACCCACTCCACCAGTTCGGCGATCATCGCCGCGTTGTCGACCACGTCGATGGGCCGGAAGGTGGTGGTGTCGGGCTCACGGGCGTCGAGCTTCATGGGGGTGGTCCACCACACCAGTTCGGTCCAGGCGCCGTTGATGTTGAGGTTGGGGTAGCCGACGTAGCCGCGCTTCACGGAGTAGACCGCTTGGACGTTGGGGTTCGGCACCAGGGCACCGTTGGAACGGATGAACTGGAACGCCGGGACCTTGACGGTGCCAGAGTGGGCGTCGATGAGAACGATGACCTTCTCGGGCTCCTGCTTGAGCACGGCGATGGTGTCAGCCACGCTGAGCATGGGGACCTGCGCGAGCAAGGCTGCCTGGCGTGCGAGCACCTCGATGCGACGAGCGGCAGCGGTGATGTTGGACATGGGGCAATCCTTCCTTGAAGGGGACGATACTTCTCTCTTGCTGTAAAGATGCACAACACACATAACGTCATGTTGGACATGATATATTATATAATTTTTTAGATTCAAAAGCAATACACCACCCCTGAGGATGGTGTACGTAGCAACATGAAAATGATGCTTCTAGCTAATGTCGGCGACGGTGTAAATGGTAGTGTCGGCAGGAGTCTTAATTTCGACTTCCTGGCCTTCTTTTTTGCCGATAAGCGCTTGGCCGATTGGTGACTCATCAGAGATCTTACCATTCAGTGGGTCGGCCTCAACAGTACCAACTACCTGGAATTGCTTGGTCTTGCCGTCTTTACTCTTTAGTACAACCGTAGAGCCCAGCACAACTTTGCCATCGCTCTTTGGTGCAACAATAACTTGTACGTTTGCCAAGATGTGTTCAATTTCGGCAATACGAGCTTCGTTGCGTTCCTGGTCCTGGCGAGCAGCGGTGTACTCCATGTTCTCACCAAGGTCACCAAATTCACGGGCAGTCTTAATGCGGTCAGCAATCTGAGATCGCAAGCCAGTTAGTTCTGTAAGTTCTGCCTTAAGTTCGTCTACGCCCGATTGGGTCAAGTGGAATTGTTTCTTCATTGTATCAGTTTCTCCTTATGCTGTTCGATCTGAATGGGGAGCTCGTTTATTTCAACGAAGCTATTATACCAATTCAGGGGTTTTTGTTACCGTTAGATTTATCACATCTTCCAGAGTAAGCATCTCTGATGTGTCACTGGTACGGTGCTTTACTTCGTACTTACCTGCAGCAACTGTCTTTGTGCTTACAATAATGCGGTAAGGTATGCCGAGTAAGTCTGCGTCAGCAAACTTCTCTCCAGGTCTCGCATCTGTACGGTCATCATATAATACCGAAACACCTGCGCTCGTCAACTTTTGATACATATTATACGCATGTTCGGTAACTGTTTCATCATCGCCCAGTTGGCTGATAATTACCTTGAACGGCGCAATGTTCTCCGGCCAGACCAGACCTTTTTCATCCGAGAAGTGCTCGGCCAGCATACCCACGAGGCGGCTAATGCCGATGCCGTAACAACCCATGATAATTGATCGTTCTTCCCCCTTCAGATCTGTGTAAAAGAGCTCCAGCGCATCACTGTATTTGCTTTCGAGTGGGAAAATGTTGCCCACTTCTACGCCGCGCTTTTCAACCAGTTCGTCTTTGTTGAGACCAAGCTTTGCGAGGTTCTCGTCAGTATAAATTTCTTGGTTAACGGCAATGTGTTTACCTTCGTGGACGTAAATCGTGTCTTCGCCGATGGGGCTGAGTGTCTGGAATTCGTCACTGAATTTTTCGGTAAAGATACCGCCATCGGCATACGTTCGGTAGGTAATGTCCCCAATGCCGAGTCGCCGATAGACGTTAGCGTAAGCCAGCGCAGCCTGTTCGTACAATTCGTCGTGCTCTTCCTGGGAACGCGCGAATGTGTACATGTCCTTCATAACAAATTCGCGTCCACGCAACAGTCCGCTCTTGGCACGCAACTCATTGCGGAATTTACTCTGAATCTGATAAACCGATACTGGCAAATCCTTGTAAGAGCTAATGAAATCCTTCATGACATCAACGATTGGCTCTTCGTGGGTCAGCCCCATACCAAGTTCCGTACCGTTTGTGAGTTTGGTCTTGAACCAGTTATCGACTTTTTTATCGTCCCAACGGTCAGTTTTTTCGAAAATATCTTTTGGCTGAAGGACGGTCATTTGGACTTCTTGCCCACCAATAGCATTCATTTCTTCACGAACAATATTTGCGATGTTATCAAGCACGCGCTTGCCGAGAGGCAAAAATGCATATACGCCGGCCATTTCTTTATGGACATAGCCGGCCTGGATAAGCAATTGAGCGTTACGTGCCGTTTCATCGGCAGGAACGGTTTTGCTGGTTTTGGTAAACATTTGCGACATTTTCATAGGTTTTTGCTCCTTTTTGTATAGGTACATTACAGTTAATAGATTTTAGGCAAGAGAAATTACGGCCGACAGGCCGGGTTGAGCATTGAACCGGGAATATAGACTGAATATCGCATAATTCTGCGGTAAATTATAGCGTACCTGCCGCACAAAACAAATGCTTAGCGCACGTGGAGTATAAAAAGTGAGACGAAAGCGATACTATTTTTGATTGCATGCAAACCCATACCGGAATAGACTGCCCCGGTCTTTTCACGCAAGAAACAGAGCACCAACGAGAGTGAAAAGGTGTCGATTGCCGCAATCCATAACACACTACCGTTGGTGCTTTCGGCGGAGTGTGGCAACGCAAATAGGACGCTCGTAACAAGGGTGGCGATGACGATATTCATGTGCTTACGCAAGCCACCGTACAAAAACCCACGAAACATAAGTTCTTCGGCAATCGGAGGCAATATCGCAAGACTCACGAACGTAAAAATAAGATTGGTAGTGCCTGTTGCCGTCTGGAATCCGATGTCTTGTTGCTGGCTTGCATTAATGTGAACGAATTGATTGGAAACAGTCAGAATAACACCGTATACGCCAAAATATGCCAGTACTCCGATGAGCGCAAAGCCCAAATCTTTCCAATACACGCGTCGCAATCCAAGTCCTTTTAGAATCTTTTCGCGCGGAAAATTGCGGACAAAAAGCCACAAAATTGCCAGCACGGCTATCTCGGTAATAAGGATCGTCCAGAACTGCGCTGGGATTGAATTTGTAAGAACCTGATTGGCATAATCGTTGGACCAATGGCGCAGATGGATATAATAACTGACCAGGAGCAACACCACGTACTGCGCACCCAAAAAGGCTACAAGCGAGCCAATAATAGCGCGCCATGGTCCCCACGGTGCCTGGACGACAATATTTTTATCCCGAGCTGATTGGTTAGAAGTATCGTTTGACATCGACTATCGTTATTACCACCACAAGCAACATCAACACGGCAAAGCCGGCACCATAAATTCGTTCTTCTACCGCTTGGGTCAGTGGCATTTTGAAAAGGCGTGAAATAAGCGTCACAAACAGACGACCGCCATCCAGCGCCGGGATTGGCAGCACGTTCATAATTGCCAATGTCAGCGAAATAATCGCGATAATCATCAACATGAACTGATAGCCCAGTAAACTGCCATCTTTGAGCAACACAACGATGCCAATCGGACCCGAAACTTGCTGCGAGGCCTTAGATCCCTGGCCGTGGAACAGGGCGTTTATAGCCGTCCCCAAACCATGGAACGTTGCCGTGGTAAATTGCCACATAGTGCCGATGGCAACTACCGGCGCAGACCATGTCGCACGCGTCAGCTTGTACTCGGTAGGCGAAATCCCCAAATACCCCTTGGGGTTCGATGTTTTTTTGCTAGCATCAACAACACGCTCGCTTAGCAGTTGCACACGGGCCTGACGCGTGACGCCGTTTCGGATATACGTAAGTTGGATGTTCTGGCCGGCCATGCCCTGGGTAATTGCAGGCAATGTAGTGGCGGTACTTGCCTTGAGTGTTTGACCAGTACTCGATGTAAACGAGATAAGCTGGTCGCGCACATGGAGTCCTGCTCGCGCTGCCGGTGAGTCTTTTTCGATATAGCCTACTAGTACTTCCTGCTTAGCGGTATGCGCGTCACTCTTGATACTAAATTGATTGTCCAGCAGTTGCGGCATGCCCACAGCAGCCAATACTGTCAAGATAACAAAGGCCGCGAGAAGGTTCATTCCAACACCGGCAAGCATGATTTTTACTTTAGTACTGAGACGCGCGGCGCCAAAACTACCCTTTTCAGTGTCTGAATCGTGTTCTCCCTTGAGTTTGACGAACCCGCCAATTGGCAACCAGTTCAGGCTAAACAAGAAACCATTCTTGGTTTTTTTACTCCAGGCACGAGGCGGAAATCCAACACCAAATTCTTCAACGTCCACACCGTTACGTCGGGCAGCCAAAAAGTGCCCAAACTCGTGCGCCACGACAAGCCCAACAAAAAGCAACAAACCAATTATAAGCAGGACTACTGACATTACGAACCAAACCTCCGTTGCCGTTTTGCGTATTCGTTGAGGGCAGCCTCAAGGTGCTCGTCATCAAAATCAGGCCAATTAACACTATCAAATAAAAATTCACTATACGCTGATTCCCACAGCATAAAATTGCTGATCCGCTGCTCGCCCGAAGTCCGGATAATCATATCAATTGGCGGCACATCCGGCGCATATAAAAATTTAGAGATGAGTTCTGGGGTGATGTCTTCGGGGTTATAGTCAAGTTCAGCGATGCGCTTTACGGCGTCGACAATCTCCTGCTGTCCGCCGTAATCCAGACACAAAAGCACCGTGCCACGGTCGTTATCTTTAGTGAGCTCTTCGGCATCGTGGATCGCTGCTGCTAGGGCATGGCCAAGCTTTACTTTGGAACCAATAACGCGCAGGCGAATACCTTCACTATTAAGCTCCTTAATTTCGTGCTTGAGTACCCACATAAACAACTTCATAAGGTGTTTTACTTCATCCCGGTCACGCTGCCAGTTCTCGGTCGAGAACACGTATGCCGAAATGTAGCGCACGCCATGTCGCGTTGCTGATTTGATAATTTTCTTGAAAGTTTTGACGCCACGACGATGACCCTCGATCACCGGCAAGCCATGCTCGCGAGCCCAACGGCGATTACCATCGAGAATAATCCCCAAATGCTGGGGCACTGCTACTGAATCAGTTGGTTCACCCATATCACTATTTATTGTACCCTAGATTGGCGCAAAAATAGCCAGAGGTTTTTCACTTCTGGCTATTTTGCAGGTATTCGTAGCGTTTTTTGGCCGTAGTTTAGACGGTCATGATTTCGGCTTCTTTGGCTTTGGCTGCTGCCTCTACCTCTGTTCGAGCCTTGTTCATTGCTTCATCAGTCTGTTTCTCGAGACGCTTGGCATCGTCTTCGCCGATTGCTTTGTCTTTTTTGGCACTGGCAATCGCATCCATGGCGTCGTGACGTATTGCGCGCAAACGAACCATGCTATCTTCAACCTTACCGCCCAAAACTTTAACGTATTCACGGCGGCGATCCTCGGTAAGTGCTGGAATTGGCACACGGACAACGCGCCCATCATCGGACGGATTGAGCCCCAACGTTGGGTTGTCGCGAATTGCGCTGGCAATTGCCTGAATGTTGCTTGGGTCAAACGGTGTAATTTGCAACATTTGTGCTTCTGGTGCCGTAACATTTGCCACCTGGATAAGCGGCATAGGTGAGCCATATGCCACAACCATCACACCATCCAACATGCTGGCATGTGCGCGTCCAGTGCGTACTTTTTTGATGTCTTCACCAAAAAAAGCGACGGCTTGTTTCATTTTTTCTTCGTACTGCTTGATGTCCATGTCTGTTTCCTTATTATTTCTATTGTAGTTACTGGTGAGTGGAAATGCGTAGGATAAAACCACCGTTTTGGAGCGTTTGGTGGGCTTCGCGGGCGCGAACTGTCTTATAATAGCTGCGCGTCATTCGTACTCTGGCGTTTTCGGCTGGCGGGATTGTGCCGGTCGCCTCCACAAAAGCCGTGATACCGTTCATGAGTTGCTCGGGTGAGTCAGCCGTCCATACTTCGTGCGGGGTTTCATTAAGGCTATCCAGCCTCTGTATGAGTGCGTCCGTGTCGGGTACCAGCTCTACTACTGGCAACTTGGCTAGATCCTCTGGGCCCACTTCTTGTTCTGGATATAATTCCCGCATCGCGTTTCACCCTCCCTAAACGTAAATAGCCCTATTATTAAGGGCTATTTACAGCATACACCAGTCGGTCTATGTTCCTAAGCAACTTCACCAAGAGCCATGCGAGCAAAGCGGCGAACAACGAGGTTCTCACCGAGCTTAGCAATGTTCTCTTTGATGTAGGAGTCAACGGTCTGGTCAGGGTTCTTGATGTAAGGCTGGTCAAGCAAGCACTTTTCTGCAAAGTACTTCTTGGTCATACCTTCAACAATTTGGGGAACCATTGCCTCAGGCTTGCCTTCGGCTTTAACCTTCTCGGTAAATTCTGCGGTTGCACGTTCGCGTTCGCTATCCGAAATTTCATCGGAGCTAACGTACAAAGGAGCTGATGCAGCAACGTGCATTGCAATGTCCTTAACAAAATCTGTGAACTTTTCGTTGCGTGCAACGAAGTCGGTTTCACAGTTAACTTCCAGCAAAACACCAATGCGGCTGTCGTGGATGTAGCTCGAAACAACGCCAGCGCGTGCTTCACGAGCAGCACTTTTTTCAGCCTTGGTTAGACCTTTTTTGCGCATCTCAGTCAAAGCCTTGTCGAAGTCACCTTCGGCTTCCTCGAGAGCTTTTTTAGCGTCAGTCATACCAACACCAGTTAATTCGCGGAGGCGCTTGATTTCTGCAATATCTACTGCCATTTGTATCTCCTACTTTGCTTAGTTCTTAGCTTCTTCTTTGTCTGTAGTTTTGACCTTAGCCTGGCCTGCTTCAATAGCCTGCTTGACGTAGTCGAGTACCAATTGAATGGTCTTGATGGCATCGTCGTTGCAAGGAATTGGGAAGTCTACAGTTGTTGGGTCAGCGTTGGTGTCAACCAAAGCAACAGTCTTAAGACCAAGCTTCTTGGCTTCTGCCAAAGCGTTTGCATCGTTGATGATGTCGATGATGAATACGGCGCCAACACGTTGTGCCATGTTCTTGATACCACCGTAGATACGGTTGAGCTCGTTGATTTCTTCCTGGAAACGCTGAACTTCAAGCTTGTTGTACTTTGCAGCCAATTCGCCTGATTCCATTTTTGCTTCGAGGTCTTTGAGGTGCTTAACGCGACCATTGATTGTTGGGTAGTTGGTAAGCATACCACCAAGCCAACGCTCAGTTACGAAAGGCATTTTAACGTCTTCAGCAGCTTGCTTAACAAAGTCTTGTGCCTGACGCTTGGTGCCAACGAACAAAACCTGCTTGCCTTCGCCAGCAGTTTGACTCAAGAAAGCCAATGCGTCGTTTAGGCCATCAACGGTCTTTGTAAGATCGATGATGTGACTGCCATTGCGCTTGCTGTGAATGAATGGAGCCATTTTAGGGTGCCAACGAGAGGTCTTGTGACCAAAGTGAGCACCAGCTTCTAATAGTTTTTTAATGTCTACATCAACAGTAGCCATAATGTGAGTCCTTTCTCTTCGTTTTGGTGCCGAGTGGGGCCTACACGGCTGACCACAAGGAGGATTGGTTCCAAAACTGCTTTATTAATTACCGTTGCATTATACCAGATAGTCCACAGATTGAGCAAGTGGTCGTATGCCTGCCCTCGCCCGACTTGTGTACATGGACTAAAAATTATATAATATTCTTAGCCAATCTACAGAGAGGTGGCTTGCACATGTCCCCACCCCGATCCAAGCTAACACCAGCACAACGTGAAGCTAGCGTCGCCGCAAGACGTCAACTACGCCAGGTGCGCTGCGAAACCCTCAAGCTCGATGTAGTCGAAGGCTTCCTACGGGGAGAGATCAGCTTCGACCAGCTCAGCGTGAGTGGCTACGGTAAGGGCCGCCGCAGGTATCCAAAACGTGACAAGGTACTGGTGGCATGGGTGCTCATCATGGCACGTCCGCAAGACTTTGGTTTCGAGCTGGCCAACGGAGCACTTGAGGGAAGTCTCTATCGAGCCCTTTGCGGCATCTACCCAGAGGAGCACCTCCTTGACATCGAATCACTCGAGAACGGCCTGCATGTCAAAAGTCATCGGAACGTCAAGGCGACACCGCCCAAAGCGTTGATTACTCTTGTGCGGAAGCACATCAGCAACACCCAAGGTGGCATCGCCAAGTACTTCGAAAGCCAGGGGCAAGAACCGCCAACGGAGCTCGACACCAAAGTCATCCAAGCTGTCCTGCCGCCCAAGGAGACCACGCAAACGCCCAGTGCACAATGCGTCACATCCGCAACCCCGGAAGAACACACGGCCAGCCCGTCCCGGGCTGAAGCTGTCGCACAACGCGTGCTCGAAGAGCTGCAGGAATTGTACGGCCCTAAGGTCCTCGCGGAACTGAAGCGCATACTCTAAGTCCCTTCACGGAATAACAACCTTCTGAGGTGACACCCACTACTTTCTCTGGAAAATGGCTGGCGACCTACTCGTTTCTCGAAGGGTATCCTTCAAAGATTCCGGTAGGTCGCATAGCAACACAATTTTGTTCTTTACCATTTTATCGACATATACCTGCTCACAATGAGTTAGGCCCCTTTTCATAGGGGAAAACGCGACTAGGAATCAGGTGGTACGCAACATGAGCGTCTTCGATGCTCCAACCGCACCTCGCCCGCACGGCATGGTCTCGCTCAACAAGGGCTCCGTCTCGCTGGGCAAGGCCGAGGTCTACACCCTCATCACGGCATGGGGGCGCAAGGACTACGACCTGCTCGCGCTGGTCATCTACACCGATGGCCGCATGGAGTGGGTCTCCTGCTTCGGCACCACGCAGAGCGGCCGGTTCACAACCAAGACGCCCGACGGCTGCGTCGTGCACGTCAGTGGCGACCAGGCAACCAGCGACTCCGGCGGAGGCGACCAGCCACAGGAGGTCATCAAGATCTTCGTCAAGCCGGGTCACAAGATCGCGCGGATCGTTCCGGTGATCTACTCGGCACAGAACTCCGGCATCGGCTCGTTCCGGATGTACAAGGTCTCGACCTACGTCCTGAAGGGCAACTTCGACAAGCTGCCGGCCAACCCCGAGAACTACGAAGGCGTCAAGGTCCTGGCCCGCAACGCCAGCTGGAACCCGTTCCGCTACACGTTCGTGCCCTGCACCATCGTCTTCGGCGACACCGGCACACAGATCGACGCCTCACACCAGCAGTACAGCAAGATGATGTCCGAGCGGCGACCGACGTGGGACGTCCGCAAGAACAAGCTGCTCATGAACTCTGGGCCGACCAACGCTTCCAAGCCACGGCCCGGCTACTAAACCACCTAACCAACGAGCCTTTCATAGGTTCTGACCACTAGTTGTGTGCCGGCTTGCCTGGGGTGCTATATCTGAGGTTACATCCTCATTTAAGATATACATTCCCCAGGCAAGTCGCACGCAGTACATTTTGCGCAGATATATATTGATCGAACCAAAAAGACCACCCGGTGCCTGGGTGGTCTTTTGATATGCAAATAATTATAGGGGTGGTACAGGTGGGCGCTTCGGATCTCAGGGAGATTGTTGAAGCGCCCACCAGGGTGCCAGAGATTCATTCGTCCGGAAGGGCGATGTTATCTGGTCACACGGTGTACCCGTTGTACATGTGGTGCGGCAACGCTGTGGTGCAAGCTCCTTTCGGAACAGAAGTTACGATTGGGAGAGCACAGTGGTCATACAGAGATCAGCGGTTGCGCTCGATGACCTGCGTGGCCGCGGTGGCGAGGGGACGCCAGTCGAGGAGGGAGCCGGGGACATTGTACATGTCGTCGATCTCGACCAGGACGGCACCGCCGGGGATGAACTTCAGCAGGACGCCGAACCGGGCCGTGGCCGCGGAGTTGACGATGCCACGCATGCGCGGGCCGGCGAGGAAGTTGCCCTGCAGGTCCTCGACGGAGAAGCTCATCTCGGCAAGCTTGCCGAGGCCGGCGGAGTTGTTGAAGCAGGTCGCTCCGAACACCAGGTACTCAGCGTTGGGGTTCTTGGAGAGCGCGTCGATGTCGACCGTGACCGTCTCGAACGCCGCCTGTCCGCCGTGGGCCTTGGTGTCGCCACCGTAGTGTGCGGCGCCGCCGAACGGGTCGATGTCCTTCTTGTGGCAGGCCGAGACCCACTCGAGCTGCGCGTTGGCAATGAGGCCGAGCGCGTCGAGGTCGACCGCCGTGAAGCGCTGGGTCAGGCGGTTGCCGGACTGGACGCGCCAGGAGGTCTTCAGGTTGACCTTGCCGGTCAGGACGTCGGAGTGACGCTGGAGGTCCTCGTGCTTGAGCATGTCAAGAGGCTGAGACATTGCTGCCGTTCCCTTCTTGTCCACATGTAGTGAACGGGGTTGTGTTTGTGCATAGTTCGCGGGAATGCGATCTACATAAATGATAATTTACCAGGTTTTTTGTCTACCGTCAATAATATTGTAATTAACCAATTTAACAGAGGTAAACCATAAGAATTTTGCACACCACCCTGCCCGCTCGTAACTTGTATCCCACCACTGAAACCCGTATGATATTTGCATATGACATTCAAGGAACTTTCTAAAATCTATTGGTTTGCTGCAGCCACAACCATCGTAATTTGGGCCACCGTTGGCTGGAAAATGGGCATCAGCAGCCTATTCACGGTTATCGTGCTAACTATTCTAGAAACGACATTTAGCGCTGATAACGCCGTCGTCAACAGCAAGGTTTTGACTACACTCTCGCCTAAGTGGCAGAAAATTTTTATGACACTTGGCGTGTTTATTGCCGTGTTCATCGTGCGTTTTGCTCTGCCGATTTTGATGGTAAAGCTTAGTGCTGGCATTAGCGTACACCAGGTGCTCGACCTAGCCCTGCATCACCCGCACGAATATGCGCACCAGCTCAGCAAGGCCGAGCCAGCCATCAACGCCTTCGGTGGCGCATTCTTGATCATGATTGCGCTCAGCTACTTTATCGACTACCACAAAAAGACTCACTGGCTGCCCTTTCTCGAAAAATATTTGGGCAAGCTTGGTCGATTTGATAACGTCACGGTGTTTATTATGCTGTTAGCCTCGCTTGCGCTGTACGCAACAGTTGACCCAAGTCATCACGCGGTCGTCTTTATGGCAACTATCGTGGCTATGACGTTGCACATCGGGCTAGAATTATTAGATGCGATTATTGGCAAAGCCGAGGATCAAACAAGCGTCAAGCACAAGGTCGGCTGGGCGGCGTTTGCAGCTTTTGCCTACCTAGAAATCTTGGACGCTAGCTTTAGCCTGGACGGTGTCATCGGTGCTTTTGCCCTAACTAGCAGTGTAATTTTGATTATCGCTGGTCTCGGCGCTGGCGCGGTATGGGTACGGGCCATGACGGTGCATTTGGTCAAATCTCAGGCGTTGTCGAAGTACATTTACCTCGAGCACGGTGCGCACTGGGCAATCGCTTTCTTGGGCGGTGTCATGCTCCTCAAGCTCTACCACATCACTTTGCCCGAATGGTTCGTAGGCTCATTAGGCCTTGTATTTATTGGGCTCGCGATCGTCTGGAGCAAGCGCCAGGCAGACCGTCGCCAGCCCGTTATTATTCACGAGTAAGTTTGCGAACAAGGTGAACAACAAAACGCCGGTGTCCGGCACCGATGGGAGATCGATCACCAACATCTCCATCGAACATAACGTTGCCTTCCAGGTCATATATCCGCATGTTTCGTAAGTAGGCCCGGCCGCACATCGTAATGACCTCATCCACACGCCCAATATTGCGGAGCAATAATTCCGGGTCATGTTGGTGTGTCGCCACGAGTTCCACGGCGGGGGCATCTTCGTGGCGAAAAATTCGGCCTGTTAATTCACTGAGCCGAGGTGTTATGTCTCGAACCCGCTCCGATGGAAGATGTATTGCCGACTGATTGGTCATCAAAAGATACTGGGCCAAAACGCACGCCGTTTCTTCGACATCCTGAGGATTAAGCTCAGCAAAACGAGGCGAATCCGCCGCCTGACCCGTCAGAAGCACCGCTCGCCCAATATCGAGTAGCGGAGCAAGTGACACCAAACGTTGAGCCATCTCCTTATCTCGCGCAATACGGTCAGCTTCTGAATTAAGCATCGCATCAAGCGAGTGGTCTTCCATGACCCGCTTAATCTCTGACAGATTATCGACAATTGCACGTATTGCCTGAAATTTCTCATAGCCTATCGGTGGCGGCAGTGGCCGACTCACGGCAGCCCGTAATTGTTCAGCGGCATGAATAGGCGGATTGCCTGCGTATTCGGATATTGGTCGCATGTCCCAACCTCGGTCAGCTCGCAACTCAAGTGTCGCCTCCCAGGCTACAAGCTTGTCAGGGCTGGGTAATTCTTTTGTGAAAAATATCGTGAAAACGCCTGCATAAAATTCTGGCTCAAGCATCGGTCCAAGGCGCCTGTAACAAGCAGGTTGGTACCCAACGGTGACACTATCTGTGTCGCATATCAGCAGCGTTTGCTGGGCATCCGGTGCAACAGCGCCAATCACCTCCCCGGCGACCTTCATCGTGTAATCAGGCAGATCATACAATAGTGGCAAGCCATTATACTCAGTGGGTGCCCGACCAAGGTCTGCGGTGCTTAGCAAAAGTGGGCAATTATCTTTGAGCCATTTTGTCGAATCATTGAACAAATCTCTGAGCTCGTTCTGGCTCGGTTGCTCCGGATTGGTAGCGAGTAATTCGTGCATGGTAGCTATATAGAAGTACAGGAGTGGGCAAAATGTCAAACAGTTTTGACATATGGATAAAAAACAGATACAATACGTGAGATTATGAAGAAAGAACTACACCCTAAGAACTACCGCCCTGTAGTGTTCCAGGACTTAAACAACGATTTTTCGTTCCTGACCCGCTCTACTGTGGCAACCGAAGAAACCGTAAAATGGACTGACGGCAACGAATATCCATTGGTTAAAGTACACATCACAAGTAGCTCTCACCCGTTCTTTACAGGTGAAGAGCGCGTGCTCGACATCGAAGGCCGCGTTGACAAGTTCAAGGCTCGTGCCGAGGCTGCCAAAGCTGCTCGCGAAGGTCGCGCAAAGGCTGCTCAGAAGCAAGCTGCTCGCAAAGCCGCCAAAAGCGACAAAAGCGAAGCTACCAAACTTAGCTAGCTCTACTAACCACAAAAACCGCTTGAGTTCTCTAATTCAAGCGGTTTTTGTATACTAAGGATATCTATGGAACAAAAAGAGACAATCTACCGACAGGAACTGGAAGAGCTACAAGGTCGTTTAAGCGACCCCGCTATCTTTAGCTCAAAAGAATATCCCAAACTCGCCAAGCGCCAGCGCGAAGTTGAATCGGTTGTCGAGTTGTTCGACACACGCAAAAATTTACTCAAAGCACGCGCCGAATCACAAGAACTTGTTCAGGGTGGTGACGCTGAGCTTGCCGAACTTGCCGAAATGGAACTTTCTGAGATTGCTGAACACCTGGAAGAAAACAGCGCCGCTTTACAGGAAGCATTAGTTCCCAAAGATCCCAACGATGACCGCGATGTGGTCATCGAAATTCGTGCAGCGGCTGGTGGCGACGAAGCTAGTCTATTTGCGGCCGAATTATATCGTATGTACGTTCGCTGGGCAGAGCGTCACCGCTATAAAATCGAACTTATCGATGAGTCACCTTCCGAAGTTGGTGGTTTTAAGGAAATTATTTTTGGCGTACACGGTGAGGATATTTACAAGCAGTTGAAATTTGAGGCTGGCGTGCACCGCGTGCAACGCGTTCCGTCTACCGAATCACAGGGTCGCATTCATACTTCAACCGCCACCGTCACTGTTCTACCCGAAGCCGAAGAAACCGACATCGAGATCAACCCGAGCGATTTGCGTATCGACGTTTACCGTTCTAGTGGTCACGGTGGCCAGTCGGTTAACACCACCGACTCCGCGGTTCGCATCACCTACTTGCCCACCGGCATGATCGTAACCTGTCAGGACGAAAAATCTCAGATCAAGAACAAAGAAAAAGCCATGGGCGTACTGCGTTCTCGATTGCTGGCGATTAAGATCGAAGAAGAGCAAAAGCAACTTTCTGACGCTCGCAAAAAACTCATCGGCTCTGGTGATCGTTCCGAGAAAATCCGCACATACAACTTCCCACAAGATCGCATTACCGATCACCGTATCGGCTACTCACGCAGTAACATTCCTGCAGCACTTAACGGTGAAATTGATGACCTGATCGAGCAACTCGAAGCTTACGAGCGCCAGTTGCTTAACGTCGAGAACTAGCGTGACCGTTCACGAGTTTTTAACGGCCGCTACCACCAGCTTGCAAGAAGCGGGGGTCGAAACTGCTCGTCTCGACTGCCTGGTTTTGCTGGAAGATGCACTGGGAATGGACCGTGCTCATCTGTTGGCGCACCCAGAGCTAATCCTCGGTGGAGGCCAAGAGGCACATTTGCATACTCAAATAGCCCAGCGGTCTACACATTTGCCCCTGGCCTATATTCGTGGCCACGTTCTTTTCTACGGGCGAGATTTTATGGTCAACGAGCATGTCTTGGTGCCTCGACCCGAAACCGAGACAATTATCGAGCTCCTCAAGAGCCTTTCCCTGCCCGCAAGTGCTCGAATAGCTGATATTGGTACAGGTTCCGGCTGTATTGGCATCACAACCGCTCTGGAACTGCCTGGGAGTAACGTAGATTTGTACGATATAGACGAAACTGCCCTACAAGTAGCCAGGCAAAACATAGTCCGACTGCATGCAACGAACACACATAGTTATCAGTCCGATTTGTTAGCGCGGGTAAATCAGCCCTACGACATACTCGTCACAAATCTACCCTACGTGGCCGACTACTACCCCATTAACCAGGCAGCAGCGTTTGAGCCTAGCCTGGCGCTCTTTTCTGGCGCAGATGGGTTAGATCACTACCGTACGTTTTGGCTGCAAACTGGGGCGCTTGCACAAAAACCCAAATATATCCTTACCGAATCATTGCCCAGTCAGCATCACGCGCTTGCGCTGCTTGCACGTAACGCCGGCTACATACTCGAAAAAACCGACGATTTTATCCAACTATTTAGTGTGTAGGTCTATTTTTCAAAAAAATGACCCAGAATTTTTCTGGGTCATTTTTGCATAAAACCATCTGTTAACTGTCAGTTGGTGCGTTGCCCAAAGTTACATCAATCGAAAGCGTCTTGCCGCCACGATTCACCGTTACGGTAATTTTATCGCCCACGGCATGTTGGTCCAACAAGCTTGTCAGGCTCGTATTCTGGTCAATTGCCGTACCGTTTACTTTGGTAATGACGTCGCCTTCTTTGAGGCCAGCATTTGCAGCAGGTGCCCCCGAAAGGATTGTCGTCTGGCCCAAAACGCTAGCCGGCGGAATATATGCACCATTGTTTACGCTCAAGCTGTACTGCTTAGCGATATCAGCGGTTAGCGATACGTAGACCACGCCGAGGTATGGGCGCTCCAGTTTACCAGTCTGCTTAACACTGCTAATCAGGCCCGTTACATCGTTAATAGGGATCGCAAAGCCAATATTCTGCGAGCCGCTTGCGATTGCCGTGTTAATGCCAATGATTTGACCATCAAGATTTACTAATGGGCCACCGGAATTACCCTCGTTAATTGCAGCGTCTGTCTGGAAGAGGTCTTCTAGATTTTCACTACCCGAGCCAGTGCTGTCACTGGCCTGCACGCTACGACCATGGCCAGAAATAATACCCGAAGTTACGGTATTCTGGAACTGCCCAAGTGCATTGCCAATAGCAACCACCGAGTCGCCGACATTCACTTTGCTAGAATCACCAATTTGGGCAGGAACAAGCTTTTTACCCTTGGTATCTTGAATCTGCAAGAACGCAATATCCAAACTATCAGAGCTGTTTGTGCGACCAACAACCTTAACATCGTTGTACGTCGTGCCGTCAGATAGTGTCACACTGACACTTTGTGTGCCAGCAGGCGCTACGTGTCGGTTTGTTACTATCAAACCATCGGAAGTCAGGATAATGCCCGTGCCTTCGCTTTGTTGCGTCGTACCTTGCGCGCCAGTTCCAAAGAAGTTATCAGCGTTAATGTTCGAGGTCGATGTAACCTCTACAGAAACAACACTTTGACCGACATTCTGAGCGATGTTGCTGATAAGCTGGCCTTGGGTTTTGAGAATCACTTGTTGTTTTTGGGTTGAGGTGTTCGCTTGATCGTTCCGGCTAAAGAGCCAGCCGCCGAAAAATCCCGATGAAATGCTCAAAATAAACAAAAATGCAAAAGCCAACATCTTTACGTGCGAGCTATCAGGCCCATGATGAGCACGAGGTTCTTTGGGAGTCTTCTCCCCAGCTACCACCGCTGGGACTGTCTTACGCAATGACTCACCGGGAGTAAATGTCACCGGTGTAGGCGGAGGCGTCGATGACTCAACCTGCGTTGCCTCCAACTCCTCTTTTTTGTCTGGTTTCTCTGAAGTTTCCATACCCCTCCCCTTAATGATGTCTATACGATCAGGTGATTCAGGCTTCGGTATAGCGAGACGATCATAACTAACACAACCACTGACATAATAAGCATTGTTTGCATCTTGACCGCTTTGGTCAGCTTATTTGCATGGTCGCAGTAGTACATCGTCGCCAAACCGTAGCCCAAGGTTAATAATAGTACTGTTGGTTGCGATATGAAGCCTGTTGCGTCGCTCGGGCGCGGATAGAAGATTAGCCCGTGCCCCAAGACAAACATCAGTGCTGCCCCGAAATACCCCCACAGATACGATAGCAAGCGAGCATAGGGCTCGTCATAGCTATCAAAAAAGTGATGAGCTGCGATGTAACATACGAGACCGGTGCCAAACACCAATCCATACAGCGGCGCCGTAACCCAACTTGTCGACAAAGCCATAAGGCCGCACAACAAGCCGATCATAGCTTGCGCAGACATCATCAATGTTGATGACGCCGGCTTAATCACAATCAACCATATACCGTACAGAACTGCCCACACCAACTGCCATGTTTGACTCGTACTGTTTGCCATAAACAACAAGAGCGAAATACTCACCATAATGTCTACGGCATTAGCACGTACGTTGGCTGGCCAGAAGCGTGGGCGAACCGCCAGCATACGCCACTTACTTAACAGGATAATTATTAAAGCGAGCTGAACGAAATTAATTCTAACAAGAATAAAGACAACGAGCGGCAAAAGCGCGTTCAAACTTATGTAGAAGAAGCGCGAAAAGCCACTGGCTGGTTTGATTTTAGCTATTAGTGGTCTCATCTGTACCTAAGATTATCACAAAATCGGCATTTTGTGCTTGGATTGTCTGATCGGGAAGCTTTGTAGCCACGCTGCTAACCTTGAATCTATCCTTTAAGTAATGTGCCGTGTACGGGTCTTTACCCTTGGTAAGATCAATGATGGTCGTCTTAGTGTAATTGAGCGTTGGAGCATCCCCTACCGAAGTTACGTTATAGCCGTACGACTTAAGTACCGTGCTGGCAGCCGTAGCTGCACCAGTGTTACTCGTGCCATTCAGAATCACAACTCGGGCATTTTCTTTGGCCAAATATCCATCCCTAAGTGTGCTACGGACAAAACTTTGTATAGCAGTGTAGTTGTTAAGGCCGGCTAGTGGGTAAACAACTGACTGGCCGCTGATCATACCAGTCGTCACCAACACATTACCGACATCAGTAAGGCCAACTGACTGAATCTGGGCTTCTGGTATTTGTTTAGTGATTGAATATAGACGAGTAACATTCGATAAGCTGAGGTCTGTCACGACATTGCTGCCAAATGCGTCAATAAGCGAGCTGATCTTAGCCGGGTTGCTCATGACGCCGAGTGTGAAAATCTTTTGTTCAAGTGCAATAATTACCGCACGCTGACGTTCAGAACGAGCAAAATCAGAGCTCGTATGACGAGAACGCACATACATTAGGGCCTTCGTACCGTTAAACGTCTGCGTACCGGCGGCCGCAATCAGGGAGCTACCACCGTTTTCGCTCGCAAACGTTGGGTCGTACAAGGCGGTTGGCACGTTGAGCGTAATGCCGCCCACCGTGTCGATAGCCTGCTTAAATGCCTGGAAATTAACGAGCATGTGGTAGTTGATTGTAATGCCCGTAACATTCTCGATGGCCGAATCGGCGGACGCAAAGCCAGCATCAATTGCTGCCTGATTGGAGTTACTTGCGTCATCATGGCCCAAATAGCCGTACTTGCCCGTTTCGTAGGCTGCGTTGATTTTCATACTACCATGACCGGGCACTTGCACCCACATATCACGTGGAATACTCAGAAGCGCGGTCTTGTGATTTACAGGGTCGATGCTCGCGATAAGAATCGTGTCGGTAAGGTCTGGGCCGTCGTGGTTTGTACCACCAATGCCTAGCAGCAATATGTTAATACGGCCGCTACCCTCACCCTTAAGCAAGTTTGGATCGACATTTTCTTGGAGCGCCACCGAGGAACCACCGCCCTTAAACACTTTGCGTGCATTAAAGTAGCCCTTCACAAACAAGTAGCCTACGCCAAGAGCTCCGATAATAACGAACGTTATAAGGAGCCAAACTATACGCTTGCGCCAACTCCACGAACGAATAGTCCGCAAAGGGTGTCGGAAAAAAGCAAAACGCTGTTTCTTGGCTTTGATGATAGGTGTGCGCTCTGATTTCACAGGGTCTATCATTACTTCTGGAGCTGAGATAACACTGAGAGGATTCTGATTGGGTGTTGCAAGTCGTTGTTCTGGCTTTGGAGTCGCGGGAGATTGCATGAGCTGCGGGCCCACAGGATGCACCGGCTTAGTAGACTTCGTGACACTTGGGCGCAACCCCTTAAATCGTCCACGCACTGGCGCAGCGCTATGCTCAACAGGGTGTGAATCACCATGTAAAATGCCATCAATGGCCTTCTGCCGCACCCGGCGTTTGGGGTCGTTGTAATTATCCATAACCACTTAGGATCTAGTATAGCTGTTTGGTGACACTTCGTAAACGTTTAAAAGTGTGCATAATTTCGCAAAATGCGCTATAGTTTAAGCCTGATATGCATGATGATCAAACCACCCAGCAACAGACTACAGAACCAGTCATTCCAGAGCCAAAAAAGCAAGGAGATACGATTCGATCTATAGCCTCGACAGTAGCTATTTTGCTGCTGGCACCGCTAATCGCAATATTTTTAACCGCCTTTGTATTTCAATCGTATCAGGTCGATGGTCAAAGCATGGAGACCACCCTCCAAAACAACGACCGGCTCATTGTTTGGAAAATGGCTCGCACTTGGTCACGCATCACAGGCCACGCATACATCCCTGCCCGCGGTGACATCATTATCTTCAACGAACCCCAGGACAAGCTCGAGGGTTTTGAGCAAACTGGCACAAAACAACTTATTAAGCGTGTCGTTGGTCTGCCCGGTGATCACGTTGTCGTCAAAAATGGCGTCCTAACCATCTACAATGCCCAGCACCCCAATGGGTTCCAGCCAGACAAAACATTGCCCTATGGTAAGAATATTCCTGAAACCAATATAGATACTGACCTTGTCGTACCAAAAAACAATGTCTTTGTCTGCGGTGACAACCGCCCCGATTCTCAAGACTCCCGCATGTTTGGCCCTATTTCTGCCGATCAAATTGTGGGTAAGTTGGTGATGCGTGTGTTGCCCGCTAACAGCGCCGAGCGTTTCTAGCCCAAAATCTCTACCAGACTAAAAACCGCTTCTGCAAGGAGGCGGTTTTTAGTAGATCCCGTTTTTAGCTGCGTTATTGCTGCAATTGTGTGATGAGACGCTCGAGCTCTTCATCGGATGTAAAAGCGATCTCGAGCTTACCGCCCTTGGCAGTACGGCGAATCTGTACCGGCGTACCAAACTGACGACTTAATTTCTTAGTAGCCGGCGTTTCTGTGTCCATGCGCTTGCGAGTTGCAGGTGCTTCTTTGTAGCCCTCTTTAATAGATGTCACGAATCGTTCAGCCTGACGGACCGACCACTCGTGTTTAATGATCTGCGCTAGCAATTCAAGTTGCTTTTCGGGCATATCTTTAAGTGCCAAAATTGCACGAGCATGTCCTTCGCTAATCTTGCGAGCATGCAGTGCCTCTCGAGCAGTTTCGGGTAATTGCAGCAAACGTACAATATTATTAACCGTTGATGCCGCTTTTCCCAGACGCTCCGCAATCGCATCGTACTTCATATTGAACTGCTGATGTAGACGCTCAATAGACACTGCTTGCTCGAGTGGAGACAAGTCAACACGTTGAACATTTTCGACAATGGCAATCTCGAGCTGCTCGAGTTCTTCACTCGTGCGAACAACCGTAGGAACCTTTGTAAGGCCCGCTTTTTTGGCGGCGCGAAAGCGGCGTTCACCCGCCACAATAGCATAGCCGCCATCTTTGCGTGGCGACACGACGAGCGGTTGAATAATACCGTAGCGCTTGATAGATTCAGCCAACTGCTCAAGTGCCACTTCATCAAAATGCTGACGAGGCTGATCAGGATTCGCGATCAAGGCATCAAGCGATATCTGTTGGATGCGTTCGTTATCTTCGAGCAGTAAACTCTTGTCAAAATCTTGCGGAATTAACGCATCAAATCCACGTCCCAGCCCTGACTTCTTAACTGTTGACACGTTTTGATACCTCCTTGGCTAGCTGTTTGTATGCACGAGCACCCTTTGACCAGCGGTCGTGTTCATGAATTGTTTTACCAAAACTTGGCGCTTCTGCCAACCGCACATTGCGTGGAATAACCGTTTTGAAAATTTTGTCTGCAAAATGAGTACTCAGCTCGTCCATAACTTGTTCAGACAAACTTGTTCGCTTGTCATACATTGTCAGGACCACGCCAAGTAGTTCAAGCGAAGGGTTAATGGTTTGTTTAACACGCTGGACTGTCGTCAACAATTGGCCAAGCCCCTCAAGCGCGTAATATTCGGCCTGAACTGGGATCAGCAACGCGTGCGCTGCCGTCAAAGCGTTAATGGTTAGCAAGCCCAGGGCTGGCGGACAATCGATAATAATGTATGCGAAGTCTGTGTTCTGGAGTGCATTGCGCAAGCAGGCCTCTCGCTGTTCTACATCTACCAGATCAACTTCAGCGGCAGCCAAATTACTATTAGCTGGCAGAATATACAAGCCAGCTCGATTAGTTGCCAAAATGACCTGATCAAGCTTGGCGCGACCAAGAACCAACTCGTATGTTGTTGGTGTAACATCTTTGTTCAAGCCGAGGCCACTCGTGGCATTTCCCTGTGGATCAAGATCGACTAACAATACAGGTGTTTGTTCGGAAGCCAATTCGGCAGCCAAATTAACAGCGGTCGTTGTTTTGCCGACCCCACCCTTCTGGTTGGTAACTGCAATAATTGTTTGTTTCATACGTCCCTCTTTGCAAGCAGTATACCACTTTTTGCCGATAATTCACTAGCAAGTTACCGTGTGCACTCCTGCAGATGCGGTCATAATTTTTTACTTGCATCTATGACATTTTGCCAGTAGATTGTGGTTATGGTTCTGATCAAAATTTCCTTTGAGCGCGACAAGTCAAAAAACAAACACCAAGCCGATGATTCATCGCCAGCGCAACCAAACATTAATGTCGCACAATACAAAAGGCGCCAGCACACACTCCGTAACGTATACACGGCTAGTGCGGCTCTTTTGGTAATTGCAGCCGGCACGTTACTTATTATTGAGCACGGGAAAACTTCCACTACCGCCAATCCCATTCCCCCCACTCTTACTAGCGATCTCACCTTCAACTTGTATTATCCGGCTAGTTTGCCAACGGACTACTCGTACAAGGAAAATTCTGCAAATATCAGCAATGGAATGCTCTTCTTTACACTAAAAAACGCCACTGGTCAGATCACTACCGTCAGTGAGCAAGCAGAGCCAACAGAGCAACTAGCATTATCCAGCCTGGTCGGCTTCAACCCTTTACAGACTCCTATCGGCAAGGGTGTCGTTGGCTCTCAGGGTAGCAGCACTTCTGCGCTCGTTGAAACGCCCCAAACACTCATTACACTTTCCGGTGATCAAGGCACACCCACCAGCACTCTTAGTCAAATAGCCGAAAAGCTCGTAAAGGTTAAATAGCCCAGCCTCCCTACTCCATAACACAACAGTGGCGAGTTAACATTTTGCGACTAGTAGTTGGGCGCTATTCATCACTACCACCACTCAATAGTGCTACCAGCCTTAGCTACAATCGCAGAGCTAGTAACACCCGATGCAAAGCGTACGATGACGGTACCCCCTGCCGATGGTGTAATCATACCCTCTATTATCGCCGTATCGCCCGCCGTGAAAGGCGAAGAAGCGTTCGATGACGCCGGCAGGTTGTAGGCATTCGCGTAGTTAACTGTTTGGCTGGTCGTGCCCACACCCCATGTCGAGGTATAGCCAAGCAATGAAGTCGTTGGTCCATTTATCGACCAACGAGAACCAGTAGTTGTTGCCGCGGCAGTGTAGTCGATTAACGCATGGAAGTGATAGGTCGTTCCGGATGATACGGCGAAGCTCAGTCCCGTAACATCAGCGATGGTGTTGGCGGTCACGTTGTTATTCGTTACATCAGACCCTAGCGTAACAATATGGTGTGTCAAACAGTTATACCAAACAGCGTTTTCATAGCAGCGGAATCTTCCAGATGTAACGTTATAGTACATAGCGCCCGCCACGCCTGTTGGGTCAGTCGCCGATCCCGTCTTGTTGCCTAAGATAAGCAGCGTACCCGTAGCATCGCCAGCCGACGGACCAATCGTAATTTTCTCGGCACTTGTGTCGACGTTGAAGAGAACAGTAGTATTATCTGCTTTCTGCACTTGAAATGCGACGGCCGAGTTAGTAACAGGGCTAAACGCCGCCTCACCATTTAAGTCAATATTGAGGTTCGTATGGAAATTCGTCGTATCACGCTCCATAAATGTGCTCGCTTCCATAGACACGACGCCGTTCAAATTGTAGTTACCCATCGTTAAGGCATTATTATTGAAGAAAGCCAGTGCGTTTTGATTACTTGTGCCATCGAAAGTCACGGCTGTTCCATTTTGCAGATACAGGCCTCCAGCCGAATTTATATTTGACGGATTACTACCTGCCGCCCAACTCACAGAACCAGTGTCCACAAGAGTAGTAGTACCTGCTGGTATAACCGGGCTCTCTAGCCACGTCGCGCCACCATCTATCGATCTAAAGAGTACATAGCCACTTGCGTTTGGCACAGCAGTCCAGGTAAGAGTGTTTTTGCTTGTTGTACCGCTGGTGGTTACAGAGCCAGGCGAAGTGCCGGCGGCGGCAGTGTTACTACCATCAGCACCTTGTGCCGCTAAATCGTACAAATACGTGTGGGCAGCTAGCGTACCACCAGTACCGGAACTTGTTAATGTCATAGTGTTTGGGATCGCCACGCCTGCTATCGTTATATTTCCAGCATACATCGTAAGTCGAGCCTGCGACGTATCGTAGTCAAATATAGTTGAACCTCCAGCGTTCTGGATCAAGAACGCGTTGCCGTCAGTTTGTGGCTTTACGGTCACGCTACCAGGGGTGCCCGTACCCGTGGAAGTGCCGCCAGTTAGCACAATGCTACCGCCGTTATTATTGGTGCCACCAGCATTGCTTGCCTGGAATGTCATATTATAACCAGCGGCTGCCGAAGTAGAGGCACTTATGGTAGTTGAGCTTGTAGCCGTAAGGCTTATGTTTCCCCCCACCTGCAGCGCAGTACCGAATATACCTGTGCCCGTAATATTCAGGTTCCCTGTCTGCACAGTACCTGGTGTTGTAGCCTGCAGCTGAATGAATCCACACGTCGTGGCGCTTTGCAGACAGACCGTTCCCGTTGCATCTGGTAGTGTTATTGTGCGACTAGCCGTCATAGTTGCTGTCGCGAGTGTCATTCCAAAGCCATCGATAGTGCCATCGGCCAATATGATCTTTCCGACCTGGCTTTGTCCGCTTGTTGTCGTGACGTTGCCAATAGTCAAGATACCCCCTGAGGTACTCACATTCAGAACCTGAATACCCGACTGGTTCTGAATTTGAAATGCGTTAGCCGAGTTGGTCGTTGTCTGCTGTAACATCGTACCGGTTTGGGTTACCGTTAGGATGTTCGACGTTGCGTTTGCCAGTTCAAGCGTATCGAATGCCCCACTCTCAAAAACGCGTAGACCGACGGTGCTAGCTGTCGCAATATTCAATTTGCTCGATGGTGTTCCGGCAATAACGCCAATGGCGACGCGTTCACTTATAGTATCAACTCGCAAAACATTCTCGTTTGTTCCACCTATCGAAGTGGCAATCGTAAAGGAACTAATGTTATCGGTGGAGTTCTGAATTGCAATCGTACCCGCGCTACCAACAGTAGCAACGTTAACACCAGAGCCATTCTTAAGATCAAGAATATCGCCGGTGCCAGCAGCATTTGCCTGAAGTACCCCGGCTACTGAACCACTCGTGGCGGCCTGGACAAAGAAGTTGGCAGACTGCAATGTTGCCTGGTTGTGAATGAAGCTAGTCGACGTACTGTTAGGAGTACAGCCGCTCGACGTACACATGACAACACCGCCGATACGAAGCTGGGTGGTCGTATTTATATCCCCTGCCACATCAAGGGTGTATGTTGCGGTTGCCTGGCCAATTGCTATTCGCGAATCCGTAGTATCAGCGATAAATAAGTTGCTCGTACCCGCCGTGTTCTGAATACGAAATGCTGATGTGGTGTCGGTTGAGTTCTGGAATGTTGCCACACCTGTGTTACCTAGTGAGAATAAGTTGGTGCTAAAGTCATTGGCTGGTACCAAAGAAACAACTGGACCATAGAATGAAGCTTGGGCGTTATCGAATGTACCACCAGACCAACTTGAAGGCCAGGTGCCAAAGGTCTGTGCCACATATTTAGACTGGTTGGTGCCACCTGCAGCCAAAAACTTAAAGTTGTTTTTTGAGTTGCTCGAAGAGTTCGTGTTATATACCAACCAGTAGGTAACACCGTTGGTGATTGCAGTTGCCGGGATAGTGAAGGCATTCCAGCTGTTTGCGGTCAATGTAATACTTGAGCTACTTGCCAACAATGTGCCCGGGCTACCTGAGCTATCAGTGTAGATCGCCATTTGAGCCTTGTTATTCGGTGTTGTGTCGACAGTAGCTATATAGGAGTTAAGTTGCGTCAACGTGCCCGTGGCACTCGACGTAAACTTCGTAGCGTTCATTGAGTTTTGGTCGTTGGTGTCAGTGCTTGAACCAATTGTATTGTAGCCCATCACCGTTGACGTGCCTGTTGCAGTGTTCGATGAAATCTTGAAGTTGCCATCGCTCGAGTCTGATCCTACGTAGTAACTTTGCGTGGCCGACTTTAGTTCAAGGCCAGTATCACCCGTACCAGCCTGCTCGACCAAGAGCGGCAATGCACTTGTGGTTGCGTTGTTAATTGCAATGTCGGCCGTTCGCGATGGTGCATTAGTACCAATACCAACGCGACTATTACTCGTATCGACATCAAGTACGGCTGCAGATGATGAATTCTGGACCTGGAAAGCAGTGGTCGAGTTAGTCGAAGTTTGAGATAACACCGTACCCGTGCTCGTGATTTGGAACAGCTGCGTCGTCCCTTCTGCGACCGTCAATGGCTGGCCCGGGTAGATATTACCGATAGAGACATTGTTGTCGTTTATTTTCAATCCGTTAGTGCCCACCGTCTCGATGCGGAAATAATTGTTTGTACTATCCCATTGCAGATAACCGTAGTCGCTTGTGGTGTCACCCAAGATAAGCCGAGGGTTACCACCGTTGTTGTAGATTGCCGCGTCGCCACCTATAACTTCAAATTTCGAGGCCAACGCTACACCACCAACACCAACTCGTCCGTTTGTGGTGTCAACGTTCAATACCGTACTCGTGCCAGCAGCATTCTTGACAGTTAACGCGGCTGTGGAGTCAGTCGAATTTTGGAAGAGCAACGCACCGACCGAGCTAACCGAGCCAACTATAGCGCCAGAACCATTTCTAAGATCCAGAATGTCGCCGGTGCCCGCAGCATTTGCCTGCAAGGTTGCAGCCACTGTGCCACTCGAGGCAGCTTGCACATTAAAGTTTGCTGCTTGGGTGGATACCCCATTCTGGATGTAGCTGCTTGCGCTACCTAGTGCAAAGCCACAGCTCGCAGAACTCTGCAAACAAACCGTACCGGTAGCATCGGGTAATGATATTGTTCGGTTCGTCGTAAGTGTGTTGCTTGCGACGGTTGCGTTAAAGCCGTCAAGCGTACCGTCTGCAAACAATAACTTGCCCGCTGCGTTCTGACCAGCAGTCGTAGAGGCATTGCCCAGTGTCGCATATCCGTTATTTGTATCGACCCCGAACAGCTTAACGCTCGAGGTGTTGTTAATGCGAAATGCATTGTACGAACCAGCTATTCCCTGGAGCGTCAGATCTCCGTTGCTGTTGACGACATCAGTTGTTCCTCCACCATTTGCGTTAAGGTGTAGTATATCCTGTCCGGACAACCCGGTGATATTGATTCCCCGCTGGGCATTGATGTTTGAACCGCTGGAACTAAAGATAAATTGGTTGTACTGCGTTCCGGTATAGCCCGCTCCGCTCCAGACTGACAGATACAGGTCGGCGCCTGAGGCCTCAAAATCGAGAGCACTACCACTAGTTCTTAGACGATATTCCTTCGTAGGAGTTGACGCATCTTTTATCTGGATGTTGCCAACCACGTCCAGGGCCTCCGTTGGGGCGCTCGTATTGATACCTATTCTTGAATTTGAAGTATCAGCGTTCAATAGCACTGCTCCGGTGGAACCCTGAATTTGGAAGGCCGTCGTAGTGTTGGCGGAATTCTTCAGTAGCACGGCGCCTGTACTACTGAATGTTGCCACTGGTGTTCCTGCGCCATTCTTCAAATCAAGGATATCACCAGCGCCTGCAGCATTTGCCTGCAAGATTGCTGCAACCGATCCGCTGGAGCTTGCTTGGACATTGAAGTTTGCCGCCTGCGTCGCAACACCGTTCTGGATGTAGCTACCAGAACCACTGCTTAGTGCAAAGCCACAGCTCGCAGAACTCTGCAAACAAACCGTACCGCTTGCGTCGGGTAATGATATTGTTCGGTTTGCTGTTGGCGTCGTGAAGTTCAGCGTGCTCGAGAACGTACCCGTGTTGGTAGTTAGCTGTCCGGCACTAAATGCGTACGGCACTGCCGTAAGCGTAAGTCGAGGACTCATTTCGCCGTCCCATACTGGGCTTCCACCAGTACCTCCGATGTTCATAGTCAGCCAAAGACTCTGGCTCCAGTCAATCGAGGGGAGCGCCGTGACACTTCCAAGGTTAGCCGTAAGGTAGCCGTTGACGACGTGGACCTGGTTCCCACTCGTTCGTGTTTCAGACCACAGACAAGCCGTGTCACCAGAACAGCTTGTGCTCGAAGACCCCGAGGAAGTCAGAGCATTGTAGATCTTGAAATCTACGTTGTAGTTGCCGTCGGGGACAATCGTTCCCGACGCTGTCATGAGGCGAGCCTGGAAGTTGATAGTGCTGCTAGTTACGGCGGTGGCTTGCCTATGAGGACCCACGATTACACCCAGTATCGAGACAATACCAATCAAGCCTAGCGCCAATAGCTTGGAACCACGCGTGAACAGTACTCGTTTTTGAGGTGTTTTTTTAACCATTTTGTATCTATTTTGGTTTGGAAAATTTGTCTTATTTTTTGATCAAACCTATACTCTATTATTCGCCATATACACCCCTATAACAAGGATAGAAAGTGCAAATTAGTTATGCAGAATATGCCACTCGCGTCGGTAGTTTGAGCCCTAAAATAATAGACTTTCTTACAACGTTAGTTCTTTTTAGACTGTTACGATACCCATGTGACTAAACTTTCGTTGTAAAATACGTTGTAAATAATGCCCCCGACCTTCATAATACTGAAAAGTTTTCCACAAGCCCTACCACTTAAGGCGCGTTGTAATTTATTATACTGCCCACTGTCTCATTTTGCGGCCCACAGTACGCCCTGGAGACCAAAATATCACATTGCCAAGAAGTAACAGTCCAATAGCGTTCACCTTCAGTATTTTTGCTTTGTAGGTTCTATATTGCAAAAACGTAACTGTTTTTACGTTAAAATGTAGATTCTATTACAACTAATTTTCCTTTTTACAGATGTAAACGGTAATGCTTAATTGCATACGCATACATTTTCGTATACATTAAAACCATTATGGAGCGTAAAAGAAGGCCAACGCCATCCAAGAAGTTGAGCATATTTTTTATTGCTGTCCTTGCGGTAAGCATCTCGGGCATTTACTGGCATATTTCACGCGCGGATAAAAGCCCATTCCCACAATCAGTGCGTGCCGAGACTACATTCCCCCTGTACTATCCCAAGCCACTACCGGCAGAGTGGGCGATAGTCCCCACTAGTTTCTATTTCAGCCAAGGCGTCGCTGGATACCGCATAAAAGGGCCGTCCGGTAGCATAAATATCACGATCCAAACGACGCCACGAGACTTCGATTTTACTACGTTCTATACCAAAAAATTAACAAACACTTCCCTAATAAGTACACCCCTGGGTGAAGGTGCCATCGGGAAAGCAGATAATTCTTTCTTGGTCGGCAGCCTAACTATCGGCAGTACTTGGATACTTGCGGCGCCGAGCGCTAATACTGTACTACAGCCCGACATACAGTTCGTTCTAAACCATCTCACAAAGTCCTAGCAACGCGTCTCCTAGAGCACGTATAGGGCCCGTAAGTCGGACTAGTTGGTCTCTTCAACCTTCATAGTTATCCAGTCGTTCGTGTCCATCTGGAGCGTGCCCGTACCACCTGTACCAACGGTACGCTTCCAACGTATCTGGGCAGTCTGCGAGCCGCTAGAAACACCTGAAATCACCACTGTACAGCTTAGCGGCATATGGAGAGCTGCATTGTTAAAGTAGAAGTTTGTGCAGTCATAATCCGTTCCACCAATCAGTACGCCCACCTTGGCGGAAGTGTTCACGGCAGTGGACCAAAAACTTACCGAAATCGAGACTGAAAGCTTGGTTGAGTTCGCCAGCTTCGTAAACGTAAGAGATGACGTGCCAGGATAGTTCACATAAGAAGTTGATGTAGTTGTTCCTGCCGTTGCGGCGTTATTAATTCCGTTACTCTGCACAGATGACACACAGTTTCTCCACTCACCATTCTCGTAACAACGAAATGCAGCCAAACTGTCGTTGTAGTACATTGCCCCGTTAAAGTTAGTTGTGCTAGGATCGGCAGAACCACTACCGGTCGACTTTTCGGCAACCACTAAGACCATTGGATTACTAGCTGGGGAAGCGTTACCCACAAACAGGCCTGGGTTATTGTATGAGCTAGCACTTGTACCAATGTATCCACGCAGGAACGTCTGCTGGGTACCCGTAAAGGATGCGCCAGTCCAGCTACTCACGTACAGGTCCGCGCCACCGCCCTCAAGGTCGAGCCCAGAGCCAGACGTACGAAGACGGAATTGTTTTGTCGGTGAAGTCACATTGTCGGCAATGTTAAGATTCCCCTGGACAGATAAAGCTTCAGTTGGCGCTATCGTACCTATACCAACACGCGTATTAATCGTATCAACATTAAGCGCCACTCCGCTTGATGAGCCTTGGACTTCAAATGCGGTTGTTGAATTAAGGGTCGATTGGAATGTCACCTGATTATGAACGTTCAAATTACCCGCTATCGTTGTACTTCCCGCAACGGCTACTCCTGTATTGTTGACAGGAGCATAGTTAACCGCGGAGGTCAGGAGCCCGTTAACAAACCCACCCATGATGTAAAGATATCCATTACTGAGCGCAACGCCTGGATACTCTACCGTGGCTACATAGTCAGTAGTAGCGGACCAACTCGCCACGGCGCCAGTAGAAGCGTTAAACTGCCCAGTATACGTCGCCAATGTGTCGACCGATCCATTGTAGCCACCCACTACGTATACTTGCCCGGTGGAACTAACAGCACTCGCCGCACCCGTGAGCGTGGCCGGCAAGGCAGTGGTTGTACTCCACGATGCTATAGCACCCGTTCCTGTGTTAGGCTTGGCGAAGTAGACTGTATTGAGGCCAGTCCCTGCATTATTAGCACCGCCCATAACATAGACGTAGCCATTGTATGCTACCGAGGTAGCATCCTCGACAGTAGAAGGAACTGCGGTGGTACTTGTCCACGCCCCAAGCGTTCCGTTAACTGCGCTAATCGTAGCATAGTAGGTGTTAGCGATAACGCCCGTACCAGTCAAACCGCCCATGATGTACATGTAGCCACCCATAGCCACAGCAGTATGGCCACCAACCGCCTTTGTAAGCGCAGTGGTTGTGCTCCACGCCCCAAGCGTTCCGTTAACAGCATTAATAGTAGTGTAATACACCGTGCTAACAGATGTACCACTGTTGTTTTGGCCGCCGAGAACATACATATATCCGTTGTATGCAACGGCTGACTCAATATCCAATGCTACTGGCAAAGCCGTCGTCGTAGCCCATGTACCCAACGTGCCATTGGCATTCTGCGCAACGTAGTACGAAGTAGCAACTGTAGCAGAGCCGTTATAGCCACCAAATGAGTAGAGATAGCCGTTATATGACGCCGAAGCTTGTGTGGTAAGCGGAGCCGCTGCAACATTGGTTGCGGTCCATGGCAACATACTATCTTGTGTTCCACCACCCTGACTCACAATATTGTTCGTCGTATCCACATTAAGTACAGACCCTCCGGAGGACGTCTGTACTGCGAGAGCACTCGTGGAATTAGTAGAATTTTGCATCGAAACTGCCCCTGTACTACCAAAGGTGGCCACCGCTGTTCCGGCACCGTTCTTCAAGTCAAGAATATCACCGGTACCTGCAGCGTTGGCTTGCAATGTTGCCGCCACCGTACCACTCGTGGCAGCTTGAACGTACAGATTTGCGGATTGCACCGTTGTCTGGTTATGGATGTAATATCCGGAGCCGCTTTTAGCTATACAGCCAGTACTTCCTACCGTGTCACAAACAGAGGTGCCAGCTACGCGTAATGCGGTCGTACTGTTAATATCACCCGCTACGTCCAAAGTATAGGTAGCTGTCGCCTGGGCAATTGCTATTCGAGTATTCGTTGTATCTGCAACCAAAAGATTGCTCGTTCCAGCAGCATTTTGTATCTGGAATCCTGCCGTGGTGTTAGTAGAATTCTTAAACAATGCCGCGCCAGCACTACCGAATGTAGCCACGGGTGTACCCGATCCATTCTTTAGATCCAAGATATCACCGGTACCTGCAGCGTTGGCTTGAAGTACTGCAGCTACGCTTCCGCTAGTAGCAGCTTGAACATCAAAGTTCGCGCTCTGAATACCCGTGCCATTCTGGATATAAAAGCCCGATCCACTCGCGGCAGTACAACCAGATGTTGTACAAATCACTGTTCCACTGATACGGTACTGTGTTGATGTATTAACATCACCTTGCACATCTAGTGGGTAATTTGGTGATAGGAAGTTCGTTCCGATTCCCACATCACCTCCCGCAACAGCGTACAACTGCGTATTCGTACCACCCGGCCGCAAAGCAATATTACCACTTAGCGTCTCAAGTGATGCTATAGTCGTTGAACCGTTCCAGGACAAACCGAAGGCATCACCTTCTGAACGGTTAAACAGCGCTATCGAGGGCTGCAAGCCCGATGCTGTACGGGCATCAAACACCGAGATCGATCGAGCGGTTGTCGCGGCAGTAGCCGGAAGCCCGAAAGCTAAAATCTGGCCGAAAGCGCCAGGGTCCATCAGCGGTATGTTAATCGCCGTCGATACCGACGAACCCGCCGGGGTCGTAAAGGTGGTTAAGGTACCCGGGTTCAGCTTGAGCGGCACCGTCTGCGTCACAAGCGAAGGCTGAACCTCCCATACATTGGCAGTTCCTGCAGAATTCAGTACCTTTATCGCATCCCCTGTTTGGCCCGAGCTGAATCTGAATATGGCGGTATCCGCGGTGGTAGCACCTGCATTCTGGATGTACTCATTGGCCGCCTGGACACTTGTCGTGTTTTGAATGTAATTCGCCGACCCGCTGGTGGGCGCAAAGCCACAGCTTGCTGAGCTCTGCAAACAGAGTGTTCCACCTGAATCAGGCAAAGATATTACTCGATTTGCCGTAAGTGTACTAACATTCACGGTTGCGCTAAAGCCATCAAGTGTACCGTCTGCAAATAGCAGCTTGCCTGCCAGGTTTTGACCAGATGTGGTCGTAACATTACCAATTGTTATCGTCCCGTTTGTCGTATCAGCACTGAGCACTGGCAGGCCTGAAGCGTTTTGGATTTGGAACGCGGCGGTTGAGTTGGTTGAATTTTTAAGCAGCACTGCGCCAGCACTACCGAATGTAGCCACGGGTGTACCCGATCCATTCTTTAGATCGAGAATATCTGCGGTACCTGAGGCGTTTGCCTGCAGCGTGGCAGCCACCGTACCACTCGTGGCAGCTTGAACGTTAAAGTTTGCTGCCTGGAGTGATGTACCATTCTGGATGTAACTACCAGAGCCGCTACTCAAGGCAAAGCCACAGCTTGCTGAGCTCTGCAAACAAATCGTGCCAGAGGCATCCGGCAGTAAAATGCTATCGTTGGCCGTGGGGTTCGTGAAACTGAGAGTACTCGAGAATGTACCGTTATTGGTAGCTAACTGCCCTGCCCTAAACGCGTAGGGCGTCGCTGTTAGCTTGAGGCGAGGCGCCATTTCGCCATCCCAGCTTGGCGTACCACTCGTGCCACCAATGTTCATGGTGAGGTACAGGTTTTGATCCCAGTTAATTGTTGTCGGGAACGCAGTAACGCCGCCAAGATTCGCCGTGAGATAACCATTTACGACATGGACTTGATTACCACTTGTCCGTGTCTCCGTCCACAGACATGCCGCATCACCGGTACATGACCCCTGACTTGAGCCTGAGGATGTCAGTGCATTGTATAGCTTGAATTCAACATTGTAGTTGCCGTCAGGAACAATCGTTCCTGACGCTGTCATGAGGCGAGCCTGGAAATTAACCGTACTGTTAGTTACAGCTAGCGCCTTCTTTTGGGCAAATAAACCAGTCCAGAAGGTGAACACAAAAAGCATCACTATGGTAAGCGCGGTCAATAGCAAAATTGGTGTTTTTATCTTTGGTGTTTTCATGTTTTGGTTTTTGCGCGGGCCTAATTTTGCGGCCCTTTGAGTTCTTTCTTATTATGCGCGTAAATAGCATGTTGCCTCAAGAGGTTACAAGCATAAAATATCAATTTCATAATTCAAATTCTGAACTAAATAGTAGTGCGCCAATTTGGAGTTATTTACACAACGATTTGATTAGGCGTCGCTGTTAAGGATGTGTTGTAAATAACGCTTATTAGATCTACGCTACGATTATTTTGGTGTAAAAAAATCAACGAGCCATTATAACTCGTTGATTTTTTCCACAGCTTAGTAGTAGTAACTAGGCGATCTTTGAGATCTTGATCGCTGTGTGGCGCTGGCGGTGGCCTTGAATCTTGTGAACGCGCTTCTTGGCTTTGTAACGGATCGCAAGGACTTTGTCAGCCTTGACTTCGTCTGCTACAACTTCTGCGGTTACCGTAGCCTTAGCTACAGTAGGGGTACCAACAGATACTTTGTCACCATCGATAATCATCAATGGCTCAAAGGTTACGGTTTTACCATCGGCGTGGAGCAATTCAACTTCAATAGTTTCGCCTTCTGAGACGATGTACTGCTTGCCGCCGGTTGCAATAACTGCTTTTTTCATACGTTTGTGAACTCTCTTTTCAAGAAATTATATACCGATAAATAGTAACAGATATGGAGCGCTATGTAAAGGCGGTCTAGGCCTTCTCGAGACCGATAACGAGCTCAAGACCCTCTACCTTACATTCAGACACATTCTGATAAGACTCCGAGGCCGACACAAGGCCATCTGCAAGCGTTTCTGCAGTAATAGCAGGCGTGTATTCATCAATGGCTTTTTTGAGCTCTACACTGGACGTCTGGAGCGTCAAACGAATACGATCGTCAACGTCAAGACCAGCCTGCTTACGCGCATTCTGCACATTACGGATTACCTCACGTGCCATACCTTCACGGTGTAATTCAGGAGTAATCTCAAGCACAAGCGATGCGCCTGGCTGCATTGCAAGCGGCTCCTGCGTAGTTGAGTCGAGTGACGTGCTAATGTCCGCCTCCTTTACATTAAGCTCCTCGCGTACGATGTCCATGTACTCGCTCATTCGCTCATCCGGCGCTTGTCGAGAGATATAGAGGTGTGCTGATGCAAGCGGTTGACGCACCTTAATACCGGCGCCCGCACGGACAGAAAGCCCCTGCTCAATCCCCTTACGGATCTCAGCCATCTCATCGAGCACCATCTGATCAACAGCGCCAGCTAGAGGCCAGTCGCGCAAATGGACCGACTCACCACCAGTAAGCTTCTGGTACAGCTCTTCAGCCAAAAACGGTGTAAAAGGCGCTACAATATGTGCAAGTTGTACGAGGACGTAGTGCAATGTACGGTAGGCATCGTTTTTATCCGTGTCGTCACCACTCTTCCAGAAACGACGACGCGAACGACGAACGTACCAGTTAGAAGCATCATCCAAGAACGGGAGAATGGGCTTTACAGCTTCCTGGAAGGAGTATGCGTCCATACCTGTTGCCACCTCCTTAGCTAGTTGATGCAGGCGCGATACAATCCAAATATCGAGAGGATTCTTCAGATCACGACTCGGGTCCTCAAGGTTGCCGCCCCACTCCCACTCATCTACGTCAGCGTAGAGAGTAAAAAAGTCGTACATATTCCAAATCATGCTCAGTTTGCGCGCAACGTCAGCAACATCTCGGTCTTTGAGCGCAAAATCTTCACCGTTGACCAAAGGAGTTGATAGCATCAGAAAACGGAATGAATCTGCTGAGTACTGGTTCATGAGTTCCAGCGGATCTGTGTAGTTTTTGAGTTTTTTGCTCATTTTCTTACCGTCAGCAGCGTTAATAAAGCCAGTACAAATCAGATTTTTGAATGGTGATTTTCCAAACAGCGCCGTATTTACAGCGGTCAGCGAGTAGAACCAACCACGCGTCTGGTCGATTGCTTCAACGATGAAGTCTGCAGGAAAACTCGTCTCAAATTTGGCCTTATTTTCAAAAGGATAATGGAATTGCGCAAACGGCATGCTCCCGCTTTCAAACCAACAGTCGAGAACCTTACCAATGTGACTAAGTGTCACCCCTTCGTACTCAAATGTGACATCCATGACGTTTGGCAAGTGGTAATCATCTAATTTCTTGCCCGTTAAAGTCTCAAATTCTTCGTAAGAACCAACAACTTTAACAACTTCCGTACCATCATTGCGAACTCCTCGCCACACGGGGATCGGTGTTGCCCAATATCGGTCACGTGACAGGTTCCAATCTGGAGCCGACGCGATAATATTTTTGAATCGGCCCTCCTGAAGCGCCTTCGGTGTCCAGCTTGACTCCTCATTTGCGGCGAGCATCTCACCCTTTTGAGCCTGAATATCCATAAACCAGCTTGGGTGTGCTCGATACATTAATTTGTTACCACACCGGTGGCAGTGAGGATATTCATGCTGGATGTACTCTACTTTTAGGGCAGCTCCTTCACTAACAAGCGTCTTGGCGACCTCTTTGTTTACATCCCAAATGTTTTGCCCCTGCCATCGCCCCTGAGTGTACAAACCGTTTTCGTCGACAATCGAGACAATAGGCACGCCTTCAAGCTTACACAGTTCGTAGTCCTCTTCACCGTATGCTGGGGCCTCATGAACAATACCAGTACCGTCTTCAGCAGTCACGAAATCTGCCGCCAAAACGCGGTGAGCATTCGGACCATGGTTTTCAAAAATTGGGTGGTACTTTTTACCAACCAAGTCAGTTCCCTTTACGTTTTTTAGAACTTTATACTCGAGAGGCTTATGCTTTTCATCAGTGAAGACCTTTGCGGCAGCGGTCGTTGCAACATACGTCTTTCGACCGTTGTATTCAATTAGCGAGTATTCAAGCTCTGGGTTCACAGCAATAGCAACGTTTGCTGGCAACGTCCAAGGTGTTGTCGTCCAGGCTAAAACGTACTCGTCGGAATCTTCAAGCGCAAAATAAGCGTACACACTTGGATCGGTATCCAATTGATAGCTATTTTCCATGGCCACCTCAGATTTAGAGATAGGTGTTGCGTCTTTCGTACAATAAACAAGAATTTTCTCGCCTTCGTATATCTTGCCTTCTTCGTAGAGTTTCTTGAAGGCCCACCATACGCTCTCCATGAATTCAGCATCCATGGTTTTGTATGCACCCTTGAACTCAACCCAGCGGCCAAGACGCTCGATGGTATCTTCCCACTCAGTACCGGTCTTTACCATCGCTGCACGACATTCTTTGACGTAGTCAGCAATACTAATCTTGGTGCCAATTTCTTTCTTACTCGTGATGCCCAGCTTTTTCTCGACAAATAATTCAGCAGGCAAACCGTGGCAGTCCCAGCCCCATCGTCGCTCGACTCGTTTGCCGCGCATTGTTTGATATCGCGCCACGGAATCTTTTACCGTGGAGATCAGCAGGTGCCCATGGTGCGGTGTACCCGTAAGGAATGGAGGGCCATCGTAAAATACATAGGCGTTATCGACTGGACGTATCTCAATCGACTTCTCAAATGTCTTGTGTTCTTTCCAGTATGCAACCAAGTCCTTCTCGTATTCGGAAGCTCGGCGACGGGTTCCTTTTTGAAACTTCATGTGTTCTCCTTTGCAAACAAAAAAAGTCATCGCTTTTGACTGTTGGAGCCCTGTTTAAGGGTGGTACCATCCAACTTCCAAAAGAGATGACTCTCGACTGGCGCTTAGTTTTAGCAATTACGGAGCTTCTGCCGGCAAATTCTACTTTTGTCTAGATACTCTAGGACAATTTCTTTCTGCTGCATTCGTGGGTGATGGCCACTCATCTACCAGAGGTAGAACGCATGTTGTTATATGTACAAGTTATAGTATAGCGCTTTTTGGGCACGCTAATCAAGTGGTGAGCTCAGGCGTACATATAGCCAGCCACCTCGTCCATGAGAGGTAGTGGCGTGCCGATCCACGAATTGATCATTGAACCATCATCGGCAAGAGCCAAAATTGAGGGGTATGACATTATGTCATAAAGAGAGGCAGTTGCTGCACCGTCTCGCGTATTCACACTGACGAGCTCAACCTTATTGCCAATATCGTGGGTTCTCTGAAAATCACGCACAAAGGACTCAACGTCGCTCGCGTGGTCGGAGTTAGGCCGATAAAGCACAATCACTTTCACGTTACGATAATAGCACACCAAAGATTAAAAACCAATTAAATATACAACAACCGCCCCTGGTAAGAGACGGTTGTTGGGGGTTTGTAGCAGGACTACAGTCCTAGCTACAGCCGGAGGTAGAGCCGCAGCTCGAGCATACGTAACAGCTACCAGCCCGTTGGGTTTGGTTGCCGCAGTTGTAGCACAATGGTGCGGTACTGTCGGACTTAGCGACTTTGGCCTGTGCCTTTGGTGCGGATGATGCTACTTCTGAGAAGAAAATTGCTTCTGCCGCTGGCTCAGGGTGCTGTTCCTGGACTTGTTGACCAACCAATGACTGGTCGTCAGTCAAGAACATTGTCTGCTGGTCATCTGGCATTTCATCAAATGAAGCCAGGCCGAGTTCTAGGCGATCATCAAATGACAAGTAATCAAGCGCCAATCGGCGGAAGATGTAGTCAGTGATGGAGGTTGCCGTACGAATGTCTTGGTCATCAGTGATGCCAGCTGGCGCGAAGCTACTGCTCATCAAAGTACGGACATAACTCTTAAGTGGCACACCGTACTGCAAACCGTGACTTACAGAGATAGCAAACGAGTCCATCAAACCCGAAAGCGTTGAACCCTGCTTTGAGACACGGACGAATAGCTCACCAGGGGTGCCATCTTCGTATTCGCTTACCGTAAAGAAGCCAGCCAAGTCTGCGATGCGGAACTTGTAGGTTTTACCATTGCGACGGCGAGGTAACAGGCGACGAACCGTAGCGCTTTTAACAACCATTTTGTCAGAAACAGTTTCGGTGACTACAGGGGTCGGGGCGACAACGGCGACAATAGGCTCGCTAACAGGAGCTACCTTTTGATTGTCTTCTTTCTTCTTGCCGGAAAGTGGCTGGGCAACCTTACAGTTATCGCGGTATATTGCGATTGCCTTAATTCCCATTTTCCAGGCGTCAAGATGTAGCTGCTCCACGTCTTCAACCGTTGCCTCTTCAGGCATATTAACAGTTTTACTGATCGCACCAGAGATGAAAGGCTGCACTGCGGCCATCATCTTGACGTGACCCAGGTAGTGAATTGAATTCTCACCTACTGCACACGCGAAAACATCTTGATGTTCTGGCTTAAGATAGGGTGCGCCATCAGAGACACCATTGTCATGGATGTACGTAACAATTTCATTGGTTTCGGCCTGGTTGTAACCCAGTGTACGAAGTGCACGTGGAACCGTCTGGTTCACGATAGCCATTGAGCCACCGCCAACCAAGTTCTTGTGCTTGACCAAACTAAAGTCAGGCTCAATACCAGTTGTGTCGCAGTCCATCATCAGACCAATTGTGCCAGTTGGTGCCAACACACTAGCCTGCGAGTTACGCACACCGTACATCTCGCCCAATTCAACGGCTTCGTCCCAGGCAGTTGCTGCGGCGCTCAATAGCTCTTCAGCTACAAGACCTGCATCAATCTTAGAGACTTCGGCGCGGTGCTGGCGCAGAACGTTCAGCATGCCCTTGCGGTCTTTGTTAAATCCAGCGAATGGACCAACACGATTAGCGAGCTTGGCGCTCACTGCATAGGCGTGACCAGTCATCAGGGCAGTAATAGCTGCAGCCTGAGCACGACCCTCGCTTGAGTCATATGGTAAGCCTTGAGCCATGAGCATTGCACCGAGGTTAGCGTAGCCCAAGCCAAGCTCACGATACGCCTTGGCGTTCTTGGTGATGCCCGATGTTGGGTATTCACTGTAACCGACCAAGATTTCTTGAGCGGTAAAAATAAGGTCAACAGTGTGACGAAATGCCTCGATATCGAAGGTGTTATCTTCACGTAAGTACTTGAGCAAGTTAATTGACGCCAAGTTACAAGCTGAGTTATCGAGGTGCATGTATTCAGAACATGGGTTGCTACCATTGATACGACCAGCATTTGGCGTAGTGTGCCAGTGGTTAATCGTTGTATCAAACTGCATGCCAGGATCTGCACAAGCCCATGCTGCCTCAGAAATCTGGCGGAATAGGTCACGTGCGCGGATCGTGTTTACGACCTTGCCCGTAGTAACTGCTTTGAGGTCCCAGTTGAGGTCTTTTTCGACGGCTTCCATGAATTCGTCAGTTACGCGGACTGAGTTGTTAGCATTTTGGTACTGGACAGAGACAATATCTTTTCCGTCTAGGCTCATATCGAAACCAGCAGCACTTAGTGCGCGGATCTTCTCTTCTTCGTGTTTCTTGGTGTTAACGAAATCCATCACATCTGGGTGATCAGCGTTCAAGATAACCATCTTTGCAGCACGTCGAGTTTTGCCACCGCTCTTAATAACACCAGCAACTGAGTCAGCTGCGCGCATAAAGCTCACAGGACCGGATGCCCGGCCGGCGCTTTTACCAAGAGGCTCAGCAGATGAGCGAATCGTGCTGATGTTCAAGCCTGCACCTGAACCACCTTTAAAGATCATGCCCTCTTCTGTGTACCAGTTAAGAATCGACTCCATGGTGTCTTCGACCTGCAGAATAAAACATGCACTTGCCTGTTGTGAACGACCCTTGGCGCCAATGTTAAACCAAACTGGTGAGTTAAATGCGGCTCGCTGCGTAGCCAGGATGTATTTTAGCTCCTCACGGTAGTCCTCTGCTTCCGCTTCGGACTCGAAGTATTTCTCCTGAAGACCTTGGCGAACAACAGTGTCAACGACACGGTTAATCAGCGTCTTAAGAGAAGCTTCGCGCTCGGGCGTGCCTGGAGTACCAGTAAAGTATTTTTGCGCCACGATGTTAATGGCATTCAACGACCATCCTTCCGGAAAATCGACATCTTTTTGCTCAAAAACCGGTGTTTTTGTAGCCGGATTCACGATAATAGAATCCTGTGACACCCAGCGAAGCTGGTCATAGGCCTTACTTTTAGGCTGGGTGAATAATCTCCCAACCGACAGACTGGTTGTTTGTCCCATAGTACCCTCTTTTTGAGTCCGTCCTAGCACACGCCCAGACGGCACCCCCCATAGTTAAATTGTTTATTATTTTTGTTAGAGTTCGCGAGCACCGCTCAATGTGCCGCCAGCTCCCCCTGGACTTCATTCGTCTTAGACTAAAGCCCTCGGGGAACCGGCTGCGCGAACCTCTTACACCTCGAGAGGATCTTGATTGCGCTCACGAATATGCGTGAGCTCTTTCTCGAAACCCGCAATATCCTTGAAGCGTCTATAGACGCTCGCAAAACGAACGTAGGCCACTTCGTTTGTAAGTGCCAAGCGATCCATAACCATTTCGCCGATTTTGTTTGACGCTACCTCAGGATCACCGCAAGCATGAAGCTGATGTTCTATATCGGATACCAATCGCTCCAGTTGCATGTTTGTAACCGGTGTTTTTTCACACGCACGGTACAAACCACCGAGTAATTTGTCTCGGTTGAATAATTCTCGAACGCCGTCATTTTTCACGACAATAAGTTGTGGCCGCTCAATTCGTTCATAGGTCGTAAAGCGATAACCACACTCCGGGCAAGAACGTCTTCGGCGGATAGCCTCACCGTCTGCTGCATCGCGTGATTCAATAACTTTCGTGTCTTCGTAGTGGCATTGACTGCACTTCACACGAACCTCCTTAGCGTTGCCTTATAAATGTACCATCCCCATATATAGTGGTTGTGGTATTAATGATAGCTCTATTTGTAGCGTTTTGGCAAGAAATTTAGGTTGTATTATTTAGTACGTAATGGCCAGTTTTACAGTGTACTGTCACCGTTTTCATCGCGGTCTTTGTGCTTCTTCAATAAGCGGCGCATGAAGGATGGCTGCTCAAGATCATCGTCATGGTGAATAACAGATTGGTGGCTTGGCTCATCAATATCACGCGACATAGGTGGCAGCGGTTGGTGCTGTGGAGTTTCGGATTCTTCTTCGTCAATCGTCCAAATATTTGGCATTGAGGCGTCAGATTTAAAATCCGTAACCGGCGTTGTATCTAATGACATATCGACAGCTGACAGATCAGTATCAGCGCTAGCACTATCATTGATGTCTGATGTAGCATAATTCTGTGGCGCCTCATCAAGGAGCTCTGGGCTAACCGTAGTTGGAGCAGTCGCCTGCTCTTCTGCACTTCGGCGGTTACCAAAATATGCAGCATCAAATCCTGTAGCAACAACAGTAATGATAATCTCACCCGAGAGTTTGTCATCGATAGTTGCGCCGAAGATAATGTTGGCATCTGGGTCTGCGGCACTCGTAATAGCCTCGGCTGCGGCATTAATTTCGTGCATCGATAGGTCGTTGCCACCGATAACATTAAACAAAATACCTCGAGCACCGTCGATAGATACCTCTAGCAATGGAGAATCGATAGCCTGTTGGGCGGCCAAGACTGCGCGGTTCTCGCCGCTTGCCCGGCCAATACCCATAAGAGCTGAGCCTGCGTTACGCATGACAGCCTTAACGTCAGCAAAGTCGAGGTTGATCAATCCATGAACCGTAATTAAGTCCGAGATACCTTGAACACCCTGGCGCAAGACATCGTCGGCAACCTTAAAGGCCTCTACGAGAGGAGTCTGGCGGTCAATTGTCTGCAATAAACGATCGTTAGGGATAGTAATTAACGTATCAACAGCCTGGCGCAAGTTTTCAATTGCTGAGTCTGCATTGCGACGGCGTTTTTCACCCTCAAACGCAAAAGGCTTAGTAGCAAAGCCGACGACCAAAATGTTCATCTCTTTGGCGAGGCGCGCAACAACGTGTCCTGCGCCCGAACCAGTACCGCCACCGGCACCAAGCGTAACGAAGACCATGTCAGCGCCCTCGAGCGCCTTCTTGATCTCTTCGGCAGACTCTTCAGCTGCCTGCTCACCTACCTTAGGGTCCGCACCAGCGCCAAGACCGCGTGTTGCATCCTTGCCGATATGGATTTTAGTCTGAGCCTTAGAATGATAGAGCGCTTGCGCATCAGTGTTAATTGCGATGAATTCAACGCCCTCAACACCGGCATCAACCATTCGGTTAATTGCGGCTCCACCCGCTCCACCAACGCCGGCAACTTTAATTTTGGCAATGGTTTCGATAGCTGGTTCAACTTGAGGCATGATGCTCTAACTTACCCTCTCTTCAATTCTTCTATAGTATAAATGCAAGTATAGCCCATGAAGCATGTGAGTTCAACAAAAGTATACAGGCTTTTTTGGAGCCTTACGCCCTGCAAGCAATTTGCACACAAATAGTTATCGCTTAAATCGCTGCCACAGATTATCGACGAAATTTAGTGCTCGGGCACTAGACATACCACTACTAACGGGGGCAGATTCCGGTTGCAAAAGCATATCCAACAACATTAAGCCCACACTCGCAGCGTACGATGGGTCAGCTACAGTATCAACAAGTCCGCTTACTGAATGCAAGGTACCAATACGAGCAGCAAGTTGCATTTTCTCTTTAGCAAACTCCGCAATACCAGGAAGTTTAGACGTTCCACCAACGATGACAGCGCCACCAGGCAATTTATGCGCGCGGTGGATGCGTGTCAGCTCTTTATTGACATACTCAAACAGTTCGTCAACACGCGCCTCTGTAATCATAGCTATATCTTCAGATTTAAAGATATGATCCTGGTTGTTGACCTTAATACGAAGATTAGGTGGCGTTGCCTTGGACGATAACGTCGCGTGGCGAATTTTAACCGCCTCAGCGATATCGAGGTCTGTTTTCAATCCAATAGCCAAATCATTTGTAATATGGGCACCACCGATAGGCAGAACAGCAACGTGTTGTACTTCACCATCCTCTAGGACTACCAAGTTGGTTGTCCCTGCGCCAATATCAATTAAAACTGTACCAGCCTCTTTTTGTTGACGACTAAGGACGGCTTCAGCGCTGGCAAGACTTGATAGCGTGTGATTGTGGGCTACCAGCTGTGCCTTTTCGAGTGCCATATCAAGATTTCGCAAGTTAGGCGTTGCAGCAGAGACAATATGCGTGTCTACCTCAAGGCGCACCCCATGCATTCCCACGGGATCCTTGATGTTATCCTGGCCGTCTAATCGATAATTTTTTGCAAAAACCTGAATAATTTCCCGGTTCGGGGGTAATTTCACGATAGTTGCAGCTTCTTCTACGCGGAATCTATCTTCGGGGGTAATTTCACGATTTGCAGCACTAATAGCAATAACACCTTTGGAATTGATACCACTTACATGTGCGCCATTTACATTAACCGTGACACCGTTAATACGCATACCGGATAGGCGTTCGGCCTCAGTAATTGCCTGAACAATAGCTTCTGCAGCGTCGTCAACGTGGACAACAACGCCTTTGCGCATACCAACATTTTGCGCACTGCCGTGGCCAAGAATAGAAATCTTACCCGGATTATTGGGATCTATCATCCCAACGACACAGCGAACAGTGCTTGTGCCTACATCCAGGCCTACGTATGTTGAAGAGGCGGGATCGCGCATATGCAAGCAGTATAGCGCTTATTCTTGCTATTGAGCAAGTTTTGTTTACAAAGAAGTTAGAATTTCCATGCCGTCATGAGTGACCAACACAGTGTGTTCAAATTGCGCAGACCAGCTACCGTCTTTTGTAAATAGCGTCCAGCCATCGTGTGCTTCGACAATACCTGCACTACCTAGCGTCGTAATAGGTTCGATTGCAATTGTCATGCCCGCCTTTAGTACCGGGCCGCGGCCTGCTCGACCATAGTTAGGGATTTCGGGATCTTCGTGCAATTCGTACCCAACGCCGTGACCGACAAGCTCCTGAACAATACCAAGGCGATATTTTTTAAGTGTCGCCTCTATTGCAGCGGATACATCACCCACGCGAACACCATCTTTTACAACACTTAGCCCATCATAGAGAGCACGTTCAGTACCTTCCAGTAGTCGTTTAGTATCAGGTGTTGTTTTTTCGTCAATGCATACACTAATACCGCTATCGGTAACCATATCCTTGTACGTAACGCCAAAATCAAAATTTACAACATCACCAGCTGCAAACGGTATGTTTGTAGGGATACTGTGTTGAACTTGGTTATTGACTGAGATGCAAATGATATCCGGGTAGCCAAAAAAGCCCAAAAAAGACGGCTCGCCACCGAGTGCCTTTAATTCTTTAAGCGCAAGCGCGGACATATCTTTTGGAGTCATGCCAGCTGTGGCTTTTTGGCGCATAAGTTGCAAGACCGTTGCTAGCATACGACCACCTTCACGCATCGCAGCAATTTCGTTGGGCTTTTTTGTAGTAATCATGAAGTTATGATCCTCGCCTTATGGCTATTCGTCAATACACTTCAGGATTGCATCGTGTACCGCACGAGGCTCTTGTGCAGCATCGATATCACAAACCGTGACGCTCTCTCGCTTAAAATGGTCCAGAATTGGCAGCGTAGCGGCCTGGTACTCGCGGAATCGCTCAGCAATAGCAGTATCATTATCGTCAACACGACCGCGCGCCATGAGGCGCTTACGAACCACTTCCTCGGAGGCGGATAGATTAACCACAGCTGTTAATTCAAAACGGCCCTTATGTACTTGATCCAAAAGCCAATCAGCCTGAGGGATTGTCCGCGGGAAACCATCCAGAATAAACTCCTGCGTAGGGTCAATCAGCTCAAAAACCTTATCCAAGATAGTAATCATTTCGTCATCGCTGAGAAGTTTACCCTGAAGCATCTCTTGACGACGCTTGCCGGTTACTAAAACGCGGAGGATTTCACCAGTAGAAATCCAGGCATAGCCGTGTTCGTCAGCAAGAATCTTGCCTTGCATACTTTTGCCGGCACCTGCAACACCAGTAAGAATAATCATTTGTGCTAACTAAGCCTTTCTTTTACCAATTGTGCGATGCGTGCACCATCGGCACGCCCTTCTGTTTTCTGTTTAACTTTGCCAATGACTTGGCCCATGATCTGTGGAGAAGCCTCCGGAAATTCAGCCATGATTTCGTCAATAGCTGCGATAAGCTCAGTGTCGTCGAGTTGCTTGGGCAAGTATTCTTCAATAATCGCCTTCTCGGCAAGTTCGGCGTCTGCGCGTTCTTGGCTGTTGCCTCTCACATACAAATCGGCACTCTCTTGACGCTTCTTAGCTTCCTTGGCAAGAATCGGAAGAATTTCGTCATCCGATAGGCCTGCTTCGCGAACACCTTTAGCAACCTCTGCGTAGAGGATAACACTTTTAAGACCGCGTAATGTTGTTACGCGGTCTTTGTCTCCACCGAGCAGAGCAGCTTTCAGATCCTTGTCTATTTGCTGCTTCAGCATATGTGTCTAGCGCTGTCCAAGCTTAATTTTCTTAAGCTTCAGGGCCTTACGCTGTGTGCGAATAATCGCTTTTGCACGGCGCTCGCGCTTACTGATAGGCTTTTCGAAATATTGCTTTTGTTTGACAACTGCAATAACACCAGCCTGCTGCACTTTACGGTTAAACCGACGGAGCAAGTTTTCCAGTGATTCTTTTGAGTCTTTACGTGTAACTTGTATCATTTCGTTCCTTATTCTACTGTAACAGAGAGGTTTTTGCAAGTATCAGATAGGATTTCTACAAAACTTGCTTTTTCTGAGTAGCGCGTTGGCTCTTCAGAACAATACTCTGGAGTTCCTTAAAGATTGGGAACTGCTTATTAGTGTGGTAAATCTTGGTGTTTCCCTGTTTTTCTGAAATCAGGAAACCAACCTTCTCCAAACGCTTTAATTCACGCTGAATATTACCAGCATCTTCTTTAATTAGCTTGGCTAGACCCCTGACATGTGTCTTGAAGTCGGGGTATTTTGCATAGATTACGATAATCTTGCGGCGAACTCTGGAAGTAATAAATACATCTAACATAAATCTTCTATCATTGTTATTAGAACAACGTAACCTGATATTCAGTATACCGAACGGGGCTGGTCATTACAACTTTTACAACTATATATTTTAAACTAATGAAACTCTATAATGCAACTATGCATTATGTGGAAATTTTGGTAGCTGATCAAAGCTACCATGGAAACGAGGCCCTAACCTATGCCAGTGAATCGGCGCTGCGTGTAGGCTCACTTGCCTTTGTACCCCTGAGGAGCAAGCAGGTTTTGGGTGTCGTTACTGCCTGCTCAACAATCAAACCAAGCTTCAATACTAAGCCGATTATTTCCACACCCGATCTTCCACCTGTTCCCATACAACTTACGCAATTATTAGAATGGATACGCACATATTACCCTTCTCCACTTGGGGTAGCCGTCCAGCAAATTCTTCCCAAGAGCCTCCCTAAGCGCGAAATTGTCCCACTACCAATACCCAAAAAGCTATCACAGGACCTCCCCACGCTTACCGATGATCAGGTGCGAGCAGTCCATGCCATCAATAGCCCAGGGCTCCACATTCTGCATGGTGATACGGGAACCGGCAAAACACGTGTTTATGTCGAACTCGCAAAGCAACAGATAGAAAATGGTAAATCTGTTATCGTTTTGACACCCGAAATTGGCCTCACCTCACAGCTTGCAGCGACATTTCAGAGTACCTTCGGCAAACGAGTTGTGGTTATTCATTCGCAGCTCAGCGATAGTATCCGACAAAAATTGTGGGCGACAATCCTCAAAGAAGAAGAGCCTGTTATCGTCATTGGACCGCGGTCGGCGCTGTTTAGCCCGGTAAAAAACCTCGGTCTCCTTGTGGTCGACGAGTCACACGAGACTGCGTATAAACAAGATCAAAGCCCCTATTACAATGCAATACACGTTGCGAGCAAACTCGCGGGTCTCTGGAAGATTCCACTCATTTTGGGTTCAGCGACTCCATCCATTGCAGATTTTTATGTAGCCGAGCAAAAGAAGCGACCGATTATTCGCATGACAACTACCGCATCTGGCAGCAAGCACACCCGCAAACTTTCGGTTGTCGATCTTAAGGACCGCGGTAAGTTCGCCAAAAAATCACATTTATCTGATGAGATGATCGAAGCTGTTAAACAAACTATTGTCAGAGGTGAGCAAGCTTTACTATTCCTGAACCGGCGTGGCACAGCACGAGTTGTATTTTGTGACAGTTGTGGCTGGCAAGCACTCTGCCCACATTGCGACTTACCTCTGGTCTATCACAGTGATACACATAATATGCGCTGTCATAGTTGTGATTATCACTCGAGCCCGCCAAGTAGCTGCCCTGAGTGTCATAATGCCTCTGTAGTCTTCAAAAGCGTCGGAACCAAAGCAGTCACCGACGAAGTTATGCGACTTTTCCCTGAAGCGCGCGTTCAACGTTTTGACACCGACAACAAGAAAATTGAACGTATCGAGCATCACTACGATGCGGTCAAGAATGGCGAGGTTGATATTATTGTCGGCACACAGACACTTGCTAAAGGGCTTGATCTACCTAAACTTGGACTCGTGGGTGTTATTATTGCCGACACCAGCCTCTATGTGCCTGATTTTAGCTCACAGGAGCGAACCTTCCAGTTACTCAGCCAGGTTATGGGCCGCGTTGGACGCGGACATCGTGACAGCGCCGTTATCATTCAAACGTACAACCCTGAAAGCCCGCTACTCAAGGCTGTGCTCCATAACGATTGGAGAACCTTCTACAACGATGAGCTGCTAGAAAGAAAACAATTTATGTTTCCCCCTTATTGCTACCTCCTCAAGCTATGGTGTCGGCGGGCTACACAAAAGGGTGCTCAGCAAGCTGCGACCAAACTTGCGGGCGAGCTTCGTCACGCTGGGCTAAAGATAATTGTGGAAGGCCCGGTGCCATCGTTCCATGAAAAGGTTACTGGCAAATTTGAATGGCAGCTTATTCTTAAGGCAAAGCAGCGATCAGAACTGCTCACCGTTATCTCTAAGCTACCCGCCAACTGGCAACACGATATTGACCCTATGAATCTGTTGTAATGCCACACGCAACTGCGGTATACTGCTCTGTAATGACCAAAAATGATATTATTTCTTTGCCCAATGAACGGTTACGTCAACGCTCACAAAAAGTTGGCCTCGTAGACGAAACAATTAAAAAACTCATCAGTGGTATGAAAAATGCCACTATCGACTGGGAAGAAAGTCGTGAGCATGAAGTTGGCGTAGCACTCGCAGCCGTTCAAGTTGACCACCTCTATAGAATTGTCGTAATTCGTAATGATTTTGACAACAAAGATGACCACACATTCACGGTATTTATTAATCCAGTAATTACCAAGTATGAAGGTGCCGTCGAAGAAGACTACGAAGGTTGTTTAAGCGTCCCTGATGTCTATGGAAAAGTTCCGCGCTACCACCGCGTACGCGTAAAAGCTCAAGATGAAGACGGCAAAGAATTCCGCGTAACTGCCGAAGGGTTTTTAGCTCGTATTTTCCAGCACGAAATTGATCACACTAATGGAATCGTATTTATCGATCGTATCAAAGACGATCCTAAGGCATTTTTCCGTCTTAAAGATGACGGCCATCTGCAGGAGCTAGATTATGATCAAGACATCAAAACCAGTCGTATTCTTTGGTAGTGGTCCCGTAGCAGCAGAAAGCTTACGCCTACTAGCTCAGGACTTCCATATCGAAGCAGTTGTCACTAAACCACGACCGGCACAGCACAAAGGTGACGTGCCCGTTATCCGTATTGCAGAAGGCCTGGGGTTGCCAATTCACACCGTCACCAACAAGCGTACGCTCGATGAGCTTATCGATACCAAGCCGTTTAAGAGCAGCCTGGCAATTCTGATTGATTTTGGTATAATCGTCTCGCAAAAAGCTATCGATTATTTTCCTCTCGGTATTATTAATAGCCACTTCTCATTGCTACCAGAGTGGCGTGGCGCTGACCCGATTACGTTTGCAATTCTGAGCGGCCAGAAGTCTACCGGAGTCAGCCTGATGATGTTAGTCGCGGCCATGGACGAAGGTCCGCTACTTGGCTATGGCGTCTTCGGACTATCCCCAACCATTACAACTCCAGAGCTAACTGATGAGCTCGTAAAGCTCAGTCATGCGTTACTCGTGGGTATCGTACCTGATTACATCGAGGGTCATATTATTGCTCAACCTCAAACGACCGAAATAGAACCAACGTACTCACGCAAACTAACCAAAGAAGACGGCATTATCAACTGGGTAAAACCCGCCGAAAACATCGAACGCGAAATTCGTGGCTTTATTGAGTGGCCCAAAAGTAGAGCAACCATCGCAGAGCGAGACGTAGTCATCACTAAAGCGCACGTTGTGAACCTCGATGGACCCACCGGGACCTTTGCTATACACGAAAAGCAACTTGTAGCCTATTGCGGTGAAAAGGCTCTTGTTATCGACTCTTTGAAGCCTGCAGGCAAACAAGAAATGACCGGCCAATCATTCTTGGCCGGCTATAAACAATTTCTCTCGTAGTACAAGTTATGCCGCTTGGTCGTATTGTGTCTGGTCAGGGTACGACTGTGGTGGCATCGGCGGTTGAGGATACTGCGGCTGCTGATATTGCTGAGGCATAGGCTGCTGTGGGTAGCCACCCTGGGGTTGAGCATATTGACTAGGTACGTATTCGCCACCCTGCTCAGGACCAAACCCTGGCTGGGGTTGTGGAACCTGGTAAGGATTCTGGGCCATGGGCTGCGGCTGCATGGGCTGTTGGTACTGAGGTGGAATAGCCTGAGCCTGCATTGGTTGGGCTTGGCTCGCCGAGCTTGCCAAAATTTGAGGAGATGCCTGTCGGATCTCCGATTTCAAAACCTCAAATTCCTGAGCTACGACATCTTTGTAGTTAGGAAAATTAGATTCGAGCCATCGCAACGCGCCGGCCTCATCATTGTTATTGATGAAACTTTCAAACTCATCGAGCTGTCCATCGGTCATCTGGCGAGCCAAAGTGGTGCCCACACGCATTTCAAGCGTTTCATAGATGTGCTTGAGTAAAGCCTTCTTTTCTTCAGTCGGTAAAGTCTGGAGGCCAAGTTCGGTAAGTAAATTGTCGTCAAGCTTAATCATCATGTACTCCTTATGCAATTATATCGTATCACGCCATGTACAACTTGGCGATATGATTACAGTGTGCGGCTAACAGTTTCTCGCGAGAATAGTTCGATGTGGTCGCCTTCTTCAAGGTCGACGCGTGAAGTGGATTTAAAGCTCAGGCCACACATTTCACCTTCGAATACTTCTTTTGCTTCCTGCGGACCGCGTTTCAGCATGGTAATTTCAACTTCGGCAAGTTTCTCGCCACCACGCATAACGCGTGCCAGTGATGGGACCGTTAGTTTGCCCTTCGTGACTTCACCACCACAGATAACTTCAGTCTTCGTAGTTTTGAATACGCCGCGCACAACCAGACGACCGTGCTCGGTTTCTACAATTTCGGGAGCCAATAGAGCGGTTAAGCCCTCTTTAACGTCATCAATGAGTTCATAAATAACTTTATAGAGACGAATACTGACTTTATCACGACTTGCAAGTCGTTTTATGTTAGCTGGGATCTGTACGTTGAAACCGTAAATGATCGCACCACTGCTTGCAGCTACGTGGAGGTCGTTCTCGGTAATAGAACCAACACCCGAGCTCACGATATGCACTGCAACTTCATCGTTGTCGAGTGCCTTTAGGCTATCAATAACTGAGGTCAGTGAACCTTGCACGTCAGCACGGATGATCATGTTCAGGTTCGTAACTTGGTTGTTTCGGTTAATCATGCGGATCAACTCGCTGCTACTCATGTCGTTGCGACCAGACGCAGTCTTGCGCTGGATGCCTGATTGCTCAGATTGCATGCGTGCTTCTTTTTCGTCCTTAACAACGTTAAATTCATCACCAAACTCTGGCAATGACTTAAATCCAGAGATAACGACAGGAGTAGATGGGGTTGCCAACTTGATAGTGGCACCATTAGAATCCTGTAGAACGCGAATCTTGGCATACGTAGAACCAGCGACCACAAAGTCACCAGTACGAACCGTACCTTCTTCGATTAGCGCGTTAGCAATAGGGCCACGACCCTGCTCCATGTGCGCCTCAATAATCAGGCCAGTGGCGGGACCATTAGCGTCTGCACGCAATTCTTCAACGTCAGAGACCAGGAGAACCATATCGAGCAAGCTATCAATTCCCTGCTTGGTCTTGGCCGAAACTTCCACGATTACCGTATCACCGCCCCATTCTTCGGGGACCAACTCTTGCTCGGCAAGTTGTTGTTTTACGCGGTTAACGTCAGCACCTTCTTTGTCGATCTTGTTGAGTGCAACAATAATGCGGACACCAGCTTTGCGCGCAAAGCGGATAGCCTCAATTGTTTGTGGCTTAATGCCGTCGTCTGCCGCAACCACAATGATCGCGATATCAGTCAGGTGAGCGCCATGCTCACGAATTGCCGCAAAGGCTTCGTGACCAGGAGTATCCAAAAATGTGATTGCACGATCGTTGTGTTTAATTTGGTACGCAGAAATATGCTGAGTGATACCACCCGCTTCACCCTTAGCGACTTGAGCGCCCCGAATAGCATCTAACAAACTTGTTTTGCCGTGGTCAACATGACCCATTACTGCTACAACCGGAGGTCGGGCAGTAGCGCCGTCTCCGTGAACGCGCTTTTCGCGAACAGGGGCAATAACTTCAACGACCTTCTTGGATAATGTAACATCGAGGCCAAGTTCCTCAACAATAATTTGGGCGGTATCAAAGTCGATACGCTCATTCACCGTAGCCATGACGCCGTTCTTCATAAGCTCACCAATAAGTTTCGTCACTGGTAGCATTAGTTTTTCGGCAAGAGTGCCTACAGTTATCATGTCTTCAATTTCAATAGTACGAGCCATGAGAGACACTCCTTTCTGCCGTTAAAACGGCGTCATAATACAGTTACGAGCTATTTTGCGCTTTTAAGACTAAGTGCAATTTTGCGATTTTCGGTGTCGATATCGAGCACCTTGAACTGCTTCTTTTCGTTGAGCTGGAAAATCTGCTGTGGGTCAACGGTTTCGTCATCGCTCATTTCTGAAACGTGAACCAATGCCTCAACAGATGGGCTCAGCTGCACGAAGGCGCCAAATGGCGTGATGCGAGTAATCTTACCCTCAACGATATCACCCTTGGTAAAAGCTTTTACTTCTTGAAGCCATGGGTCTTCACTCATTTGCTTCAAGCTAAGACTCAAACGATCCTTGTCGATTGCAATGATCTTTGCCTTAACGGTGTCGCCAACCTTAACGTACTTGCGTGGATCCTCAACACGTTCCCAAGAGATCTCAGAAATGTGAATCAGGCCTTCAATACCGTCAACATTTACGAACGCACCGAAGTCGATAACGCCAGTGATAACGCCTTCAACGACATCGCCAACCTTAAGTTGTGCGAAGCGAGCTTGCATATCATCTTTGACTGCTTCCTTCTCAGAGAAGATAAGCTTGTTATCCTTGCGGCTTACATCGAGCACGCGAACGCGGATAGACTTGCTAACCAAAGCGTTCAGCTTCTGCAGGATTTCATCCTTGTCAGCGCCAGATACCCGTGGGTAGTGACCGGCCGCCAACTGAGAAACAGGCAAGAAACCACGAATACCTTCGAGCTCTACGAGCAAACCACCGCGGTTCGCGTCATAAGGTGTTACTTCGATGATCTCCTGAGATTCAAAGATACGCTTGAGCTCATCCCAACCGCGATCCTTGGCGGCACGCTTCATGCTAAGCAGTGCGTAACCTTCCTCAAGTTCTGGGTCGATAACACTGACGGTAACCTTTTGGCCCATCTCGAGAACCTGACCGTGGCCAATTTCGCGGCGCATAACGACACCGACGCCCTTGGCACCGAGGTCAATCCAGACTTCGTGCTTCTTTACCGAACTTACAACACCTTCAACGACTTCACCACTTTCGAGGTGCTTAACGTCGCTGCCGGCAAGCAGTTCATCCATTGTTATTGTAGTATTTTTTGACATGTTTTACATGCCTCCTTCGTAATATATTTCTGTCGCTCACTCCTAAGACTAAGCGCAAGATTAGTACCATTATACCTGTTTTACGCCTAATGGTCAAAGATCAGCCGCAACCTACAGTCTTGCGTGGTAGAATAGTAGTAACTATGTATTTGGCAATTGACATTGGGGGCACAAAGACACTCGTAGCTAGCTTTACTAAAGCTGGTGAAATTATCGAGCAGCAGCGATTCCTTACGCCACAAAACTACCGGGAATTTATACGGGAATTAGCAAAGACTGTTGCAAAATTATCAACAAAAGACTTCTCGTATGCCTGTGTAGCACTGCCAGGAAAAGTGGATCGCACCACCGGCACCGGTGTTGCTTGCGGCAATCTCCCTTGGCGTAACGTCCCTATTGTTGGCGACATAAAGCGCTTCGCGAACTGCGGAGTTGTTGTTGAAAATGATGCAAACTTAGCTGGACTCTCTGAGGCAATTGCCGTAGAAGATCATTACGACCGAGTACTTTATGTGACCATCAGCACGGGCATCGGTACGGGCATGATTGTTAATCAAAAAATTGATCCCGACTTTCAGGACAGCGAAGGAGGCCACATTATTTTGGAACATCATGGTCGCCGCCAGATGTGGGAGCGTTTTGCTTCGGGGAGTGCCATCGTACGTCGTTTTGGTAAACGTGCCCAAAACATCACCGATGCCAAGACCTGGCGCATTATTGCCCACGACCTGAGTACCGGTTTTATTGACCTAGCCGCTATCATGCGTCCAGAAGTAATTATCTGTGGCGGCGGTGTAAGTACTTTTTATGATCGATTCGATTCCTATCTTAAGGAAGAACTCACGCACTACAGTACTCCACTGACGCCCACGCCTCCAGTACGTCAAGCCAAGCGACCAAACGAAGCAGTCGTATACGGTTGTTATTATCTTGCGAAGAGAAGCCATGAAAAAGCTCGTTCAACAGTTGCAGCGTGATTACCCTGAAATTACTTTCGTAAAAGGCACCACGTTTCGTTGGTCACCTTCCACGTCACAAGTCCTTTACTGTGAATCGCCAGATGAGAGCGACCTATGGAGCCTCCTGCACGAAGTTGGCCACGCAACACTACAACACCAAACCTATACAACCGATATAGAGCTGCTCCGCAAGGAAGTGCAAGCCTGGGATGCGGCTCATCTATTGGCGCGCCATTATAATATTGCCATTGACGAAACATTTGTTGGCGACTGCCTCGACTCTTACCGTGATTGGCTCTATAAACGAAGTACATGCCCGAAGTGCAGCCTACAAGGCGTCCAGGAGACATCTGGGCAGTACATTTGTATAAACTGCAAACATACCTGGGTAGTGAACTCCGAACGATTCTGTCGACCCTATCGACGGTCTACATAAAAAATAAGAGCCTGGAAATTTCCAGGCTCTTATTTTAGGTTTGAAATAAATTACTCTGCAGTAGGTGTTTCGGTTTCAACCTTCTTGGTGCGACGAGAAATACGTCCACCCTTTGCGCCTGCGGCACGAGCGAGGTCACGGTTGGCGTAAAAACCACCGGTACGACCCTTTTTACCACCCATAGCACCGATTTTTGCATAAAAATCAGCACCATATTTTTGCTTGTTGGTCTCAGCGGCAGCTGCGCCGCCCTTGGGAGTTCCAGCCATAAGTTTTGTCTCCTTGATTATTGCTTTCGCTGTCAAGAAATCAAAAAGGTCCCGCCAAAAAGACGAAACCCTCATAATTTCCTCACGAAATTAAATATATAATATCACACCATTACGCTCATGTCAATACTTACCATAAGTGTGATGCTTAAAATTTGCTCTTAAAAAGATAAAAGCCATCCTACTCGGATGGCTTTTATATAATTCGGCACCGTGCTATTTTCCCAGGGCTTGATGGCCCAAGTATTGTAACCGCTGCGAGGCTTAACTGCTGTGTTCGGGATGGGAACAGGTGTTTCCCTCGCGCCATGGGCACCGACTACACCCACTCACAATAGTGGGAGAAGTCGATGTCCATCTCAAATGGTATTCACGATATCTAATTTAATTGAGATGAAAACATTTGTTTAAAACAAACGGATGAATATCATTTACATGATAAACACCAATAACTAGTCAAAGCATTCCTCTCATCCGTTTGCGGCAAGCCGCTTGCAGATGAGAGAACATAAAAAGTCGATGGGACTATTAGTACGCTTCGACTCCATACATTGCTGCACTTCCATCTTGCGCCTATCAAACTGATCGTCTATCAGTGTCCTCATAGGGAAATCTAATCTTGGGGCTAGTTTCGCGCTTAATATGCTTTCAGCGCTTATCTAATCCGCACATAGCTACCCAACAATGCCATTGGTATGACAATTGGTACACCAGCGGTGCGTTCACCCCGGTCCTCTCGTACTAGGGGCAAATTCCCTCAAATTTCCTTGCGTCCACAGCGGATATAAACCGAACTGTCTCACGACGTTCTGAACCCAGCTCACGTACCTCTTTAACCGGCGAACAGCCGGACCCTTGGGACCTGCTCCAGCCCCAGGATGAGATGAGCCGACATCGAGGTGCCAAACAGCGCCGTCTATGTGAACTATTGGGCGCTATAAGCCTGTTATCCCCGGGGTAACTTTTATCCGAAAGCACTGTCGATACCACACTCATGTACATAAATGTACGAACAGTGGAAAACTTGCTCCGACTTTCGTCCCTGCTTGGCTTGTAGGCCTCACAGTCAAGCTGGCTTATGCGCATGCACTATCGATTCGATTTCCATCCGAACCTAGCCAACCTTTGAACGCCTCCGCTACTCTTTAGGAGGCAACCGCCCCAGTTAAACTACCCACCAGACACGGTCCCGTAACCGGAAGTAATTCTCAACATAGTCTCTTCAGAGAAGAGTGTTAAAAACTATTTGCGGTCACGGTAAGAATAAGATCGTAACAAGGGTGGTATTTCACGGATGACTCTACCTAGGCTAGCGCCTAGGTTTCAATGTCTCCCACCTATTCTACACATGTTACGACCCGATTCAATGTCAAGCTGTAGTAAAGCTCCACGGGGTCTTTTCGTCCTGCTGCGGACAGACGGCATCTTTACCGTCAATGCACTTTCACCGAGCTCTTCGTCGAGACAGTACCCATATCATTACTCCATTCGTGCGGGTCAGAACTTACCTGACAAGGAATTTCGCTACCTTAGGACGGTTATAGTTACCGCCGCCGTTCACTGGGGCTTCAGTTCGCACCGTGAAGCTCTCCCCTTAACCTTCCAGCACCGGGCAGGAGTCAGCCCCTATACATCCACTTTCGTGTTAGCAGAGACCTGTGTTTTTGGTAAACAGTTGCATGGGTTCCTTAGCTGCGGCCCCGTCACAATACCTGCAAAGGCATGTGAGACTAGGGTCAGCTTTCTTTTCTGATATAGAAAAATCTCTAAATTGCTCGTTTATACTGGCTCATACAAGAAGTTAAAAACTTATATGAACTACAGTTGTTTCCGTTAAAAAGAAAACTGGCTAGTCACATGTTTTGTAAACATTGTGACGGGGCAGACCTTATCCCGAAGTTACGGTCGCTTGTTTGCCGAGTTCCTTGACGAAGAATCACTCGTACACCTTGGTCTACTCGACCTGAGCACCTGTGTCGGTTTGCGGTACGGATAGATATGAACACGCGTTAGGTAGCTTTTCTAGTCAGCACCTTCACTGGGATCCGGCCTAAAGGCCGTCTCGCTCGTAGCCATTTCTGCTACTTAGACGGATATAACCATGAATCCGCCCCAGCTAATATGCCGCGCACGCCTAACAATTCATAACTAGTACGGGAATATTAACCCGTTGTCCATCGCCTACGCTACTCGCCTCGGCTTAGGACCGACTAACCCTGGGACGATTACCGTTGCCCAGGAAACCTTGCTCTTTCGGTGGGCAGGATTCTCACCTGCCTTATGGTTACTCATTCCAACATTCTCACTTGATACCGCTCCACCAGACCTCACAGTCCAACTTCAATGCAATATCAACGCTCCTCTACCACTCATAGTTAAAACTACAAATTCGCATCTTCGGTAATATACTTAGCCCCGTTACATTTTCCGCGCAGGGTCTCTTGACGAGTGAGCTGTTACGCACTCTTTAAATGAATGGCTGCTTCTAAGCCAACATCCTCGTTGTTTAAGAAACCCCACCTCGTTTCCCACTTAGTATATATTTAGGGACCTTAGATGGCGATCTGGGCTGTTTCCCTTTCGAGCGCCGAGCTTAGCCCCGACGTTCTAACTGCTGTAGTTCCACCGACAGTATTCGTAGTTTGTCAAGGGTGGGTACCCTTGCGGGCCCCAGTCCGAAACAGAGCTCTACCCCTATCGGCTACCGTACAACGCTAGCCCTAAAGCTATTTCGAGGAGAACCAGCTATCTCCAGGTTCGATTGGCATTTCACCGCTAACCACAGGTCATCCGGGCGTGTTGCAACTCGCTACGGTTCGGTCCTCCACGTAGTTTTACCTACGCTTCAACCTGCCCATGGTTAGGTCACCTGGTTTCGGGTCTATTTACGTACACTATTTCGCCCTATTCAGGCTCGCTTTCACTATGCCTCCGTCAGATGACTTAAGCTTGCGTACGCAAATAACTCGTTGGATCGTTCTACAAAAAGCACGCCGTCACACCCGAAGGTGCTCCGACTCCTTGTACGCACATAATTTCAGGTTCTGTTTCACTCCCATTCCTGGGTTCTTTTAACCTTTCCCTCGCGGTACTAGTTCACTATCGATCGTAAGATATATTTAGCCTTGGGGGGTGGACCCCCCAGATTCAGTCAGGGTTTCACGTGTCCCGACCTACTCGACAAAACAAATATAAGGTTAGCGAAACTTCGTATACCAGGCTTTCACTGTCTTTGGCGCAGCTTTCCAACTGCTTCTACTCGCATCGCCGATTTGTAGACCTTATGCAGGTTAGTGATAGCACCTGCTTCCAATACGGAAAACTGATCGAAATCAGGGCTCCGTACTGGTTGTTTGTAATGTCACAACCCCTTTTAGATATTCGTCTATCAACTTATCCTTCTGTTACCAGAAGGAAATCTAAAAAGTTTGGGCTGTTCCGGATTCGCTCGCCACTACTACCGGAATCGTTGTTTACTTTCTCTTCCTCACCCTACTAAGATGTTTCAGTTCAGGTGGTTACCTACAGCTTACCCTATATATTCAGGTAAGAGTGACTGGACATAACTCCAGCCGGGTTTCCCCATTCGGACATCTTCGGATCAAAGCTTAGTTAGCAGCTCCCCGAAGCTTTTCGCAGCTCCTCGCGTCCTTCATCGGTATCTTACGTCAAGGCATCCATTATGTGCGCTTATGTAACTTTTTATGTACAAAGTTTTCGAAAAAACTTTTATGCATTTGACTAGTTATTGGTTATTACCAATAACATGCCGTTTGTCTTAATTGCTTTATCTCAATTAAATTTGAATCAAATTTTTAAGCTACTAAACTCAAGATTCCACACATAATGTCTACTTGAGGCTTGAGTTTAAACAAGATACTACTTCATTCGTAGACTCGCCGCCTAAACTCAAGACTGTATTGATAATACCAGTTAGAACAGAGGTTGTAAAGCAAAAAGTGATGCTAAATTTGCTACAGGTTCTAATCTGTTAATAAGGTACACGGTGATCACTCATTAAATCGCCAATTTGGCAGTCTAAAGTATAATCAAAAACTTGGTGGAGACACAGGGACTCGAACCCTGGACCCCCTGCTTGCAAAGCAGGTGCTCTAGCCAACTGAGCTATGTCCCCAACTATATAAGTTGCTATATCTCTTCGGATAATCACATGGTGGGCGATGAGGGACTCGAACCTCCGACCTCGTCATTATCAGTGACGCGCTCTAACCAGCTGAGCTAATCGCCCATATAATCCAAATGAGAGACAAGCGTTATTGTACCTAATAACAGTGTACTATTCAATACTTTGTTAAAGAAAAAGGCGCTAGTGAAAATACTAAGCGCCTTTGCTTAAAAACTAAGTAGTGCAATCAACGTCAGGTCGTGTTACAGAAACTGAAATCTTGCCATTCCCGAAGGAATGGAGTGTATATTGTCAGTACTGATTTCACAATATACCAAGATCGACCTAGCTAACAAACGATTACTCGTATGTCGCTAGTTTTCTCCCTAGAAAGGAGGTAATCCATCCGCACCTTCCGGTACGGATACCTTGTTAC
>JBNQGE010000007.1:0-10785 GCA_050436805.1 Candidatus Saccharimonadota bacterium
TTCTGCTCGAACCCGAACTCGCTGGCGTAGGCCGCGTTGAAGGCGATCCAGAGGAAGATGTAGCGGGCATCCAGGTCGTCTTTTTCCTGCTCTGCTCTCGACAGCCAGCTGATGGCACGATGAATCCGCACGCGCAGCGCTTCCGATTGGCCATCGCGTATACGGCGATGTTGTTCCTTGAGCGTCCTGGCATCCATGGTTTCCCCTCGCATAGACCGCTTCAACCCTTCGGTGGCCACACGCTGATGCGTGGATGATGCGATCGTATCGAAGTGCGATATCGCCGAATAGGTGAATGCCGCATGGCGCGCTATGGCATCTGCGATTCGATGGCTTTGCGCTGACACGCCCTGTCAAACCCCCTCTCTAGGATTTCTTCCATGCCGATCTACGGGTCGGTGAGAAGTCTGCATCTGCGCGCCGGATCCGTTTTTGGCTCTGGGTGCGGAAGGCTCAACCAGAGGAGTGGAGTCATGTTCAAGATCATCGGTGCCGCCGTCGTTTACGGCTTCGCCTTGTTTGGTTTCGCCGAGTACTTCAAGGCCACGTCCAACAAACAAGAGCGCGCCTATTCCACCCCCGGCGCCGGTGACGTCCAGTCCTAGCGTTTCGCTCGTTGCGCAACAAGCGCTCATGGTCGCCCTGCACTGTTCCGGGCCCGCCTCTTGCGATGACGCAGGAGGCGAGCCGGGAGGGCTTCAGCGTGGCGATTTCACCTTCCATTGGATGAAAGAAGTAGGGGTATCGCGTGAATCGGATTTATCGTCTCGTCTGGAACCACACGTTGCACATGTTGCAGGTCGCTTCCGAGCTGGCGCATTCGCCGCAGGGCGGCGCAGTGCGGAGTGGTGACCGATCCCTGGGCCGTCAACGCATCCTGGCGCTGGCGTGTGCGTCAGTGCTCGCTGCGGTAATAGTTCCGCCGGCGCATGCGCAAACCACGGGAGCAATCGGTACCGCCGGCAACAATGCCACGGCGACCACGCCAGCCACCGATGGTTCGGCGGGTGGTGCAGCCGTGACGCTGAGCGGTACCAGCGGTACGGTCAACAACAGCAACACGCGCACCGGTGGCACGGGCGGTGCCGGTGGCCAAGTTCCTCCGGGTGCCAGTGGCAATAGCGGCAACGGTGGCAGCGGCGGCCAAGGCGTCAGCGGCTCGGGCTTTGCGCTGACCAACAGCAGTGCCATCAATGGTGGTACTGGCGGCATGGGTGGCTATGGCGGTGCGGCGACGGGAACATCCGGCGCAGGCGGCAGTGGCAGCTACATCGGCAGTGGCACGATAACAACGACCATCACCAATAACGCCGGAGCCACGATCACCGGTGGCAGCGGCGGTCAAGGTCAATACAGTGGTTCGATTGGTGCTGCCGGCAATGCAGGCGATGGTGGTGCAGGCATCAATGGCGGCAACTTCACGCTGAGCAACAATGGCGCCATTGCCGGCGGCAGTGGTGGTCAAGGCGGTTATGGTTACGGCATCAATGGAAAGTCGGCGCCGGCAACCAGTATCGGTGGTGCGGGCGGTCATGGTGGCATGGGTGTTGGTGGTACAGGCTTCACCATCATCAACGCTGGATCGATTATCGGCGGTGCCGGCGGTGAAGGCGGCAATGCCTGGTGGTCAACGACAGACACCAGCGAAAGTGGCGTTGGCCTCGGCGGCGCTGGCGGCACTGGCGGTGATGCTGTCAACGGCGCCCATTTCACCCTGACCAATACAGGCAAGATCACTGCGGGTGCCGGCGGCAATGGCGGCAATCAACCCGGCAATGCTACGGGAGCGAGAACCCAGGGCATTGGCGTCGGCGGTGCTGGTGGTGATGGCGGCATCGGTGTTGCTGGTTCCGATTTCACGCTGACCAACACAGGCACGATCACCGGTGGTGCGGGTGGCGTCGGTGGCCGTGGAGTGATTTCCAACCCCAGTGGTGGCTTCGAAGTATTGTCTTCACTGGCCGGTACCCCGGGTGCAGGCGGCGCAGGTGTCAGTGGCACCGGCTTTACGCTCGACAACGATACTGGCGGCACGATTATCGGTGGCGCTGCTGGCAGCGGTGTTTTTGACTACAGCAACAACGGTGGCGCGGGTGTCACCGGCTCGGGGTTCACGCTCACCAACAAGGGCAGCATCAGTGGTGGCAGCAGTTCTGCCTACGGCAACGCAGCCAATGCGGGTGCTGGCGTCAATGGCAATGACTTCCATCTTGCCAATGGCGTAGGCGGCACCATCAACGGTGGCTCCGGCGGTATCGGTAACGATGCCGGAGCAACCGCTGGCAATGGGAGCTATGTATCTGGTGTTGGCGACAAAGGCGGCGCAGGCGGCAATGGCGGTGTCGGTATCAGTGGCTCCGGCATGGTGCTCGCCAATAGCGGAACTGTTGCTGGCGGTGTGGGTGGCACGGGCGGCATGGGTTATGGCGCTGTATCCAGCGGCAATGGCGGCAATGGCGGTGCGGGTATTTATGTCGGCAATGGATCAACAACCACCATCACCAACAACAGTGGCGCAACCATCCAAGGCGGTAATGGTGGCCAAGACGGCCTTGGCCATACGGGCTACTGCAACGTCAGTGCGGCGACGAACTGCAAGGTTCCGTCCGGCAACGGTGGTATGGGCGGTGCCGGCGGCACGGCCGTTTCTTTGGCAGCAGGCACCGCGCTCAACAACGCAGGAAATATTTCTGGCGGCAATGGCGGTGCGGGTGGCGCAGGTAGTGCTCAGGGGAACTACAGCAATAATCCCGGCGATGGTGGCAACGGCGGCTCCGGCGGCGTAGGCGTTACGGGTACGGGCTTCACGTTGACCAACAGTGGGGCCATTGCAGGTGGTAACGGTGGCGACGCGGGTGTGGGTGGCGCGAGCGCCAATGGCGGCGCGAATGGCGCCAATGGCACGACGGGTCTCAGCGGTGGCGCGGGCGTGGTGGCAACCGGTAATGCCACGATCCTCAATGCGGGAAGCATCAGCGGTGGATTGGCCGGTGATGGCGTGAACCGGGCCGATGCCGTGGATCTATCCGGTGGCGGCAACACGCTCACGCTGGAAGCGGGCTACGGCTTCACCGGCAACGTCGTCAGCACCAGCGGCACGACGAATGGCGGCGATACGCTGGCGCTGGGCGGTTCGGCCAACGCCACGTTCGACGTTTCGCAGATCGTGACGACGGCGCCGACCGCCTACACCGGTACGCCGCAGTTCTACGGCTTCACCACTTACGAAAAGACCGGCGGCAGCACCTGGACGATCACGGGGACGCCTTCGGCGACGATCAACTGGATCGTCGATCAGGGAGCCGTGAACTTCGCCGGCATGACGGGCGGCGTGACGATGAGCAGCCTCTCGGGATCAGGCGGAAGCCTCGATCTGGGAAGCAATACGCTCACGCTCGATACGTCGGTCAGAAATACGTTCACCGGCACGGTGAGTGGCCAAGGCATGACCTTGCAAGGTGGCGGCACGCAGATTCTGGATGGCCAAACCAATTTCACGGCAAGCGCGACGATCGCTGGCGGCACGCTGGAAATCGGCGACAGCGATTCGCCTTCTGCCACGCTCACCAGCCCGCAAGTGCTGGTGCAAAGTGGTGGCACGTTGCGTGGCCACGGCTCGGTGATCGGCCATGTAACCAACGACGGCACCGTCCGTCCGGGTGGGTCGATCGGTGTGCTGACCATCAACGGCGATTACACCCAGAGCGTCAGCGGTACCCTGACGATCGACGTGACGCCAATCCAGGCGTCCGAACTGAAGGTCAACGGCCAAGCCAGTCTGGCGGGGACGTTGAACCTGATCTATGCGCCGGGCACCTATGCCGAGCACACCTACACGTTGGTGCAGGCCGACGCGTTGACCGGCCGCTTTGCGACTACGACGGCCAGCGGTGCGCCTGCCGTGTTGATCCCGGACGTGGTGTACGGCTCCACCGCGGTCTACCTGGCCTTGGCCACGGTGCATCCGGCGGATGGCGCGCTCTATGGCAACCTTCAACAGGTGGCCAGCCTGGCGAACCAGCAGACGCTAGGCGCGGTACTCGATGCCGCCTTGGGGTCGGCCGAAAGCGCAACGGACGAAGCCGCGATGGTTCCGCCGAACGTCGCGCGGAGTGCGCACGAGTCGGGCGCGTGGGTACAGGCCACCGGCAGCGACGTGTCGCTGGATGGTTCGCCGGGACTCGACAGCACGGGCTTCGGCTTGCTCGGTGGTTTCGATGCTGCCGTGGCCGACACCTTGCACGTGGGCGTGGAGGCCGGGGTCAACCAGCTCAATGCCAACGACAGCCTCGGTGGACATGGCCGTATACAGAGCGTCCATGCGGGGCTTTATGCCTTTGCCGACGTGGGGCCGCTGGTGGTCTCGGCCACGGTGGACGGGCAACACGAGAGCGACCGGATCAGCCGTGTGACCGGTGTGGGGCAGGCCCTCGCCAACCCGGATGGCCGCACCGTTTCCGGAGGCTTCCAGATCGCCTGGCCATGGCAGGTGGACGGCTGGCGGCTGACTCCGAAGCTAGGCGCGCTGTACCAGCACCAGACGCTGGATGCCTTCATCGAGCAGGTGAGCAGCGTCAGTCCGGTGGCGTCGGCCTATGGCGTGGCCGGTGCGCGCAGCACCGATCACACGTGGCAACCGTATGCCCAGATGGCCTTCGCCCATCCGTTCCAGGCGTGGGGCGTGCGCTACCTGCCGCAGTTCGCGCTGGGTTATCGCTACAACACCCGTGCTGGCGTGCCGACCGTGATGGCGACGGCCCAGGACGGTACGGTGTTCGCGTTGCCGGGTGATGGGGCGCCGCGCGGCATGGCGACGATCGATGCGCGCGTGACCGCTGAAGCGGGCCCGAGCTGGAGCCTGTCCCTGGACTATCGCGGGCAGTTTGCCAGCCATCTTCACGACAACGCCCTGAGCGTGGGCTTCACGAAGCGCTTCTGAGGCTGAAAGCCGTTTCCAACGGGCCAGGGATGGCCCATCTCGACGGGCCGGCGGCGGCATGCCCGGCCGTCGTCCCATCGTCCAGCAAGGTGCCCATGTCTCATCGCATCCACTTCATTTCGGGCCTGCCGCGTTCGGGCTCCACGCTGCTGGCGGCCCTGTTGCGCCAGAACCCGCGCTTCCACGCCGGCATGAGCGGCCCGGTGGCGGGGATGTTCGCCACGCTGCTCGGCGAGATGAGCGGGCGCAACGAGTTCTCGATGTTCATCGACGACGCGCAGCGCCAACGGGTGCTGCGCGGCGTGTTCGAGAACTACTACGCCGATACGCCCCAGGACGTCGTGTTCGACACCAACCGCGCATGGTGCACACGCTTGCCGGCGCTCCGGCAACTCCTGCCCGACAGCCGGGTGATCGCCTGCGTGCGCCACGTGGGCTGGATCATCGACAGCATCGAGCGGCTGGTGCGGAAGAATGCATTCAGTCCGTCCGCCATCTTCAACTACGCCCCGGGCGGCACGGTCTACACCCGTGCCAACGGCCTGGCCGGCAGCGAGGGCCTGGTGGGTTACGCCTACGATGCGCTCAAGGAAGCCTTCTACGGCGAGGATGCCGATCGCATGATGCTGGTGCAGTACGAAACCCTGGTAAGCGACCCGGCTCGGGTGATGGCGGCCATCTACGCTTTCCTTGGCGAGCCGGCCTTTGCGCACGATTTCGAGCACGTGAGCTACGACGCTGACACCTTCGACCAGCGCGCGGGCACGCCCGGCTTGCACTTTGTGCGGGAACGGGTTGCGGCGGCGGAGCGACCCACCCTCCTGCCGCCGGATCTGTTCCGGCGGTTCGAGAACGATGCGTTCTGGCGGGATCCGCAGGCCTGTGTGCGGGACGTGCGTGTGATCTAGCGGCGGGTTGGCGCGCCTGTTACCGGGCCGCGATCAGTCAGTGTCACGAACGCTGGTAGTCGATCAGGCCACGAGGTGGGGCTTTGCTGTCAGGTCGATGCCAAGGGCTTTCATCACCGAAAGCGTGGTCTTGAGCGTGGGGTTGCCCGCTGCGCTGAACGAACGGTAGAGCTGTTCGCGGGACAGGCCGGTCTGCTGGGCAATCTGCGTCATGCCTTTCGCGCGCGCGACGATGCCAAGCGCGTTCGCGATGTAGCCGGCGTCCCCGCTTTCAAAGGCGTCGGCCATGAAGGCCGCGATCTCCTCGTCATCGACGAGCGCGGCCGCCGGATCGTAGGTCGTCAGTTTTTCAGCCATCGGTATCACTCCACCCTCTGGCCAGCTTCCTGGCCATCGTAATGTCGGCGTCCTGCGTTTTCTTTTCACCGCCGCAGAGCAGCGCGATCAGCACCGCGCCATGTTGCATGTAGTACACCCGGTAGCCGGGTCATGGTCGATGCGCAGCTCGCTGACACCTTCGCCGACTGGCTTCACGTCGACCGGCAGACCATACGCCAGTCGGGCCAACCGCGTGGCGATCAGGGTCTTGGCCCGCTTGTCCCGCAGGCGGCTTTCCCACTTGGCGAAGGCCTCGGTTTGTTTCAGCTCGATCGCAGGCTTTACTGTAGTCTGGAAACTACGACGGCGCAATCTTTCCCCCGGCATCCTCTCGCTCGAGTTTTTGGGCGGGATCGGCGGTGCGTGGGGCCGTTTCGCCACATCAGGGCGAGGGCTGGCGCCCAGCAGCGTCTGGGACACTTCTCACAGTGCGCTCTTCATTCTCGAACCGCAGGCAATGCTCAAGAAAGCGAAGACGAATGGTTCCCGTCGGGCCATTTCGATGCTTGCCGATAATGACTTACGGAATGCCCTTGTCAGTGGTGTGCTGATTGTAGAACTCGTGCGGCCTCTGTACTTCACTCGACCAAACGCTCATGCCTATCCGTGTTGCGCGGCAAGCGGCAGCCACCTGCCGGGCTGCGGGATCAGGACTCTTGCTGTACGCCGAAGGCATCGTCGTCTTTGCCGTATTTGCGGAACACCGCGAACAATTCGGCGCGAAGACCCGCAAGGTGGTCGGGCGGTGTCCTGGAGGCGCGTTCCACTGCCAGGATGATGCGCAGACGCTTCCGGGCCAGCTCGGCCGAAGGTACGGGGCGGCGATGAAGGAAATTGAGCATGCCCATGGCGGTCAGGCCTTGTGAATGTAGCGGTTGTGCATTTTCGCCAGAGAGGCGTGGCTTCAAGTCTCGAGGGCGGGGTGGTAGTCCTCGGCGGCAAGCCCGAACGTCCAAGCCACGGCCTCGTGGGCCTTGGTCATGCCGGGTGGCACGCGGATCATGTATTCCTTGAAGCGTGTGTCGGCTGGGGCGCGTAAGGCGGCTTGGGCTGCCTCGCCAAAGGTGACAAGGGCTTCATCCCTCGAAAGGGTGCCCTCGGGTTCGGGCGTCGAGTTGAGTACGCGCACCATGGTGATGGGTTCGTCGCCGGTCACCTGTTTGCGATAGAGAAGCCCTGTGGCATCCCTGTGCAGAAGTTCGGCCTGCGAGTCCTTCATGTACCGATCCAGGCCATAACGTTCGATCAATACCCGGCGTACTTCGACGTTCTTTTCTTCGTCGATGTGCCTCACGGTGATGCTGGAAGGTTGCTCGATGACCTCTCGAGGTACAGCGATGCCGTGGATGGCGTAGATGGCCCATCCATCCCGATAAAGAATGGCTGGGCCATCGAGGCGATGGGGGCGTTGCCGGGCGTCAAGGTGGAGTTCGGCGGGACGGTCGCTGATCGCTACGGCAGGCCAGATCGACATCATGGAGACGTGTCCGGCTTGCGAGACCATGCGCTCGATGGCACGGAACAGCTTGGCCCTGTTCATCGTGCCGAGGTTTATGGCTGGGCTGGTCAGCCAGTGCGCATTCGCCAGCATCGCCAATGTATAGCTGTCGCAGAGATCCTGATAGTCCCAGAGGGATGGAGCGGGCAGGTTCAACCTGATGCCGGACACGACGGTATCGTCTATGCCATCCCGTGCAGAGTGGACGGCTGTCGTGACGGGCGCGGATGTTCTTGCTTTCGATAGCCAGTCGTTGGTGCGCCCCTTGTTTCTGGTGAGACGATGGAGAATGGCTTCTTTCAAGGTCGGCGCTTTTTTCTTCCAGGCGATGATGGCCTCCGCAGTTTCCATGGTTTCTTTTGTGCTGAGGCGAATCCAAGCCGCGCTTGCGCTGGAAAATGACCAGAAAGCATGTTTCATTGCCGGTGCTTGGCTTTGGATTTGCGAAGCCACGTTCTGAAAAATGGCTTGAAACGTTCCTACATCCGCGCCGGAAACCTGCCCGACCAACTCCTCCTTGGCTTCATCCAAGGCGCGCCGCATGGCAGCGTCATCCCAAGGGTGGTTTTTTGCACTGAGCACTCGGTAAAGCAGGAATGCCCCGATGGTGGACGCAAGGGGGCTTTGCACGTGAAGAATGATCGCCGCCTTTTCGGCTTCGAGGGCGTCGTACAACGACAGGACGGCTTCGGTGGCGGCATCGCGATTGATCGGCTTGGTGGACAAGCCGATCTGCACGTAGTCGTCGATGATGCGGTTGGTTGCAGCTTGCTGCTCGGGGGTCAGCTTCATGGGTAGGTGCCTGTTGGATGGCTTCAGTCAACAACGGCCCTGACCGCTTGGGGCGTGTATTCACGCTGCTGCACGATCTCGTAGATGCCGGCAGGCAGCGGCACGGTTGCATGTTCCTCGTGGGTCACATCGGCGTGTTCCATCACCCGAAGGAACCGCTGCACGCTGTCCTTGCTGCTCGTCTGGTATTCATCAGCTTGCCCGGCTTCGATGGCATGCGCGTGGCCGGTGACTTCGCCATGCGCGAGCACGATGCGTCCGGATGCAGGAATCTTGGTGGCTTCTTCCGGCAAGGCACGAACCTGGCGGAGCAGCACATCTCCTTGGCGATACAGGTTCATGGCATCACTCCTCGTTGACCGTCACGCTGTCGAGGAACTTCGACAGGCCGAACAGGGCGAAGCCGTACACCACCGCGGCACCGATAACCTTGAACATCGGGGATCTCCTCGTATGGATGAAAGGTGGCCGCTCACGGCACCAGCTGCTGGGTCGGGCGGGTTGAATCAAGCTAGCCGCGGGCACTGACAGGTGCTGTCACTGGACGCCCGGGAAATGTGGGGGGTGGCCCCTTGCTGGGACAGGATCACCCTGGCAAACGGCATGTCCGTGTCGAGCGGGTCGCCAAGAAGGAGGCTTCGCAGACATCGATGCCGAAACGTACGCGCCGGGCTTTAACTACATCCGTTCCACTGGCAACAGCCATGAGCGGGGTTTGCAGCCGGAACCCTGCGCAACGGTTCGTAACGGAAAAGCGGTGCTGGCATCAGCGGCCAGCAGGTAGAGTGGTGATTCGCATCATCACCGGCGATGCAGGCATGCGCAGCCAGATTGAAAAACCGCTGGTCCCACGCGTCCAGGTGATCGCCCACCGCGGCGCCAGCGCGCACCTGCCCGAGCACACGCTGGCGGCGTATGCGCGGGCGATCGACGATGGCGCGGATTTCATCGAACCGGATCTGGTGATGACGCGCGACGGCGTGCTGGTGTCGCGGCACGAGAACGAGATTTCCGGCACCACCGACGTGGCGGCGCATGCGGAGTTCGCCGCGCGCAGGACGGTGAAGCGCGTCGACGGCGTGGCAGTGGAAGGCTGGTTCACCGAGGACTTCACGCTGGCCGAGTTGAAGACGTTGCGGGCGCGCGAGCGGCTGCCGGAACTGCGCGGCATGGCGCACGACGGGCTGTTTCCGGTGGCGACGTTCGCCGAGATCGTGGCGCTGGCCGCGGCGTGCGGTCGCACGGTGGGGATCATTCCGGAGATCAAGCACGGCACGTATTTCCGCGGCATCGGCTTGCCGATGGAAGACGCGCTGCTCGATGCGCTGGCGGCGCAGGCGTACACGCACACGGCGCCGGTGGAGATCCAGTCCTTCGAGGTCGGCAACCTGAAGTACCTGGATGGCGAGCGTCGGCGGCGCGGCATGACGAACGTGCGCCTGCTGCAGCTGCTGGGCGAGCCGCGGGAGCAGCCGTTCGACGTGGTGGCCGCGAACGGTGCGCTGGATTACGCGGCGATGATGCTACCGGCAGGCCTGCGCAAGATCGCCGGCTACGCGGATGCGATCGGTCCGCACACTCGCGCCGTCGTGCCGCTCACGCAGGATGGTCGCCTCGGCGCAGCCACCGCGTTGGTGCGCGATGCGCATGCGGCAGGGCTGGAAGTGCACGTATACACGCTGCGTCCCGAGAACGCGTTCCTGCCGCCGGCGCTGCGCGAAGGCAGTGATCCCGCCCATCGCCACGAGACCGGCAGCCTCGCGGAAATGCACGCGCTGCTCGATGCCGGCATCGATGCGTTCTTCACCGACGATCCGGCGTTGGGACGCAAGGCGGTGGACGGGCGGGGAGCGAGTGCAGAGTAGTGAGTGAGGAGTAGTGAGAAAAGCGGGAAACGAGACCCAGACCCGCTCTCGCTTCTCTCTCCGCTTCACTCGCTCCCGTCCGTCACCGTACCGTCATCCCGCGCCTCTACGGTGCGGGCATGACGCGCGCCAGCCTTCGTTCCAGCGGATGTGTCGCCATGACCCACGCCGTCGGGCGGTCGGCGTGAGCCGCTCGCGGCGGGATTTTCTGCGCGCCGCCGGCGGCCTGCTCGGTGCGGGCCTGCTGGCCGATGTGCTGGCTGCGCCGGGCGTGGCGGCGGGCGCGATGACGGGCATGCCGATGCGCACCACCGCGGCACGCCTGGCCGCGCCGAACGTGCCGCTGGTGAACCCGGCCACGCTGGCGCGGTTCGTCGATGCCTTGCCGCTGCCGGCGCGTGCGCG
>JBNQGE010000008.1:0-2716 GCA_050436805.1 Candidatus Saccharimonadota bacterium
CCCAAAGGACAAAGAAAGGGGGCCGACGGTGCGGATTTTCTCCGACGGCGAGCTGGCGCGGTTGCTCGAGCTGCTCGTTAGGCATCACAGCCAGGTGCTGGTCGACGCCCCGCATGCGTTGGACACCCTTACTGCGACGGTCTTTGGCATCGCTACGCACGTGGTGCTGGTTCTTCAGCAATCGGTGTTGCAGGTGCGCAATGCGGTGCAGCTGCAGCGGATCCTCAGAGACGAGCTTGGCGTCCCAACGGATCGAATCCGTATCGTCGCCGTAGCTGGCGAGCTTGAGGCGGATCCAGCGCGGGATCTCGGTGCCGCACATGTCGGAAAAACGCATCAGCTGCGAGTAGTTGGTGATCGGCATGATGCCGGCGATTACCGGTACTGCCGCACCCAGTTTCTGCGCTTCGTCGACAAAACGGAAATACGCATCGGCATTGTATAAATATTGCGTGATGGCGCCGTTGGCGCCTGCCTTGACCTTGCTGACAAAACGCTGCACGTCGTCTTGCGGCGACTTCGCTTGCGGATGCATTTCAGGATAGGCGGCGACTTCGATATGGAACCAGTCGCCGGTTTCCGCGCGGATGAATTCCACCAGCTCGTTGGCATAGCGGAACTCGCCGGAAGAAATATCCATCGCACCGTAACCGCTGGGCAAATCGCCGCGTAGTGCCACCAGGCGCTTGATGCCATGGTCCTTGTATTGCGCCAGGATCGCGCGCAGCGATTCGCGCGAGCTGCCCAGGCAGGACAGGTGCGGCGCAGCCTCATGGCCCTCGCTGCGGATGTCGAGCACCGTATCCAGCGTTCCCTTCTGGGTCGAACCGCCGGCGCCGAAAGTGACCGAAAAATACCGTGGGTGCAGCTCGGCCAGCTTGGCGCGCGTCACCCGCAGTTTTTCGGCGCCTTCGGGTGTCTTGGGCGGGAAAAACTCAATGCTGAAATTCTTTTGAGCGTTTTTTTGTGACATCTAATTCTTCTTCAGTAGCAAGGTGGAAAGTGCCCACGAAACGATGCTGTACAAGATGGCGCCACCGACCGCCGACCAGAAACTCGCCACGTAAAACCCGCTCACCAGGTGCGACACCAGCCAGAACATCAGGCCGTTGATGATGAAGATGAACAAGCCCAGCGTCAGCAGGGTCGCCGGCAAGGTCAGCAGCAGCAGGATCGGACGGATCAGGGTGTTGACGAAGCCCAGCACCAGCGCCGCGATCAGCGCCGCGCCGAAGCTGGCGAACTGCACCGAGTGCATCAGATACGGCACCGCCAGCAAGGCCAGGGTATTAATCAGCCAGGTAATCAGTAAGCGCATCGCGTGTTCCTCTTGGAGTTGCAGGACCTGCGCACCGGCGCTCGCCGGTGCGCAGCCGGCGGTTAGTAGCGGTAATGTTCCGGTTTGTAAGGACCGGTTTGCTTGACGCCGATATAGGCAGCCTGCTCTTCGGTCAAGACCGACAGCTGCGCATTCAGTTTTTTCAGCTGCAGGCGCGCGACTTTTTCATCCAGGTGTTTTGGCAAGGTGTATACGCCGACCGGATAGGCCTTGGTATTGACGAACAATTCAATCTGGGCGATGGTCTGGTTAGCGAACGACGAGCTCATCACATACGACGGGTGGCCGGTACCGCAACCCAGGTTCACCAGGCGGCCCTCGGCCAGCAAGATGATGCGCTTGCCGTCCGGGAAAATGATGTGGTCGACCTGCGGCTTGATGTTTTCCCAGGTGTATTGCTTCAGCGCGGCGACTTCGATTTCATTGTCGAAGTGGCCGATGTTGCAGACAATCGCCTGGTCCTTCATCTTTTGCATGTGGTCATGGGTGATCACATGGTAGTTGCCCGTGCAGGTGACGAAGATGTCGCCGTGCTCGGCCGCGTATTCCATGGTCACGACGCGATAGCCTTCCATCGCTGCCTGCAGGGCGCAGATCGGATCGACTTCTGTCACCCAGACTTGCGCCGACAGCGCGCGCATGGCTTGCGCCGAACCCTTGCCGACGTCGCCGTAACCGCGACCACGGCGACCTTGCCGGCGATCATGACGTCGGTCGCGCGCTTGATGCCGTCGACCAGCGATTCGCGGCAGCCGTACAGGTTGTCGAACTTGCTCTTGGTGACCGAGTCGTTGACGTTAATCGCCGGGAAGGCCAGCTTGCCTTCCTTGTGCATCTGGTACAGGCGGTGCACGCCGGTAGTGGTTTCTTCCGTCACACCCTTGATCTGGGCCAGGCGCGTCGAATACCAGTCTGGCGCCGTCGCCAGCTTTTTCTTGATCGCGTTGAACAGACAGATTTCCTCTTCGGAGCCTGGATTGTTCAAGACCGAAATGTCTTTTTCTGCACGGGTGCCAAGGTGCAGCAGCAGTGTTGCGTCACCGCCGTCATCCAGGATCATGTTGGCTTGCTGTTCGCCCGGCCATTCGAAAATGCGGTGCGTGAAATCCCAGTAGTCGTCCAGCGATTCGCCCTTGAAGGCGAACACAGGCGTGCCGGCTGCGGCAATCGCGGCGGCGGCGTGGTCCTGGGTCGAATAGATGTTGCAGGATGCCCAGCGCACCTTGGCGCCCAATGCTTCCAGGGTCTGGATCAGCACCGCGGTCTGGATCGTCATGTGGATCGAACCGGTGATGCGTGCGCCCTTGAGCGGCTGGGCAGCGGCGAATTCTTCGCGGATCGCCATCAGGCCCGGCATTTCGGTTTCGGCGATCTTGA
>JBNQGE010000009.1:0-10032 GCA_050436805.1 Candidatus Saccharimonadota bacterium
GTGAGGTCACCAAGTTTGATAACAGATTAGAAAATACGCCATAATTGGCGTATTTTTGTTTACACATGGTTCTCAACTCTGTGAAATTGAGTTCGATTCTCTGCGGGTAAAGAGAATAATTCGTTAATATTGTGTAAAGGTATGCAATATTAACGAATTATTGACAATTAAGCGTTAATTATATATACTACAGTTATGATCAGCGCCTATAACAAAGACAAGATAAGACAGCTTAAAAAGGAATTTGAGCAACTTAGGGACGGCAAAGAATCACTGCTTGTAATGATTGACGAAGCAGAGGTACCAGAGCTCGTCTATAACTCGAACGCTATCGAAAACTCAACACTAACACTCCAAGAAACGGAGCGTATATTGCTCGAGTTGGAAGTTGCACGAAATGTGAGTGTTCGTGAATTATTTGAAGCTAAGAACTTGGCACGTGTTACAGAATATATACGCAGTAAAAAGGACATAGTACTTAGTAAAGAAACAATCTTACTCCTGCATAAAATGTTAATTGGCGGTATCAATGATGGTATTGCTGGTCGCTTTCGTGCTATTCATGAATATGTCCGAGTTGGCACTCATATCGCACCGGCTCCGGAACATATCGAACGACTACTGGATGACCTATTGACTGATTACGAAAGTTCACATGACGAATATTTTCTGGACCGTATATCCCGATTCCATCTTGAGTTCGAGCGTATTCACCCGTTTGTCGACGGCAACGGTAGGATTGGTCGTGTGTTAATCAATTTGCAGCTGATGCTTCATGGATATTCGTCGGCTATTATTCGCAATAAGGGGAAACGTGATTATTACTATCCAGCCTTTCAGGCATACCAAGACAACAGGTCGACCGAACAACTGGACCGCCTTTTGTCTTTGTCGCTCATGGAGTCGCTCAACAAACGAATTACGTATTTGAAAGGGTTGGAGATTACGACGCTTGCCGATTATGCAAAACAGAGCGGCGAATCATCTAACGCCTTACTCAACGCAGCTCGACGACAGACAGTCTCGGCCTTTCGGGAGAAGGGTGTTTGGAAAATCGGTAAGTAGAGCGTCTACACCTGGAATGTCTAACGAGTTTAGCTGCAGTTCAATATATTCCAACTCACCGAAGAAGGCTTTGACCTGTTTCGTCGTTAGGCTCACCATTGTACGATATACAACAAAAAGATACGATTCACTTCGTGTCTTTTTTTGTGGAATGAACATAGCACCTCCTTTGCATTTGTTGTCGTGCGATTTATACTTTAGGAATGAACGACAAAGCAATTCCTCCTGATTTACTCAAACGACTAGGCCTAAAGATCGGTCATTATACTGATGCAGATAGTTTTACTGGGCTGACGGCATTTATTACTGAGCAGGGTGCAGATCTTGGCATAGACATTCGGGGGTCCAATACCGGGACATTCAATACTCCGTGTTTTGACCCTAAGGCAGCATGGTCAGAGGCCCATGCTGTAGTTTTAACTGGCGGTAGCACATTTGGGCTTTCAAGTGCAGTAGGAGTGATGAAAAAGTTAGCCGAACAGGGCATCGGCGGCCAGACACGCGCAGGTATTATCCCTGGTGCAACTGGTGCCGTTATCTATGACCTTGCTGTCGGTAAGAATGTTAGTCCATCAGAAACAGATGGCATGAAAGCCGTCGAAAATGCTACGAGCGAACTACCTGAGATAGGCAATGTGGGGGTCGGAACAGGGGCTACACTCGGTAAGTGGTTTAAGGGTGCGTATATGAAGGGTGGCTTCGGTGTCGGTGTTTCGTATCTCCCTAATGACATCATTGTGGCTGCATTTACCGTTGTAAATGCGTTAGGCGACGCAGTGAGCCCCGTAACTAAGGAGTTTTACTCCGAGTCCGGCGGCTATCGTAAGGTTGGCGAAGATCTCGATGTAGACTTGCAGTCACTTGTTGGGACTATGCAAATGTCCGGCAATACCACCTTGACTGTTATCGCTACCAATGTGGTAATGGACAAGAATCAGCTCATGAAAGTCGCAGAATTTACGCATGATGGATATGCTCGTGCACTGCACCCCATCCACACTAATATGGACGGGGACGTTGTATTTGCTCTTTCCTCTAAAAGCTCCGAACGTGTCACGGTAGATACTTACCCGGCAACGGTTACTGATATGGTTGGCATTGCCGCGCAAGACGCAGTTGTAGCGGCCATTAACAATGCGGTCAAAAGCGCCGAAGCTATAGCTGGCATCAAGAGCTATTCCGATATTTATGGGAGCTAGTCCTTGCGTTGTCCCCAATACCAAGTTCTTCGAGTCGTATGTCGAACTTCTCTAAGCTGTCCCAAAATTGTTTCCAAGTACGGTCCGGAGAGGTCACCAAGTTGAAATTTTCCTAATTTACGAAACACATATAGATATAAAATCCCCGCAGGTTATTACTGCGGGGATTTTATATTTTTGTAAGTTACTCTGTTAGGAGTTTCGGTTCTCTTTAGGCGAAAGAGTGTAGGTGGAATTGAGATTTGACTCTCTGTCCTATTGGTTGCATATTTTGAGAGTGTGCCCGCATAGGCTTAGCCTTCCTTTCTGTCCTCGCGTCCATGCCAGACACGAACAATAACAACAGTACCATTTGTTAGAAAGTAGCGCAGCACATAATAACCAGATCCAAACGGGATGAACAATTCACGCCTCTCCGTGCCGTCGGCCATGGGACGCCCCAGCCGTGGTGACTCTTCGAGCAACGAACTGCCTCGTAGCATAACTTGTGCCGCCTTTGCCGCCGCTCCTTCATCTTTACTGAATAAGAAGTCATAGAGACGATTGATATCCTCAAGCGCACGTTCACGCCAAACTATTTTTGCTTTGGCCATGCCGTCTTGTTGCTGTTTGCAAGTTCGCTAAGCCATGACGTAACTGTCTCATTGTCTATGGCCTTACCAGTTAACATGTAGTCTTCGTACTCGGCCAGGTCCTCTGCCTTCTCACGCTCATACCGTTCTTCCTCGACTAGATATCGCTGCAAGGCATCGCGTACTAGCCAGTGGGCTGATCTGCTGCGTTGTTGGGCAAGTGCTTTCAGCCGGTTATTGGTTTCATCATCTAACTTGATAGCTTGAGTTATTGACATAGAGAGTCCTCCTAAAACCAGTATAGTACGAATATACACTAACGTAAACCTTTGTATACCACTATCTTACCTAAGTGCTTTTAACCTTGGTCCAATATACCCCAATTCACCTTTCTACCTGCGCAGTCGTTAGGGTCACCAAAGAAAGGCGCTCATCGCAAGATGGGCGTTTTTCTTTGGTCATTCCCGAGAGGAGAATCGACGGAAAGTGGGCCTATATTTGCCAGCGGCAAATTGGCTGCTAAACGGTCAAGGAAGTAGCTAGCATGGTCAAGAACCAAGAAGGCGCATGCCGGGTTCTGACAAACATCGGGGACTATCAAAAGTCGAAACATCTGCATTTTCTTATTATTAGTGGAGATGCAGCTACGGACAACATTGTATAAGGTCTAGCTCTAAAGAACGACGAGACATTTTAGCTTCCCATGATGACAACTAGCGATTCTAGGAACGAAATAACACAAATTTGTGTTATTTGAGTTTTTTGTGTACTATGGAAGTATGAACAGAGATAAAATACTTATTTACGCAGATCACATGGGACGCAGTCTTGCGCAGCGGTATGGCTTTCCGCCAGTAACGGGCAGGGTTATCGGCTATTTGTCGGTGTGCGATCCAATGCAACAATCAATTAACGACATAGCCGAAACATTGCTAACCAGCCGCAGCGCGGTCAACAACGCACTTAAAACACTTGAGGCCCAAAAACTCATTACGCGTACGCGGCCAGCTGGTACACGTGCGGATCTGGTTAGTCTGAGTCCGCTTAGCTGGGAAAATACTGGTTTCGACCCCACTGAGTACGAAGAAACTGCGCGCTTAGCACGGGAAGGCCTGGAGCTTCTTAAGGAGGCAACGCCCGAGCGTCGACAGCCGCTTGAAGCTGCGGCGTCTCTGGGCGATTTTCTGGCAGAACGAATACCGCAACTGTACGAAGAGTGGACCGAGTATCACAAAAAAATCAAAAGTAATAAGGAGGGATTATGAAACCAGCAATTACAGTAAGTGGACTCACAAAAGGGTTCAAAAATAACCCTGTTCTCAAGGGAGTTAGCCTCACGGTAGAGCATGGAGCAATTTTTGCACTGCTCGGCAGCAATGGCGCTGGCAAGACCACCACTATTAATATTCTGACGACGCTCATGAAGGCCGATGGTGGCACGGCAACAGTGAGCGGCTTTGATGTTGCTACGCAGCCCGACAACGTTCGACAAAGTATTAGCCTAACGGGTCAATTTGCAGCTGTTGACGACATGCTTACGGCTCGTGAAAACCTGGAACTTATTAGTGATTTGCGACATGTGGGTGACTCAGCGCAGACGGCCGTCGATTTGCTCAAGAAGTTTGATCTTACCGATGCTGCCGATCGCCGCGTCGCAACGTTTTCCGGCGGTATGCGTCGCCGACTTGATATCGCCATGAGTCTTATCGGCAAGCCATCGATTATCTTTTTAGACGAGCCGACCACTGGCCTTGACCCTGAGGCACGGAATAATATGTGGCAGACAATTCACACGCTTGCCAAAGGTGGCACGACAATATTTTTGACGACCCAATACCTCGAGGAAGCAGATGAACTTGCCGACACCATCGCGGTGTTGCATGAGGGGAAAATTGTTGCAAGTGGCACCGCTAGCGAGCTGAAAAAGCTCGTTCCCGGAGGACTCATCAAGTTCACCTTCCAAAGCGAGAAGCAGCTTAAGGCTGCTGTGGCTACCCTCGAAAAAAGGTACGATATTCCCGAAAAGGACGAAGTAAGTCTCACCGTAACTAGCGGTGGAAGCCCTGCGCAGATTGCCGAGCTGTTTATCTGCTTGCGTGATGCCAAACTGGAGCCAACGGACTTTTCTCAACAAATTCCGACGCTCGATGACGTATTCTTTAAACTTACTAGTGCCAAAAAGGAGGACAAATAATCATGCAAGCGCTTACCGATACATGGACAATGGCGAAACGCAGTTTACGCCACATTACTCGCAGTTCGGACACCATTATTACCGTAGTGCTGACGCCTATCGCACTGTTGCTCATGTTTGTATATGTGCTCGGTGGCGCGCTTGGTCAGCAAACTGGATCGGTAAAATATGTTGACTTCATAACACCAGGAATTATCATTATGACCGTGATTAGCGGCATTGCCTATGCGGCGTTCCGCCTGAACACCGATATCCAGAAGGGTATTATCAACCGATTTCGCACAATGCCGGTCGCTCCTTCGTCCATCTTGGGCGGGCAGGCTGCATCGTCAACGCTGTCCAATCTATTTTCATCGGTGCTCGTTTTGGCTGTAGCGTTTGCGGTTGGATTCCGAACGAACGCAGGTCTCATGGAGTGGTTGCTGTTTGCTGGATTGATCGCTCTCTTTACCCTAGCGACAACCTGGATGGCAATTTACTTTGGCTTGCAGGCAAAGTCTGCTGAAGGTGCTGGTTCGTTTAGCTATATTCTGATGTTCCTGATTTTCCTCAGTCCTTCGTTTGTGCCAACTTCATCCATGACACCGGTGTTACGCGGCTTTGCTAATAACCAGCCGTTTACTCCAATTATCGAAACCATGCGCTCACTGTTAACTAACGGTACCCCTGGCAATAAGGCGGGGCTGGCATTTGCCTGGAGTGCTGGCATTCTCGTGCTGATGTACGTTCTTTCTATCCGAGCATACAAACGAAAATCACTCGCAGCTTAAAAACAGGCAGCCCTTTTTCTTTATTTTGCAGCGGGTGGTATTATAGAGCGGTCTCGTGAGAGAGTTGGACCCGCCACAGGAGTGAGGAACAAAGATGGAAAAAACGGAAGACTGGGAGTACGAGTTGTTCGGTCACCAGGACATTGAGCTCTTGACGGTCACCGTCGACTTCGCCCTCGGTGAGTTGGTGGCGATCGCAAGGGGCGTAGCCGAGCAGGATGACCGCGAACTCGAGCACCTTGCCGGGGAATCCCTGAGGAAGTTCTTCGAGCACTACGGCATCGAGATGCGCGACGTCGTGCCCAACGGGCGCTTCAAGCGCGAAGAGCCGCTGCCCGATCTGGTGCAGATCACGGCTAACCTGGTGCCGATCGACACGCTCAGTACCCTCGAAGATGCGCTCACAGAGGAGCTCATCACCAGACTTCGCAAGGCGTCGTATGCGCACTACACAACGCTGGCGTCCGCCGTCGTCAAGCCGATCTACCACAACGGCCACAAGGGTGTGATCGTCAACTGGGGCGTCGAGCTCCGAGCCGTCGAAGGACATCCACCGCTGTCAGAGAGGATGTATCGCAGCGGCCCCCTGGGTTCACCAGAGAACCCCGTCAAGCAGGACGAAGAAGGCACCTTCTTCTTTGTGCTGAGCAACCCGTTCGACGCCTGGACCCCGGCTGACGAACAAACTGGTGCCACGGCAGTACAGGACTGCGAAATTGCCGCCGGATTCCTGGGTGCTATCCTGGTCAAAATGACGAGGATCGACAAAATCCAAACACCCACCATCTAAGAACCCATCCAACCACCACGCCGACATGTCCGGCCTCGCTCCCTACCAGGGAATCACATGCGAGGCCGGGCTATTACCAGAACGTTAAAAAACACCCTACGTGTACAGGGTGTTTTTGTTTACTAAGAAACTGGTATCAAGCATGTGGGTGGGCGTGCGTAGGTCGGGGCGAAGAAGTTCGAGTTTGTACTCGCATCTTGCCCCGACCTACGCTCTGGCCACTTAGTTCAGATTGTCGCCCGCCGCAGCAAGCAGCTGGTAGTACTTCGAGGTGTCTGCGGGAACTCCCGGGAAGCCGAGCTGCACGGTGTGACCGTCGGCGGTCAGGGCTGTCATCGACAGAACCTCAGCGCTTCGGTTGTCCGCGGTCGGCTTCCAGGTCGTGAAGGCGGCCTTGATGGTTGTGTTCTTGGGCAGATCACCACGACTGTTGGTCGGGTCGATGCTCTCGAAACGGGCGTTTACGTACTGGTTGGCCCCAGTGGAAACAGACCAGAACGTGGCTGACCAACCGTCCTTAGGCGCTGCGCCGGGCGAGAGCATGATGTAGTAGCCCTCGTCGAGGCTGCCAGTGTCGTTGAGCCAGCACATGCTGCCGTTCGGGATATCCGCCTGGGGACCGTCGTTCTTGCTGGCGACTGCCTGGAGCTTCGGGTCACCGATGATGCTCCGGAACTGCGCGACCGAGATGACCTGGCAGGCCGAAGTGGCCCGCGGGCTGGACGTCGAACCACCGCAAGCTGCAACTGCAACAAGCGAGCCGACTGCGAACGAGGCGAGCAAAATGCGCACAGAGCGCATGAGTCCTCCTGGAACTAAATGGGAGCGCGTTTGCACACACTGCAAACGAAAAGCACGGTTGTGCTCCACTCGATGATTACTATATAATATTTTGCGCGGTAATCAAAATTTCCACCCTTTCCAGATTAGAACTACCCTGCGGTCACACGATTTAATGCGGCTTTCGTGGTCTCTGCTATGCATTCAGTAGCTTTTTCTTTGGGCAAGAACTGGCCAACCTCCATTTTTTTGTCTGCAATATGAGCGAATACTTCGTGTATAAAATTTACGATCTTTTCTTTTGCATCGTCATCAAGGACGCGATTTTCGCCTTGCAATCGCGCAATGACTTTATGATCGATCTCGCCATCTTCCTTCATCTCCATGAGCGCTAAGGGCTCGGCTTCGATGGTATCTCCTGTCTGGAGCAACCTGTCTGTTAGCACAAAACAGTCGAGACAATCACCGTCCCCGGATAGCGTATTTACGACAAAGCCATACGGGTAGGGATAGGGGGCTGACACTGGTTTTGATTCGATGTATGTGAGTGCTACTTCGTCGAAGAAATTCTTTATTGCTTCGTTGGCTTTATTTTCGATAAATACTTTCATGTTGTTCTTAGTCTATGCTAGTTTTTGTGGCCCACAAAGATGTCGTAATCGACAATCAGTGGGCCACACTGGCGGCTACGCGAGCAGCTTGACCTTGTGCGCTGGCCGAACGTCTGGACGTGGTGCGAGCGCATCGGGCTGGGCATCCGTAGATGCTGCAACGAACTCCAGCTCGTAGCGCGGTGGCCAGAACCAGAAACTCATGAGCAACCAGAGAACGAGCAGCATATTGAGCACCACGCCGCCGCCCGTCATCACGTCACCCAAGACCCTGAGTACCTGCGAGTTCTCGCCGGCGTTGTACACCCATTGGCCTGACTGCGCGATGAACGAGTCCACGGCCAGTATGGCCGTTATTACCAGAAAGCGCCGGAGGGCTATCAGCCCACGCTCCTTGGCGGCCAGTACGCGTAGGTCATAGGTGCATTTGCAGCTTTCCAGCTCGCAGGTCAGCCGAGCCCGGCGTTCCTCATCGAGCGTAACCGGCGCACAAACCCTGTTGGTACGGCTGAAGTGATCTGTTCCTACATGCGGCCCGCCGTTCACGGTAGTAATGGTTTGGTGAACGAGGCTTGCACGAGTGCGTCGAATCATGATCTCTCCTTGATTTGGTACATGGTGAAGGTTCCTGGTCATCCCCATGATAGCATGCGGACAACATAATAATTTTTGAGATCTGTAGGGGCGAAGTGATTATAGACGGCACATATGCCACCACTTCGCCCCTCTTCCCCCTTGGTTAGGCCACCAGATTGATCTGTTCGCGCGGAGTGTGCGGCAGTGTTCGCCTGTATTTGTACAGGCTGATGCCTCCAAACGTGGCTGTTACGCTCGCCACAAAGAAGTAGGCGGCACCGGTAGAGACTTGATCGTTGATTAGTCCCATGAGCGGCGATACTGCAAACAACGCGGACTGCGTGGCACTACTAATGGAGTACACGGTCGTGCTGTGAGTTTTGACTTCGGGCATGTGCTTGTTGATGGCGATGATCATCAACGCTTCAGCGAATGCTCCAACAATCGCGGCACAGATAAGCACCACGATTGAGCCGATCCAGCCAACAAAACTGCCCGCGAAAACCGCACAGGCTACGATGAGTGTAATAAGCGCTACTTGGGCGCCTAGATCACCGAAGCGCTTAACGAATCGATCCTTGAAGTGAGCCATGACGGCAGTGCCCACGACCCGAACGGCAAATAGATAGCCGAACAGTGCAATCGACATACCGGCTGCTTGCAGTGCTGGTTGTACAAGCCAGACCATCGCCAAAACAGAAGCATTGGCAATTGCCGACAGAAGTACGATCCAGCGAACATGGGGCCGATCGATGAACATTTTCCTGCTAATCTCCCCAATAGAACGAAGTTGAGGATGTGTGAGGCGTTGCTTGATGGCGTCGCTGTCAACGATACGTATCGCAACCACGAACGCCCCTATGAACGGCAGCGGCTGCACCGTAAATGGTATCTTGGCGTTATACAACACGACCAAAATGCTGCCGACGACGATGCCTGCCAGCTGGCCCAGTGAGCGGGCCTGGATCGATCGTGCTGGGTAATCGTTGATACGTGCTGGCACGGTAGCAATCACGATGGCTTTGGTGGTTCCCGATGTGAAACTCCAGGCGACGCCGGTAACGGCCAGCATGATTGCGAATTGCCAGAAGTGTGTACAGAAAAATCCAAACAAGGTTGATTGGATGATCTGCAAGCCGATACCAACCAGCAGCACACGACGTGCGCCAAAGCGGTCGGCAAGCCAGCCGCACGGAATGTCGAATATGATCGTGGCGGCCCCCATGATTACCTGAAGGACCATGATCTGCGTCGGGTCTATGCCAAAATAGGCATAGAACACAACCGCGACGCCAACGCCGAAATACATCCCCCACAAATGTTCGAGGGCGAGGCATAGCCAGAAGTTACGCTGGCTCTTGGCTCTAGACACGAAAAAACCTTCCGGAGTCTGGGGAAGGGAGCAGCTACTCCAAAATTAATTTAACCACTCTTTTGCGTAATATGCAAAAGTGTTAGAAATTACGAACATAAGA